>NZ_CP088017.1:3050295-3660354 GCF_021049285.1 Ruania halotolerans
CACGGCTGAGGCGTCGGCGGCAATTTCGCTCCTGGCCTTATTGAACTCTTCCACGATGCCGTGGGCCGCCGTGCCATTTATCTGTGGGTCAATCGGGCCTAGGCTCGAGTGCTTACCCATTATGATCGTCTTGGCAGCCAACGCGATCATTGTTCCAGCAGACATCGCGAGCTGCGGAACGATCACGCGAATATCCCCGTTGAACATTACACGAAGGTAGTCCACGAGCGACTCGGTGGCTGCGACATTCCCGCCAGGAGTGTGCAACACAAGGTCGAGCCCATTACTGCGGTCCAACTTATGGATCGTAGCCATGAAGGCATTCTTGTCACCATCATTGACCTCGGCACCTGTGAGGCCCTGCCGGAGCAGCGCCTCTTTCTCTAGCCATCCAGAGTAGTAGATGATAACGTTACGGCCGGTATAGCGCGCCAACTCTTCGACGTAGAATCGGCGCTTTATATCAAAGGCCGAGCCAGCGTTGTGGATTTCTGCTTGGACCTTATCCCAGCTAGGCATCCGAACTAAAAGGGCTGCGAGGTCGTGGAAACCACAACGTCGAACGTCACCTTGGAGTCAACTGGCTCGAACATACTGAACTGTGTTCGAGACTTCACAGACCCAAGGCCGATCTGCTCGTAAAACTCTTGGATCTGCTCCGTGTCGTTCTCGGCAGCGAGAGACATGTCAGTCATTTCGAGTACTCCGTGGCGTCTGTGGTGGTGGGGCGTCTGTGTGACGGGTTGGCGCGAGAGTAGCAGCCGGCAGATCTGGACGCACGCGGCTCGCCGACACTTCCAGAGGGCGTCACCGCCTCGCGCGACACTCACCGCCATCGCCGTCGATGGCCTGCGATCCCCGTGCGGGTGCGGATTGTGTGGGGGACCGACGGTGAGGAGACCATCGAGACCGTAGCCGTCGCCTGGCACCGGGACAGTGTGCTCGTGCAGATCCTTGACGACCGCCGGCGGACGATCGGGGCGTGGGTTAGCGCCGGCGACGTGGAGCGTAGGCGTACTTCCTGACCCCGGCCGCCCGAGCGACCCGGCTGACCGTCGACTTCGAGACCCCGAGGCGGGCGGCTATCTCGTCGTACTTCTCACCCGCGTGCACCGCGGCGAGGATCTGTTCGTTGCGGGGACCGTTGCGGATCTCGAACGTCGCCGAGTGGGCGAGCACCCAGCACGCGTGACTCCCGCACAGCACACGGTCATCGGCCGCCCCGGGCAGTAGGCACCATGCGGCACCGCACACCCTGCAGGAGCGCTCCCGCACCCGCACGGGCCCCACGATCGGGTGCCCTTTCCGGTACCTCGAGTGGTGTGTGTTGCACAAGCCTCGTTGCTTCGCCGGGCGATCGCACCCCACCACAGCGCACGTACGACCCATCAGCACATCATGGCGCGAAACGCGGGTGAGCGCAGGCACCACTCATCAATGTCACGAGTACCCACCCAGGCACGTCGCCTCGTTCAGGGTCCTCCCGTAAGCGAGCCTTGAGTGAGCTCCACCAGTTCCTCATCCTGTCTGCTTCTGATTTCGACATTGCTAGATCGAGAGCACCGACAGCCCCGGGAACACCGCGAAGACCACTGAGATGGGCAGCAAAACGAACACCACCGTCCCACTCCCCTGTGGGAGAAGGCGCACATGGAAAACGCTCAGTCGGACACGGAGACACGGCTCAGGGCGCTAGAGCGCAAGGTGTGGACCGCATCCGCCGTAGTGGGCGCTGGTTGGGCGGTCGCGGTCGTCGTGGTCGGGTTGGTGTCGAAGTTCTTCTAGAACACGCCCAAATTTCGACACGCCCAACTCTTGACTCGTCCCACTTCTACACAGAGGAAGGCAGCCGTCTGCTCGGAGAGGGAACCGAGCACCACGAGATCGTTGAGACGCCGTGCTCGCACCAAGTGCTTGCGGATGTTCACAGCCCAGTGCCGGCGAGTCACGTCGGGAATCACCACGTGCAGTCGCTCCCCACCGGCAGAGACGCATCCACGAACGGGTTGCTCAGGTCGAGGCGACGCCCAGAGGTGCGCAGCATACGTTCGACGAGGTCGTGCACCTGCCCTTCGGCGAGCAGCGTCTTGGTGAGTTCAGCTCGGCCATGGTGGGCAACGAAATCCTTACCCGGGTCGGTGGTTGAACTACTTCTCCTCGAATCCAAGTGACGTCCACGCGTGCTCAACTCATGCCGAGTGCGCCGGATCAGTTCAACGCCCCACGGGTGGACTGTCCCGATGTTCGTGGTTGAGTTTCACCGGCGGATCGTCGAGACGCCGGACCCGGATCATGGAGAAGACTCAGCCCTCCGCTCAGTCGCAATGTCAGCGGTGTCCGCGAGAATGGCACCATGAGCAGCCTGAGGTCCCGACGTCTCGATTCCGTCTTCGGCGCTGAGCTCGACGCCGTGACCGCCGAGCACATCCAGTCACTCGTGACGAACGGCGTGGCCGAAACGTTCGACCTGGACTTCAAGGAGGAGCTGTACGGACGCTCCGATTCTGCGAAGCGCGACCTGGTCGGCGACGTGGCGGCGCTCGCCAACACCGCAGGCGGAGTGATCGTCATCGGCGTGGCCGAGGACGAGCAGGCCCGGGCGACCGCGGCTCCCGGCGTGGAGCTCAGCGACGCTGAGAAGGGCCGGATGCTCCAGATCATCGCCTCGGGGATGTCGCCGCTTCCCGCCGTCGACGTCATCGCCGTGCCCGCGACCGAGCCGTCAGACGACGAGGACTCGGGATCCGATCGGGAAGACTCCGCCAACGCGCCGCCCGTGACGGGCTACTACCTAGTCGCCGTGGCCCGCTCACTGGCCGGGCCCCATGCGGTGATCGTCAACGACGGATTCCGGTTCCCGAAGCGCAACGGCTCCACGACCCGCTACCTGTCCGAGCCGGAGGTCGCAGCCGAGTACCGCGAGCGGTTCGCCCGGACCGCGTCCCAAGGCGATCGGATCAAGCAGGTCGAGCAGGATCTGCGCGGCCGTCTGGACACGACGGACATGCCCTGGTTGATCGTTTCCCTCGTCCCCGACCTCCCCGGGGACCTGGAGCTGACCCATGCCCTGCGCGAGGAGTTCAACCGGGAGGTGCTCCGGAAGGACGTGAGGATCTGCGTCCGCATCGGGATCTCGTTCATGCGCGCCCACGTAGGGCGACGCCGACTCGTCGCCGACGGATCCAACTCCGGCGAGGCGAAGTCGCGATGGGCCGCGGCGGAGTTCCACTGCGACGGGGCAGGCACGTTCGGGCAATACGTCCCTGACCTGCAGGCACACAGACGGCCGTCTGACGACAAGACGCGCAAAAGGCAGCTCGTGAGCGACGAGGGGCTCGTGCTCGCCGTGATGTCAGGGCTACACCACCTCGCCGCCCATGCACGGGACCGTGCAGCCACCGCAGGGGGCGCGCTTGTCAGGGCGACACTCGTCCCGAGCGACGGCTGCACCCTCGAGATCGGCCACAGCAGGCAGCATTTCAGGGATTCACGCAGCAGCGAGCGCACGACGGGGCCCGTCACGGCTGAGACGATGGCTGACATTGACGACCTCGCCGATCCGGGACCCGAGCTCATCGCCACAACTGCGCGGCTGTCGGACGAGTTGGCGCAGTCGTTCGGCGTCGCCGAGCTGGGGCAGGTCACCCGGCAGGGCGAGTTCCGCCTCCGCTACTGGGGGTCAGGCCAGCAACGCGAGGTACGCGCGTGGGCAGAGGCGCACGGCATCGAGGCAACGAACGACACGCTGGGCTAGTAGTTCTCAACCCCAGAGACGAGATAGCGAGGCGACCGAGTGAGCAAGGATCAGCAGGTCTCGTACGAGGAGCTCCGCGTAGGGTCGCTGGACCTCGCGTCGACATGGGATGAGGTCGCCTACCGCTGCGGCGATGCGACGTCGCCGACTAGCCGGTGCGCTTTGGAAGCCGGGGCACTTCCGGCCACCATCGAAAACAGGCAGGCAATGACTCGCGCGATCGCTCATGACGCGGCGATGTACGTGACGGCAGCGACGCAGCAAATGCGCGCGCTCGCCCATCTGCTCGGCCCCGAGATCATCCTGACGGGCTGGCCGGTGACGCGGGCCGTGGCGGAGCACTGCGGTCGCGCGGCTTGGCTGCTGGGCACGGACGCAGAGCCGATGGGGCGGGTCGCGCGGTACTACATGGAGTGGATCGCCAGCATCTCGTTCGCGAGAAGCGATGCGAAGTCCATGGGAAAGACCGCCGAGGCAAGAGAGCTGAGCGACGAACGCGATGCCGTACTCGTCAAGTTTCGGGAAGTCATCTCAGACGCAGAGTTGTTCGTGGGAAAGGCTCCGACCGGGGACTGGACGGTGGGCGGCGAGTCCTACGCGGCCCTGGCCAAGGCCGTGAGCAACTTCGGACGCGACGCGCTGAACGGGAAGGGCCTCTACGACGGTCTCTCGTCCTTCTCGCACCCGTCGCTGTACCGGCTCCGGCAGCAGACGCGAACCACGGAGCTCGACGACAGAACGCACCATGGCTTCACTGCGCAGCCCGAGAACGTCCAGTGGCAGTTCGCCGTAGCCAGCGGCAGCGTCTACCGCGCTGCGCACCACGTCGTCGCCTACTTAGGGCTCGACGAGACGCCTCTCGAGGTTTGGGCAGATCGCCAGCCGGCGCTGCTTGGGTGGAGTCAGGCGGGCGGCTAGCGCCCATTTGCCATCCCTGACCGTCGCGCGGTCAACGCCTCCCGCGGTTGCCACACGGGCAGGCACTCGCGTCACGCGTGTCCGTCGTGCAGCCCGCTGACTGCGGATCTCATCAAGAGCCTCGAGCAAAGCGGCGACATCATCATCGGCTCCGAGAGCCGAGCACGACGCGTACAGAAGAAGAAGTCCGACACACCTGAGGACAACGACAGCTCGATCGTGGCGACGATCAACGGCCTGTTCAAGCCCGTGTTTGTCGAACTTCGGAAGCTTCCCGGTCTCAGCTCGAAGATCGCAGCGGCGTCCTCAGCCGACGGACCGAAGAAGGCCCCGGCCACGGGTGCGGGGAGAGCCGGAGTTCCGGCGATGGTGAGGCAGCCCGCCCTGGCGGGGCCGGCCCCTCTGCCGATGGCAGATGTGCAACGACGCTGGTTCAAACAACTCGACAACACCGCGGCCCAGCAGGTGAAGTCCGCGAAGAGCAACCCGACCGGCAACCTGCGCCTCAGCAGGGAGTCCGCCGCCATCGACCACACGGTTTACTTCCGCGATGACTTCTTCGGCGGACTTCCTTGGACGCCGAGCGAGGGCAAGGACTCGGAGCAGGAGGTCGTCATCGGCTTCCGCACCTGGATCGACGGGAACGACTTCGAGGTTCAGGAACTCAGGGTGAGCCACGATCCCGCGAGGATTTCTGGGCAAGGGAACGTCTCGACAATCCTGCACTGGGGCGTCCTCGCCCCAGAGCTGAGGGCAACGAATTACATGAGCCTCTACATCAGCCTCGAACGCACCACCAACGGTGAGTACAACCCCGTGATCTCCCAAGCCCCTCGTGGCGACTACATGGTCTAGTGCGCGACGGATCCACTCGGGCAGTTACTTCCGGTGCTTCCAGAGGCCGATGATAACGGAAGCGAGCACGGTTGCGATGACGCCGAGAATGATCTCGACCACGACACAACCTTCCCTTTGAGCTGATAACTCAGTTGAACTGGAACGTCCGATACGACGACCGCACGTTGAAGCGTCGACCGTCTTTCCGGCGCTGCAGAAAGCCGGCGACGGTGTCGACGTCGTCGGCGCGCATGCCTAACTCGCGGCACTTCGCGCGCACCTGCTCGACAGTGACGGGAGCCCAGCGATCAGGACGGTTCATCATGTCCGCCTTGAGCTTGTCCTCCTCGTTCCACTTCAACCCCGTGGAGTAACCGGCAGCCATCCCGGCGACGTACTCGAGGATGTCGTCGATGCCGTTCGGCATCGGCTCCAGCGCTACACGCGCCCGAGTCGCCGGTTCGAGCGTCTGTCCGGGCAGAAGTTGGATCGGGTTCACGTCCTCGATCCACTCTGCGGTCTCCTCGATGCCCCACTCGATGACCGCGATCGCATCCGCTTCGACGCTCCACACGTCGTTCAGATGCTTCCGATCCGGCCAGGCGTAGAGCACCCGCTGACCATCGAAGTACCCGCCGGAGAACCTTCGCCAGGCATGGTGCCGCACCTCGGGCCGGGCGATCAGTAGGGTGATTATCTCGCTCGGCACCGCGCGTCGCGGCGTCACGACGACTACAGGGCCTCCGGGCTGGGCGAGAAGCCACTTCACAGCGCGGGCGTTCTGCGCTTCTCGCGAGTCGTCTTCACCGAGTCGCGATACTGCGACGGAAACTTCAGACATGTCCTGCCTCCTCGAATCGTGGATACGCCAGCACGCTAGCGATGAGGTCCGACATTCCGTCCGCGTCTTCGTCACAGCGAGGGACAGGGGCCTAGAGGTTCGCCGCCGAGAGCGCGGAGGGCTGCTCTCTCATCCAGCAGTTGAGTCAGCGAACCGGACGGCTTCTCGACGCGACTCGTTGTCGATCGCCATGTCGAGGAGAAGAATTAAACCTACGAGGCACCGACCCCCGCACAGATTGCGGTTGGTCAAGACGCCATTTGTCCTGAGAAACGAGCAGATTCGCCACTGCTGTCGAAGACAAGTTCGCCCGTATGGGGGCAAAATCTGCAAAAGCGTGTCTTCAGTCAGGGGACGCCCGCGCCCTCAGCCGAACGCGCCAGACATCGCGAGGGTGGTCACCGCCTCGACGGCACCGCCGATCGCGGCCACAACCGACGGTGCGCCGACGTGCTCGGCGAGGGCTCGCATCTTGCCAGCCTTCTTTACCACCTCGCCGGTGTCGCCGCCCTGCTCGACCAGGTCGCGCAACTCGTCCACGACAGCCACAAGCTTCTCGCGATTGCTGTCGGCATCACCAAGCTCAGAGGCTGCGTCTCGGACCGCGTCGAGCAACTGGATGGCGTCGGCGACGGTCAGCCCCTTCGACGTTGCCTTCGCCTCGGTCCCGATTGCGACGGGTCCGCTGGGCGCCTGCACCGTGGTGTTGTATTGGGTGCCGATGTGGTGGCTCACGGCTGCATCGACCTGGGTTTTGTCCGGCAATTCGGTGAGTGGCGTGTCTGCGGTGAGCTCGGCCACGAGGTCAACCAGGTGAGTTCGAATCTGGCCCAGGATGCCCGTGAGCGTGGAGCCGGACAGCGCGTAGCGTATGGCCACGATCTGTTGGTACATGTCGAGCTTCGCGTTCCAGATGGCCTGCGCATAGGCAAGGCCACTCGTCGTGAACGTGAGTGTGCTCGAACCTGCCAGGTCCTCCAGCTCGTCTATGGGCTGACGAAACGGGAGCCGCTCGGGCACGTACTCCCGCGCTTCCAGTGGGAGCTGCAGACGGTCGAATGGCTGATCAGTTACCCATTTCGCGCCGCTCATCGAGTCGACCTTGATTGGTGGCGACTGGAGAAGCCGGTATTCCGGGACATCGACATCGGCGCCGTAGCCTTGAAGCTCGTAGCGCGCCCAGGCTTGTAGCGCGTCCGAACCGGTCTCGGCGCCAAGCATGAGGCACTTCCGCAGCAGTCCGGCGAGCGACTCGGACTCGTCAATGACCCGAGCGCGGAGGGACTGTAAAAGGGTGTCCGTCATGGTCGGAGCGTAGGGTATGCCACCGACACTGGTGCGCAATACGTCTGCAAGTGACGAGCCGTCGCTACACTTGCTGGGCATGGGCGGAATTCGCATCGGCGCTGATACCAGGATCGACGGCGTGCTTGACGCCACGCTAGACCGGGTCCGTGCACTTCTAGAAGACCCTCCGACACCAGGTGGCGGCTTCTGGCTTGCCGGGCCGTATGAGCTGTACCGCAACGACGAGCGGGTCCTGCCCGACCCGTCGCACGGGCACCAGCGCCTATGGGTATCCACGAGCCAGCAGGTGTCGCTGTGGTACGACCGGCCGCTGCACGACGACCCGGACGTGGTCGCCGAGGACGAGACCACGGTCTACATCGGCTGACCGGGTTCGACCCTGGGAGTTTGCAACCGCTTCAGGCCCTTCACGGCGCCGGTCAGGTTATCCACCGACTTCCTGATGTGATGGAGTGATCCGTCGGGGGCGTCCCGAGACTCTCGCCAATCGTTCACGTCCAGGTTGAACTCGACTGGGTCAAGAGGGCCGTGAGGCCCATGTCCCTCGATTCGCACTCGGTACACCTGGGGCGCGTCATCGGCCAGCAGCCGGTGGCCTGGACCGATGGACCAACGGACCACGCGCCCGGGTGAGAGTGAGCGAATGCCGTTGGCAAGACGGCGTTGCGCTGCTTCAACTCGAGCGCCGTACTCGGTGCCCTCCACGAGCGGCGGCGAGAACACCACACGGACGTCCGTCGCAACAGTCGTTCCTGAGTTGGCGAGCACGATGTGCAGCATCGTGCCCTGCTGCATGTCGGGCAACACATCAGCCCAGACGTACGGCTGCACCGCCTGCCGCGCGAGTTCGCGCTGGAGTTCAGTTTGCGCACGCTGCACCTCGGTCTGGTCCTCCGCCGCCTTGGCCTGTCGCTTGGCTGAGTTCGCAGCGCGGGCGGTGTAGAGCAGAGCCACAACCGCCACGACAGCGCTGACGAGAGCTACCCACGCTGCACCATCCATAGTCTGGATGTTGGCACAGGCCCTCCAAACGAGGGAAGGGGCGTTGCCATCACGGCGTTGCAGCATCGACGGAGCCGTGGTCCGGCAGGGCTCCTGCGCGCGACCATGACCCCCATCCTCTCGCGCGCGCGAGAGGCGTACCGGGCCCTGGCGGCGGTAGAGGCCAGGCCCTTTAGGCCGCTCTCGGTCCGTCTCGTGAAACCTCGTGGGGGTATGACAGAGCCCCTCCACCCGGGCGACGAGTGAAGGGGCTCTGCCGGTCCGGTCAGGCGCCGCTCAGCGCCATCCGGACGGCGTCGTGCGCCTTCGTCACGTCCAAGTTGAACCTGCCCTCGACGCGGGCCACCAGCTGATTGCGGGTGAACTTATCGCCGGACGTGCCCCACTCGGCCCGGACTCCGGCTCCGTCGGTGGAGAGCTGGACCGAGTCGGCGCCGACCACGTAACCGTCTCCGGTGGCGAGGCCCGGCACCACCACGTAGCGGGTGCCACAGACTGTCGACGCCGCCGGGTCAATGGCCCCGCCGAGGTCGAACGCACCCGAGGCGTTGCGGTTGGTTTCCAACCCGAGCGCGTCGGTCGCGGACAGGTGGCCAGCCTTGGCACCACCGTCGCCCCGTCCGCTGATCGCCTGTACGAGCGCGGCGCTCCGCTCGGCCGCTTCGATATTGGCCTTGAGCTCCTTGCCCTTGGCGAGGTGACCATCGAGCTCCGCCTTCTCGGCGTGGGTGAGGTCACGGTTGGCGCTCTTGGCGCCGTCGAGGATGTCGGTCGCGGCCTTGATGGTGGCGGCGAGCTGCTGCTTGAGGTTCACGGTGAACCTCTTCCTGCCCCAGGTGTCGGGGCGGTAGCGCCCACGGGGCGCGATGAGTGAGGAACCCGCTGACGGCCACCGACGGACGCGGCACTGGAGGCACGCGCTGGCCGGGGGCAAGCACAGATCGAGCGGGGTTTGTGAAGACGAACGGGCTGACCCTCTGCTCCGCAGACGCGGCCCGTGGGCTCCTCGGCCTCAAGCGTCGGTATGACCGCTGACTTGCACTCACGGCGGTCCGGCCTTGTCCCGGAGGATCCTCGGCCGGACCGGACCGCTACACCTACTATGCCTCGCACAGGCGCGCTATCGCGGCTCAACCCGCAAACATCCGCATCCCAGTGGTCCGCCGCCTCCGGGCGAGCCCACACACCGCCTCCGCCTCGCCGGTCAGATCGCGGCGAGTGGTGATC
Source organism: Ruania halotolerans (assembly GCF_021049285.1). Taxonomy (GTDB): domain Bacteria; phylum Actinomycetota; class Actinomycetes; order Actinomycetales; family Beutenbergiaceae; genus Ruania; species Ruania halotolerans. The sequence goes on from NZ_CP088017.1 coordinate 3,060,183, forward strand.
CGCATCGTGTGCTGGGCGTCATGCGGCGCGCGCAGAGTGGATCTGCAGAGCCAGGGCGAGAGACCGCCGTCGGCAATCACGCGCACCTCGCCCCAGGCAGCCGCCCCGCCGCAGTGAGACCCAAGCGACCCCAGAATCACCCGGGCGCTCGGCTGGAGTCCACCCCATCAGCGGTGCTCATCGTGCTGTATCGGATATCGCTGATGATGGCCGCGGCGTCGTCGCGGATCTCCGGGTAGAGCAGCCATCTCACCATCACGCTGCCCCCGGCGCGACGACCGCGCGACGCCTGATCCCCGCAGCGGTCCCGAACAGCACCGCCAGCGCGGCAGCGACCACTGGCACGATCAACGCCCGCTGATAGTCCACGGCACTCGCATCGGCATGGTGGCCACCGGCCAGCACGATGGTGACCACGGACACCCCGAGGGCCGCGCCGAACTGGAAGGCGGTGTAGACCACGCCGCCGGCGACCCCGTGCTCACCCTCGGCCACCCCTTCGGCGGCCGCCGAGGTGAGCGGACCGTAGACGAGCGCGAACATCACCGCCACCAGTACTAACGAGGGGAACAGTTCCCAGTACCCCCAGGCGTCATCGAGCCGAAGCGCCAGTGCGAACGCGGCGAGCCCAGCCAGCAAGCCTGCCACCATCACCGCAACATTGCCGAACCGGGCCACGAGCCGGTGCGTGAGTAGGGGTGCCAGGAGCATGTCCAGGCCCATCACTGCGAAGGTCAGACCTGTCGCGAGCGGGCTCCAGCCCCGGAACTCCTGCAGGTACAGGGTGATCACGAACTGGAACGCGAAGAACGCGCCAACGAACAGCAGCCCGGCCATACTCACGCGAAGCAGCAGACCCTCGCGTAGCACTCCCAGGCGCAGCAGCGGATCGCGCACCCGGCGCTCGATCGTCACGAAGACCGCCAACAGCACCGCCGCTACTGCCAGGGCGGCGAGTCCGGACCGCACATCCTGTTCTTCGCCCAGGGTCACGATGCCGTAGATCAGCGCGATCATCGCCAGCGTGAGGGTGATCGCTCCACCGACGTCGAATCCTGCCCGCGGCACGGTGGAAGCCACATCGGCCCGGATCACCTTCCGGCCCGCCAGCCACAGCAAGGCACCAATGAGGACCGGTGCGAAGAACACCCACCGCCAGCTGGCGTTGGTGAGCAGGCCGCCGACCATGACGCCGAGCGTGAACCCGCCCGCGCCGATTGCTCCGTAGATCGCGAGTGCTCGATTGCGTAGTGGCTCCTCGGGAAAGCTCGTGGTGAGCAGGCTGAAGCCCGCTGGTGTCATGAACCCGGCGGTGGCACCCGTGACGAATCGGGCGAGGATCAACACCCAGGCGTCCTGCGCAAGTCCACCCAGACCGGAGAAGAGGACGAAAAGCACCAGGGCGGCGAGGAACACCCGACGCCGTCCCAACAGATCGGCGGCGCGGCCGCCGAAGATCATGAAACCGCCGTAGGCCAGCACATAGGCGCTGATCACCCAGTGCGCCGATCCGCTGGCGAGGCCGATGTCGGCAGCGATGGCGGGGATCGCGACGTTGAGCATCGCGATGTCGATCCCCTCAAGGAACAGGGCACCGCACACCACTACCAGGACCGCCCAGGCCGCCCGCCTTGTCTGCGCGGGTGCTGGCGACTGCGTCGCCACTGTTTCGCTCACGACCATCTCCTTGAATATGCCCACAGTCACTACTTGTAACCAAGAGGATGATGGGTCACCATTGAGTGATGGCACAAGAAGGCACTATGAGGTCACCCGGTCTCCCTGAGGTAACCGACCCGGCGCCCGCGTCAGCAGCGGACGAGAAGAAGTGGGAGGCATTCCAGTGGGACGCGAGGGAAGACTGTGAGGTCCGGCAGATCCTGGACCGCATTGCCGACAAGTGGTCCTTGCTGGTGATCGCACTCCTGGAGGAGGAGACGCTGCGGTTCGGCGAGCTCGCCCGCAAGGTCGACGGCATCAGCAAACGCATGCTGACTGTGACTCTTCGCAACCTCGAACGCGACGGCCTGATCCAACGCACTATCTACGCTGAGGTTCCGCCTCGCGTCGAGTACCGCCTCTCACCCCTGGGGTGCACGCTTATCGGCACCATCCAAGCCCTCGTGTTGTGGACCGAAGAACACCAGCAGCAGATCATCGCCGCCAGAGCAGCCTTCGATGCACAACTCGAGGCCCGCGCCGAACCAACGAACTGAGCGGGATTCGTGGCAGCACGCACAACGTCAGCTCCGCGGCCGACGCCGATTCACGCCGAAGGCATCCCAACTCCTACAGTGAGCCGGCCCTTGGTCGCGCTCACGCGCTCCTGCGATTCGTCTCGGTGAGGCAGACTCGATTGACGATGGTGACACTCTTCTGGGGCAACCGTGCCCCGACGGCCCACTATCGTGATCGTGCTCGACGAGCCTCGGGAGGTGTACACGGTGAGCAACGCACCTGACCTCGACGACGCCACAGAGATCACGGCGGAGGATGCCGACGCGTTGGCGCGTGTGCGAGCCGGTGACGTCGAGGCGTTCTCGCAGATCTACCGGCGCCACCAACGCGCCGCGCTCGCGACCGCCCGCAGGGTCGTGGGTGAGTCCGCGGCAGACGACGCCGTGCAGGTCGGATTTCTGCAGGTGTTGCAAGCTGTACGCGCTGGCGGCGGACCCCGCGACCATGTCCGGGCCTACATCACCACTTCTGTTCGGCGGGCCGCTGTACGTATGCACTCTCGTGGCCGTCGAGACGGTCTTGAGGCCGGGGATGTGTTCGACTCGCGCGAGGAGGCAGCACCCCAGTCTGAAGGTCTCGTGCTCGACCGGCTCCTCCTTGTCCAGGCGTTCGGAACATTGCCTGAGCGGTGGCGGCAGATCCTCTGGCTCGTGGATGTGGAGGGCCGCCCGCTTGCTGAGGTGGGGGCCGAGTTCGGGCTGAACGCCAGCGCCGCAGGCGCACTCGCCTATCGCGCCCGAGAGCGGCTGCGCACCGCGTGGCTTGAGTCCCACCTCAACTCCGCGAGTGCACCTCCTGAGTGCCGAGGTGTGGTCGACTCGCTCGCGTCCTGGCAGCGCGGAAAGCTGACCGCCCGACGATCCCGCGTCGTCGAGGATCACCTCGAGGACTGTGCGCGTTGCCGAGCAGTGCTCTTCGATCTCACTCATGCGGCCGCTCGCCTCAACCAGGCAGGACTCGCCCTCATCCTCGCCGGTGTCGTTCCGAACCTCGCGCTGCCTGCCAAGGGGCCGCTGCACGTCTCCCGGCCGCGCGGGAAGGCGATCGTCGCGGCCGCGGTGGTCGCGGTGCTCCTCACGATCCTCATTCCCGCCATTGCGACCGACCAGTCGCCTCCGCCGCGCAACCCACCGGCCGCGGTCGCGCCCTCACAAGATGCCCCGACCACAGACGCGGACTCGAGTGCAGGCGCGGGAACGGGCTCAGACACCGGTCGCGGATCGATACAGGGGACCGGCCCGCTCCCCGAGGATCCGACGGCAGGACAACCGGAACCGGACGACCCAGCCGACGGTGCCACGACGGAACCCGTGGCACCGCAACCGCCCCGCACGACGACTCCAGACTCCTCGCCTGAGCCCGACACCACCCCGAGCCCAGAACCGACCGACTCTTCGGTGGAACTCGACCCACCGACCATCACGGCGTTCAACGCAGCCGCCTACCATGTGATCCCTCTCCTCGAGGGAACAGGAGTACCTGGAGCCGACGTGGAACTCGTGGACGGCCAGGGTGCGGTCGTCGCCACAGCCGTGGTGGGAGCTGACGGAACATGGTCGGCCCTGCCTGAAGACGTTCCGGCCGGGGACGGGATCACTTTTCGTGCCCGCCATGTCGATGGCGATCAGGTCTCCGCACTCAGCGAGGCAAGCGGGCCGGTGGACTTTCTCGCCCCGTTGATCACCAGCATCGACGAGGGCGACGAGGTGCCGTTGGAGAACTCCGACGTCAACAGCAACGGCGAACTCGACGACGTCATCGTCACCATCGTCGCGGATGCTGGGCACGGCATCCAGTTCCGGAACAACGGCGCGCTCGCGACCGCTGTTCACGAGGCCACGGGCTCGCCCACCAACTTCGTCAGCAGCCCGCAGGCAGTCGGGCCGTCGACTCTCGAGATTCGCTACGTCGATCTCGATTCAGGTGCCGAAGGCGCATGGAACTCAGTGAGCTTTCAGGTGATCGACCCGTAAGCGAGGATGCGCGCTCAGCGCCGAAGCACGGCGATCTAGCGGACCGCGGGGGTTAGGGGGCCCGGCGTTCCTTCGCCTTCTCCCACGCCGTCAACTGCCGCTCCAGGCCGCGCATCAGTTCCCACGCCTGCGCGGTGGGGATCCGAACGCGAGCAACCACCTCGGCGGAGCTTCCCTCACTCGCCGGTGGCGCCGTCATCGTGCTGAAATCGAGAACGAACGAGTCGGATGTGTGCCACAGCCGCGCGAAGTCCGCGAAGACTCCCACGTGCATATCCTCTGGAACGGTGATCGCAAGGTCGCGCTTTTCTGAGTTCACTGAGCCTCCACTCGTGACGTACCCGGATGACGAACCACCATCGTCGCAGGTACTCCTCATCACTCGTCGGCATTAGCACCGTACCGGCCACCCCAGCCGTCAGCACCTCTACGGGCGCGCGGCGCCGACACCTCGAGACCAGGTCCGTGAGCTCGCCTGTGACACATCTCATAGCCCTTTCGCGTGGTCAACGTGCGCCTGACGGTGTCTCACATAACGACGCCACCGCCTACCGGATTCGAGGAACTGACGTGAAAGGGCCACCACCGGAACCCGTACCGGATTCACCATGACGCACGAGATCCCCACTCTTCATCGACCTGCCCATATCGACCGCGCCCAGTGGTACTGCTGGGTGCTGAGTCAGTTCGTCTCCCCCGAGGCGTGGGAACTGCTCACCACCACAGAAGCAGAAGACCTGGCCGCGATGATCGATCGCGTCTCCGCGGCGGTGAACGCGGCTCAGCCCGATGTCGATCCGTCACTCCTCTACGACTCGTTCGAGAACCCTTCCGGCCACAACGCTCGCTAGATCGAGATCGACGACCCGCCCGCACCCTGCGTGTGGACGAGTGGCAGGAACTCCGTGTTCCACGCCTCGGCCAGAAATTTCTCTGCACCCTCGGCGGTTCGCGGTCGGTGGATCGCAAAATCCAGCAACGTCACGCCGAGTGCTTCTCGGACAATCGCGTGCGCGCGAGTCTCCTGGGCGCGAATCGCTGTGTCCTGGTCGGAACCGATCAACTGGTCGACATGCGTAGCCAGCCTCTGCACAATGCGATTCGCGAGCGGCGTGCCCTCACCGATGCTACGGAATGCGTAGTGCAGGTAGGGCACCAGCATCGATCGATCGCATCCATGCAGCTTCGCCGCGCCTTGGGCACCGAAATAGGTCGGGAGTGCGTGGTCGATCACCGCGGCAACCCGACGGTCACACTCGTCCCGAAGGCCGTTCTTGCCGCCGAAGTGATATTGCACGAGTCCGGTTGCCGCGTCCGCACGAGCGGCGATCGAGCGGATACCCACGCCGAACCCCTGGAGCCCGAACACGGCGAGGGCGGCGGAGATGACGCGCTCTTTGGTCGGCGGCGTCGAAGGCGTGGTCGGACGTATCGGCACTGTGCAGTTCCTCCGCATCTCAGGCGCGCCGGGTCCTCACCGGCAACGGTGCCGGGATGTCCGGCTACCTACTCAGACACAGCGGACGGCATCGGTATGACGCGGCGAACGGAGAGAGATACATCACGCGATGCTGGATCGTGGTGCCACAAGGACAGCTGCGGTCAGTCACCGACAACGGTGATCGAGACAGTCACCAGGTGGCCATAACGCCCATCTGCCGGGTCGACGTATCGCACACCGATGGTGTGCTGGCCGGGCTCGAACCATCGAGCGGTCCGGTTCACGGACCCTCCGTTAAGTTCGATCACATTTCCCGAAGGGCTACCGTTGAAGAACGTCTCGATACTCGCGCCGTCGGGCCCTGAGTAGCGCAATTGCGGTTCTGGGACGCCATTGGTGATCACCTCGACCCTCGGCACGTCAAGGACGAACGGACCAACGGGATCGCTCGCCACGGATACGCCGTCCGGGGTCTCCTGCATGGCCACCACGGTCGTCTGTGACTCCTCCTGAGGAATGTCAACGACAGCCATCCACTCCCCCGTGCTCGCGGCCACCGTGCGCGCGAACTCGGCGCCCGTCTCGGTCGACGTAAGTACCACGATCGCCCCGGGTTCGGCATCACCGGCAAGGCGCGGCATCACCATCCCGTGGCCATCATCGACCGTGAGGATGCGCGGTGCGGCAGGAAGCTCGACACCGTCGGGCTCCGGATCTTCGACCAAGTCCGCAGGTTCGGGTTCGGGCTCGGGCTCCATCGTGGACCCCGTCGCCGATTCGTTCGCCGACGGCGTGGGGGGCCGATCAAGGTCAGGTTCGCCTGACCCATCCGGTTCCAGAGGGCCGTTCACGCGCACCGCTGGTGCGTCACCATCGGCAGGGTCGGGATTCTCTACGGACGGCGGAGCAGCGTTGACCACCGGTACATCGAACGCGGAGACGTACTCGGCGGTCGCTGAGACTCGCACCTGTTCAGAGACGCCTTGGGCCGGCTCGACCGCTGCCTGCGCTTGTGGGTGCGCGCTCGTGTCGCCCTCGAAGGGCACGAACGTGATCGCGGCCACCACGACGAGGGACGCCGCAGCGAGCATGCCCGCACCTCCTGAGATCCCCGCTCCCGTGCTGGCACTCGCCGCGCCCACAGGTTCGAGCACTGCACCGGCACCGGCACCGCTCGCGGCTGCCTCCCCGCCCGTGAGGGCCAGTGCGGCCGGGCCGAGCAATAGCGGCAGCAGCACGATGTCGAGACGTTGCGCAACGTGGTCGATCTCCTCGACGAGAATCGCGCACTTCACACAGTGAGTGAGGTGATCCTGCACCCGGTGCCGATCGCGACGCCCCAGGGCATCACGCGTGTAGGCGCCCAGATGCTCGACTGTCCATCGACAGCAATCCTCGACGCCGTCAGCCGCAACGTGCGCCTGCAACCAGGCGCTGCGCAGACCTTCGCGTGCGCGGCAGGCCAGCGCCGAGGCGGCCCGAGGAGTAATACCAAGATGCAGGGCTGCTTCCCTGGCAGGCATTCCCTCGACCTCCGTATACCAGAGAATCGTCTGCCACTCCGGGCGTAGTTTGGCGAATGCTCGGCCAGTCAGGGTGCGGTCGAGCGCAGCGTCCTCGAAGACTGCGTCAGGATCGGCCTGGGTACTGAGATCGTCCACGGCAGTGGTGGCGTGATCAGTTCGCGCCCAGTTCATGGAGATGCTGCGGATCGTCGCGTACATGTAGGGGCGGAAATGCTCGCTCGGTCCCTTCCCCCGGCGAATCGCCGAGAGGATGCGTACGAACGCCTCCTGGACCAGGTCATCGGCATCGAACCGGTCGGTCACCTTCCGAGCGGCACGGACTCCCGCTGCACCGTGGCGGGACCACAGCTCCGCGAAAGCCGTCTCGTCGCCAGAACGCACGGATTCGACCAGATCCAGATCGGAACGTCCTAGTGCCGACGCGCGCAGACCCATGCTCGTGCTGGTATTCGTGTTCATGTTCTCGCACCTCCTCTCATTCAGACGGATCCATCGGGGTCGTGACTGGGCGACGTGCCCCTAGTGATCAAGAGACATAGGGAAGGGATCTCATGACGCGGCCCGGACAAACGCCTGAAGGAGTCGCCGACATGTCAGTCCGTGTGAAGCGGCCCTCCTACCGCAATAGGCAGGAGGGCCGCTCACATGGGTTCGACTTCCGGGAGCCTCTACTCCCTCCCGTCTGCCAAACGCCGGCTACCTCTTGCGACCATCACGACCGCGCCACCCATGATCAGGAGCACGAGCGCAATGAGCACCAGCGTGGCCACCTGCGCGCCTGTGTGCGGAAGTCCCGGGGTTTCCGGTTCGTCCGGTGTGGCGCAGGCGTTGGCTTGGTCGCTGAGGCCGTTGTGGTTGAGTCCGGCGACGTTGGTGAATCCGGTGTTTCCGTCGGAGTCGCCGTCCTCGCAACTGAACGTGCTGGCATTGGTCTGATCCTCATCGAGGGTCGAGGTGACTTGCACCTGGTAGGTGTGGGTCACATCGGCTCCCAGGGCCACATCAGTGGCGACCACGTTCGCGGGAGCACCTTCGTCGCCTTGACCGGTCCACGATGGTGATGCGCTCACTCCCTCGGGTGTGGACGTCACGGTCGCGGAGGTGATGGTGATCCCGGCGCCGAAGCGCAGCTGATCGGTGAGGGTATAGAGACCCTCGGTAGCTCCATCGTTGGTCGCGGTGATCTCATACGTGATCGTCCACTCGCCATTGGCGTCCACGACCGGGTCACCACTGACCTGCTTAGCGATCTCGATCGAGGGCAACGCCGCACAGTCGGTATCGGTGGACTCGTTCCCGTTCTCATCGGTCAGGGTGGCTGCGTTGTTCAGTCCCTGCTCGAGCGAGTTCGACCCGCCTGGTTCAGTACAGGCCGGCGATCCGGTGCCATCGGCATCGGGCTCATCGAACTGCAACGGAACATCAGCGACCACCGTGACCGTGTACACGTGCGGCGCGTAGTCGTCGGCGTCGAGCCCAGCGATCGTCACGTCTGTGGCGATGCGCGTGTTCCCGTCTCCGTCGAACGCGTCCTCGAGGGTGACACCGGCGGGACCGGCGACCTGCACCCCAGCGACAGTGACCTCCTCAGCGAAGAGGAACTCATCATCAAGGTCGTAGGAGGTGGCCTCCCCGCCGACGTTACCGACGGTGAGGTCGTAGACGACCTCCCACTGCCCGCCACCCACAGGGGTAGCAGTGACCAGTTCCTTATCCAGGGTCGGCTTACCGGGCAGGATGCACTCCTCGTCTTCGTCCTCGATGCCGTTCCACTCGACCGTGGCCTGGTTGTCCAGGGCGCCGGGTGCTGGGCCACCATCAGCAGTGGTGCAGACACCATCGGTGGGGACCTCGACGTCGAACAGGTCGGCCGAGTACCGCACGCTCACCTCATAGGTGTGCTGCACCGGTCCCTCCACAGCGCCGGCGATGGGCTGATCGGTCACGATGACCGTGTCCTCGATGCCATCGAAGCCATCGTTGAGGACGGCCTCCGGTGCGTCGGTGGTGACTTCCTGGACACCAACAACCTCGATCCCTTCACCCGGAGCCAGGGTGTCACTCAGGTCATAGAGGCCTGCACCTTCACCGGAGTTGGTCACCAGCAGCTCGTAGGTGACGTCGTAGACACCGTCCTGGTCCTCGACTGGCATCACCGGCCCCGCGAGGGACTTGATGATGGTGATCAACGGAAGCGGGGCGCATACGTCGTCGTCCCGGTCTTCACCGTTATGAGTCAGCTCGGTCGAGTTCGCCAGACCACCGCTCTGGCCCGATCCGGGCTCCGGGCACTCCAGGGCTTCCGGTGTGACCGTCGCCAGGTCGAGGGAGACAGTGACGTCCACCTGGTAGGTGTGCGCACTCTCCTCCGGCAAGGTCACGTCGGTGGAGATGACATTCTCCGCCGCGCCTTCCTCACCCAGCCCGGTCCACCCGGCGTTCGTCTCGACACCGTCAGGCATCACGACGACCCCGGCCTCCTCAACAACGATGCCCTCGCCGTACAGCAACCGGTCGGTGAGGTCGTAGTCACCCGCAGCACCACCAGTGTTGGTGGCCACCAGCTCGTAACTGATCGTCCACGTCCCATCACCATTAGGCAACGGTCCGTCGCTGATCGTCTTCGCGATATCGATCAACGGCAACGAGGCACAGACCTCGTCCTCGTCCACGATCCCGTTGTGGTCGAGTTCGGTCGAGTTCGCCAAACCACCGTTCTCGCCCGATCCGGGCTCGGGGCACTCCAACACCGACGCATCGATCGTGTCCTCATCCAGCTGGACGATCACCTCGATCTGGTAGGTGTGCACGCCATCCATCTCGAGCGTGACGCCGGTGGCCACGACGTTCTCCGCCGCGTCCACCTCGCCCTGCCCGCTCCAGTCAGCGTTCGTGGTCACACCCTCAGGCGCCGTGATGATCGCGGCACTGGTGATCTCGATGCCCTCGCCGTACTGCAACCGGTCAGCCAGGTCGTAGTCCCCGGCTGCGCCGCCAATGTTCTCGGCCACCAGGTCATACGTGATCGTGAACGTCCCATCACCATTAGGCACCGGACCGGACGAGATCGACTTCTCGATCACGATCGCCGCCACCGAGGTGCATTCCTCATCGGCCTCAGTGAGGTCGTTGTGCTCGATCTCGGCCGTGTTGGCCAGACCACCACCCTCCCCGCCGGGCTCGGCCGGGCAAGCACCCACATCCGGGGGACCTTCAATGCCCTCGGCCATCCCGAGCACGACCTCGACCTGATAGGTGTGCACACCACCACCAGGCAGGCTCACACCCTCAGCGATCACGTTCTCCGCAGCGCCCTCGGCGCCCAGACCCGTCCAACCCGCATTCGCGCTCACACCATCGGGGGTGGTGGTGATCGTCGTCGAGACGACATCAAGGTCACCGCCGGCGCTCATCCGGTCCGAGACGTCGTAGTCGCCGGCAGCAGCACCATCGTTCGTGGCAACCACGTCATAGTTCACCGTCCACGTCCCGTCACCGTTAGGCACGGGGCCGTCAGTGATGGACTTGTCGATTCCGATCGAGGGCAACTCCGCACAGGCCCAGTCGTCCTCGGTCTCACCATTGGACTTGGTCAACTCGGAGGTGTTCGTGAACGCCCGATCCGTCGCGTCACCCTCCTCACCACACGCGGTCGGGTCATCCGCACCCGAACCCGCACCATCGAGCTGCAACGGCACATCAGCCACGACCGTCACCTCATACACATGCGGGGCATACTCCGGGTTGTCCATGCCCTCGATCTCGGCAAAGTCAGTGATCGGCAGGTTCTCCTGCCCATCCCACGCCGGATCGGACAACACCACATCATCAGGCGATTCTGTGACTTCCGCTGAAGTGATCGTGGCCTGATCGGTGAAGTGCAACTCATCGGTCAGCGAGTAATCAGTAGCCGGTGTCTCGATGCTCTCCACGGTGATCTCGTAGACGATCTCCCACTGCCCGTCACCGATCGGAGTAGCCGAGACCAACTCCTTGGAGTGCTCCGTGTCGCCCCGCGGGGTGAACCCAGCCGGATCACAGTTGATATCCGGGGCCAACGGGTCACCATTCTCATCCACCGAGTCATCCGGGATCGCGGCCTCAGCACACGCCGTGTTCACCACAGCGTCCTCACCAACCGGCTCCTCCAGCACGATCTCGTACTCGTGGCTCTCTTCCGCACCCGGGGCGAGCGAATCAATCGTGAACGCGCCCAACTCCGGCTGCAGATCATCAGAGACCACAATGTCAGTCAACGTGCCCTGACCCGTGTTAGTCACCACCACCCGGTAACGCACCGTGTCACCAATATGGAACTCCGGATACGTCACCGGATCATTCGCGTCATGCCACACACCATCAACATCCTGAACATACTTCTTCAGGTTCGCCGAATAGTAGGTGGCGATCTGCGTCTCGGCCGAGGTCCGCATCACCAGGCGCGTGTTCTCCGCCCGGCCCTGCGCCCGGTTCACCAGCACATCGCCACTATCCATCCCCTCAGTGACAATCGGGACAGTGAAATTGAACGCACCCCGCGGCTCCAACTCATCAGTAATGACCCGCACCGCAGTCGCATCCGCATCGAAGGTCGTCGACCAACCCACCGTATTCCCCGCCGGATCACCCGCCGCACCATTCGTCAGGTCAGCTGGGTCATCCGACAACGTCGCCGGATCCGCGGTCGTGTAATACACCGTCGCGCCCATACTCACCAACACCGGACCACTGAGCTGATAGGTCCCGGCCATATCAGTCCCGCGACCATCACCGTTATACGGCAAGATATCGATCGTGTCCGTGAACACCTGCGCCGAGGGATCCTCCGAGACCACATCAACCGTCCACGAACCCTCACCCACACCATCGCCGCTCACATTCGGAATGAGCTCCTGATCCGCCGTCTTCACAATCGACGTGGAGCCGGCCGTGTTCACCGTCACCGCCGCCGTCGCCGGATCACTCGTGATCCCGCCGATCTCACCAGTGACCGAGTTCACCAACCGGTCACCACCATCAACATCCTCAGAAATGTCCACCTCATACGACCAGGTGTTCGTCGTATTCGTCGGCACATCATCAATAACCCACGTCAAAATCTGCTGACCCTCAGGACCAGTCGAGATATCCGGCTCCTGCGGCGCCGAACCAGACACATACGTCGCGTTGACCGGCATCGTGTCTTCCAACACATACCCATCCACCGTCTCCGCGATAGAACCCGTGCCCTGAGCGGTATACAACAGATTGAACGTCGCCGAACCACCCGGATCCACCGTCGAAGGGTCAACCTCCTTAGCCACCACCGGAGTCACCGTCGAAATCCGCAAAATGTCGCGGTGTGACGCTGCGAACGGATAACGCGCAGGCGCCGGCGTCAACGTCCCCGCAAGAGGCACATCAGCCGCGTTCATACTCCGATTCGGATAGTGCCACGCCGCCTGGGATCCCGCACCTCGGTTGGCGGACCACGTCCAAATGTCCTGCCCCGCCTCAGCGTCAGCATCGACCACCTGCGTCACCCGCAGCGTGGGCCGCATCGCGTAGGTGACCTCTTCACCGACACCGACATCAAAGATCGTGCGCACCGCACGCACCGTCGACAGATCAGTCGGCAATGTCGTGGTCCAGTTCAAGTTCTCGTTGCCGCACGGCTCCATACCATTCGGATCGGCATAAGGATCGGCGTTCACCAAATACTCGATCGTTGTATCGAGCGGCGCGTGACCATTGTGAGCATCCGTGACAGTCTCACCCGTATACGTCACGTACTCCGAGTCCAGGATGGTGCACAACCCGCCCTGAGTCGCAGTCCTATCAGTGTTGGCATAGTTCACCGCAGAGTTCGACTGCACCTCGGTACCCGGTGCCACCCGATACTGATCCGTCCACACCCGCGCACTCGAATCGGTGTAGCTCGGCAACCAGTTGCCAACCCCGAAACCGCGAAGCCAGTTATTCGCCGAGGTGTTGTTCGACGCATCATCCTCACTCATCGCACCACCAGCAGAGACATACGTCGGCGCACTCGCCGCCAGATTCAGCTGCCCTGAGTTCGTTTCCGTGAGAACCCGGAACTGCACCTCACCCGAAGCCACGGCCACCTCAGCCACCGGCAACGAACCACCAGTCGAATCCTCAGTCGGCACCTGCAGATGGCTGTAATCAATACCAGTCAGCGTCATCTCGAACGTCGAACCATCGATCTGAGTCAACGTGCAGTCGTCCGCAAAAGGAGCGACCTGCTGCTCCGGGTGGTCCCCACCCGAATACGGGTGCCCCGTGGCTGTACCCGACGTGAACGCCGAACACGCCTCCGGCCCGACCTCCATCGCATCGCGAACCGTATTACTCATGTTCAGCGTGTATGTCACCGTGTCCGGCCCGTCGGGACTGAACGCACCGTGGAACAACGTCCAGTTGAACGACATGTCACGCCAGTTCGGGTCACTCACCGTCTTCCCGGCGTTCTCCGCCCAACGCATATCCATGAAGAACTGGTTCTGCACCGGGATCTCCGGCAACTCCGCCTGCTGATCAGCCACCGTGGCAGACATCGAGACAGTCTCGCCATCTTCAGCAGTGACCGTCACCGACGCGTTCAGCCGCAGCGCCGTCCCCTCATCAAACGTCCCCCCGTTACACACCAAAGTCGCGCCATCATCGATGATCGCCGACTCCGGATCGAGCGACGGATCATCCTCGTGAGTCAGACACGCAGGCGGGATCTCCTCGAACACCCCGCCGACCACCGTCATCGTGATCGTGACGTTGTCGACCGGTTCGTTGCCCGGGGCCGCAGCGTCATCATTGACGTTCGCCCACCAGGTCGCCGCGATCGAGTCCCCCGTCTGCACCGTGGCCGGCGTGTCGTCGTCCCACCGGCCCTCAAGCTCATACACCGTCGCCGCACGTGCGGGCGCCGCTGCGACCATGCTCGCGACCAACGCCCCCACCAAGGCGAGGGCCAGCACCGCCGCCCAGCGACGTACGACCAGCGCCCGCAGGGCAATCGCCCCGGACGCACCTCCTGCAACCAGTCTGGTCGATGCCATCATCGATTCCTCGTCTCTCTCGTCGTGCTCATGGCATTCGCCACCGCGTAAGCGCCTGCTGCGACCGGGCCAAGAACGCGCTCGGTCCGCGCGAGACGCACGAATCGACCGACGCGTACATTGCGCCGGGCCCGTACTCCGTGGTGTGTTGTCGGGTCTCCCCCACCGGACTGGGTGCCCCCTCGTGCTGAGCGGGCGGTGTGCTCGGGCCATGTCATGACTCGGGCTCCCTTCGGTCGTCTCACCTGGTGCCGGCGTGGCGCCGGCGATGCCGAGGAGCGGACGCGGGTACGCCGCTATCCGTTCTCGACCGTCAGGACACGCCTGAGACGCGCCTTCCACGCCACTTCGATGTGACCCTGATCACATGTGACGCGTTGTCAGGAGGTCAGTGGCTTTCCGACCGTGCGGAATCCCGTGTTGCTCATCGCTGAGTCCGGGGTGTTCGAGGACCGGGCCGCGTTGCGGTACCGGTTGCAGTAGGAGTCATGGCACAGGAACGAGCCGCCGCGCAGCACCCGGGCACTGCCCTGGCCCGGTCCGGCAGGGTTCTCGGCCGGCGATTGGGTGTAGTAGCGGGGGTCGAACCAGTCCGCGCACCACTCCCACACGTTCCCCACGGTCTGCCACAGGCCGTAGGCGTTCGGCGTGAACGTCCGCACCGGCGCCGTGGTGAGGAACCCGTCCTCGACCGTGTTGTCCACCGGGAATCGGCCCTGCCAGATGTTCGCGCGCCATGCCTGGCCATCGCCGGGGAACTCGGGTCCCCACGGGTAGCGCTGCCCGGCTGCTCCCCCGCGGCTGGCAGCTTCCCATTGCGCCTCGGTGGGCAAAGTTCGCCCCGCCCAGTGGCAGTACGCCTGCGCGTCGTTCCAGGAGACGTGCACCACCGGGTGGTCCTCGAGATCTTCCACCGTGGAGTCCGGCCCACCCGGGTGCGCCCAGTCGGCGCCCTTGACTCCCAGCCACCAGGGTGTGCCCGATGCGCGCCCGATGATGGCATCCTCCGGAGCCGCCAGAGCGAGATGGAACACGGCGGAGAAGCCGAACGTCTCTGACTCGGTGCGGTACCCCGTGGCCTCCACGAATGCCGCGAAATCTGCGTTCGTCACTGAAGTCGCGTCGATCGAGAAGGCGTCCAATGTCACCGGGTGCACCGGCGTCTCACCGTCGGCGGCGTAGCCGACCCCGTCCTGATCACCCATCTCGAAAGTCTGTGCGGGCACGGTGCACTGTTCGATCCGGTGCGGGCCGCTGCCAGCGCTGATCGGCACTGCCCCGAGGACCGGCACCGATGTCTGCGCTGAGCCACCACCCGAGGTCTCACGCGCGGGCGCACAACAACTCCTCGGGTGAGCCACGGAGTCCTCAGTCATCGCACGCGATTCTACGCCGCTGCCCGCTTGGCCCCTTGTTCAGCCCGGCCGTACGAACGAACACAGCGCCAGCTCGTGGCATGAACGTCCACGAACCCGAGACACCGGGAGCACGGTCGATGAGCTGTGTGCATCCGGCGGGGCGGCCACCAGGCAGGTCGACGCGCTCAATGATCGCCGCTCCCGACCCGTCCTGATGCGAGGGGCGATCCCCGCCGCTAATGTCACACAATGGCCAGCGTTGCCCGCGTCGACACCCCGAGTCCCCATCCCGTGGTGCACACGCTCCTGGCTGGGACCGGCATGCTGCTGATGATCGCGCAGGTGCCGTTCTTCCTTTCCATCGGGATCCTTGCGCCAGCCAGCGGACGGCTCCTGCTCACCGGCGCCTGGGTACTTCTGGTGACGCTCGGGGTGCACTGGTTCCGTGACCATCCCGGTCGGGTGCTGGGACTGGCCGTACTGATGGCAGTGCTCTGGTATTGCGTGGGGGTCCTCGCCGAAGACGCCCTCGGCTGGACGGTCTGACCGCGCGCACGGTCTGAGTGGGAGCGGGCGCGGCTCGCAGGTGGCACGCTGGGTCCATGTGCGGTCGCTATGCCTCGTTCCGGGAGACGCAGGATCTCGCCGACGCCTTCGATGTGGAGGAGATCACCGAGCGTGCCGGCAGACTCGATGCAAACTACAACGTGGCCCCCACCGATGGAGTGCGCATCGTGCTCGATCGGGCACCGAAGGCCACCGACGGCGCGGACAATAGCAACAACGCCGCCGAGCGGACCGAGGTGCGCCGTGAGATGCATGTGGCCCGCTGGGGGTTGGTGCCCGGGTGGGCGCAGGACCTCACCATCGGCTCACGTATGTTCAACGCTCGCAGCGACAGCCTGGCTGCTAAACCGGCGTTCTCGAAGTCCCTACGGGCGCGGCGCTGCGTCGTGGTGGCCGACGGCTATTACGAGTGGCTCAAGGAGGACATTCCCGGCCAGGCCAAGCCACGCCGCACGCCGTTCTACATCCACCGCAGCGACGGAGCACCCCTCGCTTTCGCCGGCCTCTACGCCTGGTGGCGCGACCCGAACAAAGAGTCCGACGATCCAGACCGCTGGGTACTCTCCACCACCATCGTCACCGAAGACGCCCGGGGCGGACTCGCGGAGATCCACGATCGCGAACCTGTGGTCCTGCCCGACGAGCAGACCGGGCTCTGGCTCGATCCCGCCGTGACTGGACCCGATGAGGCACTTGCAGCGTTGACTGCCCCGAGCCCCCCGCTGCGGTGGCACGAGGTCTCGGCCCGAGTCGGTTCAGTGCAGAACAACGACGAATCCCTGATCGCGCCCACCTGAGCGGGCCGGCGCAGTACTCAGGCTGCGTCATCCAGGGTCATGGCTAGCACACTGCCCGAACCGGCCACGACGAAGGCACGCACCCGCACCTGAACCTGCCGTGCTGCGGCCCTGGTCTGCGCGTCCCACGCGCGGTCCTGCGGGCGGCGCCAGCTCGGACCCGGCCGCTCCAGCAGAAGCGCAACGGAACCGCCGGGGGCGAACTCGCGCACCATCTCACTGAGCGATTCCATCAGGCCGCGCACCACCCAGTCGTCCGGAAGGTCGGGGAGGTCGTCGATCGGGAGCAGAACCGGCAACGGGAGGTCGTCGGCGTCCAGGACCAGCACCCACAACGTGGATCGGAGCGGCCGTCCGTCCCCGTGCACGAAGCGCGCCCAGTCCAGGAGATCGTCGTCGGTGCGCATGGGCCGATCGGGAGTGAGCGGTGCTGGCACACCGTCCGGTTCGGTCATATCGTCTCGTTCGGTCATGTCCACCACCCTGCCCCGGGAAGGCGTCTCGCCGCTCCGCCTATCCACAGGTACGCCCGTGGTCGCAGGCACGGGCCACGCACCGTCCACCCCCGGTGTGACGCCGTGGCGCCACCGTGCCGCCTACGCTGAGAGATCATGACCCCCGACCGTCCCCCGAGCCCGCCGGTACAGCGGTACGCTCCGTTCGCCGTCGACGGGATTCTGGCGATCGCGCTGACCGGGACCCTCGGACTTCTCTCCATCATGGTGGGAGCCTCGCTCGGCACGAACTGGTTCGCAGTGAGCGTCAGCGTGCTCACCAGCCTGGGTATGCCACTGGCGCTAGCCTGGCGCCGCACCCGCCCGGTGGCCTCTTCCGTGACCGTGTACGCGATGGCGCTGGCTCACGTGGTCAGTGGTGTGGTGCTGACCCCCTCGGACCTGACGCTGTTCATTTCGCTGTACTCGGTCACTGTCTACGGCCCCCGATGGGCGCGCCGAACCGCCCTGTTCTCCGCCCTGTTCGGCTGCGCGATCGTCACGGTCTGGTTCCTTGACTACAACGACTTCACGAGCATCTTCACTCCCACCGCCCTGGTCGGTGCCTTCGCCGTCTTCGGCCTGCTCGCCGCCATGGTGCTCAGCTCGTGGGCGCTCGCCCTGGTGCGGCGGGCACGGGTGGAACGGGTGGAGACACTGGCCGAACGAGCGGCCCGCCTCGAGATCGAGCGCGACCAGCAAGCCCAGATCGCCACCCAGGCAGAACGTGCCCGGATCGCACGCGAGATGCATGACATCGTGGCCCACTCGCTCTCCGTGGTGATCGCCCAGGCCGACGGCGGCCGGTACGCAGCAGCACACGATCCGCAGGCAGCAACGCACGCTCTTACCACGATCTCCGAAACCGGCCGGGCTGCCCTGGCCGATATGCGCAAGATCCTCGGAGTGCTGCGCAGCGATTCCGGTGCGCAGACGCTCG
Organism: Ruania halotolerans; assembly: GCF_021049285.1. Taxonomy (GTDB): domain Bacteria; phylum Actinomycetota; class Actinomycetes; order Actinomycetales; family Beutenbergiaceae; genus Ruania; species Ruania halotolerans. The sequence goes on from NZ_CP088017.1 coordinate 3,078,572, forward strand.
CCCCGCAACCGGAGACCGCCGATCTGGAGTCCCTCGTGGAGCAGGTACGCGAGACCGGACTCGCCGTCTCCCTGGTCCGGATGGGCACGGCGCGCACACTCCCGCCGGGCGCGGGACTGACCGTCTACCGGATCGTGCAGGAATCGCTCACAAACATCCTCAAGCACGCTGGACCGGATGCCCACGCCACTGTGCTGGTGCAGTGGGCGGCAGCGCACCTGGCGCTGCAGATCGATGACGACGGCCGTGGTGCTGCCGCCATCTCCGACGGTGCGGGGCACGGCCTGCTCGGCATGCGGGAGCGGGCCACCATGCTCGGCGGTACCCTCACCACTGGTCCCCGCCCGGGCGGAGGGTTCCGGGTGCGAGCGGAGATCCCACTCCCCGGCGCGCCATCAGCGACTCTCCCCGCTGCTGCCACGGAACAACAGGCGCGGCCCCCGGCGCCTGTGACCTGGCAGACTCCAGCCGAGCACACCAACCCTTACGCCGGACCCTCACAGAGCCCACCAGCTCCTCCCCCCACACCCACGCAACCACCCACCGAGGACAATCGCCCATGAGCACCGACGCGCAGCCGCCCATCGCCCCGATCCGGGTCGCTCTGGTGGACGACCAGCAGCTAGTCCGCGCCGGTTTTGCGCTGGTGATCAATTCCCAGCCGGATATGGAGGTGGTGATCGAGGCCGGGGACGGCGCCCAGGCGGTACGCCTGCTCTCCTCGCACGAGGTGGATGTGGTGCTGATGGACGTGCGGATGCCGCAGATGGACGGGTTAGCCGCGACGGCCGCACTCACCGATCCGGGGTCGGTCCGGATTGGCAACACCCCGAAGGTGGTCATCCTCACCACCTTCGACCTGGACGAGTACGTCCTCCGCGCCATCAAGGCCGGCGCCAGCGGATTCCTCCTCAAGGACACTCCACCCGAGGAAATGCTTGCCGCGATCCGCACCGTGCACCACGGCGAGGCGGTGATCGCCCCCTCCAGCACGCGGCGTCTCATCGAGCACCTCGCCACAGTGCTGCCGGACGAGCAGAAGGCATCGGCCGCCGTCCTGGATGCACTGACCGAGCGTGAGCGTGAGGTGCTGATCCTGATGGCGCGGGGCCGCTCGAACACCGAGATCGCCGGTGACCTGTTCGTGGCCGAAGCCACGGTGAAGACTCACGTGGGCCGGGTGCTCTCCAAGCTCGATGCCCGGGACCGGGTCCAGGCAGTAGTCACTGCCTACGAGACGGGACTGGTCAGTCCCGGCTCCTGATCGTCTGCTCGGCATCGGCGCTCTGATCGACCCGGTGGCCCCGGCCGCCAACGCGACGGTGCAGCAGGTGCAGCACCAGGCCCAGCACGATCAACCCACCGCCCAAAGCCCACGCTTGCCAACTCTGCTGGGTGAGCAGCGCCACGCAGCTCACGAGTGCGGCGACCGATACAGCGGTGGCGACCCTGAAGTGGTCGTGACCGGGCTTGTCGCCGCGCAGGACGAGCACAGCGAGGTTGGTGGAGATGAAGACGAAGAGCAGGAGCAACACCACTGTCTCGGCGAGCAGCGCCAAACTCCCCACCACCGCCAGGAGCGCCGAGATCGCCGTGGTCGCCAAGATTGCCACCCACGGTGTCCGCCGAGCGGGGAGCAGCCGACCGAACACGCCCGGCAGGAGGCCTTCTTCGGCCATTCCGTAGGTGAGCCGGGAGCTCATCACCGAGGTGAGCAGGGCACCGTTCGCGACCGCCACCAGCGCGACGGCGCTGAACGCCCAGCCGGGGATGGAGTACCCGGTCGCCGTGACCACAGCAAGCAGCGGCCCGCTGGTTCCGGCTAGGTCCTCGGGTGGGAGCATCGCCGAGGAAGCCAGGGCGATCAGGACGTAGACAATGCCGGCCACTGCCAGCGCGCCGAAAAGCGCGCGGGGGTAGACGCGGGTGACGCCACGAACTTCCTCGGCCACGTTCGCGGAGGTCTCAAAGCCGACAAAGCTGTAGAACGCCAGCAGGGCCGCGCCGAATACCGCCCAAGGCGCCCCCGTCTCCGGGAACTCCAGCACCCGCCCGGGCTCGCCCTGGCCGTCCGAGAGCGCGAGTCCGACCAGCACGAGCACGAGAACCAGGCCACTGACCTCGATGACGGTCATCACAAGGTTCGAGCGCACGGATTCCTTGATGCCGCGCAGGTTGATCAGCGCGAGCATCAGCAGGAATACCGGGGCTGCGACGCTCACCGGCACCGAGAAGAACGTCCCGAGGTAGTCGCCGCTGAATGCCACAGCCAACCCTGCAACGCTGACGACGCCTGCGCACAGCATGCAGAAGCCGACCAGGAACGAGATCACCGGGCGTCTGAACGCGCGCTGTGCGAACACCGCCGATCCGCCCGCCCGTGGGTATTTGGTGACCAGCTCGGCGTACGAGCCTGCCGTGAGCAGGGCCATTGCCAGTGCGATCGCGATCGGCAGCCACGTGATTCCGCCCGCCTGTGCGGCCAGTTCGCCGGTGAGCGCGTACACGCCGGCACCGAGTACATCTCCAAGAATGAAGGCGAACAGGAGGCCACCCCCCATGCCTTGCCGAAGGCGACTGGGGGTGGTGTGTTGGTTCATGGTCACATCGTGGTCCACGGTGCGCGGCTCGGCGAGCCGAGATGACCGGTCCTCGCTACTGGTCAGCTTCCGGCGCGGTCGCTGACCCGACTGCGCTCATCCCGGTGGTTGCCGGGCCCTCCAGGAGTTCACCGGCGGCCGTGAAGCGTGAGCCGTGCAGCGAGCAATCCCAGGTGCATTCCGCGTCGTTCCAGGACAGCACGCCGCCCAGGTGCGGGCAGTCGGCCGACAGCTGATAGGTGTGCCCGTCAACGCGTGCGCGCGCCACGAGCCGGGCACCGTCGCGGCCGACGATGCCGGCACCTTCCTCGGGCTCGCCCGCCAATCGCGCGTACCCTCCGGCCCGGGCGCCGACCATGTTCGCGGCCGCGTGAGCGTTGTGCGCCAGGGCGGCTCCGCCGCCCCTGATCTCGTGGGTACTCCAGCTGGCAAACGCCGGGGACCAGTCCGGCAGCTCGGCCTGCTCGAGGTGGGCGGTCAGCAGGGTCGCAGCGGCGCACGCGTTCGTCAGGCCCCACTTGGCATAGCCGGTGGCAACGAGTACCCGATCGCTGCCCGGGAGCAACGGCCCGACGTACGGGAGTTCGTCAATCGGATGGTAGTCCTGGGCGGACCACTCGTGAGTCACGGTGGCCTCGGGGAAGTGCTCACCCGCCCATGCGGTGAGGTCGCGCACCTGCGCCCGTTCGGAGACAGCCTTGCCGACCGGGTGAGAGTTCCCGCCGAGAAGGATGCGATGTCCATCCTCATCTGGTGTCGTGCGGAGCGAGCGGGTCGGCGATCCTGCGCTCAGGTACATATCCATCTGCTGCTGACCTTCGGTGTGCAGCGCCACCCCGTAGGAGCGCTCGGGGATCAGCCGGGCGAAGAAGCCACCGCGGTCCGCGACGGGTATCCCGGTCGCCAGCACGACACGTTCGGCCTGCACCGCCCCTCGGGTCGTCACGACCGGTGCTGCACCCGAGTCTCCGAACGCCGTCACGCGCGCTCCGGTGACGATCTCGACGCCGGCCTCACGCGCGGCGTCCGCGAGCGCCGTGAGGAGCTCGATGGGGTCGATCTGGGCCTGGTCCTCGAGGACGACGGCGCCATGGAAGGGGAAGCGAACGTCGTCAGTGGCGCGCCAGGAGACGGGCAGGCCGACGGATTCGCACACCTCCTGCTCGCGCTCGACGTCTGCGACATCGGTCGGTGCACCCGCGTAGGTGGCCGCGGCGGGGCGCTGGTGCGCCACGCCGTGGCTGCGGCAGAAGTCGAGCAGCCAGTCCATGCCGGCGCCGTTGCCGGCCACATACTGCGCCACAGTGTCAGTGCGATGCTTCGCGGCGATGGTGGAGAGCCGGGTGCCCTGCAGCAGGCTGATCTTGGCGGTGGAGCCTCCGGTCGTCCCGGCCCCGATGGCGCGGGCTTCGAGGACGATCACGCGGATCCCGTGTCGCGCCAACTGAACGGCGGTGCTCAGACCGGTCAGGCCCGCACCGACGACGGCGACGTCATAGCGGCGCGTCAGTGCCGCGACATCAGAGTCGGGCATGATCTCATTCTCCCGCCATGGTGATCGCATGGCTTCAGACCCTCGGATCCAGGACGACCTTGATGCACCCGTCCGCCTTCTTCTGGAACATTTCGTAGGCGGCGGGCGCCTCCTCCAAGGAGACCCGGTGGGTACGCAGGTCTAGCACGCCGAGCGGGTCGGCGGAGTCAGTGGCCAGCGGAAGGAGGTCCGCAGTCCAGCGGTGCACGTTCGCCTGACCCATCCGAAGCGTGAGTTGCTTATCGAACAGTTCCATCAGCGGCATCGGGTCGGCCGCGCCGCCGTAGACGCCCGACAACGACAGGGTTCCGCCGCGGCGCACCGTGGAGATCGCAGTATGCAGTGCTGCGAGCCGGTCCAGCCCGGCGTGCTTCATCATCGGCTTCGCGACCGCATCCGGCATTCGTTCGGCCATCTTCTGTATGCCCTCGGCGGCGGGTGAGCCGTGCGCCTCCATCCCGACCGCATCGATCACGGCATCCGGGCCGCGCCCGCCGGTGATCTCCCGCATGGCCGCCGGCAGGTCATCGCAATCACGCAGGTCGATGGTGTGTACACCGTGCCGCTGCGCCATCGCGAGGCGTTCGGGCACCATGTCGGCCGCGAACACGTCGCTGGCTCCGCGGTGAAGAGCGACGCGGGCGCTCATCTGGCCGATGGGACCGAGGCCGAGCACCAGCACTGTGCTGTTCGCCGGCACATCTGCGTACTCGACCGCCTGCCACGCGGTCGGCAGGACGTCGGAGAGATACAAGTACCGCTCGTCGGGTTCGTCGTCATCGGGCACCACGATGAGGCCGAACTGGGCCTGCGGCACACGCAGATACTGCGCTTGGCCGCCGGGGATCTGACCGTAGAGCTTCGTATAGCCGAACAGGGCGGCGCCCTTGTCCTCGGAGTGCACCTGCGTCGTCTCGCACTGGGTGTGCAGGCCGCGAGTACACATCCAGCACGTACCGCACGCGATCGGGAAGGGAACCACGACTCGATCCCCGGCCTGGATGCGCTGCACCTGCGAGCCGACCTCTTGGACCACGCCCATCGCTTCGTGGCCGAGGATGTCCCCGGGCTCCAGGAACGCCCCCAGCACTGAGTAGAGGTGAAGATCAGAACCGCAGACGGCGGTGGATGTCATCTCGATGATGGCGTCTGTCGGCTCCAGTATCCGTGGGTCGCCCACCTCTTCGACTGTGACCTTCTCGTGCCCCTGCCACGTGAGTGCGCGCATCAACCATTCCCTTCGGTGCGATCTGGTGGACGAGGACTCGTCTCTTTCCATCGTTGCCCGCCACAGTGACCTGCGCATCTGGAGTCTGCGAACAACCGAGAGGTCACTGGGTTCGCCAGCGGGAACGACGCTGAACCACCGCCCCGTGCTCCACCGTCCGGGTCAGCCCGTCCCGCTCCAGGCCGTGCCGCGTACCTGGCGGTGCATCGTCTCCAGCGCCGCCGACTGCCGATGAGCGAGATCGACGAGCTCAGTGAAGAGTTCCGCCGGCAGAGTGAGATCGTCGGCAAGCGCCTGCAGGGTCTGCCACAGTCCCAGTTTGCCGTTGACGGCACTGCGCATCAGTTCGATCTCGAGGAGCGGCGTCACCGGTGAGGTGACAAACACCCGCCGATTCGCCTTGGCCCGGCCGATGCGCTCACCCAGCCAACCCCCCGCGGTCCGGGCGGGACGAGAGTGCAGACCGAGCACGTGGATCAGTTCGCGTAGAAGCTCGCGTTCATAGGCGATCTCGTTGCTGATTCTCGCCAGGTCTGGTCCGATCGAGCGATCCGCATAGGCAGCGGCCATCCGCCGGATTCTCTCCCGGCCAGCTGTCGCGCCGGCCAGATGATCGGCGAGGTAAAGCCCGAGTAGTCCGCGTTCGATGTGACCGGGCACGCGAGCATCAAATGCCTCAGCCGGGAGTGCGCGCAGTCCCCAGTCACCACTCGAGTCGGCACTCTCGCCTTCTGGCGGGATTAACGACTCCACCCGGCCACCGAAGCTGCTCTGGCCCGGGCGCATGGCCGGGCTCGGCGTGCCGCGCAGTTCATGCATGCCAACGAGCATCTCGCGGAGCGTGTCCTCAGCTCCGTACTGCGGCGTCCACCCGAGCGAACGGATCCGTGCAGTGTCCATCACCGGCACATTCATCGCCATGTCCAACCAGCCGGCGTCGGGTGCCAGGAGTCGCGCGCGCCAGCCGTAATGCAGCAATGGCCGCAACGCCGGTGCCGGGATCTCCGCGTATCTGCCCTGGCCGAGAAGGTTCGCGACATCCTGGGGCCCGAGTGTCTGGGTGGCGGCCACGTTGAAGGCACCGGCCGCCCTCTCGGTCACCACGATGGCGTACGCACGTCCGACATCGCGGCCGTGCACCACCTGCAGGCGCAATCCCTTCGGCAGCGGCACGAACGGCAGGAGGCCGGGCCGCAGTAGCGCCCTGGGAACGACAGGTCCGAGGAAGTAGCGCACGATCTCGGCACCGGCCTCGGCTCGAAACACGAGGGCGGTGCGCATCCGCGCCACCACCAGGTCGGGATGTGCGGACTCGATCTCGTCCAGCACCTGTTCTTGCGCGGCCTTGTCAACGCTGTAGTGCGAGGAACGGATCCCGCCGCGTTCGGCCGTCTCATCACGGACTCCACCGCCGGGCACCGGCGAGTAGACCGCCCACGAGGAAGCCACCACAAGATGGGGCACACCGGCGCTGACGGCCGCCTCCGCGACGAGCCGCGTTCCGTCCACGTTCACGCGTCGCATGTAGTTGCGTGCGTGGTTGGGCTGGATGGCCCAGACCAGGTGCACCACCGCGTCTGCGCCCTCGAAGGCGGTACGCAGATCTGTCCGGAGTTCCTCGCGATCGCTCGAGGCCAGGTCCACGCGGTGCCACTGGGCTCCCTGGTATGGCGAGTGCTCGAGGTCAGGCACGCGGCGCGCGAGTGCGACCACCTCGGTGACTGATGGCTCGTCCGCAAGCGCCGCCAACACGCTTGACCCCACATTCCCGCTCGCACCGACAACAGCAACTCTCACGGCACACCTTCCTGACCTTCCGGGAAGACCAGTGCCCGGCTTGACCCGACGCCTCGCGCCCCGGATCCATCCACTATCCATCGCAGTCGGGCAGCCCGCATCTGAGGACGTGCACGGGCCCGGGCCGGTTCTCACTGGATCGCCCTGCTGCCACCGCAGAACGCGGCGCTCACCGCCTCATCGCTGAATACCGAAGGCGACCGGCGGCACATCTTGGCTGCGCCGCAATGGGGGAACCCGATGCCTGGTCGGATGCGGAAAGCGTGCGAGGTGGTATCCTTCACACAGACAAATTCTGACCATGCAGTCAGAAACTAGCGTTGCCCCTGCCCCCGGCGACTGTGACCGAGGGAACTCCGATGAGCAACGCAACTGTGCCGCCCGCTTCCAGCGAACTCGCACTACCGCTGACATGCCGGCACGGCGACCCCATTGAAGGCAACCCGGGCGCCGCCATCTGGGTGGCGATCGACGAGCACCCTGCCCGTGGCGAATGTCCTGACAATAGGACGATCATTGCTGCCGTGACCGCTTACCTCGGCGACCGTTTCCGGGAATCGCAATTGTACGACATGCCCCATGCGCTTCTGTTGCGCTGCAGAAATTCGCTCGATCGTACGATGGAAATGGCCGACGAAATTTCAAGGTACGTTCGCTTCCTTGCTTATACCAGCGAGGGGTGCACATCCGATTCTCGAGTGCGCATTGCTGTTGCCGCAGCCGATGACACCATCGAGGATCTCTGCGAGCGCGCCCATGCCGCCGCTTGTATCCCCACCGAAGCATGGGAACTGAGATGACCAGTGCGGGATACGTGTGGGTGGCGACCGGAGAGAGCCACACGCTCCTTGTGCTGAAAGGCGAAATCGACCGCCAGATCGCTCCACAGTTGCACGAGGCCGTTGACATCGCTGCAAGCGCCGGTGTCCCGGTGTACATCGACGCACGCGACATCACCTTTTTCGATGCCTTCGGCATCGCCATTCTCGTCCGGCTCGCCGCCCGCACACCCGAGCGCCCGATGCTCATCGGAGCACCACCGATCGTCCGGTTCCTCCTTGAGGTTACCGCCGTCCGCGACCTCGTGGACACCTGCGAGAAGCACCATCTCCAGCAACCGGCGCTCAGCGACCATGGCCCTCTAGCTGCCGTTGACTCCACAGGGCAGCAAGCGGATGTAGACGCTCGCAGGCCCGCCAACTGAACAGACAGGCGGTCCAGGCGTGCGCTGGCCCCTGCGCCCGAATGTGTGAGATCCCGCCGGGGTAATTGGCGTAGCGTAGACGAATACCCTTGGAGCCCGAGGAGACGACACACATGTATGACGGCGACCGGTTCGTCGAGGCGGCCATAGAACTGACGGAGAAACTGGTCCAGCCGCTCGAGATCAACGAAGCGCTCTTCGATCTCGCCGATCGCATCACCTCGGTCCTGGAACTTGCTGGAAGCGGCGTGGTGCTCATGATCGATTCCCGGGTGTGCGCCGCTACTGCGGTACCACCAGTGTTCCGGACATTGGAGACGTTCCAGGAAGAACACCAGGAGGGTCCCTGCGTGACGGCATGCCGCACAGGTGAGATACAAGCGGTCGCCGATCTTCGCACCGAGGAGCGATGGCCCGGATATCAAGCGGCCGCCGAGCAGGTGGGCGTCCGGGCGGTGGTCGGCGTACCGATGAAGCTCGCTGGCAACACCGTCGGCGCGATCAACCTGTACAGCACCTCCCCGCGCGACTGGCACGCGAGTGACCTGAGCGCCGCTCGTGTGATGACGAATATTGCCGCCGGGTACCTCATTTCCGCTGCCGCGCTCGCGAGGCAGACCGAGATCTCGACCCAACTTCAACATGCCTTGGACAGCAGGGTCCTGATCGAACAGGCCAAGGGCGTACTCGCCGAGGCACTGGGCATCGAGGTGGATCGCGCCTATGAGCGGCTGCGCCACTATGCCCGCAGCCATGGCCGCAAGGCACACGACGTGGCTCGCGAGATCGTTGCAGGCGACCTGCAGCTATCGCTGTGATCGATGACCCTGCCCTCACATGCGAGCGGCCGGTCGAGGTCACCGCGCTCCCAGCCGGGCCGAGCTCACGGTCGGAGGAATGCGCCGTCAGGTCCACCCAGGGGATGACCCGGTAACCCACCCACGGCCAGACGCGCCAGCGACGCCTTCGCTCCTATCGTCGAGATATGACCACAACACCCACGCCCGCCGGGGCAGGCACCGCCGTCAGCGCTCAGAATCTCACCAAGGTGTACGGAAGCGGAGACGTGGCCGTCACGGCCCTGAACAACGTCACCATCAGTTTCGAGACGGGCCAGTTCACCGCCATCATGGGCCCCTCCGGCTCCGGCAAATCCACGCTCATGCATCTGCTCGCCGGCCTCGACTCCGCCACCTCCGGCCGCGTCCTGCTGGGCGAGACCGAGCTGACCACCTTGGGGGACAACGAGCTGACCAGACTCCGGCGGGAGCGCGTCGGCTTCGTGTTCCAGTCGTTCAACCTGCTGCCGATGTTCACCGCCTGGGAGAACATCACCCTGCCCTCCGAGCTGGCTGGAGCGGCCGTGGACTCGGCGTGGCTCGATTCGCTGGTGGACACCTTCGGGATGCGCGACCGGCTCACGCACAAGCCGCATGCACTCTCGGGTGGCCAACAACAGCGGGTGGCCATCGCGCGAGCTCTCAGCACTCGCCCTGATGTGGTGTTCGCCGACGAGCCCACCGGAAATCTGGACTCCCGATCCGGTGCCGAGGTGCTTTCGTTCCTGCGCCGTAGCGTCCGCGAACTCGGTCAGACGATTGTGATGGTCACCCATGACCCCACCGCTGCCGCATACGCCGATCAGGTGGTGCTCCTGGCTGACGGTGCGATCGCCGGAACGATCGAATCACCCACCCCTGAATCCGTGATGGCCGGGCTGGATGCGCTGCGCAGTCTCGAGACGACGGCGGGTCTGAGCTGATGTGGAAACTCACCCTGCGCCAGATGCGCACGTCGGCAGGCCGGCTCGTCGCCGCCGGGATCGCGATCATGCTCGGCACGGCGTTCGTGGCCGCCAGCCTGCTTGCGACCGCCACGATGGAGCGCACTACCTATAACTCCGTCAGCTCGGCATATGCCGGTGCTGACCTTGTGCTCGTTGACCCCGGCGGCGGGCGCTCGGAGGGCGACCTTGCCGAGATCGCAGCGGTCGATGGCGTGGCCGCGGTCCATTCGATGGCGATGGCAGGCGCCGAACTGGGCACGGAGGATCGACGTGAGTACGTGACGCTGGGCGCCGCCGCGCCCACCGAATCGTTGGAGTCGGCCGATCTGACCGAGGGTGAGATGCCGACGGCGGCCGGTCAGGTGGCGTTGACCACGGCCGTGGCGGATCGGCTGCAGGTGGGCATCGGAGACGAGATCACGTCCACCGTGGAGTACTGGATTGACGATCCGGATGCTCCCGACGGCGAAACGTCCGAGACCGAGTCCACCTCCCTGGAAGTGGTCGGGCTGCTGGACGAACCCGAGGCTTTCCTGTTCAACCGTGCCTCTGCCCTCCTGCAGGCCGACCAGATGAATGACCTGCTCGCCCTGACCTGGGCCGGTGAGCCAGCGCATTTCGAGATGTCCCTTGCTCTGGCCGACGGAGCGGATCTGGAAACGGTGCGCACCGACGTCGAGGCTCTGTTCGGTGACGCAGTCCACGTGCGCACCGTGGAAGAGCAGGCGAAGATCACCACCGCCGAGCTCGCCGGCAACGAGCAGGTGATGACCATGCTCCTCCTGGCCTTCGCCACGGTTGCGCTCGCCGTGGCCGCTCTGGTGATCGCGAACACCTTCCAAGTGCTCATCGCCCAGCGCACCCGCACCCTGGCGCTGCTGCGATGTGTGGGTGCAGGCAAGGCTCAGGTACGCCGCTCAGTGCTCTTGGAGGCCGCCATCCTCGGCCTGATCGCCTCAGTGGCCGGCATTGCGCTCGGCAGCACACTGGTGGGAGTGGGGCTCGCGGTACTGGCCAACCTGAATCTCGATGTGCCGATCGATGCCGGGCTGGTGATCACTCCAGCCGTGATGCTCGCGCCCCTGCTGACCGGCCTCCTGGTGACGATGCTCGCCGCGCTGGTCCCGGCACGGATGGCCACGCGAGTGGCACCGCTGGCGGCACTACGTCCGCTGGAGGGCGCATCCGCAGGGTCCGCGGGCCGGGCCCGAGCGGTCTTCACCGGCCTGCTGCTGGGGGGAGGCTTTGGACTGCTGGCCCTCGCCGTGGTGATCGGGCGCGCAGCGGACACCGAGTCGGACTCCACGCTCATGCTGGCACTGGGCCTCGGTCTACTCGGCGGCGTGGTGTCGCTGGTGGGCCTGCTGGTGGGGAGCGTGTTCGTGGTACCGCGGCTGATCAGGCTCGTCGGACGGCTCGTGGGCCGCGGGATCACCGGGAAGATCGCCATCGCCAACTCGGTGCGTAACCCGAAGCGCACAGCATCCACGGCCAGTGCTCTGCTCATCGGGGTAGCCCTGGTCACCATGATGAGCACAGGTGCGGCCACCGCTCGCGAGACGCTCTCCGAGACGTTGGATGCCCGGTTCCCCGTGGACCTGAGCGTCGCCACGCCGGACTCGCTCTCTGATGTGCAGATCAGTGCCGTGCAGGACATGCCCGGTGTGAGGGACTCCATGCTGCTGGCTCGCACCGAGGTGGAAGCGACGAGTGCAAGTGGCGAGACTTCCTGGCTCACCGCGGCCGCCGTCAGCGATGGCGACCTTGCCGACGTGCTCCGCGATCCCGCAACGGCCCCCGTGGGTCCCGGCCGGGTTGTGGTGCCCAGTGACATGGCCTCCTGGTACGGCATCGAGGACGGCGATGAACTCACCCTGGCAGGGCAGAGTGAATCCGGGGACGCGACGTCGGTGACCGTCACTGCGGCCGTGACCACCCTGGACGGGCAAGTCGCCCTGCTGGACCCGAGCACATTCGCCGAACTCGGTGAGGTACCGGCCGCATCGATGATGTGGGCGCGCTTCGCCGACGACGTGAATGAACGCGACCTGGTCCGCACCGTGCAGTCCACCCTGACCGACCTCTCGGAGACAGTGGAGGGCTTGCAGCCCCCGGAAATCAGCGGCGCTGCCGTGGAGCGCGCCGGGTACGCGCAAGTCGTCGACACGCTACTGGCCGTGGTGCTGGGTCTGCTGGGTGTGTCCGTGGTGATCGCACTGGTGGGCGTGGCCAATACCCTCTCCCTCTCGGTGATCGAGCGGCGCAGGGAATCGGCCATGCTGAGGGCGCTCGGACTCACCAAGGCCCAGCTGCGCGGCATGCTTGCCGTTGAAGGCGTGCTGATGGCCGGCGCCGGCGCGATGATCGGTGCAGTGGCGGGATTGATCTACGGCTGGGCCGGCTCGTCGGTGCTACTTCAGTCAATCGGAGAGGTCCCCTTCCTGGTGCCGTGGCGGGATCTGGCTGCGGTCGCAGGAGTGGCCTTGGTGGCTGGTTTGCTGGCGTCGGTGCTCCCGGCTCGCTCCGCCGTGCGCACCTCCCCCGTGGCCGCGCTCGGCGTGGACTAGGCCTCAGAACAGAACGCACCGGACCTGCGGTCAGCCGCGGGTCCGGTGCGTTCCACCGTGTCGCGCGGTCTCCTCGCATGACGACCCGGAGGCTTCAGCGACCAGCTGGCGAGAGGGTCCGTTCCAGAAACAGGCTGGCCGCGCCGATCGCGCCAACGTCATCGCCAAGGGTGGACGAGGTGATGCGGACACCGTGGTCACCGCCACCGGCACGTAGGGCACGCTCAGATAACTCCGGCAACGCCAGGTTCTCGAGCAAGCCCCAGTACGGTCCGCCGATGATGATTCGGTGCGGATCGTGCACCCCGATCAACGTGCGGAGCGCCTCACCGAGCGCACGACCGTGCCGGGCGATCAGTTCACGAGCCTGCTCCTGGCCCGCCTGGCCGCGTGCGACGACTTCGGCGAGTGCGTCCGCAACCCGCGCCGTGGGGTCGCCGGGAATGAGACCCTGTTCCTGCGCAGAGCGCAGGATCGCTGAGGCGTCGGTGTACAAGCCCAGGCACGCCCGCCGGCCGCACTGGCACTCGGGTCCGTCGAGGCCAGTCGGCAGGTGCCCGATCTCACCAGCCTGGGTGGTGCTGCCACGATGCACGACTCCCCCGCCGGCGACGGCAGAGCCGACACCGGCGCCGACGTAGATATAGAGGATGGTCTCGTCCGCCGGGAAGGCACCTGCCCACACTTCTGCGGTCAACGCGGCATTGGTGTCCTTGTCCAGGACGGCGGGAAGGCCGGTAGCCTCCACCAGGTGTTCAACAAGCGCCACGTGGCGCCAACCCGGTAGCCACGGCGGCTCGAGCAGGATGCCCGCCGCGGCGTCCATCCCCCCCGGTGCTGCGATGCCGATTCCGCTAAGTGCGCCCACCACGTCGCCCCCGTCAGCCGCCGTCCACCCCTGCCCGCGCAGCTCGTCCATCATCTGGGTCAGGGCCTCGGCGATCGCCGCGATGTCCTGCTGCGGGAGTTCAGTAGGCGCTCCGAGCGAGCGCTTGGCAACGACTTGGGCCAGGACGTCGACGATGACCACGGTGATGTGGGCCGGGTCCAGATGCACGCCGACCGTGAGCTGAGCGTGTGGGGCTATTCGCAGGATCGTAGACGGCTTACCGCGGCCGCTCACCCTGGTCCCGTGCGTGCCCACCAGCCCGCGTTCGATGAGCCGTCGGGTGATCTGGGAGACCGCTTGGCGGGATAGCCCGCTACGGCGGACGATCTCGGTCTGCGATATCCCCGCGGGTGTGCGGCGGATGGCCTGCAGGACCACCATCTCGTTGCGCACCCCGATATCGGGCATCGTCGATCCACGCATCTCAGTACTCCTCAGTTTTCACGAGGAGGCCAGTGTCTCGCCATTGCTTTATGTCCATCGGTATGAGTAATCTACCGGACGTAGAGACAGTGTGGTCTTCGCCACACTGGCCGTGGCTCCAGGGGATCTGCGGCCGAACCCGGCTGCACTGTCCCGGCACCTGGCACACCGACGGCGGTGTGCCGCCATCGGAAGGGACAATCGATGAGCGCCACCGGACTGAGCAGCACGAGCGCCCCCAGCATCGCGGAACCCCCGAGCACGGCAACGGAGCCCGCGAGCGGCCGGCGCCGCAGACGCGGAATGACCGCGACGAACAAACGCAATCTGAGGACGGGATTGCTGTTCATCTCACCGTGGATCGTCGGCGTCTTGGTGTTCATTCTCTACCCCGTCACCTACTCGATCGTCCTGAGCTTCACCCGCTATTCGGGGATGGATGCCCCAACGTGGGTCGGGGTGCAGAACTACATCACGGCGTTCACGGATCCCCTGGTCGCGAAGGCAACGAGCAACACCATCTTCTTCGCACTCATCGCCGTCCCCCTGGGCCTACTCGTCGCCCTCACCCTCGCGATCGCCATGAATCAGAATGTCCGCGAAGTTGCCCTGTACCGGACGATCTTCTATGCCCCGTCCCTGATCCCGGCATTCGCCATGTCGTTCATCTTCATCGTCTTCCTCAACCCACAGTTCGGGTTGTTCAACCAAGTGCTGAACTTGTTCGGCGGCCCGAACATCAACCTGCTGGGTGATCCCACGGGTGTGAAGATCGCGATCATCCTCATGGCGCAGTTCGGCGCGGGGAATGCCGCGCTGATCTTCCTTGCCGGTCTGCGCAATATCCCGAAGACGATCTATGAGGCAGCGCGGGTGGACGGGGCAGGCCCGGGCCGCCAGTTCGTGGCGATTACCTTCCCGCTCCTGACCCCGGTGTTGCTGTTCAACCTGATCACCGGCGTCTCCGGAGCCCTCCAGGTGTTCACCGAGGCCTACATCGTCACCAATGGCACAGGAGATCCCGACGCGGGAGCCCTCTTCTACATGATGTATCTGTACAAGACGGCGTTCGGCTTCGCTGAGTTGGGATACGCCTCCGCCCTCGCCGTCCTACTGTTCCTGGCGGGCCTTGCCTTGGCGCTGATGATCTTCTGGCTCTCGCGCAGATTCGTGAACTACGACGTGGAGGCGGCCTGATGACCAGCACTTTCACCCCCAAGACGAGCCTGTCAAGCCTGCAGGTCAGCCAGGACCGTGACGAGCTCAACCGTCGTGCCGATGGAACCCGGCGCCCCTGGTATTCGACGCTCGCCGCCAGGGCCGTCATGGTCGCGCTGAGCGTCCTCTTCCTCCTCCCGCTGTACTGGATGAGCGTCTCCTCGTTGAAGTCCGACGAAGAGCTCGCGCAGTTCCCGCCGACGTTGATCCCCGAGACCTGGGAGTTCGGCAACTACGTCGACGCCGTCCTGGCCATGCCGTTCCTGACCTTCTTCGCGAACTCGGCCATCATCACCACATCGGTCGTGGTCCTGTCCGTCCTGTCGAACTTCGTGATCGCCTACAGCTTCGCGTGCATCGACTGGCCAGGCCGGGACAAGCTCTTCTACGTCGTCATCGCCACCCTCTTCCTCCCCTTTCCTGTCACGCTCATCCCGATGTTCGACATGTGGGCCCGGCTGGGGCTGGTCAACACGTTGTTCCCACTGATCATCCCGGCCGCCTTCGGATCGGCTTTCTACATCTTTCTGCTACGGCAGTTCCTCAAGCAGATCCCGCAAGACATGCTCAACGCTGCCCGGGTCGACGGCGCAAGCGAGTGGACCATCGTGTGGCGCCTGGCATTGCCGACCTCACGGCCCGCGCTGGTCACCGTGGCGATCTTCGCGGCGGTCGCTGCGTGGAACGACTTCATGGGCCCGCTGATCTACCTCCAGGACGAGAGCGTGCAGACGCTTTCCATCGGTCTGCAGACGTTCCGCTCGGTGAATGCTCAGGACGTCTCGTTCAACCAGCTGATGGCCGCATCGTTCCTTGTGATCTTGCCGTTGCTCCTCCTGTTCTTCATCTTCCAGCGGTACTTCATCCGCGGCATCACGATCGGAGGGTTCAAGTGATGGACAGACGAGAGTTCCTTGTCGGCGCCGGCGTGGTCACCGCTGCCGCGTTCACCGCCAGCTCCTGCGCCAGGAGCGGTCCCACCGGCGATCATGTGATCCGCTACTGGGGCATGGGCGCCTCCGACACTGACAAGGACGAGGCGGTCCGCGAGGCGTTCCTGGCGACCGAGGAGGGCCAGGGGATGCAGATCGTCATCGACCAGGTGCCATCCAGCGGGGTCGCGGACATGAGCCAGATCATCACGGCCGTGCGCGGTGGCACCGCTCCGGACCTGTGGTGGATGGACCGGTTCAACGCCGTGCAGAATGCCTCGATCGGACTTCTCGAACCCATCGACCCGTTGATCGAGGAGTATGAGGACGTCTCCCCCGAGGAGTTCAAGAGGCAATGGATTCAGTTTGCCATCGACGAACTGACCTATGACGGCCAGACGTACGGACTGCCCACCTCGACGGATGCGCGCGGCCTGCTCTACAACGAAAACGTACTCCTCGAGTCCGGGATCGACCTGGACATGTTCGATCCAGAGCAGCATGTGATCACCTGGGACGAGCTACGCGAGGTGGCACGCCGAATCACTCAGGTCGACTCGCGCGGGAACTACGAACGCTTCGGCTTCGCACCGTGGATCGACGAAGGCTGGGCCTACACCTGGGGCTTCGGCCTGAACGCCCAGGTGTACGACAACGCGACCGCCACGATCACGCTCGACTCCCCGGAATGGGTCAGCGTCTTCGAGTTGTTCGCCGACTGGGCCGAGGAGTTTCCCTACGCCTCGGTCGATGCCTTCTATGCGACGTACCAGCCGCCAAACTCTCCTCCGAGCCAGTCGGCGCTGTTCAGCGGCAGACTCGGGATGACCACGTCCGGGCCGTGGGCGATCCAGGGAAACGAGAAGTACGCCCCGGATCTGCCGCTCTCGTTCACCTGGCTGCCGGTGACGCACGCCGATGAGCCCTCGCGCACCTGGTCCGGCGGTCAATCCCTCGTCATCCCGAAGGGGGCAAACGTCACCAAGAACCTGTGGGAGTACCTCAAGTTCCACGCCGGCTACCCAGGGCAGTCCATCATCCAGCCGTTGCTGGGCAATCTGCCGACGAACCTGCGGGCCATCGAGGAAGACGCGTTCAACCCGAAGGCGGAACTGTTCCGCCAGATGCTGCCGAACTCCACTTCGCGGCCACCGCTGCCCGTCGGGTCCGCAGCCTGGGACGCCCTCGCCCGGACTCGTGGCTCCGTGGCGCTCGGATCGATGAGCCCCACCGAGGCTGCCCAGTCGAACCAGGCGCTGATCGCTCCGAAGATGGAACTCTTCGCCGGTTACACGATGCCCGAGACCTACGGCACACCGAGCGAGGTGCCAGGGGCGCAGTAGACGCCACGTGCATCAGCCGGACGCCCCTCCAGCACTCGACGACGACATCCCCGAGATCACGAATGAGGAATCCTCTCCATGCCTTCCCCCCTGCGAATCGCCGTGCTCAGCGCATGGCACGTGCACGCCGAGGAATACGGCCATGCCGCCATCAATCATCCCGAGACGGAACTCGTCGCAGTCTGGGACGACGATACCGAGCGCGGTCGGGCACTTGCCGAGCGACTGGGTGTGGAATTCACACCGGATCTGTCAGCGCTGCTGGCGCGGGACGACCTCGACGGAGTCACCGTCACTACCGCCACCAGCGATCACGATGCGGTGCTCGCCGCGACCATCGCCGCAGGGAAGCACATCTTCACCGAGAAGCTGCTCTCGCCCACCGTGCAAGGCTGCGACGACCTCATCTCCTCGGCGGCATCCGCCGGCCTGGCCCTGACCGTCTCCCTTCCGCGACTGTCCCACGGGTACACGCTCGCGGTGCGCGAGATACTCGCGTCCGGGCGCCTGGGTCGCATCACCTACGCGCGGGTCCGTCTCGCCCACGATGGATCAACGCGGGACTGGTTGCCCGCTCGATTCTACGATCCGGTCGCAGCACTCGGCGGCGCGTTTTCTGACCTTGCCGCACATCCCGTCTACCTCACCCAGCTCATTCTCGGCGCCGAGATTGTCACGGTGCGCTCGACCTACACGGATATGACCGGCCGCGGCGTGGAGGACAACGCCGTCGTCACCGTCTCCACCACCGACGGTGCCATCGGCGTCATCGAGACCGGCTTCGTCACGCCGGCGAGCCCCTTCACCATCGAGGTTCTCGGCACCGCCGGTTCACTGCTGTACGGCTTTGAGAATCACGCCGATGGCTCTGCGGTCCTCCGGCTCGGTACCACCAACGGCTGGGAGGAGATCGACATTCCGGCCGACGGGCCCGCCCCGTTCGACATGTGGGTCGAGGCAATCCGGAGCGGAGAGCCGACCGCCGAGAACCTCCATCGCGCTCGCGCACTGACTGCGCTCGTGGTCGCCGCCAACAACGACGCTCACACCTGACCCTGAACCACGTCTCACGGGAGCTCCCACCATGACCGTTCACTCGCCCGTTCGCATCGGCATCATCGGCGGCGGAGGAATCGCCGGCGCCCACCTGTTGGGGTACGCCGCCACGGCCGCTGCGCAGATCACCGCAATTGCTGACGCATCCCCGGATACTCTCGCCCAGCGCACCAAGGAGACCGGAGCTCGCGGCTACAGCGACTTCCACGAGCTGGTGCAGGACCCCGAGGTCGATGCCGTCGACATCTGTCTTCCGCACCACCTGCACCGCGATGCGATCGTCGCCGCCGCCGAGGCCGGCAAGCACATCCTGTGCGAGAAGCCACTGTGCTTGAGCGCCGACGAAGCCCGTGACGTCCGCGACGCCGTCCAGAGGTCCGGCATCACCCTCATGTGCGCCCACAACCAGCTGTTCATGCCGGCTGTGGCCAGGGCCAAGGAGATCATCGAATCCGGCACTCTCGGCGCCGTGTATGAGGTACGCACGACCGACTCATTCTTCAACGACTTCGACCCGAAGAACATGGGATGGCGGGCCCATACCGCGACGTCGGGCGGGGGCGAGTACATCGACACTGGTTATCACCCGACGTACCTACTGAGGCACCTCTCGGGCGGACGTCCGGAGACGGTCTTCGCCATGATGTCGACGCACCGGCTGACCTTCATGGAGGGTGAGGACTCCGCTCAGGTCCTGGTGCGCTTCGACAACGGCAGCGTGGGCCAGCTGGTCACCTCCTGGGCCTACCAGGCGGCCCCGGGCACCGACCGCTTCAGCGTCGTCGGCGACAACGGTTCGCTCAGTTCCGATGGCACCGTCCTGCGCGTGAAGGTGCGGGGGGAGACGAACGAACGGGTGTATCAGCACGAGCCCGTTGACACCTTCGCCGCAGAGATCGCTGACTTCGTGGAGTGTCTGACCACGGGCAGGCGCCCGCTGAACACCGAGGACGACGGTATCGAAGTGCTCGGCATCATCCTCGCTGCCTATGAAAGCGCACGCAGTGGCAAGGCAGAGCGGGTCCTCACGGTCTGAACGCGCCCCGGCCCGAGGCCCTCGCCTCGCAGGCGCCGGGCTGCCATCCGCACGCCAGGTGGAGCCGCCCCTCCCCCAATCTGCCCTGTCCACAACCGCCACCGCGATGTCACTCACTCCACACCCGCCCGATCCTCGCCTGCACACGCAGCGGCGGCGATGCAGGGTCAGGACATGCCTGCCCTCCCTCGTCACCATCTCGCCGTCGTGGCAGGTCCCGATCTCGGCTGGATCGCACCGCTCGGCCCCGAACCGGTCATCGTCGGGCGGGGCGCTGAGGCAGGGCTGAGCCTGGCCGATGATCTCCTCTCCCGCGCCCACCTGTGCGCGCGGGATCGTGCCGGTCGGGTCCGAGTCCGTGATCTCGGCTCGGCGAACGGCACCGTGCTGCGCACTGCCCGGCGCCCCCGAACCGGCTCCACAACTCCGGTGCGCTTCCGGCGCCGTCGACTCGGTCGGCGGTGGCGGCCTGTGCCGGTCGGCAGCCTGCTCGTGGCCGGGTCCACTGTGCTCCAGTTGCGCACACATCCGGCGTTCACGGACCTACCAGAGACCGAACAGCAAATCTCCGATGGGTTGCTCGGGCGGTTGATGCTGCCGATCCTGATGTCGGTCACCATGATCCCGCTGCTGCTCAGCGGAGGCGGGAGCGGCTGGCGGATCGTGCTGGTGATCGCGATGCCGCTCGGGATCGTGCTCGCCGTGCTGTGGCCGGCGCTGCGGGAACGGGCACGGCGCCGGTTGCGCAAGCCCGAACGCGTACGGGAGGAACACAGCCGCCTCCCGTTCCCTGATCCGGCCGAGGCCCTTGCGTGGCCCGGAGCCGGTACCGACCACGGGAGCGAAGGCCTGACCTGGGAACTCGGCGACGCCGATGAACGCGCCCCACGGCACCGCCGCCTGGGCCAGCCGATCTCTGCGCGCCAGCACCTGCTCGCCGAGTCGCTCCGGCACTGCGATCCGCCCTGTGCCGGTGAGGGCCTGGCCCTGGTTGGTGAGGCGACAGCCGTCCGCGGGCTCGGCCGATGGCTGGTCGCCCGCATCGCGGCCACCGAGCCTCGCGCCGTGCACCCTCCGCTCACATGGGCGTGGGCCTCGGGACTGGCCGACCGTCACGCCGACGGCGTCCCACCCCTCCGGGTGCACGACCTCACCCCTGCCACGGGGCATCGTCCGGTAGGTGACCCAGCGGCCACCCACCTGGTCCTGGCCACCCGGCTCACCGATGTCCCGCCGTGGTGCACGACCGTCGTCGCCGTGCATGAGGGGCACAATCGGCAAGTCAGTGACTCCTGGGCCAGGGCGTTCCTGGGCGCTCTGGCTGCTCAGCGTCCCGCTGCGGGAGGCCTGCCCGGGCGCGTGCACCTGGCCGAACTCGTCGGCCCGGCGCAGGAGTCGGAACTGCTGGCGCGGTGGTCCGAAGGGACCGCGGGGCTCCCGGCGGTGCTCGGCATCGGGGACGCCGGGCCAGTGGAGCTGGATCTGGCCCGGGAGGGGCCACACGCGCTCGTGGCGGGGACCACCGGATCGGGAAAGTCCGAGTTGCTCCTCGCCTGGATTCTCGCGATGGCGCACGCAGGCGCCCCGGAGGATGTCGCCTTCGTCCTGATCGACTACAAGGGCGGAGCCACGTTCGCTCCCCTGCAGCGGCTGCACCACGTGGTGGGTTTGGTCACCGACCTCGATACCGCCGCCACCAGTCGGGCGCTGGCGAGCCTTCGCGCCGAACTCCGATCTCGCGAGCGCCGCCTGGCCGAGGTGGGAGCCCACGATCTGGCCGAGTACTCCCGGTGCTGTTCCGGTACGATCAACGCTGGCGGCACTGGCCGGATCGGGCGGCTCGTGGTCGTCGTGGATGAGTTCCGCGCCATGGCCGACGCTCACCCAGAGCACCTCGATGCGCTCGTGCGGCTTGCCGCCCAAGGCCGTTCGCTGGGGATCCACCTGATCCTTGCCACACAGCGCCCCGGAGGTGCGATCACTCCGGATATGCGTGCCAACCTCACGGCGCGGGTCTGCCTGCGCGTGCTCGAGGAGTCCGATGCGCTAGATGCCATTGGTGAGTCTGCCCCGGCGCGGCTGCCACGGGTTCCCGGCCGTGCCGTGCTCCGCACCGAGGAACGGCAGGTGCTGCAATCAGCCTGGTGCGGTCCCGCCGAAGCAGGTTGGCTGATGGAACGGATCACCCAACTGAACAGGGCTGCCGAGGCACTCACCCGCGCCGAACCGTGGCGCAGTGAGAGGCGCAGCCCGTGGGCGCCGCCGCTACCGCAGATGTGTACTACCGATGACCTCGCCACACTCACCCCAACCGTCGGTGCCGAACGGCCTACCGATTCTTCAACTAACGTGCCGGCCGAAGCGCGTGCTGAGCGCGGCCGACTGCCGATCGCACGTACCGACCTCCCTGAGGAGCAACGGCTCGGCACTTGGCACTGGCCGGGCGGCACCATGCTCATCTCCGGGCCGTCCGGAACAGGCCGAACCACCGCATTGCAGACGCTTCTCGAGTCCTCGTTGCGCACCGGGACTGCCACCCATGTGGTGGCCGAAGGCGCCGATTCCTGGCCTGGTGCGGGCGCACCCGCCGCAGGCACCTGGTGCGATCCATCCGAGGTGCGGCGGGTGCGCCGCCTCCTGGATGGTCTCGCCCGAGCCGGCGGGCCGGCGCTGCTCGCGATCGACGATCTGGACACGGTGCTGGCTGCTGTGGAGGAGACCGGTGCCCCTGGCGAGGGGGCTGAGCTCCTCGGCGCCCTGCTGCGCCGCTCTCGCCGGCTCGGTCTCGACGTCGTCATCACTGCACCCGCGCCAGCGCACCGATGGGCCGCGGTGGTGGATCGCCACCTGGTGCTCTGCCCACGAGATGCCGCCGATGCGGCCATGGCGGGAGTGCCACGAGACCTCGTGGGCAGCGGGTGGCCGCCGGGGCGCGGCGTGCTGGTCGAGCGCCGCGGCGCCTACACGATGCAAGTGGCCGTGGCCACGCCCGACGGCGGAGCCTGGGCCACACCTGAATCCTCACCCTGGCGGGTGCGCCACCTGCCGGAACGAGTCAGCCTCGACCATCCGGCGCTCGTGAGATCAGCCGAGGGCACAGTGCTGCTCGGAGTCGGCGGGGACGACGCATCGCCGGTGCTCTGCCACCCCGAACCGGGTCAGGCATGGCTGGTGAGCGGACCACCCGGTTCGGGCCGGAGCACGCTCCTGCACACACTGTCCGTGGAACTTCGCCGGCTCGGGTGGAGTGTGCTCACACCCGGCGATCCGGTCCCCTCGGCGCTCGAGGCGAGGACCGCCGTCGTGCTCGACGATGCCGACCGCAACGCCCGATCAATGGTGCCCGGTGTGCTCGACGATCAACGAACGCTGCTGATCTGCGCCACCCGCCCGGACGGCGGCCTGACTCTCGGCCATCCGCTGGGCACGCGGGTACGCGATCCAGATCTCACCGTGGTGCTGGGTGCAGGGCCGGTCGGGCACCTGCCCGCCGTTCCGCTACGCCACTACCAGGATCCGGAGCCTCTGCCCGGCCGGGCGGTGCTGGTGCAACGCGGTGTGTTCACACCGGTGCAGATCGCGACTGCGGTCACGGACGCTGATTCCTCATCGCTAACCGGGGTGGAGTCACATCATGGCGTCCGGTTGACCGCTCCGGGCCGTGGCGGCCAATGAGGCAGGCAGCACCACACAGATCGTCACCACGATCCCGGCCGCGATGCCGGGCACGGTCAGCCACCACGGCAGGTTCGAGAAGGATGAGATCAGCACGGCTATCTGGATCAACTGCCAGGTGATCACCGGCGCTCGGCCCCACCGGCGGCCGTGATGCAATGCGCGCACGGCGGTCACGAGAAATGCACCGAACAACATCAGGATGACGAGCATCCCGATATTCGTGCCGAGCATGAGGCCGCCGGTTTGGAGAGAGGAGACCACGCCGAATACCCCGACCAGCACCAGAACGACGGCTTCCAGCGCGGCGATCAGTAGCGCGATGCGCAGCGGTCGAGGAAGGGAACCGGTCGGAGAATCTGGAACGGGATCGGCCACATCGCCACTGTACGCGCGGCCTTGGGTTACGGGGTGAGCATTGCCGCGGGTGAGCGAGCACTACCGATGGGTTGTGACTGATCTCTCAGGGGTACGAACTGGAAACTCAGCCGTAACCCCTTGTGCACTTAACCGCCGCGTGTGAAAGTTGAAGCAGTGAAAGAGCGCGTACGGCGCGAACCTCTCCCCCGTAGACAAGGTTCACTGCGCGCACGCACGCCTGGCGAAGGAGAATACCGCATGGATTGGCGTCACGAAGCAGCCTGCCTCACCGAAGACCCCGAACTGTTCTTCCCGATCGGGAACACTGGCCCTGCCCTGGTGCAGATCGACGAAGCCAAGGCCGTCTGCCGCCGTTGCACAGTGGTGGACACCTGTCTGAAGTGGGCCATCGAGTCCGGCCAGGACGCCGGTGTCTGGGGCGGAATGTCCGAGGACGAGCGCCGCGCACTCAAGCGGCGCACCGCTCGCGCCCGGCGCGCCAGCTGAGACCCCGACACACACCTCTCAACGGCTGATCGTCCCGCGTGGATGATCAGCCGTTGATTGATCACCAGATCTTGCGCGAGGACGACCCTCGCGTTACCGCACTCGCCGCAGCCGGGTGGACCGTCACGGCCACCTCCTGGGGTGCTGAGGCAAGGCTCGACCGAGCGGACCGCTCCAGGTTGCAGCAGTTGATCGACCGCGTCCCCGACGGGCTTCGCGTCCGCGCGCTCACGGCCGCCGACGTCCCCCAGGTACTCGCGCTCGATGCGTCAACTCTCATGGACTACCCCGGCGGGGTTGCCACCGTTCATGAACCGCTCACCGCCCAGCGGGCCCGGCCAGCACCCGAACGATTCGGCGTCGGCGCATTTGCTCCTCACGGTATTCTCGTAGGGATGAGCTGGGTGGACATCACGAATCGCCGCGCCGAGACCGACTTCACCGTGACGGCCCCACAGTGGCGCCGTCGCGGCCTCGCAACGGCGATGAAGGCAGCAGCGCTGCTCGCTCTTGGCGACGCCGGCATCACCATCGTGCGTACCGGCGGGGCCGGCGAGAACACCGGCAGTATCAAGGTCAACCAGGCGGTCGGATTCGTCGTGGACGAGAGGTGGTTGACGCTGCGTCCCCCGGATACTCAGGCGCCGGGCCGAGGTCACTCCGCGCCAGCGGCGGCACGGTTCGAGCGGTTCGACTGAGCAGAGTCGCCCGATCAGGCAAGCCCACTCGAGCGGGCGGGGTCGTTCATTCAGGCGGGGTCGCGCGGTTCGCCGAGTCTCGCATCCAGCAGTACAGCCGTGCCACCGGTCGGCACCGGCTCCCAGGTGATCGTTCCGTCCAGTTCAGTGGCCACCAGGGTCCGCACGATCTGGGTGCCGAGACCGTTCATCGCGATCTCCTTCTCCATCCCACGCCCGTCATCGGCGACCCGCACCCGAAGTTTGTGACCGGTACGTTCGGCGTCGATCGTGACCGTGCCACCGATCCCGGCAAGCCCATGCTCCACGGCATTGGTGACTAGTTCGGTCAAGACCACGGCGAGCGCCGTCGCATCGGTGGCCGGCACTCGGCCGAACTTGCCATTGCGCACGGTCTTGACGGGGCTCTCCCCGGAGGCGACATCGGCGGCCAGGCGTAGCGTGCGTCCGAAGACCTCGTCGAAGTCGACCACCTCGTCGATGGTCTGGGAGAGCGCCTCGTGCACGGTGGCGATGGTGGCAACCCGCCGCATCGCCTCCTCCAGTGCTGACCGGGCATCGGTGGAGTCCGTGCGCCGGGCCTGCAGGCGCAGCAGCGCGGCCACGGTCTGCAGGTTGTTCTTCACCCGGTGATGGATCTCCCGGATCGTGGCGTCCTTGGTGAGGAGCTCACGTTCGCGGCGACGCAGTTCTGAGACGTCCCGCACCAACAGCACGGCGCCCACGCGCTGGCCGTACTCAGTCACTGGCAGTGCCCGCAATGACAGGCTCACGCCGCGTGCTTCCATATCGGTACGCCACGCAGCTCGGCCCATCACCACCAGGGGCAGGGATTCGTCCACTGGGGTGTTCATCTCCACCAGCGGGGTGACCACCTCGGCGAGAGTCCGGCCGACGATCTCATCGGTCACGCCGAGTCGGTGGAAGGCACTCAGCGCATTCGGGCTGCCATAGAGCACCTCGCCCTCGCTGTTCAGCCGGATCAGGCCATCACCCACCCGCGGTGCGCCGCGGCGTGGCCCGGTGGCCGCATTCGCCAGCGGAAACTCGCCGCGGGCGATCATTCCGCAGATCTCATCCGCGGACTCCACGTAGTTGAGCTCAAGTCGGCTCGGGGTGCGGCTGGCCCCGAGATAGGTCTCCCGGGCGATCACGGCAAGGGTGCGACCGGCCCGGACCACCGGGATGGTCTCCTCCCGGATGGCGAAGGTCCCGTTCCACCGCGCCTCCCGGGCGCGGTTCACCGACTGCGCGTCTCGAGCGGTGCGCAGCGTGGCCCGCAGGCCGGGCGGAACCCGGCGGCCCACCACGTCGTCGTGGTGCACGGTGGCGCCGGTGGAGGGGCGGGCGTGCGCGATGGCGACGAAATCGTCATCCTTCGTGGGCAACCACAGCACCAGGTCGGCGAAGGCCAGGTCGGAGATCACCTGCCAGTCACCGACGAGGAGGTGCAGCCACTCGGCGTCCTGAGGCGCGAGGTCGCTGTGCTGGTCGATCAGATCACCCATCGTGGACACGCGGACCACCCTACGGCCCACCCGGGCAGATCCCGCATTCGAGGGTCAGCGGCGCAGCGCCTTGCGCGCAAGGGTGTTTCCCAGCCACTGCACAGCGTGCACGATCACGATGATCACGAGCACCACCATCGCGGTGACGGCCCAGTCGAACTGGCGGTACCCGTACGCGATGGCGAATTCACCGAGACCACCGGCGCCGAGATACCCGGCGATCGCGGAGGCATCCAGGACCGCCACGAACAAGAACGTGAATCCGAGGATCAGCGGGGCGAGCGCCTCCGGGATCAGCACCGTGGCGATGATCCGGAGCGGCCCCGCACCCATGGCCCGCGCCGCTTCGACCACACCCGGGTCGATCCCCAGCAAGTTCTGCTCCACCAGCCGGGCGAACACGAACGTCGCCATGAACGAGAGCGCGAACGTGAACGGCTCGATGCCGATGGTGCTCCCGGTCACGAGCCTGTTCAGCGGTCCGATCGCCGCAAGGAAGATGATGAACGGGATCGGGCGCACGATATTCACCGCCACATTCAGCACCCCGAAGACGACCCTGTTGGCGAGCAGATTTCCGGGGCGGAACAGGTAGAGGCCGAGACCGATCGCCAAACCGCACAGTCCACCCGCTGCCATGGCGATCAGCACGATGTATGCCGTCTCACCGGCGGCCGCGATCAGCAGCGGGGTGAGCCGCTCCCAGTCCATCAGCTGCTCCTCCCATCACCGATCGGGAAGTACGGCGAACCGCCCCCGAACAGCCCCGATCCGGGCCGCCTCGTCCTGGGGCGTGGCATTGCAGGCGGCTCGTCCGGCGTCCCGCCGTCGGATGAGCCCTGAGGAGGTGCGATGGACGGGTCCTCGTGCGGATCCGACGCCGTGCCCAGGTCCACCACATCGGAGAAGCCGCGCAACGCCGTCACCCCCCGCTGGATGCGGGCCCGTTCACCGGTGAGCTCCAGGGTAAGCGAGCCGTACGGGCGCTGCGCGACCTCGGTGATCCCGCCGAAAACCACCGTGGAGTCGACTCCAACCTCGCGCAACACCTGATTCATCGTGGCCGTGGAGTGCCCGGCATCGTCCACGCCCACCGTCACCAACCGGCCCGGATGCCGCGCCCGCAGACGTTCCAGCACGTCCGCCGCCGGGCGGTCCTTGAGTGCCGAGGCCACGAATCGGCGACTCACCACGTGCTGCGGAGCGGAGAAGACCCGGTAGGTGTCATCCAACTCGACCACCCGGCCGTGTTCCATCACCGCCACGCGATCGCAGAGGGAGCGCACCACATCCATCTCGTGGGTGATCACCACGACCGTGATGCCCAGCTCCGTGTTCACCCGCCGCAACAGCGCCAGCACGTCTTGCGTGGTCTCCGGGTCGAGCGCACTGGTGCACTCATCGGCGAGTAGGATGCGCGGATTCGTGGCCAGCGCTCGGGCGATGCCCACCCGCTGCTTCTGACCGCCAGAGAGCTTGGCCGGGTAGACGTGCGCCTTGTCCGAGATTCCGACGAACTCCAGCAACTCGGCCACTCGCGCGGCCCGCTCGGCCTTCGGCCAGCCGGCCACCTCCAGCGGGTAGGAAACGTTCTTTGCCACGGTCCGCGAGCCGAGCAGGTTGAACTGCTGGAAGATCATCCCGATTCCGGCGCGGACCTGCCGCAACCGAGACTCAGCCAGCGTAGTCAGATCCACTCCGTCGACCACCACCGAGCCGGAGGTGGCTGGCTCCAGGGCGTTGATGAGCCGGACCAGGGTGCTCTTGCCTGCGCCGGAGTACCCGATCACACCGAAGATCTCGCCTTCGGTGATGTCGAAGGTGACACCATCCACCGCGTGGACGTCACCGCTGCGTGCGGTGAACACCTTGCTCGCCTCTCGCAAAGCGATGATCGGTTCACTCATTCGGTCTCCTCGAGCCCGCTGCGCTGGCCGGGTGAGTCACCCGGCCAGCAGTGTGGCAGTCGTGTCATTACTCGGAGAAGTCGCTCTCGATCTGGGCGAGGATCTCCTGTAGTTCGTCGGCCGGGTTGTCGACGAACACCGCACTCTCACCCGAGGACTCGAAGGCCGCTTCCTCCACTTCCGGGGTGTGGTAGAGCTCCACAAGCTGGGCAAAGGTCTCATTCTCGGCCTCGTCGGCACTGGACACCCAGATGTTGATGTACGGCGCCGCGGCGTCCGAGGCCGGGTCATCGGAGAAGATCGCATCCTCGGCCACCAAGCCGGCATCAGCCACGAAGTCGTTGTTGATGATGGAGGCGGCCACGTCCTGCAGGGCCAGGGCCGTCTGCGCTGCGTCCACGGGTGTCACGCTCACGCGGGACTCGGCGGCGATCACGTCGGCCGGTGTGGAGAAGGCGCTACCGCCACCGTCGAGGGTGAGCAGGCCCGCCTCCTGCAACACGAGGAGCGCACGTGCCTGGTTGGTCTCATCGTTCGGGATGGCGATCTCGGAGCCTTCCGGGATCTCGTCCACGTTCGCGTGCTCCAGCGAGAACAAGCTCAGCGGGTACACGGCGGTGGCGCCGATCGGGGTGAGGTCACTGTCAGTGTTCACGTTGTACTTGGCCAGGAACTGCAGGTGCTGAAACTGGTTCAGGTCCAGGTCGCCGTCGGTCAGGCCCTGGTTCGGGAGCTGGTAGTCGGAGAAGTTCACCATCTCCACGGTGATCCCCTCGTCGGCGGCGGCGGCCTCAAAGACTTCCCACTGCGGTTCTGCGGAATTGACCACACCAATACGGATGGGATCGTCCTCGGAACCGGAAGCTGCGCCGTCGGCGGCATCGGCACCGCCACAGGCGGCGAGGGTGAGGGCCGCAGTGGCGGCCAGAGCGGTGGCGCCGAGGTGGCGGCGGGACAGCGTGGACATAGGTGAACCTTTCCGAGGTGGGGGCATGAGCGAGGCGGGAGGCAGGCGTGTGCCTCCGTGGCCGCAGCGCGGCGAGATCAACGTCTCCGGCAGCGGGGCTGTTCAGCCCTGCATTCGCCCGGCGGCACGAACAGCCGGGACACGAGCGGTACGGGAGAACGGAGCCATGGCCCACATCTTCGCTGCCGAGCCAACGGTCGGCCCAATCGACCGGGTTCACGTCCACACTCTGGGACAACCCTAGATCTGGTGCGGCGGTGCAGGCAGGTCCATCGTTGCCAAGCGGATCGGGTCGACCAGCGCTACGACGTCTGCGATCCGGCCCTCAACCACAGTGCAGGCCATCACGCTGATCGGTTGACCGCCCCGTCCCCAGGTGAGGATTCCCGGCTCACCGTTGACCAGCACCCGGCGCGCGATCACCGCGGCACGGCGTCCGCGCTGAGCCGCCTCCACGACGTCGGCGGCGCCGAGATGCTCGATCGTGCCGCGCGGGGTGTAGGAACGCCACGTCACCTCGGGGTCGAGCACTTTCAACAATCCCTCGAAGTCCCCCTCGCGCGCGGCCGCGAGGAAGGCATCGACCACCTCCCTCTGTTCCTGGCGCTTCGCAGTGGATCTCGGTGCGCCGCGCACCTTCCGCCGCGCGCGACTGGCCAGCATCTTGGCGGCATCGGTGGACTTGCCGAGGATCTGGCCGATCTCAACGAATGACACTGCGAAGACGTCGTGCAGGACGAAAGCCAGACGTTCGTCGGGCCGCAGCGTCTCCAGGACCACCAGCAGTGCCACGCCCACCGAGTCCGCCAGAACCGCACTCTCCTCGGGCGTGTCGTCGGCATCCTCGGTGACGACAAACTCCGGGAGCTGGGCATCGTAGGACGCCTCCTGCTTGGCTTGACGCGAGCGCAGCACATCGAGGCAGACCCGGCCCACGACCGTGGTCAGCCACCCCCCAAGGTTGTCGATGGTGTGGGCGTCCTGACGGGCCAGCCGCAGCCATGCCTCCTGCACGGCGTCTTCAGCGTCGGCCCGGGACCCGAGCATCCGGTGGGCCATCGCAATCAGGCGCTCGCGCTCACGCTCGAACGCCTGGGTCGGGACAGCGTCGGGAGTCATGACAGTTACCTTCCGTGGCCGAGATCCGTCATGGATATGACGAGCCCGCGAGGGCTGAGGTAACACCAAGGAGGATATATGCACACCGCTCTGTGGATCGTGGCCGGGGTACTGGCCGCTGCCTATCTGTTCGGCGGCGGCAGTCAACTACTGATGACGAAGGAGAAATACCGCTCCTTCGGCCGAAGCCAGCACTGGGTCGACGAGTTCAGCGCCGGCCACATCAAGGCCATCGGCGCGATCAAGATCGTGGGTGCGCTGGGATTGGTCCTGCCCGCAGCGGTCGGCATCGCGCCGTTCCTGGTCCCCATCGCAGCAACCGGGCTGATGCTGGTGATGGCCGGTGCAGCGACGACGCGGTTCCGTCGCAGCGAGTGGACGTACCTCGTCGGCGACCTGGTCTACCTGTCCCTGTTCGCTTTCGTGGCCTGGGGCCGCTTTGTGCTTGTGCCGTTCGGCTCGTGAGTTGGGCCGGACTCAGATCGCGCGGCTCAGGCTGCGCCGCAGCAGCAGCGACCCCAGGAGGAGGGCTCCGGCGGCGAAACCTGCGAGCACGCCCAGGTACGGGAGGATCTCCACCAACCCAGCGTCGTGTCGTTGCACCTCGGCGAACGCTCGGTATCCCCACCCATGAGGGGTGAACGAGCTGACCGTACGCAGGGCGTCCGGGAAGAGCTCCTGCGGGAACATGCACCCGCCGAGCGCCGCCAGCACCAGGGAGACTCCCACCCCGAGCCCGCTGGCCGCGCCCTCGTTGTCGAGCAGCGAACCGATCACCATCGCGAACCCGGCGGCCACCACGGCGAATACCGCCACCACCGTCAGGGCGACCGGCAGACTTCCCCAGGTCACTCCGAACAGCAGGGACGTGCCGGCCATCACGTACGCGCCCTGGAAAGCAGCGATCGTCCACCTGCCGAGAGCCTGTCCAGCCACCACGCTTCCCGTGCCCACCGGTGCCGCCAAAGTGCGCGCGATCACGCCGCCGCGGCGTGCCTCGATCAGCGTGCCGGAGCCGGCCAGTGCCGCCATGAACACGAACAGCAGCACCTGCGAGGCCGCGCCAACGTCGAAGCCTGTGGCTCCGGCGAACGCCTGGCTGATCCCGCTGGTGTCCTCCACCTCAACCTGAAGCGAAGGCACCGTACTCTCGGCAGTCTCAAGCGCCTGTTCGGCCGTCTCCGGTGCCGCACCGGCGTCCTCCAGCGACGCCACCTGCGCACGGGTCGCGGCCAATTCGTTCAATGCGGTCTGCACCCGTTGCGCAGCAGTCTGCGCCCCATTGGTGGAGGCCTGGATCACCTCCACCTGCACCGGATCTCCGCCCTCATAGGCGGCCACGTCATCAGCCGAGATGACGATGGCCACATCGGCCCGCCCCCTGGCGAGCGCCTCACCGGCTTCCTCAGCCCCGGACGGATCCACCGTCACATCGGCAGCCGTGAGTGCAGCCTCCAGGTCCTGACCAAGAGTGGACTCCGTCTCGGTCAGCAACACCCGCCCGTTGCTCGCCCCTCCACCGAACTGCACGCCGATCACCACCACCAGCAGCAGCGGGAAGACAAAGGTGAAGAAGATGTTCGACCTGTCCCGCATGAACCTGCGCAACTCCACACCCGCGATTGCACCAACGATCCTCATCGCGATGCCCCCCGGTCCGGAATCAGCCGGGAGGCCAGCAGGCACACCGCGGCGAAGGCAAGCAACGTCAGCACCGGCACGGTCAGATCGGCCAGTTCTCCGCCGCCTGCGGTGATCCCGAGCCCGCGGGTGAACGCGGCGATCGGATTCGCGTCGAGCACCGCACCTGCCGCGCCACTCGCGGCGATCGGGAAGAACGCTCCACCGGACATCCCGAGCACCAGCGCGAGGATGGTCTGCACGATGTTCGCCTGCTCGGCCGTGCGGGCGAGGCGAACCACGATGAAGGTCAACGAGGTCGCAGCCGCCACCGCGCAGCACACGAGCACGGCCACGGCGCCCGCCGCACCGAAAGAGACCCCGAACAGCAAGGACCCGGCCGTCAGCAGCACTGCAGTTGCCAGCACCCCGAGCACGAACGAGGCGAGCGCCTTGGCGATCACGATCGAGCCGGGCGGTATGGGCATCGATCGCAGCCGGGCCAGCGTGCCGTTCTCCCGTTCGGCCACCATGGAAAGCACCCCGAAACCGACCGTGAACATCAAGAACAGTCCGGCCTGCCCGGCGATCAGCGCCCCACCTGCGCTGAGTTGCTGGTCGGAGGCCTGCCCGGGCTGGGCCGTGATCGCACCAGCTGCGTCCAACTCGTTCTGCGCCAGCTCGCCGGCTATCTCAGGGCCCAATCCTGCCTCGACGGCCGCGGCGGCGGTGACGCTACGCGCCCGCAGTTCGCCGAGCAGCCCGTCGGTGATGGCGATCAGCACGTTCGTGGAAAGGCCTGCGCCGTCGCCGGTGACCATCCGCACCGAATGCCCGGTACCTGAGCGCAGGTCCTCGGTCAGCCCGGGCGGGATGATCAGTCCTACATCTGCCTCACCGGCGTCCACCGCGGCACGCGGGTCCTCGGAGTCGGTGGCGCTCACCTGGAACGCGCTCAGTCCGGTCAAGCTCGAGACCACCACCCCGGCGAGTTCGTCGTCAGGGTCCACGGAGACGGCCATCGACACCGGTTCCAGTTCAATGTCATCGGCGCCCGTAGGAATGACCAGGTTCAGCACCGACATCAACGCCAACGGCACTGCGAGGGAGAAGATCAACACCGACTTGTCCCGCAGCCGCTGTTTCAGGTCCTTGACGACCATCGTCCATACTGCACGCATCGATCAGTCCCGCAACGCCTTGCCGGTGAGGTGCAAGAAGACCTGTTCCAGGTCCGGCCGGGTGATCTCGACGTCCGCCAGCTCGAGATGGGCACTGGCCGCCGTCACGATGGCCGCGAGCGCCGACGGCGCGTCCGTGACGGTCACCAGCAGATCAGCGGTGCCGGCGTCGGCACGCTCCACACCGCGCACCTGTGCCACGGCGGCGGCCGCCGCGTTCAGATCGCCGGCCCCGGCCAGGCGCACCTGGTCGGAGGAGCCGACGAGACGGATCAGCTCGGATCGGGTGCCGGCCGCCTGGATCCGCCCCGAGTCAATGATCGCGATCCGGTCACAGAGGCGCTCGGCCTCCTCCATGTAGTGCGTCGTGTACAGCACCGCCATCCCCTCACCGGAGAGCGCCTCCACGGATTCGAGGATGGCGTTGCGCGACTGCGGATCAACTCCGACGGTGGGTTCGTCGAGGATGAGCAGCGAGGGGCGGTGCAGCAGCCCGACGGCGATGTTCAGCCGCCGCTTCATCCCACCGGAGTATTCCTTCACCGGATCCTTGGCCCTGTCGGCGAGGCCGACGACGTCCAGCACCTCATCCACGCGGCGCTTCAGGTCCGCTCCTCGCAGCCCCTGCAGAGTTCCGAAGTAGCGCAGGTTCTCCCGGCCCTTCAGATCCGCGTACAGAGCGAGGTCCTGTGGGACCAGTCCGATGTGGCGTTTCACTCCGACGGCGGCCGGACCGATCCGCTCGCCCGCCACCTCGATCGTGCCACGATCTGGCGCAAGGAGCCCGGCAATCATCGTGATCGTGGTGGTCTTGCCGGCGCCGTTGGGTCCGAGCAGCCCGAAAGTCTCCCCGGCGCGGATGGTGAGGGAAACGCCGTCGACGGCTTTGAGGTCACCAAAAGTACGTTCGACGTCGGTGACGACGAGCACATCCTGGACCGCCGTCGTCGTTGTGGTCCCGGGCCGGTCGCCCACCTGGTGAGCCGCCATGAAGGTCCCCTTCTCGTTCGCTGGGATCATCCTGGCACAGTGCGTGCCCACCCCCGGAACCGGGCAACGGCGGGTGCACCGGTCAGCGCACGTATCTCGTAGCCGGCGGCGGCGCCCCCGCAAAGTCCCACCGGGTGCCCGTGGTGGCCATCGCGTCCCGGATCACGGCCCGGCGGCGCACCGATTCCCGAGTCGCGGTGTCCAAGGCGATCGGGTCGAACTGGTCCAGCAAGAGCGCGTGCATGCGCTCCAGATCGGCCGCGCGCTCCGGATCTCCTGCCAGGTCGTGCCGTTCCCCCGGGTCGCCGGCCAGGTCGAAGAGCTGCCGGTCATGACCGTGCACGTACACATACTTCAGGGTGCCCGAGCGAACCATGTACCCGGAGGCGTGCACCTTCTCCACGTGATACTCCGAGTAGATTGCCTCCCGGTCCCACGGTTCGCCGTCCAGTAGGGGCACAAGGCTGGCTCCGTGCATGGGGGTGCGCTGGCCCTGTGGCACCTGTGCCAGGTCGAGGATCGTGGGCGCGAGGTCCACCAGAGTGACCGGCTCGGCGCACCGCCGTCCAGGGTTCTGCTCCCCCGGGCGGGTGATGAGCAAGGGCACCCGGACCGACCATTCGTAGAAGCACCGCTTCTGCACCATGCGACGCTCGCCCAGCATGTCGCCGTGATCGGCAGTCACCATGATCACGGTGTCCGAGGCCTGTCCGGTCTCCTCGACGGCGTCCAGCATGGCACCGATCTTGCGGTCCACGTAGGACACGAGCGCGTAATAGGCACGGCGTAGGGTGCGCAGCGCATCCGGATCGGCCAGGTCCACCCCGGTCGTGTCATGGGCCTCGTTGAGCCAGCGGTCCAGGGCATTGATCGGCAGGTCCGGTTCCGGCTCGGGGATGCCGACCTCGACGTCGGCGTACTCCTGCCACATCTGCTCGGTCACGTGGAACGGATCGTGCGGATGATGCAGGGAGGCCACCAGGAGCCATGGTTCCTGGGTATCGCGGATTCCTGCCAGCGCCCGCTCGCGGATGAAGTCGACTGCATGGTGGGTGGTCTCCTCGTCATAGGTGAGGAACCGGGTCCAGGTGCGCACACCCACACCAGGTGGCACGTAGTCGTGGGCGTGGCCGCCGCGCGGGAACTGCCCGTTCTCGTCCACCTCGGGGAGCCAGTCGAATCCGGCGGGGAAGATGTCCGGATTGAGCCGCTCAGCGAATCCGTGCCGCTGATCCGGACCCACGAAGTGCATCTTCCCGGTCAGTGCCGTGCGGTAACCGGCCACGTCGAGGTAGTGGGCGAACGTGGGCCGGTCGGCAGGGAACAGGGCGGCATTGTCGTAGCAGCCGAACGAGGATGCGTGGTCACCGGTCATGAAGGCTGCTCGGGCCGGGGAGCACAGGGGGTAGGGCGTGTAGGCGGCGTCGAAGGTGACGCCGTGGGCGGCGAGCCTGTCCAGGTTCGGCGTGCGGACCACCGCGTCGCCATAGGGGCCGGTGAGGAAGGGGACGAGCTGGTCAGCCATGATCAGGAGGATGTTCGGCTGCTCGTTGGTGGCTGGCGCGGGAGTCACAGTTGCGGATGGCGCACCACTCGGAGGTGCGTGGCTGGACGGCACATTCTCGGGGACCACCGCGCCCCTTTCTGGTGTGGATGCTGATACGAGAACGATGCGCACGACGTGTGAGATCGTTCCCATACTATGGCGCACATCTCGTGCTCCAGGCAAGGCTGCTCGTGACCCGCTCAGCCGACCCATGCCGTGATATCGCACCTCCACCTGACGGTTGGCCGCGCCCTCGCGGGGGTCTAGGCAGCCCCATCGATGTGCGATTGCGGTGCGGGTGTGTGCCTCGGTGACCGGATACGCTCACATCGTGCCCCACCCCGCACTGATCGACCTGCACGCTGCGCTCGCCCGAGTGCATGCAGGCGAATACGCTCCGCTCGGCGGCCCGCACGCCTACGACGCCGACCGGGCAGCAGCCTCCAGAGATGCTGCCGTGTTGGCGCTCTTCACCCCCACCCTCGGCGACCAGCACAGTCCGGGTGTCGACGTCTTCCTCGTCCAACGCTCCCCTGCGCTTCGCCACCACCCCGGGCAGATCGCGCTGCCGGGTGGCCGCCTCGAGCCCAGCGACACCGGACCCGAAGCGGCTGCGGTACGCGAGACGGAGGAAGAGACCGGGATCCCGGCCACGCAGATCACCGTGCTGGGAGCACTCCCTCGTGTCCTTGTGCCGGTGAGCGGGTTCGCCGTCACGCCGGTCCTCGGCTGGGCCGACCACGTCGCACCCACCGTGGGCCTCGACGACGGCGAGATCCTGCACACGGTGCGCCTGCCGGTGGCACAACTCCTCGATCCGGCCGCCCGAGGCACTGTCTCGCTCGCCGGGCACGGCTCGTGCGGGTTCCGGATTGAGACTGGGTGGGTCTGGGGCTTCACCGGCAACCTGCTCGATCACCTGTTCACCGAGCTCGGCTGGACCCGCCCCTGGGATCACACCAGAGAACACGCCATGAGCTGGGATGAGGCGCGCGGCGCTCAACTCCTCGACTGAGACCGCACTCGTTCAGCAGCGAGTGCGGCCAATCTCGGCGATATCTCGCCAAATGAGCGACGTTGGCCGCACTCGCGTCAGCGGCCGTCCACGCCGACGGCTGTGCCCGTGGGCGATTCCTCTCGGGCGGGCATGTGACCGAAGCGGTGCATGGTGCGGCTGATCGCCTGTTCGCGCAGCACCGTCAGCATCTCGCGACGCCCCGAGGCCAGCACCTCACCCATCAGCGGCGTCACGTCGGCCCGTTCGTCACCGGCCGCGTCCCACAGACCGGGGACCACACCGATCACGCGGACCCGACCTGTCACGCTGCCGCGGGCCACCCGCGCACAGAAGTCCTCATCAGATTCGGCGAACCAGTCCAGCACGGCCTGGTCCGGGCCGAGTGCGGCGGATACCTGCTGCGCCACCGCGGGGTGCAGGGAGACCTCCACCGGCACACCCGCGCAACTGGCAGCGAGCACCATCCGTCCCACCTCCACTGGCATCGCCTGGGCACCCGCTCGGACGGTCACCAGTGGCACCGGGCGATACCGGAACACGTTCGCCTCGCTGCGTAGCCCGGTCGGGTCACTCTCGCGGCGGTAGATCTGATCACGGGCCCACGCATCGCTGGCGGCCGCCACCCGCAACCACTCCTGCTCTGCCGGGTCGTCGGTGAGACGCAGGAAAGTCTCGAGGAGCCGTTGCGCGCGCGCACCCACGATTCCCTGACCCATCGGACGGCGTACGGTCGCCCAGGTCCCCAACTGGGCCACATAGTTGGGTCCCCCTGCCTTGGCACCTGGACCCACCGAGGATCGCTTCCAGCCGCCGAAGGACTGCCGCTGGACAATAGCGCCGGTGGTGTGCCGGTTCACGTATGCGTTGCCCACTTCCACGTGCGCAATCCAGTGCCGGATCTCCGATTCATCGAGGCTGTGCAGACCACCGGTCAGTCCATAGGCAGTGGCGTTCTGCCACTCGATGGCCTCCTGAAGCGTCTCCGCCGTCATGATCCCCAGCACCGGGCCGAAATACTCAGTGAGGTGGAACGCCGAACCCGGCCACACCCCCTCCTTCACTCCCGGCGACCACAGCCGCCCCTCGCCGTCCATCTGGCGCGGCTGCACCATCCAGGTCTCCCCCGGTTCGAGGGTGGTCAATGCTCGCCGCAGCTTTCCCTGCGGAGGTTCGATCACCGGGCCCATCGTGGTGCCCAGATCGTGCGGCCACCCGACCCGTAGCGAGGAGACGGCGTCGACGAGCTGACGCCGGAAACGTTCAGATGTGGCCACTGAGCCCACGAGAATGAGCAGGGACGCTGCCGAGCACTTCTGCCCCGCGTGTCCGAATGCGCTGCGCAACACGTCGGCGACGGCGAGGTCGAAGTCTGCGCTCGGCGTGACGACCAGCGCGTTCTTGCCACTCGTCTCGGCGAGCACACCGGGGCCCAGGGGGCGGTCGGCGCGCCACGACGTGAACAGTCGTGAGGTCTCATACGCGCCGGTGAGGATCACCCGGTCCACGTCTGTGTGGGAGACGAGATGGCGCCCCACGTCCTCTTCGTCGGTACGAACGATCGACAGCAGGTCCTGCGGCACGTCATGAGCAGCGAAGGCGGCATGAATGGCATCGACCACCACTTCTGAGCAACCCGGGACCGGCGGCGCGGGCTTGGCGATCACGGCAGATCCGGCGGCGAGCGAGGCGAGCATGCCACCGGCGGGGATCGCGATCGGGAAATTCCACGGCGGTGTCACGAGCACCACCCCATCGGGGCTGAAGACGAGCCCCTCGGCCTCTTCGATCTGTTCAATCTGCTCGGCCATGTCGGCGTAGTAGCGGGCGAAGTCGATCGCCTCCGAGACCTCCGGATCCGATTCCGCTACGGTCTTACCGCCCTCGTGGGCGGCGACCGTCACCAACTCCCCGCGGCGGGCCTCGAGTTCATCCGAGACGGTGCGTAGCACGGCCGCACGCTCGGCCGCGGGGCGCGCGGCCCATCCGGCCTGGGCGTTGCGCGCCCGATCCACGGCTTCGTCGACGGCCTCGGTTGAGGTCAGCACCGGGGAGGTGAGCTCGCGCATCGGGGCGGCGACCCACTCCTGGGCACTCTGGCGCACCTCGGGCAACGAGGGATCAGAATCGACAGAGTTCACGAAGACCGGTCCGGTCGGCGCGCGCTCAGCCGTACGCCGTCGTTCGGTACTGACTTGCCCCACGGCGGCAACGGACGCGCGGAATCGTTCTTCCTGATCGGCCATCGGTGCCGGCGCGCCCGTCTCATCGCCGGCATGCGGGGCAAAGATCGCGTGCACGAAGTTCTCTGGTGCCGCGTTCTCCTCCAAGCGGCGCACCAGGTAGGACACGGCCACATCGAAGTCCTGGGCAGCCACCACCGGGGTGTAAAGGATCAGAGGGCTGTGGGTGCCGACCTCGGCGGCCACGGCTCGCGCCTGGGCGGGCGCCATCCCTTGCAGCATCTCCACGTCGAAGGCATGAGCCACGTCTCGCCCGACGGCGAGATGGTGCGCCAAGGCCAGATCGAACAGGTTGTGCGAGGCTACCCCCACCCGAACCGCGTCGGCCACCTCCGGGCGCAAGATCTCATCAAGCATGCGCACGTAGTTCGCATCCACCTCCTCCTTGCTGCCGTAGGGAGCCACCGACCAGCCATGCGCCTCGGCCTCCACGTGCTCCATCGCCAGATTGGCGCCCTTGACCAGGCGGATCTTGATCGGTGCACCACCAGCGGCGCGCCGCGCCTGGGCGAACCGGATGAGTCGTTGCAGGGCGTCGTAGGAGTCGGGCAGGTAGGCCTGCAGCACCACGCCCATCTGCAGGGAACGGAACTCCGCTTCGTCACAGATGGCCTCGAAGACGGCCACCGTGAGATCGAGGTCCCGGTACTCCTCCATATCGAGGTTCACGAACGCTGCCGGAGTCTTCGCCGCGGCTGTCCGGTAAAGCGGGCGGAGCCGACCGAGTACCCGAGCCACAGTTCCCTCGGTGTCCCACGGACTGATCTGCGAAACCAGTGCGGACACCTTGATGGAGACGTAATCCACATCGCTGCGTTCGAGGAGCTGCCGGGTGCGCGCCGTACGGGCGGCGGCCTCCTGTTCCCCGAGCACCGCCTCGCCGAGCAGGTTGACGTTCAACCGGCGCCCGTCCGCCCGGGCGTTCGCCAGATGCTGAGCCAGGCCGGGATCCGAGGCGTCTACCACCAGGTGACCCACCAGCTGGCGCAGTCGGGCGCGGGCGAGCGGCACCACCACAGAAGGCGCAAGCCTGGCCACGGCCGCACCGACGCCGAGCATCGCGCGGTCCACCGGGGAGAGGAAACTGCCCGCAGCCGAAGTGGAGAGCCGGCCGAGTTCACGCGCGGCCACCGCCAGATCCTCCGGCCGGGCCACCCGATCCACGAACCGCACCGCCAGATCGAGGCCCTCAGGATCCGAGACCAGAGCCGCCAATCGGCGCGAGGTCCTACTCTCGCTCGAGGTCGTGCCATGGGAGGTGGCCGCGGCCCACCGGTGGGCGAGCTGGACGGCCGGTTCGACGGCGGAGCTGAGGATCGTCTCGGTCATCTCTCTATCTTGCGCTGCAGACCGCACTGCCGTCTTGTCGGATCTGCCCGGATCTGGCCGCGCACTCCTCCCCGAGCACCGTCACCACGCTGAGGACGGTCTCGGTACTGTTCGGCCCATGAGTGTCGAGTCCGAGATCCGTGCGTGCGAACGCACCTTCCGCCGATTCGGCCTGCCCCTGTTAGTGGAGGATCACTCAGCACGACGTGATGTATTCGGACGTGCGGCCCCCTTCTTGCTGGTGGTGCTACTGCTGCAACTGGCCGGTGCCGTGCGGTTGGACTGGCCGGCGTGGGCGAACGTGCTCGCGGTGATCGGTGCCGTGATGATCATCTTCGCCGCCTATGTGGGACTCAACCTGCTCCGAAGGCGCCGGTGGAGCACCCTGCCGCAAGACGTGGGCCTTCCCGAATTGACGTTCTTCGTCCTCGCCCCGGCCGCAGCCCCGGCGATTATCGGCGCTCAATGGGGCACTGCCCTAAGTGTGGCGATCGGGAACCTGGTGATCCTCGCGGTGATTCGCGCGGTGGTCGGCTATGGGCTCGCGGCCACGCTGTGGTGGGGCATGGGCCGGTTGCGGCGCGACCTGGGTTCGTCGCTGGTGCGGCTGATCCGCTTCCTGCCGCTGCTGCTGATCTTCTCCATCGCGCTGTTCTACAACGCCGAGGTGTGGCAGGTCTTCGATCACACCCCGGGCATCTCGGACCTCATCCTCGCCGGGTTCTTCGCGGCGCTGATCGCGGTGATCCTGCGGATCCGACTGCGCAGCGAGTCCGAGGAGGTGCTGGACCGGGCAGCCGCCGCGCACCCGGAGGTCGCCGGCCTGCCACCACTGACGCGGCCACAGCGGATGAACATCTCCGCCATGGTGGGCACGAACCAGCTCCTGCAGGTGATCGTGATCAGCGCGGGTGTGGGCGCGTTCTTCTTCGCGCTCGGCACGCTCACGATCACCGAGGGGGTGCTGCAGGAGTGGGGCATCGACGGCGGTTCCTGGCAGCGCCGGTTCACGCTCTCCGGCGCCGAGCTGCTGATCAGCCAGACCCTGCTACGCGTCTCAGTGGCACTGGCCACCTTCACCGGTTTGTACTACGCGATCTCAGTGCTTACCGATGCGCTCTACCGCGCCGATTTCGTGGACGACATGGCCGAGCAGATGGCCGAAGTGTTCGCGCATCGGGTCCGGTACCTGAGGCTGATCGGCGCGGAGCGGGCGGAGGGCCCCGATCCGGTGCGATGATCGAGGGATGGAACTCCCTAGCTCAGGACTTCGAATCGAGCGCACCGGAACGCGCCAGTACCTCGCCAAGAACGACCGCGGCGGCGAAGTGGCGATCGGGCCGCGCGAGATCGAAGGCGTGTTCAACCCGGGTGAACTGATGGCCCTGGCTCTCGCCGCGTGCACGATGATGAGCGCCGACCTGCCCATCGGGCGGCGGCTCGGAGAGGACTTCACCGGTGGTGCGCTCGTGCGCACAGAGAAAGATGAACAGCAGAACCGGTACATCGCTGCTGAGGTGGACGTCCTGCTCGACACCGAAGCTCTGACCGAGAAGGAGACCGAAGCCCTCGTCCGAGTGATCTCGCGTGCCGCCGAGCAGGCATGCACAGTCGGTCGAACCCTCGAAGCGGGCCTGCCACACCAGGTGCGCCTCGCCTCCCCAGAGAAGGAGTGACGGCGAATGACTGGCCGATTCGACACCCTGATCGAGACTGCAACCGCGATTCCCACCACCCAGGTGCGCCGCTATGTGGATAGTGTGCGGCGCGCCCATCCCGATGCCACCCCAGCCGACCTGATCGTGCTGCTGGAGCGCCGGTATCTGATCGCCGTCAGCGGATCCGGTGGCGCCGTGGGGGCTGCTGCGGCACTTCCTGTGGTGGGGACGGGGGTGGCTCTCGCGCTCACAGCCGGGCAGGTGGGCACCTTCGTGGCTGCCTCGGCCGCCCTGACCCTCGCCGTGGCCGAAGTGCATGGTATCGCCACCGAGGATTCTGCCCGCCGCCGGGCACTCCTGTTGACCACGCTCCTCGGGGAGAACGGACCCGAGCTGCTGGAGCAACAGCTCGGTGTGTCCACAGCAACCTGGGCGCAGGTGCTGCTCACCCGGCTGCCGGTGGCCACCGTGAAGACGGTGAACAAGACGCTGCGCGGGCGCATGACCAAGGCAGTCGTGGCCAAAGGCGGTTCGGTGATGCTCGGCCGGCTCCTGCCGTTCGGGATCGGAGCAGTGATCGGATACGCAGGCGGGCGCCTGATGGGCAAGAACCTGATCGAGGGGATGCACGCGGCATTCGGTCCCGCACCGGCGGAATTCACTCGGGCGCTCGAATCGCCCATCGAGGTGACCGAGATCAGCGCTGAGAGCGAGCCCAACCTCTTCGCCGACGCCGCCCAGATCGCGGACCGGGCCGCCGAACATGATCGCCCCGAGAACGAGCGGAACCTAGACTGACCGCCATGGCGGACACCCAGTACGAGGACCTCCTCGCCCATGTGCTCAGCAACGGCACACCCAAATCTGATCGCACCGGCACTGGCACCCGGTCGATCTTCGGCCATCAGCTCCGCTACGACCTCTCGCAGGGCTTTCCGCTGATCACCACCAAGCGGGTGCACCTGAAGTCGGTGGTGCATGAGTTGCTGTGGTTCCTGCAGGGAGATTCGAATATCGGGTACCTGCGTGAGAACGGCGTACGCATCTGGGACGAGTGGGCAGACGCCGATGGCGAACTCGGCCCGGTCTACGGCGTGCAGTGGCGCTCTTGGCCCACACCCGACGGCGGACACATCGACCAGCTCGCGGGAGTTCTCCAACAGTTGCGCGAACAGCCGGATTCGCGGCGGATGCTCGTCTCGGCGTGGAACGTCTCCGAGTTGCACCGGATGGCGCTGGCACCGTGCCACGCACTGTTCCAGTTCTACGTGGCCGACGGCCGGCTCTCCTGCCAGTTGTACCAGCGCAGTGCGGATCTGTTCCTCGGCGTGCCGTTCAACATCGCCTCGTACGCACTGCTGACCCACATGGTGGCTCAACAGTCGGGTCTGCAGGTCGGCGACTTCATCTGGACCGGCGGCGACTGCCACATCTACGACAACCACACCGAACAGGTACACGAGCAGCTCGCCCGGGATCCGTTCGCCTTCCCCCGCCTGGAACTACGGCAGGCAGCGGACCTGTTCTCCTACACGTTCGACGACGTCCAGGTGGTCGACTATCAGCACCATCCGGCCATCAAGGCACCTGTGGCAGTCTGAGAGTCTCGGCGCACACGTACGCACGAGGACGCGGCACAGATGCCAGGAGGGAGGGGATGTGCTCGGAATGATCTGGGCGCAGGCCCACGGCCGGGTGATCGGCTCCGATGGTGACCTACCGTGGCATCTGCCTGAGGACATGCGCCACTTCCGCGAGACAACGGCGGACTGCGCCGTGGTGATGGGCCGTAAACAGTGGGAGTCGCTACCGGAGCGATTCCGCCCACTGCCCCGGCGTCGCAACGTGGTCCTCACCCGCAACCCGGCTTACAGCGCACCCGGCGCTGAGGTGGTCACCTCTCTCGATCGAGCGCTCGATCTCGTTGCCGGCGAGGATTCCTGGATCTGCGGGGGCGGTGAAATCTACGCCGCGGCGATGCCCTACGCCCACCGGCTAATGGTCACCGAGATCGATCTCACGATCGAGGGAGACACCTACGCCCCGGAGATCGGCCCCGAATGGCATGCCGAGCCCGGGCCGTGGCAGACCTCGCGCACCGGTACCCACTTCCGAATCCTCGACTACCGGCGCCGGTAGTGAGCGCGCCGGAACCTCTCGATCGCACCACTGGGACCGAAGTGCCGGCCCCCACTTCGCGACGCGCACTGGTCCGGACGGCCGTGGTGGCGCTCGTGGTGGTGACTGCGGTGCTGACGGCCCCGCTCGTGGGATCGTGGCAGTTCGATCCCCGGTTCACGCCGCCCGAGACCGACGAGGTGACCGAAACCAGCGCCGAGTTGCCCACAGCTGAACCCTCCGCCGAGCCCCCCGCACCCGAGGCCCCGCCTGAGGAGTGGGAGCTGCCCGACCTGACG
Source organism: Ruania halotolerans (assembly GCF_021049285.1). Lineage (GTDB taxonomy): Bacteria > Actinomycetota > Actinomycetes > Actinomycetales > Beutenbergiaceae > Ruania > Ruania halotolerans. The sequence goes on from NZ_CP088017.1 coordinate 3,122,925, forward strand.
TGGCTGCTCGTCGTGGTCGCTGTGCTCGCCGGTCTCGTCCTGCTCGCCCTGCTGGTGCGGCTGGTGCTGTGGCTCCGCCGGCCGACACCGCCTCCGCCCCCGGATCCAAGCGTGCTGGCCGGTGCGGGTGACGCCGAGGATGAGCCCCAGATCCCCGTGCTGCACCGCGGGGTGCGCGCCGCCGTGGCGCACCTGGAGCAGATCCGGGAACCGCGCGATGCGATCGTGGCCGCGTGGCTGGCACTGGAGGAGGCCGCTGCTCGATCGGGCGTCCGACGACGGCCGGCTCAGACTCCCACAGAGTTCACCGCCGCTGTGCTCACCCGGACCGGGGCAGACCAGCAGGCCGTCACCGCGCTGTTGCGGCTCTATCACCGCGCCCGCTTCGCCACTGCTGAGCCCGGACCGGCCGACGTGGGCGCCGCCACCGAAGCGTTCGCCGCACTCACCGCATCCTGGCCGGAGCTCGCCGAGCGCCCAGATCGCGTTGCCGGCCCAGACAACCCTGATAGCCCGGATAGCCCTGATACCGAGGGGCCCCCCCGATGAGCGCGCCGGCCAGACACCGCCACCGTGCCTGGTACCCCTACCTGGGTGCGGCAGCACTCGGCATCCTGGCGTGGGCAGTCGGCCTGAGTGTGCCGCACGCGACGCTGCTCACCGGGGCGGCGGTGGCACTGACTCTGGTGACCTCCGTACTCGGCTTCGGGGACCGGTCCACGTGGCCCGTTCTGCCCTACGGGCGCAGAGACGGCGCCCGCAGGGATGTCTCCGGCCTTACCTGGACGATGCTCAATCGTGGCGGAGGACTCTCCGAAGCGGGCGCACGGCGTCTGCACCTCGCCCTGACCGAGTCCTTGCGCCTGGAAGGCACTGGCGCCACGTCGGCGCGCGCCTCTGATCTGTTCGGCCCACACGTGGCTCGCTGGCTCGCCGAACCTCCCGGTCCGCACAACCCCACGGCCCCACCCGACCGCGCCACCGCCCGCCGGGCGATGTCCACCGCAGCGACACTGCTGCGCACCCCGCCCACGAGAAAGGGATCCCATGTCCACCCCAGGTGAGCCCAGCGCCCACACCCGGACGGGCGACGACGCCCACTCAGCCGCCCAGACGAGCCTGCCGATCGCCGAGGTGGCCCGCCTCGGCGAGGCCGTGCTCGCGGAGGTGAGCACCGCCGTCGTGGGGATGCGCGGCCCCCTGCGCGTGGCGTTGGCCACCATCCTCGCCGGCGGGCACGTGCTGTTCGAGGACGTTCCCGGGCTGGGGAAGACACTCGCGGCCCGGTGCCTCGCCCGGGCTCTCGGCCTGGACTTCCGGCGGTTGCAGTGCACTCCGGACCTGCTCCCGGCCGACATCACCGGCTCCTACGCCTACGATCCGACCACCGCCGAGTTCGTCTTCCGGCCCGGGCCGGTCTTCACTGGCCTGTTCCTCGCCGATGAGATCAACCGCACCGCCCCGAAGACGCAGTCGGCGCTACTGGAGGCGATGGCCGAACGCCAGGTGACGGTGGAGGGCACCAGCTTCCACCTGCCGGCCCCGTTCCACGTGCTCGCCACCTCCAACCCGGTGGAGTACGAGGGCACCTACCCGCTGCCGGAAGCGCAGCTGGACCGATTCATGGTGCGCCTGGCGGTCGGGCACCCGAGCGCCGAGGGTGAGGTGGACGTGCTCACCCGGAGAATCACGCGACGCACCGAGCACGCCGAGGTGGGTGAGGTGGTCCAACCGCAGACGGTGCTGGCGATGCAGGCAGGGGTCGAAGCGGTCGCCGTGGATCCGGATGTGCTGCGGTACTGCGTCGACCTGGCCGCCGCCACCCGCGCACACCCCGCCGTGGAGGTGGGTGCCTCCCCGCGGGGGTCGCAGGCACTGGTGCTGGTGGCCCGCGCACTCGCGGTGCTGGACGGTCGCGACTTCACCACCCCGGAAGATGTGAAGGAGGTGGCGGTGGCGGCGCTGGCGCACCGGCTCACCCTCAACCCGTCGGCATGGGCATCCGGCACCACCCCGGTTGAGGTGATCACGGCGCTCTTGGATGAGGTGCCCGGACCGGCCACCGCAGGCGGTCGCTCCAATACGGCCACACTGTCCACCGGGCGCTCATGAACGGTCGAAGCACCGGGTTCGGCGCGCTCGTCACGGCTGCCGTGGGCGCCGTGGTCCTGGTACTCGGCCTGGTGGCGGGCCGGCCGGATGTGGCGGTACTCGGGGCGCCGTTCGTGCTGTGCTTCGCATGGGGCTGGTTCTCCCGCCCGACGGCGGCCCCTCGCGTGAGCGTGCGCCGCGCCACCGGTCCGGCACGGGCGGGCACCGTGGGCGCAGTCCTTGAGGTGGGGGCGCCGCGTGGGGTCGAGTCGGTCCGCGTGCGGGTCTCCTCCCCCGGGCACCGCGAGGCGCAGGCGCTGCTCGCCACCGACCGGCCGCGGGAGGTGCCACTGAGGGTGGTCACGGCCCGCACCGGAGCCACCCGTCTGTTCCGCGTGGACCACGTGGCCGGCGCCTTTGACGGCGTCACGCTCACGCACCCGGGGGTGGCCGGCCCGATCCCCGTGGTCGTCCACCCGCCCGCCCGCGAGCTACGCCGGATGCCGTTGCCACCACGCCTGCAGGGACTGACCGGCCCGCACACCTCACGCCGGGTGGGCGATGGGACGGATCTGCATGACGTGCACCCCTTCGCTCCTGGGGACCGGCTGCGCCGGATCGACTGGCGGGTCACCGCCCGCCGCTCCTATGACCCGCAGAGCGGCCGGCTCGGCACCCTCTACACCCGCCGCACGTTCGCCACGGCAGATGCCACGGTGATGCTCGTGGTGGACTCACGGGACGCCGTCGGCCCTGATGTGGACACCTGGGGCGGTGGGCGCGTGGGCGCCGTCGACGAACCCATCTCCCTGGACATCGCGCGTGAGGCGGCCACCGCGGTGGCGCGGGCCACGGTGGCCGCCGGTGACCGGGTCGGGCTGGACGATCTAGGGCTCCGACGGCGGCCCGTCCCGCCGGCGGGCGGGCGGCGGCAGCTGGATCGGATCAGCACCCGGTTGGCGTTGCTCGCTCCAGACAGCTTCCCGAGCCCGCGCGAACGCGCACCGCAGATACCCGCCGCCGCACTGGTGGTGCTCTGCTCCACGTTCCTGGACGAGGAGGCGGCGCGCATGGCCCAGCAGTGGCGTGCTCAGGCCCATCGCGTGGTCGCCGTGGACACTCTGCCGGTGGTACGCACCGATGACCTCGACGGGGTCGCCCTGGCGGCGTATGAACTGGTGCGGCTGGAGCGCGACCTGCGGTTGGAGCGGCTGCGCCGCGCGGACGTGGAAGTGGTGCACTGGTGCGGTGACCCCACAGGTACCGGTGCAACGGGTGGACTCGACGGTTCGGGTGCCGCTCTCGGTATCGATGCGGCATGGCAGCTGCTCTCCCGGCCGAGGAGGACTCGCTTGTGAGCGCTCTGATCGAGTGGTTCGCGAGCGCAGGTGCGCCCCGGCAGCGCCCCGATCCGGCCGTGCAAATCACCACCCGGGCGGCCATACCTGCCTGGGTGCTGCGTGTGGCGGCCGCCGCGGCCATGGTGCTGGTGGGCTGTGCCGTGGCCCCCGGGGTGCCGACGCTCGTGGTGGCGGCGTGCCTGGCGGTGGCCGTGGCCATCGCGCCCCATGGGGCCGTCCCAGCCCTGGCCGTGCTGCTCACCGCGTTGGAGTTGCTACGCCGGCCTGCGGATGCGTCGACCATGGTGGGTCTTCCGGCACCGGTGACGACCGCCGTCGTGCTCTGCGGGCTGCATCTGATGGTGCACCTGTGCCGCCGAGTCGCAGATCTCTCTCCTGGCGCGGCTGTGGAGTGGGCGGCGCTTCGTCGTGGGGCTGTTCCTGCACTCGTGGCCCAGGCGGTGGCGCAGATGGCCGCTCTTGTGGCGCTGCTCGTGGCTGCACCGGAAGCGTCTGTGCCATGGGTGGCGGTGCCTGTCCTGGCCGGTGTGGTGGCGTTGATCGCCGTGGCAGGGCGAGCGCTGCATCGGGCCGAGCAGACGGAGCAGGCAAGGCGTTCCAGGGCAGACGCAGGAGTGGAAGACGGTGCGCCAGTACGATTGCCCCTCCCCCGGTGGGGAAAACTGGACGACTGAGGTGGCGTACCGCAGCGCCAGAGTGCGAGAGGACGGCGATGACCGAAGAGAACTGGGCGGGTTCGTACACCTACCGGGCGGCGCAGATCCACCGGCCGGACACCATCGATTCCGTCCGGCGGCTCGTGGCACAGGAATCGAAGATCCGCGCACTGGGGTCACGGCACTCCTTCCACGATCTGCCCGACTCCCCCGGCGTGCTGGTCAGCCTGGACTCGATGCCCCGGACGGTCCATGTGGACGCCGAGGCGCAGACCGTCACAGTGAGCGCCGGGACCCGATACGGCGACCTGGCCACCGAACTGCACCGGGCGGGGTGGGCGCTCTCGGCGATGGCGTCGCTGCCGCATATCGCCGTTGCCGGCGCGATCGGGACGGGTACACATGGGTCCGGGGACCGGGTGGGCTCGCTGGCGGCGCAGGTGGTGGGCCTTGAGCTCATCGACGCGGGAGGTGAATTGCGCACCCTCACGGACGGCGACGACGACTTCGCCGGTGCAGTGGTGCACCTGGGCGCGCTGGGGGTGCTCACGTCGGTGACGTTACGGGTCGAACCCACCTATGACGTGCAGCAGTACGTGGTCAACGACGTGCCCTGGGAATTCGTTGAGGCGCAGTTCGAGGAGGTGATGTCCGCGGCGTACAGCGTGAGCATCATGACCCGGTGGAACACCCGCGCGGTACAGGTGTGGTTGAAGAGCCGCGACGGCGAGGTGAGCCTGCCGGCGGGCAAACCGGCCACAAAGAAGGAACACCCGGCCGGTCGCGACCCGGAAGGCTGCACCGAGCAGCTCGGCGAGGCGGGGCCCTGGCAGGACCGGCTGCCGCACTTCCGGATGGGGTTCACCCCGAGCAGCGGGCGGGAGATCCAGGCCGAGTACCTGCTGCCCCGAGCCCATGCCAGGGACGCGATCAGTGCACTGCGCGAGCTCGGCCCGATCATTGCACCGTTGCTGCAGACGTGCGAGATCCGCACCGTCGCTGCCGATGACCTGTGGCTCTCCGGCTCCTACGGGCGCGACACGGTGGCGTTCCATTTCACTCTGCTTCCGGAGCCAGTGAAGGTACGGGCGCTGCTGGGCACCATCGAGCAGGCACTGGCCGGGCTGGAGGCACGGCCGCACTGGGGCAAGTGGTTCAGCACCAGCGCCGAGGACATCGCTGCCATGTATCCCCGGATGGAAGACTTCCGGGCGCTCGTGGGCCGGAGCGACCCGCACGGGAAGTTCTCCAATTCCTTCCTGGAGCGGGTGGTCCTCGGCCGATGACAGGTGAACGTGCCGCGGGTGACCTTCAGGTGCGGGCCAGCGGGGTCCGGCAAGTCCACGGTGGCTGGTCACCCGCGCTGGTACCTCAGGGCCGGCGGTCGACCGGCTCCGACTTCCCGTCCAGTGGAACCGAGTTCCTACTGGACCACCTGCACGGGACACCGGGCAACGCCTGATCTGGCGATACGGGCGTCGGCCGTCACCAGGGTCACGTCGTGGGCCTCCGCAATGGCGACGTACCCGGCGTCATAGACGGACAGGTTGGACCGAAGCCGCCAGATCCGTGACACGTGGGGTGCTGTCGGCACCACGGCGACCGTCACGCCAGCCAGATCGGTGACGGCCTGATCGGCGTCCGCGTCGCTGACCTTGCCACCCAACCAGAGACCCCTGATCACCGAAAGCACTTCGGTGCACCAGTGCTCCGGCACGATCCAGGCCGGGTCGGAGCGAAGGATCGCGACGGCGTCTCTCGTGCGCGCATCTGCGAGGTCACCGTGGAGGAGAAGGGCGACCACCGAGGCGTCGGGGACGATCACCGGTCGGTATGCGCCCGCGCGGCATCCTGGGCGGCGAGGATCTCCTCGACCGTCACTTCGGAGGGCCGGGGCCGAGCCGCGATCTCATCGATGACGCCCACGTTGTCGGCGAATTTGGCCTCGCGGAGCACGACGTCACGCAGATACGCCGTCAGGCTCTGCCCCTTCTCCTGGGCGCGCTTGGCCAGCACATCCCGCACCTGCTCCGGAATGTCGCGGATCTGCAAAGCCACCATGGATCGATGGTACATGCATCATGCATGCACCGCTGGAGAGGGGACACGACGAAGGCCCCCGATCCGTAGATCGAGGGCCTTCGTCATCTCTGGTGGCGGGGGGAGGATTTGAACCTCCGACCTCCGGGTTATGAGCCCGGCGAGCTACCGAACTGCTCCACCCCGCGTCGGTGATTCCCACTCTACGTGCGCGGGGAGTGGGGATCAAATCGAGCCGGTGTCGCCCCGGTCACACCTGGGTGCCCTAGTTCGAGCACCTGGGCAACGTTGTGGTCGAAGGCCGGTGGCATTCCGACCACAACGTTGCCCGCGGTAGGTGGCGGGCGCTAGCCGTCGGCCGGCTCCTCGGTAGGCTCCCCCGAGGAATCCTCAGCGGCTGTTCCACCGTAGAGCTCTTCCTCGGCAGCGATCGCGTCCTCCAGTGCGGCTTGCAGACGGTCCTGGGCTTCCCCGTAGGCGGTCCAGTCGCTGTTCGCCAACGCGGTGTTGGAATCTTCGATCGCCTGGCCCGCCGCAGCCAACGCTTCGTTCAGTTGCTGCTGGGCGCCCGTATCACCGGCACCGTCCGGGTCGCCTGAATCGCCCGAGCCGCCCGCTCCGGAGCCCTCATCGGGTTCGGGCTCCACACCCGCATCGCCGGCCTGTGCACCGGAATCGCCCTCGAACACCTGGTCCAGGGCCTCGTCGAGTGTCTGAGCGAACCCGATCTCGTCACCGAAGGCCACCAGCACCCGGCGCAACAGCGGGAACTGGGTACCGCCGGAGGACTGCACGTACACGGGCTGCACGTACAGCACACCTCCACCCACAGGCAGGGTGAGCAGGTTGCCCTGGATCACCTGCGAGCCACCACGGCTGAGGATGTTCAGCTCGTTGGCGGCGGCGGTATCGGAGTCGAAGTTGTTCTGCACCTGCCCAGGGCCAGGCACCGTCACGTCACGGGGCAGCTCGAGCAAGGTGATCGTGCCGTAGTCTTCGGCAACCTCCCCAGGGGTGTCCCCTGGTTCGGCATTGACCGCCATGAACCCGGTCAGCACATTCCGCTCGTCACTGTTGATGATGTAACTCGACGTGAGCGAGAAGTTTGCTTCGTCCTCGCCCGGCATCGCCAGGGTCAGGTAGTAGGAGGGCTGCGGGGTCTCCTGACCGGACGTCGGATCGTCCGGGATCCGCCAGAAGTCACCACCGGTGTAGAACGTGGCTGCGTCGGTCACGTGGTACTCCGTGAGCAACTCACGCTGCACCTTGAACAGGTCCTCGGGATAACGCAGGTGACTCATCAGCGAACCGCTGATCTCGGAGATCGGCTTGATGGTGTTCGGGAAGATCTCCATCCAGGTCTGCAGCACCGGGTCCTCCGGGTCCCAGGCGTACAGCGTGACGGACCCGTCGTAGGCGTTCACTACGGCCTTGACGGAGTTGCGGATGTAGTTGATGTATTCCGGAAGGGCCGCTGCGGCAAGTTGGTCCTGCTCGGTGAGGGAGTCGGTGATCGCCGATTCCAGCTCCTGTCGCGCCGAGTACGGGTACTCATTCGACGTGGTGTAGGCGTCCACGATCCAGACCACCTCACCCTGGCCGTCGTCGTTGGTGTCCACGACTGCCGGGTACGTCGAACCCTCAGTGTTCAGGAACGGCGCCACCCGGGAGACCCGCTCGATCGGATCGCGGTAGTACAGCACCTGCGATTCGTCAGTGACGCGGTCGGAGAACAGGATCTGCTCGCTGCCGAAGCGGGCGGCGTAGAGCAGCTTGTTGAAGAAGCCGCCGATTGAGGGACCACCATCGCCGGTGAACGTGGTGTTCACCTGCCCGTTCGGGGCAGCGTCGTCGGGGTAGTCCAGCTCCCACGGGTCTGTGCCCTCGGGGGCGCCCACGATCGAGTAGTCCGGGGAGTTCGGGCTGAAGTAGATCCGCGGCTCGTACTCGCCGAGCACGCCAGTGCTGGGGATGCCGCTCTCCATGAACTGGGGGCGCCCATCCGCGCTGGTCACGTTGCCGCGTGCGGCCACCACGCCGAAGCCGTGAGTGAAGACCGTGTGGTCATTCACCCAGTTTCGTTCCTGGGACCCGGCGAGGTTGAGCTCACGCACGGCGATCACCGTGTCGGCGCTCTCGCCGTCGACGTCGTATCGATCCACCGAGAGGGTGTCCCGGAAATCGTAGTACTGCCGGTTCTGCTGCAGCTGACGGAACGTCGGAGAGACCACATTGGGATCGAGCAGACGGATACTGGCGGTGGAGTCTGCGTCCTCACGCAACGCGCCAGCCTCGGCCACGGTCTCCGCCTCATAGCGTTCCACCTCGACCCGGTCCAGGTCGTATGCGTCGTAGGTGGCCTCGATATTGCGCTGGATGTACTCAGCCTCAAGGTTCTGCGCGTTCGGGTTCACCCGCACCGACTGAATGATCGCCGGGTAGGCACCGCCCACGAGGATGCCCGAGACCACCATCAATGCCACACCGACCGCCGGCAGCCGCCAGTTCCCGCGCACTCCCGTCCACACGAAAAGCAGCGCCACGAACACACCCACGACGGCGAGGATCGCCTTGGCTGGGAGCACGGCGTTGATGTCGGTGTAGGAGGCGCCGTCGAAGCGTTCGCCGGCGTTGGACAGGACCGAGTACCGGTCCAGCCAGTAGTTGGCGGCGATCGCGAGGGTAATGATGGCGGCAAGGACCGCGGTGTGGGTGCGAGCCGCACGCGTGATCCGCTCGCCTCCCCCAGTCGGCTGCAATGCGCCGTACAGGTAGTGCGTGAAGACCGCGACGATGGCGGAGATGATCGTGGTGGTCATCAGGAAGGACACGATGAAACGCACCATCGGCAGGGAGAACACGTAGAACGAGAGATCAATGCCGAATTGCGGATCTGAGCTTCCCCACTCGGTGGCGTTCATCGCCAGCAAGACGGTCTGCCACTGGGCCGAGGCCGCCGAGCCGGCAAAGAAGCCGGCCACCAGGGGGGCACCCACGAAGACCACCCGGCGCAACGGTTCGAATGCCTCGCGGTACCGGTCCAGATCCTGCTGCTGTGGCGTGGTCGGCACATACATCGGCCGGTTCCGGTACGCCAGGCGCAGGTTCAGCCACAGCGCCCCGCCCATCACCAGGAAGCCGAGCGCGAACAGCACACCGCGAGTAAGCCACTCGGTCCTGATCACCTGGCCAAAGCCGACCTGCTCGAACCACAGCCACTCAGTCCAGAAGCGGGCCAGTATGAGGACGACGACGACGACACCGGCGAGCACCAGCACGGTGGGGAGCAGCGGGCCGCGGCGGCGCTCCCCAGAGGATGGGGAGGCGGGGCGGGAAGCGGCGGAGGACACGGACTACACCTCGGGTTCGTAGGACTCGGGCACGTTCGGTGCGGCTCAACTGGTTCGGTCCTGGCGGCCGACTCGCGCCGCCAGGCGCAGTCGGCCTCAGCTGGACCAACGCATGAGCCGTCCATGAAGTTTCGCATACCTCGCGCTGACTGCGACGATGGGGTGATGACCTCCGAGATCAGCGCACGTACCCGTGCTCTTGCCGTGACCTGCGTGGAGATCGAGCGGCACGTCGGCACACGCGGGTGGGACGGCCCGATCGCCGTGTTCTCGCTCGTGCGATCGGCCCAGATCGTGGCAGCCAGTCCGCACCTCGCCCAGGAGCTTCCCGACGGCGCAGCCGAGGATCCCGAACACCTCACCTCTATCGAGCAGGACGGGCTCCCCGAGGCCGAGACGCTGGAGGATTTACTCGCCCAGCTTGCGTGGCCGGAGACTGTGGACGGTGCCGCGATCGTGGTGGAGCGGATGGTGGTGCCACCGGAGGCGGAGGCGCAGATGCCCACCGATCCTGAGGAAGGACTCGCCTATTTGATGGCGCACCCGGATCGTCAGGACATGCGGATCGCCGTCGGGGTGCTGCGCACCGGGGAGACCTGGTGTGCGCTGCGTTCACGTGCGAACGACAGTGATGATGCCGTCGCGGGCGGTCCGGACGCCGTCCCTGGCCTGGCTCAGGCCCTGGCCAGCACCCTGCGCTAACGCGCCCGAACGCACCCGCCCTTCGCCGAGTGAAGTGGGTGGGTGGCGGTTGAGAGGTGGGTGGGTGGTGGCTAGCAGGCCGGTAGGTCTGCTGTGTCGCCATCGGCGATCGACTCGACGGCATCCCTCGCCTCTTCCAGGGTGCTGATGGCAATCACCTGCAGCCCGTCCGGCACCGCTCCGCTCACCTCACCGCAGTTGCCAGACGGGGCGAGGAAGAACTCGGCACCGTCGCGTTCAGCGGCGAACATCTTCAGGGTGATCCCGCCGATCGGACCCACGGTTCCCTCGAGGCTGATGGTGCCCGTACCGGCCACCACGTGTCCGCCGGTCAGCTCACCCTCGGTGAGCAGATCCACGATGCCGAGGGCGAACATCGTGCCGGCGCTGGGCCCGCCGACGTTGTCGATCTGAATCTGCACGTCCACCGGATACTCGAATTCCGCATCGAGATAGATGCCGAGCACGCTCATCCCGGCGCCGTCATCGGTGGTCACGACGTCAAGCTCGGTCTCCTCGCCGTCTCGGAGCACCTCCAGGGTGACGATGCTTCCTGCGGGTGTCTCGTCCAGCACGTTCGCGAGCGCCTGGTAGGTGGTCACCTCCGTGCGGGCGCCGGCGGAACTGATCGCCGTCACAACGTCCCCCTCGGCCACGACGCCATCGGCCCCCATGGTTGGGTCGGCGCCGACGACCTCGAGTTCGGCGGGCACCTCGTACCCGAGCGACGTCAATGCAGCCACCGTCGCGTTCTCCTGCGAGGAGATCATCTGCTGAGCAGCGATCTGCTCCTGCTCCTGCTCGGTGACCTCGGGATCGATCACCCCTTCGACCGGGAGCACCCGCCGCCCGGGGTCCACCCAGCCACGCACCACACTCCCGGTGTCCACCGGGAATCCGGGTCCGCCAGCAGTAGTCACCGTCGTCAGCCGCAACTGGCCATCGGTCGGGTAGGTCTCGGCTCCGGAAATGGTGATCAGCTCAGTGTCCGAGACCTCTCCGAGGGTGTCGAATGTGGGTCCTGCACCCTGGATGGCGTAGGGCACCGGGGTGAGCATCATGATCAACAGCAGTCCAAGGGTGGCCACGCCGCTGATCAACATCGTGATCGACCGACTTCCGACGCGGCCGGTGAGCGCGTGCAACCCACGTGAAGTGTCGTCCATACCCCCATCATCGCGCGTTCCGCGTGCGCCCTGAGCGAAAGGTCACGTGCAGGCCTGCCCAGCGCTCGAGCGTGTGGTTACCGTGAGGCATGAGCGAGGACTCCCGGGAACAGTGGCGCCAGATGTTGGAGCAGATGCTCGGCAAGGAAGGCGCGGATGAGGCGATGCGCGCCTTCGAGGCCAGCGGGATCGACCCGGGGCAGCTCGGCGGCACCGGCTTCGGCTCCGACCCAGCCCAGCTGCAGGCCGCGATGGCCCAGATGCAGCAGTTGCTGGCCGCGGGCAACGATGGCGACTCGCATTGGAAGATGGCTCACGATGTCGCGCGGCAGGTGGCACACACCGGCGGCGATCCTGCGGTGAGCGCCGCCGATGCCGAGCAGATCCGCAGCGCTTTGACCGTGGCCGATCTGTGGTTGGACGCGGCCACAGAGCTTCCGCCCTCGGGGGGATCGATGATCGCAGCCTCGCGGGCGGAGTGGGTGGAGCGCACGCTGCCCACCTGGCGCGCCGTGGCCGAACCGGTGGGCACCTCAGTGGCCGAAGCACTGGCCACGTTGTTGGACCCGGAACGTCTCGGACCCGACGGCGAGCACGGCGCACCCGGTATGCCTGAGTTGCCCTTCGGCGGTATGGACATCACCGCCATGATGCGCACCCTCGGGTCGGCCTCTTTCGCCATGCAGGTGGGCCAGGGGGCGGGAACTCTCGCCCGCGAGGTATTCGGCGGTACCGACGTGGGCCTGCCCTTGCTGCGTGAGCCCGGTCTGATGATGGTGCCCGCCAATGTCCGGGAGTTCGCCGACGGCCTGGACGCTCCGGAGGATGAGGTGCGGCACTTCCTCGCTGTGCGTGAAGCTGCCCATGCACGCTTGTTCGCGCACGTGCCGTGGTTGCGGGCGCACCTCCTCGGGGCAGTGGAGCAGTACGCGCAGAACATTGACATCGACCTCGATCAGATGGAGGAAGCGGTCCGCAGCATTGATGCCACCGATGTGGATCAACTGCGCCAGGCACTCTCCGCGGGGATCTTCGTGCCGAAACCCACCCCCACCCAGGCCCAGGCCTTGCTGCGGTTGGAGACGGCGCTGGCTCTGGTGGAGGGCTGGGTGGAAGAGGTCACCGCTGCGGCGGTCGCCCCGCACCTTCCCCACGGTGTGCCGCTCCGGGAGATGCTGCGCCGCCGCCGCGCGGCCGGTGGCCCCGCAGAGGACACCTTCCAGACCCTGGTGGGTCTGGAACTCCGGCCACGGCGTGCCCGGGACGCCTCCACACTGTGGGCACTGGTAGCTCGCGAGCAGGGCACCGCCGCTCGCGACCGGCTGTGGTCTCACCCGGATGTGTTCCCGACCGACACCGATCTGGATGCCCCGAGTGAGTTCCTCACCAAACGTGCAGCAGAGGCGATCGCCGACTCTGAGATGGATGCCGCCCTGGCAGCCATGCTGGACGGGGAATCCGATTCCCGTGACGGCCATGGCGAGGACGAGGGGCGCTGAGCGCCGATCAGCCGTGTTCGGCGTAGGTGACGCCCAGCAGGAAGCCGCGGGCGCGTTCAGTCTGCGGGTAGCGCTGCAGGAGAGCCCAGAACGCCTCGTCGTGCCCGGGCTCAATGAGATGAGCAAGCTCGTGGAGCAGGACGTAATCGAGTACCCACCCGGGCATTCCCTGGACGCGGTCGGAGATGCGGATCGTGCCGCTCGCTGGAGTGCATGACCCCCAGCGCAGGCCCTGATTGCTGACCCAGGTGACAGCGTGCGGTGTGGCCCGTCCGTCCAGGTATCGCTCGGCAAGGTCCTGAGCACGTGTGGTCAGGACGTCCGCGTCGGGTCGGCGCCGACGTTCGGAGGCGGCCAGACGAGCGAGCATCCGACGCACCCAGCGGTCCTCCTCGGCCCGCGAGAACCGACTCGGAATGGCCACCACCGTGCAGCCGTCCTCGCGAAAGGCGGAAACGGTCTTGCGCCGGCGGGCACTACGCCGGACCACGACGGTCTCCCCGTCCACCTCCCGGGACGCATCCGCGGTGTTCACGCGAATAGCGTGGCACACCTCGGCCCGGTTATCCACAGGTGTACTGCGGCCTCTCCGCATCGGCTGCCTCGGATATGTCAGGCTCGCGCCAAGGAGGCACGCATGCGAGTTCGACCCGGATATGAGGTCTACTGGCGGGAGCCAGGGGTGAGCCAGTTCGGCTTGGACCCCCGGTGCTCGGTGGTGTTCGACGGGTTGAGCGAACGTGCTCAGCGCCTCCTCGAACGCGCCCCTGAGGTCCACGACATCTCGATGCTCCGCGAACGTGGCAACCTGCTGGGGATGACCTCGGCGCAGGTGCGCGAGGTCATCGACCGCATGGAGCGGGCCGGCCTCCTCACGGAGCAGCCCGTCGGTGAGGAAGACGGACCGGATGCGCGCTATTGGAGTCAGGCGGCAGGCGCCGGGCAGGAGCGCCCGGCGGACCGTCGGACGGCCGTGGTCGAAATCCGGGGGATGGACAGCATCGGACTGCGGGTGGCACTGATCGCCGCCCAGGCGGGGGTGGGCACGCTACTGCTGCGAGACGAGACCGCGGTGACCATGTGTGATGTCTCGCCAGGGTTGTTCCGCCCGGGCGACGTGGGCCAACCGCGGGAGCGCGCAGCACTGGCGCTGCTTCGGACAGCCGCGCCGCAGGTGCTGGTGAGCGCACCGGAAGGCAGACACCCCGACCTGGTCGTACTCGTCCAACACGACGTGGTGGATCCGGTGGCCGTCCGTGCCCTGATGCGGGACGACGTGGCGCACCTGAGCGTGCTCACTGGGGGGCTTGCGGTGACGGTCGGGCCAATGGTGCGGCCAGGCTTGGGGGTCTGTACGCGGTGCCTGGACCTGTATCGGTGCGCCGAGGACGAGCGTTGGCCCGCGGTGGCGACCCAAGCGGCAACGCGCGCTGCCCTCCGCTCGCGGGGGACGGAGACCAGCCTTACGTGGTCCGGGGCCGCGCTGGCGGCCCAGCAACTCCTCGCCGCAGTGGACGGCCGGGCAGTCGCGGCCGATGGTGCCACGCTCGAGCTGACGGCATGGGACGCGGTGCCTGCCGTGCGCCACTGGCAGCCGCATCCTTCGTGTGGGTGCACGGTCGCTGCGCTCACGGCCTACGCCGGTTGAGCTGACGGCTCACTCCGATTGATCAGAAGGTCACGCCGCCACTGTGGTGGCCGGGCGCCCGCCTCACGCAGCGGACGTGCTACGCGAGGCGGACGGGGCATAGGGGTCGTTCTTGCGAGGACGTCCACGCCCGCGCTTGCGGGCCACAACCTGGCCGTCGACGAAGACTTCGCCGCCCCAGACTCCCCACGGCTCTTGCCGTTCCAAGGCGCCGGCCAGACACTCCGCCTTGAGCGGGCATGACACGCAGAGTGACTTGGCCCGTTCGATCTCGTCGGTGCGCTCGGCGAACCAGAGGTCTGCTGAGGTGGCGTCCTGGCAGGGAAGGGGTTGGTCGTCAACCGCGGCGAGATCGATCGATGTGGACGGGAAGTTCCAGCTAGTCGCCGACCCTCCGCGGGTGAGTTGGTCGAGAACTGAGGTGTACTGCACGAGATGCTCCTGAGGCATGGTGGGTGATGAGCCGGAGAGGTCCGGTATCACTCGGCGAGGTGTCGCTCGCAAACGAGTAAGGCCGCGGACCCGTGAGGGGGCTCCGCGGCCTGGTCTGCTACAGGAGAGGTGCTCTCAGAGCAGTTCCGGGGCGGAGCCTGGTGCGGAGTTGCCGCCGATGGCGGGGTCACCACCGATGGTGGCTCCCGTGCCGATCTGGCCGGCGGCAGAGCGTGGGCGCACAAAGGTGAACGCACGCAGGTCACTCAGCCGCACGCCGATCGTCGACGCGCTGATCTGGTTCTTCATCTCCACTGCGGTTTCACCTCCTTCGGCTCGGGAACCGTGTCTCGCTGGCTAGGCGACGGCTCGTTGTCTCGGAACGGGATTCAGCCTACGACGCCCACCACGGAGCGCCAAACCTTTTTTCGAAGTTTTTTTGAGGAACTACTCCGCGGCCTCCGGCTGCGCCCCGTCGCCGGCATGATCGCCCCGGACTGTCGCCAGGATTTGCGCCCCGTAGGCCTCGATCTTCGTGGGGCCGATACCCCGCAGGATGGCCAGTTGGCGCATCTGTGAGGGCTGCGCTGCTGCGATGGCCACCAGGGTGCTGTCATGCATCACAGTGAACGCGGGCCGATCGAGCTCTTGGGCGGTGCGGGCACGCCAGGCGCGTAGCCGTTCGAACACCTCCGGGTCGGCATCCCCCTCAGCGATTGCCGAGGCGAGCGCCTCAGCGCGTGCCCCCTTACTGCGCCGACGGCGGGTCGGCTGTTCGTCGGAGGGCCAGATGCCGTCGAGAAATCGGGAGGGTCGGCGAGTGCCGCGCCCGCCGGCGTTGCGCGAGCGGGCAAAGGAGATCTGCAGGTGTTCGCGGGCGCGGGTGATACCCACATACAGCAGGCGCCGTTCTTCTGCGATGGCCTCGTCCGTCTCGGCCATGGAAATAGGCAGCAATCCGTCGCTTGCTCCGACGAGGAATACCGCGTCCCACTCCAGACCTTTGGCAGCGTGCAGCGAGGCGAGCGTGACGCCGTCGACAGTGGGAGCGTGCTGGGCGGCCGACCGCTCCCCCAGCTCGGCCACCAGGTCTGCCAGTGTGGCTTCTCGGGTGCGATACAGATCATCGGCGAGCTGCACGAGGGCGTTCAGCGATTCCCAGCGTTCCCGCACGGCACCTCTGGCGGCGGGCGGCTCTGGCGCCCATCCTGCGCTGCTGAGCACGTCGCGTACGGTCTCGGGCAGCGTGGCCTCACCCTGCGCTCGAACCGCACCGCGGAGCAGCACGATCGCGTCCCGTACCTCCTTACGAGAGAAGAACCGTTCGCCTCCGCGCACGAGATAGCCGATCCCGGCCTTGCTCAGCGCCTGCTCGTAGGATTCCGATTGAGCGTTCGTGCGATAGAGCACGGCGATCTCGCTGGCCGAGATCCCACTGCGGATCAACTCGGCCGCCCGCGCCGCCACCGCACCGGCCTCGGACTCGGCGTCGTCGTGGGCCTCGAACCGGACAGCCGGTCCGGACGGGCGTTGCGCCTGCAACTCCACCGACGCGGCCGACTTGTGACGACCGGCTCGCGCAAGGACGAGGTTGGCCAGGGAGACCACCTGGGGAGTGGACCGGTAATCGCGCACCAGGCGCACCACTCTCGCCTCCGGGTAGCGACGAGGAAACTCGGTCAGATACCTGGCGGTGGCGCCGGTGAAGGAGTAGATGGTCTGAGCGGCGTCCCCCACGACGCACAGATCGTCCCGGCCACCGAGCCACAGCTCAAGCAGGCGATGCTGGAGGGGCGAGACGTCCTGGAACTCGTCCACCACGAAGTGGCGGTACTGCCGGCGCACTGTATCGGCCACGTCCTCGCGTTCGGAGAGGATGCCCACGGTGAGCAGCAGGACGTCCTCGAAGTCGATCACGTTGCGGTCCGTCTTGGCGTCCTCATACACCGAGAGCAGGCGGGCAATCGTGGTGGCGTCGAATCCAGCCACCCCGCTGCGGTCAGATGCGGCGGAGGCCCGGACATAGTCGTCCGGGGTGATCATGGAGACCTTGGCCCACTCCACCTCGGCGGCGAGATCGCGGATGGCGAGCCGGTCCACCGAGAGCCCTAGGCGGCCGGCCGCCTCCCCGATCAGCGGGGCCTTGTGCTCCATGATCCGGGGCACGCCCCCGCCGATCGCACTCGGCCAGAAGTACGACAACTGACGCAGTGCCGCGGCGTGGAAGGTCCGTGCCTGCACGCCGCCGACACCGAGATCGCGCAGCCTGGTTCGCATCTCACCTGCCGCACGTGCGGTGAAGGTGACGGCGAGCACCGTCTGCGGGTTGTATACCCCGGTGTGCACTCCGTGGGCGATCCGGTAGGTCACCGCGCGCGTCTTCCCGGTGCCGGCGCCGGCAAGTACACACACCGGGCCGGTGAGTTGCTCGGCCGCAGCGCGCTGGTCCGGGTCGAGGGCATCGAGGAGCTGTTCAGCAGACATTGATTCGATTGTGACAGCCGGGGCTGACACGGCATTGGTCCGTCCACAGCACAGCTGACCCACACGATGGGAACAGCACGCGCATGCGCGGTGTTGCACGCGGCGTGGCCACGCGCTGGGACGAGTGGCCACCCTAGTCCGACCCTCAGAACTGGAGGTTCCCCGTGAACGCGATCGCACCACCTGGCGCCGGCAGCGTCGTGATGTACAGCACCACCTGGTGCGGGTACTGCCGCCGGCTCAAGGGCCAGCTGGACGGCGCCGGAATCCCGTTCACCGAGGTCAACATCGAAGAGGTCCCGGACGCTGCAGCATTCGTGGAGCAGGTCAATGGCGGCAACCAGACCGTGCCCACGGTGGTATTCCCGGACGGATCCGCGGCGACGAACCCGTCGTTGGCGCAGGTCCGGGAGCGCCTCCTCGCCTGAGTTTTGCGTGCGCAGTTCCTCGCCTGAGTCTTGCGTGCGCAGTTCCTCGCCTGAGTCTTGCGTGCGCAGTTCCTCGCCTGAGTTTTCACGTGAGCAGCTCCTCACCTGAACGGCTCGGCGCCATGGCGGCCTAGGCGTCGAGCGCAGTGCGGACCTCGAGGACCTGTCCGTTCGGTGGGAATCCGGGTTGGGCGGTGCGCTTGGGTTCGCCGGTGGCCCAGCGCGGGTCGGTGTCATCGGGGTGGAGTTCCAGATCCGGCCATTCCATCGGAATGCCCGCCGCGGCTGCCGGATGGGCGCGGTCCATCAGCTGGACGTGAAGGTGCGGCTCGGACGTGTTCCCGGTGTTGCCCACCTGTGCGAGTTCCTGCCCTGCGTGCACGCTCCGGCCGATCTGCACGGTGGCCGATCCACGCCGCAGGTGCGCGTAGGTTCCGTAGGTTCCGTCCTCGTGTCGCACGATCACGTGATTCCCCAAGATCCGGGGGACGCCCGTCAACTCCCGCCAGAACCCCTCCACCGTCATCATGAAGACCAGTAACGGCCAGGTGTTGCGCGCGCCATGGTCACGCTGGGCGTCCCGCACCTGCACGACGGTGCCAGGCGCCATGGCGAAGACGGGCTCGCCAAAGCACGAATAGGACTCCGGTCTGCGGGCCCGCAGCCCCCAGCCGATCGATACCGACGCCGCAGGTGAGGGGTGCAGGAGGTCGACTGCGTACATCTGCCCGTAGGCCTTGACGCCGTGGCTCGGGACGGCCGACCCCGGGCTGTTCAGCGCGACCCATCGTCCGCGCACCGGCGGGGCCAGACGCACCGGCCCGCGATCGCAGGCCGGTGGTCGCACCAGGAAGAGCAGGAACGGCGCGATGATCAGCACCAGGTCCCACGGACGTGGCACGTCAAGCACCACGCAGGTCAGGATCATGAGGACGAACAGTCGCGCCCACCAGGTCTGCCACCTGGCGATCGCACGCCTCATCGCCGAGCTCCCATGATCACCGCGAGGAGCGGAACCACCCGGGCCACCGGCACTTCGTAGCGACCACTGCCGAGCGAACGAAGCCAACCAGCCGAGGTGAGCTGGCGGAGATGGTGATACACCTGCCCACTCGTGCCCACACCATCGGTCTCGGTGAGTTGAGGCACGGTGGTGGCGCCGGCGAGGACCCGCTGTAGCAGGCGCAGTCGGACCGGGTGGCCGAGTGCGCTGAGCATGTCCGCACTCTCGGCCCACTCGCCACCGAGCAGTTCGTCAGTGACCGAGGCCTCCTGCCATTGCGCATCGCGACCATCGGGCAGACGCACACGTCCGGCCAGCAGCACCGCGCCCGGCTCATCGACCCGGGCGCGCAACCCCTCCAGCGCCCAGAAGATCTCAGAGTCGGGAACACTCACGTCCGGAACAGGTTCGGTCATCGCCTGCAACTGAGCCTCGAGTTCGCTCACTCTCCCCTCCAGCGCAGCGAGTCGGTCCCGATCATTCATGGCGACATGCTAGTACGATATTTCGTAATTACGAAATATCGATGGCAGTCGTGTATCAGCCCGCCTCGCGTCAACCAGGTGACGTCGTCTCGCCGTCGGTCAGCGAGGCAATGGCTGCCCGTACCACTCCTCGATCAGGGAACACGCGATGGAGGTGGGTCGCGGCAGCCGGGTCTGGCCAGTGCGCCACTCCTCGGCGATCTGCGCCCTGGTGACGAACCGTGCAGCGGAGACCTCCACGCCGTCGGGAGTGGCCTCATGATCGCGGGTGCGGCCACGAAATCCCAGCATCAAGGACGCAGGAAAGGGCCATGGTTGGCTCGCCGCGTAGGTGACCTCGTCCACCGTCACGGACGTCTCCTCCAGTACCTCACGCCGTACGGCGCTCTCGAGCGACTCCCCCGGTTCCACGAAGCCCGCGGGCACCGAGTACTGCCCCGTCGGCCAATGCACTGCGTGACCAAGCAGCAACCGGTCCTCCTGATCCGTGATGGCCATGATCACCGCCGGATCTGTACGCGGGAAATGCTGCGAACCGTCGTTCAGGCATCGTCGGACCCAGCCCGATTCCGCCACCTCAGTGGCCGAGCCGCAGCGCGGGCAGAAACCGTGCGTGGCGTGCCAGTTCGCCAGCGCCAGGGCCGTTGCTGCGAGCCCTGCTTGTGAGCCAGGCAGCTGCCAGCCGATATCGCGCAACGTGATGAATTGCGGCTCCGTGGCGCCCTGCGGATCGTCCGTGCCACGGGCATCCCACGCCGCATCCTGACCTGAGGCAATCGCAGCAAGGTAGGGAGCGCCCTCGTCCCGGCCCAGGTAGATCCAGAGCGCCTCAGCACGTTCCGGGCCACCGAAACGCAGGTGCGGACCGTCGTCGGGGCTGCCCGGATGAGCTGCCACGCGGCCATCGCGCACCTGCACCACCCGAGTGTGCGGATCGGCGCGCAATTCCTCGATGAGTCCAGGATCGGTGCGGCGCCGGGCGTCCCGATCCACACCAGGTCGCGAGAAGGGCAGAAGATCGGAGTCCACCTCATCAGCCTGACACAGCCCGCCCGCCCCGCTGCGCTCCTGCGCAGATCGATGGACGCGCCGCAGCCATGCACCCCGCGCAGCGCCGCACTGCCATACCGTGGGCATGTGCCTGAGACCACCCGCTCTCCGCTCGCCCTCGCCGCACTCGCGACCGTGGCGATTCCCGGCCTGGATGTGATCGCGACCCGTCCACCACGCAACCCGGGTGCGGATTTCGACGTCGTCGGTGTGCTCGATGCGGCCCGGCGCCGGTGGATCGTACGCGCTCCGCGCCGGGCTGCTGCGGGCGCCTCACTGGAAGCTGAGGTGGCCCTGCTCACTGTGCTCGGCGCCGCCGTCGATGCGGGCCAGTTGCGTTTCGACGTGCCCCGCCCGGCCGGATTCGCGCCGCTGCCTGAGGGGGGCCGCGCCATGGTCTACCCGGAACTGCTCGGCCAGCCGCTCGATGTGGATCAACTGGCGCACGGCCCTGGTCTGGCCGCACAGGTCGGACGCTCGATCGCTTCACTACACGAGATTGACCCCGCCGTACTGACCGATGCCGGACTGCCCGCCTACGACGCCGATTCGTACCGCCGTCGCCGGCTTTCCGAGGTGGATGAGGCGGCCGCCACCGGGTACGTCCCCGCGGCGCTCCTGCGGCGCTGGGAGCACGCTCTGGAGGATGTGGCACTCTGGCGGTTCCGGGCCACCCCGGTGCACGGCGATCTGGCCGCCGAGCACGTGTTGGTGGCCGACGGGGAGGTCACGGCGATCCTGGACTGGTCCGACGCCCGGGTGGCCGATCCTGCCGACGACCTCGCCTGGTTGCTCTCGACGGCGCCCGAGGCCGCTCTGGACTCGATCCTGGAGGCGTACGCCTTGGCTCGCACGGAAAGCGCCGACGAACACCTGGCCGATCGTGCACTGCTGGCCGGTGAGCTCGCTGTGGTTCGTTGGCTCATGCACGGCGTGCGGATCAGAGATGGTCAGGTCGTCGACGAGGCGATCGAGATGCTCAGCCAGTTGGAGAACGATGTGGCGGGAGAGGGCCCGATCGGCCGCGTCGAGCCTGTGGTCACCGACTGGGTGGACGACACCGCTGAGGACCAGGTGGACGAAGAGATCTCAGCGGTGGATGAGGAGTCGCCGGAGCGGGAGGACACCCCGGCCATCGATGAGGGCGCTTCGTCCATCCACGAGGTCGAGGACCCGCGGGTGACGCACGCAGACGACGTCGCGTCCGGCCGATACCACCGGGCGGGCGCATTGACCGGCGACGACGACGAAACAGCCGACCACCCGGAGCTGCTCATCCTCCGGGAGCCCGCAGCAGGCACCTCACCTCGCCGGGGAGACGATGAGACCCCGACGGCGCAACTTCCGCCAGTCACCTGAGAACGGGCCGTGCCGGTCGTGTGACGACGACGCCCAATCACGGCAGAACACGCTCGCTCAGGTCGAGGCGTCCACTGGCACGCCGGCGCCTGCTGCAGCCTCGAGCACCTCCTCGATCTCCGCCTCGGTGATCTCGTCCCCGCTGATGGTGGCGCCGTCGGAAACATAGAAGAACGAGGCTCGCACCTGCGTCATCGGTGTACCGTGCAGCCTCGACCAGGCGATCCGGTAGAGCGCGAGCTGCATCTGCCTGGCGCGAACGGCAGCCGGATCCCGCGGGGGCGAGCCCGTCTTCCAGTCGACAATGTGAATGCCCTGGTCGTCGGCGAAGACGGCATCGATACGGCATCGGATCATCACCCCACGCACGGGAGTCTCGATGTCCGCCTCCACGTCCACGGGCGAGCGTCCGGCCCATTCGCTTGCGAGGAACCTGCGACGTAGTTCCTCAAGCTCGGGATCTGTGCCGCTCAGCTCGTCACCGGAGCCGGGCAGCGAATCCCAGTCGATCAGTGCACGAGAGCCGAAGTGCTGCTCCACCCACGCGTGGAACCGGGTGCCCCGGCGGGCATGCACACTCGGGCGGACGGGCACGGGACGCCGTCGGTTGCGCTGGAAACCAGCCGGGTCCTGAGCGAGCGCCACCACTGCCGAGGCGGACAGGTGCGCCGGCGGCGGCACAGCAGTGTCGCGGGCGGTGTCCCGCTCAGCGAGGAGTAGCGCAGCATCACGCCACCAGGACTGCACATCCTCGGATAGGCCGCTCGACCCAGCCGAATGCGGCACCGCCTCAGGATCGGACGCGCCCTCAGTAGCCGCTGCCTCCGACTCTGCCCACACCTGCCACCAGGACGATCCGACCTCGGGGGTCAACACCGGCCATGTGGCGGTCCGCACCTCTTCGGCCGCCGGGTTGGTCTCGTGCACACTCTGCTGCGGCCAGGTCCCGCCGGTCTGCGCGAGGCCGCCGGCGACGACGTCCTCGAGGAACGGCGAGGGGCGATTCACTGACTGACGCTCGCCCCAGAATGAGCCGGTCAACAGCAACTGGTGCCGCGCCCGGGTGAGCGCCACGTAGGCGAGGCGTCGTTCCTCCAGCACGAGGCGCTGCCCCTCGGCGAGCCGGAACTCCGCGAGCGCCTGGTCGACGTCTTTGTGGGTGGCCGCAGCCGCGAGGTCGAGCTCGGGCAGTGAGGCACGGTCCCCCCGCAACGGGTAGGGCAGGGTGGCAATCCCGCTGAGCCAGCCGCTACCCGTGTACGGCTTGCCCGGGCGTGGCGGTGGTGTGAACGCCGGGAAGTCGCCGACGTTCATGCCGACCACCACGACGGCGTCCCACTCGAGCCCTTTCGCCGCGTGCACGGTCATCACCTGGATGGCCTGCGGGTCCGGTTCGGCCTCGACCACCTCGAGTCCGCGTTCTTCGTCTTCGGCCACGTCGAGATAGGTCAGGAACGCGCCCAGGGTCGGGGCGTCCGCGTCCCGGGAGAAGTCGGTCGCGGCAGCGGTGAACGCGTCGAGGTGGCGGCGTGCGTGTCCGGCCGATCCGGGCACGGCCGCCAGTACCTCGATATCCAGGTCCAGTGCCTGTTCTGTTGCGGTGACGAGTTCGGGAATCCCGAGGTGTGTGAGGGACCGCACGAGCCGGATCTGATCGGCAAGTCGGTTCAGCCGGTCGCGCGCCGGCGTGCTGAGCGTGCGCCCCTCGGGTGTGTGCCACGTCGGCGGTGGCAGCCGGTCGATGGCCTCGACGATGCTCGCCTGCTCCACAGGTTCGAGTACCTCGGCGCGCTCGTCCCGCTCCGCCGAGTCGTCGGCGGCCTGGTCGAGGGAGAAGAGCACATCTGCGGGCGCGGGCGACCCGGACGCAGCCCGCAGATCCGGGGCAGCCGCCGTGCGCCACGAC
This sequence comes from Ruania halotolerans, assembly GCF_021049285.1. Lineage (GTDB taxonomy): Bacteria > Actinomycetota > Actinomycetes > Actinomycetales > Beutenbergiaceae > Ruania > Ruania halotolerans. Next base: position 3,146,585 of record NZ_CP088017.1, read on the forward strand.
CGCGCCTGGCTGCGCGCCCACTCGGAGAGCACCCGCAGGTCGCTCGCCCCCAGGTTCACGCTGGGGCCCGTGAGCAGACGCATCAGCGCATCGCCGCGAGCAGGGTCATGGGCCACCTGGAGGGCCGAGCGCACGTCGGCGACTTCACCGGTGGCGAGCAGCCCGGCCAGGCCCACCACTTGGCACGGCAACCCGGCAGCCCGGATCGCTCGCTCGATCGTCGGGAACTGTGCCCGCCGCCGGCACAGCACGGCCGCCGATCCCGTGTCCGGGTGCCAGTGCCTGCGTAAGAACGAGGCCACCACCTCCGCCTCGTCGGCCGCCGTCTCGGGATACCGGGCGTGGACAGCCCCCTCAGCTGCACCGGGCCGTGGCCGCAGTGCAACCACACCCTCGGTGCGCAGCGGTTCTGCCACGGCGTTCGCGGCACGCAGGATGGCGAGGTCGTTGCGCCATGCGGTGGAAAGATTCACGGTTCGGGCGGGCCGCTCGTCCTGCGCCCGGAACACATCCGGGAAGGCCAGCAGCGTGCCGGCGGCGGCGCCACGCCACCCGTAGATCGCCTGGTTCGGATCGCCCACGGCGGTCACCGGGTGGCCGCCGTCGAAAAGGGCGCGCAGGAGTTGCACCTGAGCGATCGACGTGTCCTGGTACTCATCCAACAGGACCACCCGGTACCGGGACCGTTCGGCGGCGCCGACGTCAGGCACCTGCTCCGCAACGGTCGCAGCGATGCGCACCTGGTCGCCGAAGTCGACCACGCCGTCGGCGCGTTTGCGCCGAGCAAACTCTGCCACCACCGCCATCACCTGCATCCGGGTACGCAGGGAGACCAGCACATCCCGGGCTGCCTTCAGCGGACCGTTCGCCTTCGCCCCGGGTTCGGCCTCCTTCTCCTCAAGATCGCGCATCAGATCCCTGATCACGGTGGCGGCCTCGGCGGGCGTGCGGCCATGCTCAGAGAGCTCCGCCGCCAAGGCAGCGACGGCGTCGATCACCGTGGTCACTGCCGACGGCGTCTCGATCGTTTCCGCCCAGGTGTTCACCACGGTCTCGGCAAGCTGGTAGCGCCCGGCGTCGCCGATCAGGGTGGCGTCAGGATCGATGCCGATGCGCAGGGCGTGATCGGCCACGATCGCCGCGGCGTAGGAGTTGTAGGTGGCGATGCGGGGGCGGTCGGCCACTGTGTCACCGATGGTGACCCCGGCCCGTTGCAACCTGCGCAGTCGTGCTCGGATCCGCTGGGAGAGCTCAGCCGCCGCCTTCCGGGTGAAGGTGAGGCCGAGGATCTCCCCAGGCGCCACGATGCCGTTGGCCACCAGGTACACCACGCGGGCGGCCATCGTCTCAGTCTTGCCGGAACCGGCACCGGCCACCACGAGCATCGGTTCCAACCCGGACTCGATCACCGCCTCCTGCTCGGGCGTGGGCGCTGGCTGACCCAGCGTCTCGGCGATCCGCGCTGCGGTCCACTCCACGTCGTTTTCACCTGGAACCTCGGTCGGGGCGTGGCTCACGATCGTGCCCCCGGATCTGAGCGACCCACCCGTCCTCCGGCCGGCTGCGCCGGGCACGAGTTCTGCACCGGACAGATCCGGCAGCGCGGGTTCGGTCGCGCCTCGAACACGGCAGCGGCCATCGCGGTCGCGCCCTCGCGCAGTAGCGTCTCGGCCCACTCCGGTTCGGGGTCCTCGGCGAGTGGACGCTGCTCGCGCTGGGTCACTCCCTTGGTCGGCGCGCCCAGGTAGACGAGAGCGGCACCGCCGGAGGTGCCCTCGCCGAACGCACCGTGCTGGACGGCCACCTGGTAGCTGCCGAGCTGTGCGTTCCGCTCGGCATCTGCCTTCGAGACTGCGGACTTCCCGGTCTTGAGATCGACGATCCGCACCCCGGTGCTGGTGTGCTCCACGCGGTCAACGCGGCCACGTAACCGGACCCCGCCAGTGTCCACGTCGAAAGGGATCTCCGCCTCCACCTGCTGCCCGGAGCGTTCGGCGTTGTACTGGGCGAGTTTGCGCACGATCTCCTCACCGCGCTCGCGTTCCCGCCTGCCGACCCACCCGTCGGAGAGGTCCAACTCATGCCAGCGCTGGTCGAGGGCTCGCAGTAGCTCGGCTTCGGTGCCATGAGGATGCTCAGCGGCGATCTCGTGGACCAGGTTGCCCAGACTCTGCGCCGTGGAGTCTCCCGGCGTGCCGCCATGCCGGGTCAACGCCCAGCGTAGCGGGCAGGTGGTGACGTCCTCCAAAGCCGACGGCGAGACCGTCACCACCTCCCCATCGCCCCACAATGGCTTCTCGGTGCTCGGAGTCAGGAACGTCGGCCACTGCGCCGGCGCCGCCCCGTGCACATCGTGAGCAGCCAGGTGGGCGAGTAGCGCGGTCGCCGATCGGGCCCGCGTGGCCGTCGCGGCCCGGCCGCCGTCCGGTTCCCCGGTCAGCAGCGGACGGACTTCGGACCGGAGCCGCCCGACCAGCCCACGCAGATCGAGTGGCGCGGCCACCGGCGTGACCGCGGGTAGTTCGTCCGAGTCCGGGAGCAGCGTCTCCACGAAGATCGAAGGTCGCGCGTCGGTATCCAGCACCGCCGTGACCAGCAGGTCTCGCCGGGCCCGCGAGCACGCGGAGACGAAGGTGCGTAGCTCTCCCTCGTACACGTCGCGCCTGGCCCGCCGGAACGCATCCTGGTCGGCGGCTCCGTCACCGCCGGTCGAGGTGACCACGTGCCTGGCCGTCGCGATGTCGGCGAGTTCAGCCGCACCCAGCAGGGAGTCGCGGATGCGAAGGTCAGGCCACGTATCGTCTTGCACTCCGGCCACCACCACAACGTCCCACTCTCCACCGGCCGCCCCGGCCGGGGTGTGCACGGCCACGGCATCGCCGGTGGCCCCATGCGCGGCGAGGGTGTCCGCTGGGAAGTCCTGCGCGGTGAGGTGCTCGAGGAACTTCGCCGGGGACGCGAAGGTGCTCCGGTCCACGAACTGTTCGGCGGCACGGAACAACGCCATCACAGCGTCCAGGTCGGTGTCTGCCCGGTCCGCGCCCGCCCCGCCGGCAAGCGCCCGGCGCTGCCAGATGCGCGCGAGCCCTGTCGCCTCCCACAATTCCCAGAGCACCGTCTCCACCGTGGCGTCCGCAGTGGCGAGTTCGTCCCGCGCAGCCGCCAGCACGCGCAGCACGGTCCGCACGCTACGCACCACCCGGTCCGGCACGTCCTCGATGCCCGGCGCCGCGGCCCCGTCATGCTCCGCCTCGGCAGCAGAGCCTTCATCGCGCACAGCGGAGGCGAACAATTCGCCGAGCAGGTCCTCGGAGTGCCGCTCACCACCTCTGCGGCGCTCCGCCTGCCGCAGCGCCCGCCGCAGAGCCCGCACCCCCACGGCGTCCATCCCGCCGATGGGTGAGGTGAGCAGTGCCGTCGCATCCAGCGGGGCGACCTCCCCGGTGATGGCGCACTGCAAGGACACCAGCAGCGGCCGCACGGCCGGTTCATCCCGGAGCGGCCGGTCCGGAGCTGCCATCGCCAGCGGCACACCTGCCGTGCGCAGCCCTCGGCGTACGGCACCGACGAGTGAGCCGGACCGCACCACCACCGCCATCTGGGACCACGGCACACCGGCATGCACATGCTGTTCACGCAGGTGCCGGGCGATATAGGCCACCTGCTGGGCGTCGGTGGACAGCAGCACGGCACGCACCCGCCCCTCGCCCGGCTCGGCCTGTGCGCGCCGTCTCCTCGTTTCAGCCATGGTGGGCAGCGAGGCGGCGAGCGCGCTCACCGCCTCGCGAATCGGCTCCCGATGACGCCACACACGGTCGAGCACGTGCTCGGTCGCCCCCCAGGCGCCATCCGGGCCGGTCGGCAACGTGGCGGTGTGCAACAACGCCGGTACGCCCCCGCGGAACTGCTGCACGGCCACGTCCGGATCGCCGAACGCCACCACGTGGGCGCCGTCGCCCGCGAGAGTGTCGAGCAGGCGTGCCGTGGCGAGGGTCGCGTCCTGGTAGTCGTCGTGCATGACCAGCGACCAGCGCGGGCGGGGCACGTCCGGCACGGTCTCCTCCCAGGTGCGCAGCGCAAGCACAGCCTCGTCGACGATCGTGGCCGCGTCATAACGCGCACCCCGGTCCGGTGTCGTCTGACCCAGCGCCATCACCTGGGTGTACTCGGTCAACACGCGCCCGGCGGCACACCACTGCGGGCGGCCGTGTCGTTCACCCCAGGCAGTGAGTCCCTCCCCATCCAATCCGGCCTCGGCTGCTCGCATCAACAGGTCGCGCAACTCGTTCCGAAAGGCACGCAGACCCAACGTCTGGGCACTCACCGACTCCGGCCAATCGATCCGACTGCCCTCGCCTTCGGCGTGCCCGGCGAGGAGTTCGGCGAGCGCCTGGTCCTGCTCCGGCCCGGTCACCAGCGTCGGAGCCGGCTCACCCAGGTGACTGGCGCGCAGCCGCAGGATCGAGAAGGCGAGCGACGCAGGCGTACGGACCAGCACGGAGCCGGTGGTGCGCTGGAGCCGCGCACTCACCTCGTCGCGGACCGCAGCCGCCCGACGGCGAGTGGGCACCAGCAGCACGGCCGCACCGCGGTCCTGACTCACCCATTCGGTGAAGGTGACCAACGCCGTCGTGGTCTTCCCCGACCCGGCTGCGCCGTGCACCACATGGTGCCCGCCCGCCAGGATCGCGACGCGCGCTTCCTCGGCAACGCCGCTCAGGCGGGTGAGGTGTTCGTTGGAGGAAGGCACGGACACGATTCCATCATTACCCGCTGACATTCCCCTACGGCGCAACCCACCCGTTCGGGGTACATCCGTCCAGTGTGATGGTCTGCTGCTGCATCACCGGCGCCTGCGCACCGGGCGCGGGACAGTCCTCGTGCGGGTGGCCGAGCAGGTGCCCCACCTCGTGAGTGACCAGATACTGCCGGTAGGTCTCGATTCCGGCCTTGTCGAGGAAGGCCTCGGTGCTCTGTGCCCAGCGCACGGCATTCAGCACGGCGTGCCCCTCCCGGCCGCAGGAGTACTCCCCCACCGTGGGTAGCGGAGCGCACAGCTCATCGGTGAGGTCAGGGGAGGCGAGCACCACGCGGAAGTCAGCGGCGCCGTCGGTGCGGGAGAATGCCACCGAGCCGTCGTGTCCCCACCCGCGCGGATCGTTGAGTGTGTCCATCACGAACTCGGCGAAGGCCGCCTCGTCCACGGCAAGTCCACGCTCGACCTCGACGCTCACGCTGATCACGTGGTCAGCGCCGTCAGGAGCTCCGGATTCGCCCTGCACCACATACAGGTCTCCCGAAGCCGAGTCCTGCACGTCGCGATCCAGTACACCGGCGCGCTGATCGGCACGCTCGGTCGCGGTCAGCTCCGGCTCCTCGGTCTGCTCAGGCTCGTCGGGCTCGTCGGGCTCGTCGACACTGGTCTGCGCATCGCCGTCGCGATCGCCCGGGTCCGGAGCGTCCGTGCGCATCGGGCCGGCGTCAAGTCCCTCGACCGGAGCAGGATCGCGCCCCTGGCCACGGCTTGTCGCCGGCTCTCGTACCGTCAGCGGCTGCGTGACCTGGTCGGGGTCGGGAATAGCGCCAGGGCTGTGAGCGCTGAACATCCCGGCGAGCAAGACGACCAGGCCCGCAGGCGCGGCAAAGCGCGCCCTCGGTCTCCTGGATTCGCGCGTGCTCATGAGTCCATGGTGCCACCACGAGCAACGTACGATGGCGCCCAGCACCCCAATCACCGGTGGCCTTGACCACCCGCGACATCCGGAGAGACACGTGGAGATCACGATCGGCGTCAAGCACATCAACCGCGAGCTCACCCTGGAGGTGGGCCAGGAAGCCGACGCGGTGGTCGCCGCAGTGACTGAGGCACTGGCCAAATCCGCCGACGGCGACGCCGGCTCAGTCCTGGACCTCACCGATGAGAAGGGGCGCCGCGTGGTGGTGCCGGTGGCGTCCCTCGGGTTCGTCGAGATCGGTGCCCAGACGCCGCGACCGGTGGGCTTCGGCACGCTCTGAACGAGGCTGGACTGGCTCAGGCTGCAAGGCGGCGAGCCAGCCCATCCAGCAGGAGGTCGAGGGTGAACTCGAACTCGGCCTGCGAATCGCACCAGCCGAGCGGGTCCTCGTCATGGTCGTGGAGTTCGGCCGCCACCATCGCCGTCAGGTGCGGGAGGCGTTCGGCCATCGCTGCGAATTCAGCCTCGGCGGCCTCCTCGTCGAGGTTTCCTCCTGCGTCAGCGGGACTGAAGAGCTCCTGAGCGAACCCCAGCGCCATACTGCCCAGACTGTGTAGTCCCTGGTGGGCGAGGTGGTAGGTAAAGCCCCCAGCGATCAGCGTGGCGAGGATCTCCTCGAAATACGGGTAGAGCGGTGCCGGGATCGTCGATCGTGAGCCGATCAACCCGGGTGCCCAGGGATGGCGCACCATGACCGTGCGCGCTGTCAGGCACCGCCGCCGGAGGGCCGCGCGCCAGTGATCGGAGTCCGCACGAGCCGCGTCTGCTGAGGTCGTGCGGCTCGAGCGCCCCGCCTCGATCTCGATCTCGATCTCGCCGACGATGGACTCCACGAGCCCGTCCAGCAGTTCCTCTTTGCCGCGCACGTGGTGGTAGAGCGACATCGCCTCGACATCCAGCTCTGCCGCCACCCGGCGCATCGTCACCGCCGCAAGCCCCTCCGCATCGGCGACGGTCAGCGCTGCGCCCAGGACACGATCACGGCTCAGGGGCTGACGCGCTCTCCTCGCTGCCACTCACCCTCCCCGGATCTCATCTCGCCGATCTCACCTCGCGATCGCCTCTCGCCGGCGGTTGCCGCCGGCATGATGCTGCCGCACCGGGTGCCACCCGACCACGATGACCATTCTTGACCAAGCTTACGCCGTATGGTTACCTTACGCCGTAAGCCTGGCCGAGTCGGCGGCCGGTTCGATCAGCACCTGGAGCACTCGTGACCTCGACTGCGGATTCCCGCACCACCACCGTCCCAGCCCCGCGCACCCATGACGAGCGAGTCCGAACGGCCCGGATCACCGGACTGTGGTACCTCGGCCTCGGCGTGACCGGCATGGTGGGCTTCCTGCTGATCCGCGCGCAGCTGTTCGTTCCAGCGGATCCGGCAGCCACTCTGGCCAACCTCGGCGAGCAGGCGTCACTCGCTCGACTGGGGGTCGCCCTGGAGATGGGGGTGGTGGTCACCCAGACCCTCACCGCATTGTGGTTCTACCGTCTCTTCCGCCGCGTGGATTCCTTCGCCGCCGGCGCCTTGGCGACCTTCGGTCTGTTGAACGCCGTCGCCATCATGGGCAGCGCCGCCCTCCTTGCCACGGCCGCCGAGGTGGCGGCCGATCCGGCCGGGAGCATCGCCACCGATACCGGGGCTGCCGCCGGAGTGGTCCAGCTCAGCTACACCATCGCCGACCACTTCTGGGGCGCTGGCACGGCGTTCTTCGGACTCTGGCTGATTCCGATGGGCCGGCTCATCCTGCGCTCCGGCTGGCTACCCGCTCCGCTGGGCTGGACGCTCCTCGCCGGGGGTGTGGGGTACCTGGTCAGCGCGTTCATCGGGTACCTGTTCCCCGGCGCGGACACGCTGACGACCATTCTCACGGTGCCAGCCACCGTAGGGGAGCTCTGGACCCTGAGCTACCTCATCGTCGTCGGCGTGCGGCGTACTGAAACGCCTGCACCCTAGGGGCCACACCTGTCATCGAGGAGACAGGCAGTACGATGGGAGTCGTACACGGTTGCCCGGTCGCCCGAACAGGTAGATCACGCGGTACTCGCCGGCACGCTCGGCACTGACATTCTGCGATCGGCTACCACGACCAGGTGAGACTCGTTGCCCCGCACCGCGTGGCGCAGGCGTGCGACGTGATCCACCATGAAGCGAACAGGTTCACATCCGTGACAGACAACACTTTGACAGACGACGCCGTCGTGGATCTCAACGACGTCGTGGCCGACACGGTCGAGGCCGGCGATATCGCCGACCCGCACGCGGAGGTCACCAAGACATTTGCGGACTTCGGGGTCCGCGAGGACATCGCGGGCGCGCTCAGCGATGTCGGCATCACTCACCCGTTCCCGATCCAGGCACTCACCCTTCCGGTGGCGCTGCAGGGTCGCGACATCATCGGCCAGGCCAAGACCGGTACGGGTAAGACGCTCGGATTCGGCGTCCCCCTCCTGGAAGGCGTGGTGGCTCCCGGTGAGCAGGACTGGGACACGCTGCCGGACGCCGGCAAGCCGCAGGCGCTCGTGGTGGTCCCCACCCGTGAGTTGGCAGTGCAGGTGGCCGGGGATCTTGCGACGGCGTCCCGTCGCCGCAAGGTCCGCGTGCTGCAGGTCTACGGTGGCCGCGCGTACGAGCCGCAGATCGATGCCCTGACCAACGGCGTCGAGGTGGTGGTGGGCACACCTGGCCGCATGATCGACCTGCTCAAGCAGCGTCATCTGGATCTGGGCAAGGTCCGCACCGTGGTGCTGGACGAGGCCGACGAGATGCTCGACCTCGGCTTTCTCCCGGACGTGGAGACGCTCCTCGCCGCCACCCCCGCCACCCGGCACACGATGCTCTTCTCGGCCACGATGCCCGGCCCGGTGATCGCGATGGCGCGCCGCTACATGAGCCGCCCCACCCACATCCGGGCCAATGACCCTGGCGATGAGGGCGCAACGCTGAAGACCACCCGTCAACTGGCCTATCGCGCGCATGCGATGGACAAGGTGGAAATGCTCGCCCGCATCCTGCAGGCCGAGGGCCGCGGCTTGACGATCGTGTTCGCACGGACCAAGCGCACCTGCGCCAAGGTCTCGGACGAGCTGAACGACCGCGGGTTCGCCGCCGCCGCCATCCACGGAGACCTCGGCCAGGGCGCCCGCGAGCAGGCCCTGCGTGCGTTCCGCAACGGCAAGGTGGACGTTCTGGTCGCCACCGATGTGGCCGCCCGCGGGATCGACATCGATGACGTCACCCACGTGGTGAACTATCAGTGCCCGGAGGACGACAAGGCCTACGTGCACCGGATCGGGCGCACCGGTCGAGCCGGCAATACAGGTACTGCGATCACCTTCGTGGACTGGGACGACATGCCCAAGTGGAGCCTGATCGACCGCACCCTGGAGTTGAACATCGGCGAGCCCGCCGAGACCTACTCCTCGTCCCCGCACCTGTACTCCGACCTGAGTATCCCCGAGGGCACCAAGGGCAGGCTGCCGCGGTCGGCGCGGACCCGTGCCGGACTGGGAGCTGAGAATGTCGAGGACCTCGGTGAGACCGGCAACTCGGCCGGGAAGAGCCGTGGCAGCAGCGGGCACGGCGGCGGTCGCGATCGTCGTGACGGTGAGGGCCGGGCTGCTCGTGGCGGCCGTGGCGGACGAGATGGTCACTCCGACGGCGGGGGCGAGGGCCGTCGTCGAGCAAGGCGTGGCAGCAGCGGCCACAACGAGAACAGCTCGGAGCGTTCCGGCGGTCGGCGGCGGCGGCGTACCCGTGGCGGAGGCACCACCGAATAGGACCCGCGATCTCACCACCGGTGCCCGTGCTCACGTGTGGCCACGGGCGTCTCGACGGCGAGCAACTCGGATCGTTGCTGGCGGACGCGGGCGTGGAATGCCTCATCGATGTCCGGCGCTTCCCCGGGAGCCGCCGCAACGCCGCCGCTGCGAGTGGGGCCATTGAGGCTCTGACAACCGGGCTGGGGATCTCCTACCGTTGGGACTCGCGATTGGGCGGTCGCCGCCGACTCAGTGCCGCCGACGATGCCGCGTCACCGGACTCCTGGTGGAAGGTCGCCGCCTTCCGCGCGTATGCCGGTTGGACCCGCAGCGAGGAGTGTCGAGCCGGACTCCTCGATCTGGTGGCGGCAGCGCAGGGGAATCGCACGGCGATCATGTGCTCCGAGGCCGTCTGGTGGCGGTGTCACCGCCGGCTCATCAGCGACGTCCTGGTTCTGGAGCACGAGCTGCCGGTCCAGCACCTGATGCACGACGGCCGCCTGACGGAGCATCGCCCCAGCGACGGAGCTCGGGTCGGCTCCGACGGGCGCGTGTTGTGGGACGCGGTCTAGCCGTCGTTGCGGTCAACCGGCCAGGATGAACGCACGCACCGCATCGGCGATCAGCTGCACGGCAATGGCCGCGAGCAGCAGACCCGCGATCCGGGTGACCAGGATCGTGCCGCCTTCACCGAGCACCCGGTGAATGATGCCGGCGAACCGCATCGCCACGAACAGGCACAGGTGCACACCCACGATCGCGGCCACGATGGCCACCCACTCGGGCAGGCTCCCGCTCGAACTCTGCACCGCGAGCATGGCGGCCACGATGGCACCCGGGCCTGCGAGTAGTGGCGTGCCGAGCGGGACCAGGGCGACGTTCACCTTGCCCGACGGCGAGGGTTCCTCTGCCTTTCCGGTCAGTAGGTCCAGGGCCACCAGGAGCAGGAGCAACCCACCAGAGGCCTGCAGCGCCGGCACCGAGATGTTCAGGAAGTTCAGCAGGTGCTGCCCGAACAGCATGAAAACCACGATCACGCTGAAGGCCACACTCACGGCCTGCAGAGCGGCCTTCGCGCGTTGCTTCGCGGTCATCGTGGAGGTCAGCGCCAGGAATACGGGCACCGTCCCGGGCGGGTCCATGATCACGAACAGGGTGAGGAACGTGGTGGCGAACAGGGTGCCGTCGATCACTGCGCTCACGGGTAGACGACCTCCAGATGCCCCTCGGCCTCGATCACCTGCAGGACCTCTGCCGAAGACGTGTGCTCGCCGAGCCGGTTCGGTTTACCCGAACCGTGATAGTCGCTCGATCCGGTGACGAACAGGCCCAACTCGGCGGCCAGTACTCGCAGGTGCTCGCGATCGGCCTCGGTGTGATCGCGATGGTCGACCTCCAGGCCGGCCAAGCCCGCGCTCGCCATCTCCCGGATCACTGGCTCCTCCACGATCCGGCCCCGCGCACTGGCTCGCGGGTGGGCAAACACCGGGACACCGCCGGCCGCGCGCACGAGGCGCACCGCGTCCACGGCTGCCGGGGCGCCGTACCGCACGTAGTACTTTCCCGCCGGGGAGAGCAGCGAAGCGAACGCCTCGGCCCGGTCCGCCACGTACCCCTTGGCCACCAGCGCGTCGGCGAGATGCGGGCGCCCGATCGTGGCGCCATCGCCGGCCTGCGCCTGCACGTCGGCCCACGTCAGATCGAGGTCCTCGGCCAGACGCGCCACCATCGCCTGGGCGCGGCCGTCCCGCGAAGCGCGCGAGGCATCCAGCACCGCGCTCAGCGGGCCGTCCTCAGGATCGTGCAGATAGCTGAGTAGGTGCACGCTGATGCCACCGGCCGTGCAGGAGATCTCGGCCCCACGCACGAGTGCCACCTGCGCGGCACCGACGGCGGCAGACGCCTCGGTCCACCCGGCGGTGCTGTCATGGTCGGTGAGGGCCACCACGTCCACTCCGGCGGACGCCGCCTCATGCATGAGCTCGGCGGGTGAGGAGGTTCCGTCGGACACGCGAGAATGCGTGTGCAGGTCGATGCGCACGACGCCAAGACTAACGGCCACTGTCCGGTGAGTGAGACGCTCCGGAGTTTGCGATCATGGGACACATGGTCTCTTCCGCTGACGAATCCGTATCCGAGCAGCAGCCACTGGCCGATCGTGGCTCGAACCGCTCTCACCGGCCCAACTCGGACGCCTTCCGCACATTCATCGCCTCCGCGTGGGCGCCCCGCGATGAGCCGAAGGTGGCCCGGGCACGGGTGGCCGACCACGCTCGGTGGCGCCGGGATCAGATCGCGGAGCGGTTCCCCGGCAACCGCCTGGTCGTCCCGGCCGGCCCCTTGAAGGTTCGTTCGAACGACACCGACTACCGGTTCCGGCCGCACTCTGCCTTCGCGCATCTGACCGGGCTCGGCACGGACGAGGAACCGGACGCAGTGCTGGTGCTGCACCCGGAGGCCGGCGGTGGGTATGAGGCTGTGCTGTACTTCCGCCCGCTCGCGAGCCGGGACACCGAAGAGTTCTACGCCGACGCGCGCTACGGGGAGTTCTGGGTGGGCGCCCGACCGACCCTCGACGAGCTCGAGACCCGTACCGGCATCCGCTGTGCACACATCGACGAGCTTCCCGACGCCCTCGCCAAGGACGCCGGCCATGTGGCGATGCGCGTGGTCCGCGAGGCAGATGAGGCCGTGACCGCCCAGGTGGACGCCGCCCGCACGGCGGGGCAGGCGCAGGCCGAGAACACCACTGCTGAGGATGCCGCGCTGGCTGAAGCCCTCTCCGAGCTCCGCCTGATCAAGGACGAGTGGGAGGTCGAGCAGCTCCGCCAGGCCGTGGACGCCACCATCGAGGGATTCGCCGAGATCGTGCGTGCCCTCCCCCGGGCCACCGAGCACCCGCGCGGGGAACGCGTGATCGAGGGAGTATTCAGCGCCCGTGCCCGTGAGGACGGCAACGGCACCGGGTATGACACGATCGCTGCCGCAGGCGAGCACGCCACCACGTTGCATTGGATCCGCAACAACGGTCAGGTGCGCGCCGGTGAGCTGGTGCTGGTGGACGCTGGGGTGGAGGTGGACTCGCTCTACACCGCCGATGTGACCCGCACCCTGCCGGTGGATGGCACCTTCACCGACGTGCAGCGCCGGATCTACACGGCGGTACTCGATGCCGCCGATGCCGCCTTCGCCGCCGTCAAGCCCGGCCTGAAGTTCCGGGACGTACACACCGCCGCCGTGACCGTGCTGGCCGAACGGCTCGCCGAGTGGGGGCTGCTGCCCGTGGGAGTGGATGTGGCGTTGAGCCCGGCCGGCCAGCAGCACCGCCGGTGGATGCCGCACGGCACCAGCCACCATCTCGGCTTGGATGTGCACGACTGCGCCCAAGCGCGGCGCGAGATGTACCTCGATGCCGAGTTGGAGCCAGGCATGGTCTTCACCATCGAGCCGGGTCTGTACTTCAAGGCAGACGATCTGGCCGTGCCGGAGGAGTTCCGCGGAATCGGTGTGCGGATCGAGGACAACGTGCTCGTGACCGCAGACGGGGTGGAGAACCTCTCGGCCGCACTGCCCCGCCGCCCCGAGGACGTGGAAGCGTGGATGGCCTCACTGCGTGACTAGGTCGGCGGTAGTTCGTGACTGAGCCGGCCGTACCGGCCGGAGATCGCTCACCTGGCGGGGGCCTGCGCGGCACTCGGCGGGCGCTACCCGCGGCGGCCGTCGGGGCGTTCTCCGCGGCGCTGTACAGCGTGTTCTCGATCCGGCAGTGGGCGAGATTCGTCTCGCCCTCGTGGGACCTGGGCATCTTCACCCAACTGCTGCGGGCCTACGCCGAACTCCGCGCTCCGGTGGTGCCGATCAAGGGTGAGGGCTTCATGCTGCTCGGCGACCATTTCCACCCGCTGCTGGCCGTGCTCGCGCCGGTGTACGCGCTCGCACCATCGGGCCTGACGTTGCTGCTGCTGCAGAACGTCCTGATCGGCATCTCCACGGCGGTGCTCACCGGATGCGCCGTGCGCCACCTGGGCCGGGCAGGCGGGATCACCTTGGGCCTGGCCTACGGCCTGAGCTGGGGGCTGCAATCTGCCGTCGCGTCGCAGTTCCACGAGGTCGCCCTCGCCCTGCCCTTCCTGACGGCGTCCGGTGCGGCCCTGGTACGCCGGGACCATCGGGCGGCGGTGCTGTGGGCCCTGCCCCTGCTGGGGGTGAAAGAGGATCTGGGGCTCACCGTGGCCATGGTGGGCGTGGTGGTGGCACTGCGCGGGTCACGTCGCCTCGGCCTGCTGACGGCGGCCGGTGGCCTGGCCGCGTTCGTTCTGGTCACCAAGGTGGTGTTGCCCGCACTGAACCCCGATGGCGTGTGGGATTACGCCGACGACTCGATCCTGGCGACCCTTCTCGAGAACCCGGCGGCCGCCGTCGGGGCGCTGTTCACCGGGGCCGGGGCGAAGCTCGGCCTCGTGGTGATGGTGGTCATGCCGACGGCGTTCCTCGCTGTGCGCAGCCCGATCGCCTTGCTGACGCTGCCCACATTCGCGTGGCGGCTCACCTCCGATGTGCCATTCCACTGGAGCACGGACTGGCACTACTCGGCCGTGCTGATGCCGGTGGTGTTCCTCGCTGCCATCGATGCGGTCTTGGTGCTGCGACTACGCAGGTATGCCGCATGGATCGGGACCGGGCTACTCGTCCTCGCGCTGGCGGTCACGATCCGCTTCCCGCTGTGGCAACTCACCGAGCCGGAGTACTACCGGCCGGCGTGGAATGAGCAGGGAGCGCTCGCGGTCCTGGACGCGGTCCCTGATGGTGCGGTGGTGGCCACTGACATCACCCTGATGGGATACCTGGCTCCACGAGCCGAGGTGTACTGGGTGGGCAACGACAGTAACCCGGTACCGGATTTCGTGGTGGTGAACACCAGCTCCGGGGTCTACGGGGAGGCGCCGCCGCAAGACGTGGTTGCCTATGCAGAATCGAAGTTCCCCGGTGCATCATTCACCGAGGTGCTCGATCGGGACGGCTTCCTGATGGCCGAGCGAGCGTCGTGAGCGACGGGGCTAGCTCGGCGGCGGACCCTGGTTCGGCGGCTGCTGCACTGGCGGCGGCGGCTGGTGGGTCGGGGTCGGCTGGTGGGTCGGGGTCGGCTGCTGGGTCGGCGCATCCTCTGGCGGCCGGGGGGTCTGGGGCTGTGCCTCGTCCTGGCTGGGGCCGCCTGCTCCCTGACCCTCCGAGCCGAGCCCGCCAAGCACCCGGCGCGCCTCGTGCGCATTCTCTTCCAGGCACAAGATGGCGAAGGAGCCGGCGACCACCTGGGAGGTGGACGTGAAGTCCCGCTTCCCGCCCGACATCGCATAGGCGATCACCGCGAAGAGCATGCCGGCACCGGCACCGATCAGCAGAGCGGGCAGCAGTGTCTGAGCCAGGTCGCCGCCGAACAGGAGCAGCAGAATGCCGATGAAGAACCCGAAGTAGGCACCCGAGGCAGCCCCGCGCAGCGCCACATTCGGATAGGTGCGGCGGCCGGTGATCCGCTCCACCATCGTCAGGTCCTTGCCCACGATGGTGACCGCGTTGACAGTGAATTCCTGATCGGCCAGGTAATCGACCGCGCGCTGCGCCTCGAGGTAACTGGAATAGGTGGCAATCTCCACACCGCGCGGCTGATTGCCGGCGCGTGGGTCAGTCGGGCTCATAGCTGGCATGGGTCCATCCTCTCCCAGGTTCGCCCGCGATGTCATCCGTTGCGAACTCACCGGCTGACATAGGCTGCACCCGTGAGCACGACCACCAGCCGCGTCTTCGTCGCACGCCTGGCCGGCATCGGCGTCTTCGATCCGCTCGGGGACCGCGTCGGCCGGGTGCACGACGTCGTGGTGCTGCTCCGCGTGCGGCAGGCGCCCCGGGCAGTGGGACTCGTGGTGGAGGTTCCGGGCAAGCGCCGCATCTTCCTTCCGCTCTCGCGCGTGACGGCGATCGATCCGGGTGCGGTGATCACGAACGGGTTGCTGAACCTGCGCCGGTTCCAGCG
Organism: Ruania halotolerans; assembly: GCF_021049285.1. Classification (GTDB taxonomy): domain Bacteria; phylum Actinomycetota; class Actinomycetes; order Actinomycetales; family Beutenbergiaceae; genus Ruania; species Ruania halotolerans. The sequence continues at coordinate 3,162,110 of NZ_CP088017.1, forward strand.
CCGTGCCGCGGAGACCCTGGTGATGGGCCAGCTCCTGGACAGGGTGGTCTCCCTGCGCGACGGTCATGGCAAGGTGGCCATCCAGGATGTGGGCCTGGAGCAACAGCGGAACCGGGACTGGCTGGTCACCAAATTGTTCGTCCGCGATAGCAGTGGGCGCAGCGTGTTCAGCCGGGGTCAGAGTCAGATGCTCGATGTGGACCAGGTCACTGGCCTGGCCCCGTCGGCCGAGCAGCAGGGCGCCGCCGCCCTGCTGGCCACGATGGACGATCTCAAGCCCGCGGACCTGGCCGATGTGCTGCACGACCTGCCGCAGCGCCGCCGGAACGAGGTGGCCGCCGCCCTGCCGGACGGTCGGCTGGCCGACGTGCTCGAAGAGCTCGGTGACGAGGACCGGGTGGCCATCCTGTCAACTCTGGCCGCGCAACGCGCCGCCCACGTGCTCGACGAGATGCAGCCGGACGACGCCGCCGACCTGATCGCCGAGCTGCCCACGCAGCAGGCAAGCGAACTGCTCGAGCTGATGGAGCCCGACGAGGCCGAAGATGTGCGCCGCCTCCTCATCTATGACGATGACACCGCCGGCGGGTTGATGACCACCGAGCCGATCATCCTCTCCCCCGAGTCGTCCGTGGCCACAGCGTTGGCGCATGCACGTCGTCAGGACGTCACGCCTGCCCTGGCCGCGATGATCTTCGTGGTCCGCCCGCCCCAGGAGACTCCGACCGGCCGCCTGCTCGGGGTGGTCCACCTCCAACGGATGCTCCGTGAACCGCCGCATGAGGCGATCGGTGGTCTGCTGGACAAGGACGTGGAGGCAGTGGACCCGCACGCCCCGATCGGTCGGATCACCCGGTTGCTCGCCACCTACAACCTGACGGCCCTGCCGGTGGTGGACGCCGAGCGCCGGTTGCTCGGTGCGGTGAGCGTGGACGATGTGCTCGATCAGCTGCTCCCCGATCATTGGCGGGAGGCCGACGACGAAGTGACCGACGCCGCCCTGGGGGGCCAGAATGTCTGAGCGCCTGGACACACCGCTGAGGAACCGTCGCCGACTGTTCCCACGCCGCCGGAACAAGGACTCGTTCGGCAAGTTCGCCGAAGGGATCGCACGGTTCATCGGTACCCCCCGTTTCCTGCTGTACATGACGGTGTTCTGTGGCGTGTGGTTGGGGTGGAACACCCTGGCACCGCCGTCCTTGCAATTCGACGCACGTGCCCTGAACTTCACCCTGCTCACGCTGATGCTCTCCCTGCAGGCCTCCTACTCGGCCCCGCTGATCCTGCTTGCCCAGGACCGCCAGACTGACCGGGACCGGGTGACCGCCGAGCAGGATCGGCAGCGCGCCGAGCGCAATCTGGCTGACACGGAGTTCCTCGCCCGGGAGATCGCCGCGCTCCGGCTGGCCGTCAACGATGTGGCCACCCGGGACTTCCTGCGTAGCGAGTTGCGGAGCCTGCTGGAGGAGATTCAGGCCGAGCGGGAGGACCCGTCCGACCAGGACGTGGCCCGGGACACACCGAGAAAATCGGAAGGCGATCGGCGACCGTAGACTCGGGGTATGCCTGAGTTGATCGCACGCGTCCGCGAGGCCCTCACCACGGTGCTCGACCCGGAGATCCGGCGGCCGATCACCGAGCTCGACATGGTCAAAGACGTCGAGGCATCGGAATCTCCCGAGGGCGCCATCGTGACGGTGACGATCGCCCTGACCACCTCCGGCTGCCCGCTGCGCGAGACGATCACCCGGGACGTCACCAACGCCTCGGACGCCGTCGACGGGGTCGCTCGCACCCAGGTGACCATGACGGTGATGACCGACGAGGAGCGCACGGCGCTGCGTACCAAGTTGCGCGGCGGGATGGCCGAACCGGTGATCCCGTTCTCCCAACCGGACAATCTCACCAAGATCTACGCCGTCGCCTCCGGCAAGGGCGGGGTGGGCAAGTCCACCGTGACGGCGAACCTGGCCGCCGCGATGGCAGCCGACGGTCTCAAGGTGGGCGTGGTGGACGCCGATGTGTACGGCTTCTCCATCCCGCGCATGCTGGGCGTGGAGCTCCCGCCCACGAAGGTGGATGACATGATTCTCCCGCCGGTGGCGGGGGACGTGAAGGTGATCTCCATCGGCATGTTCACCGAACCCGGACGCGCCGTGGTGTGGAGGGGCCCGATGCTGCACCGGGCGTTGCAGCAGTTCCTGGCGGATGTGTTCTGGGGGGACCTGGACGTGCTGCTGCTGGATCTGCCGCCCGGCACTGGTGACATCGCGATCTCCGTGGCTCAGTTGCTGCCCAGCGCCGAACTACTCGTGGTGACCACCCCCCAGCTGGCGGCCGCCGAGGTGGCCGAACGCGCTGGTGCGATGGCCCAGGCCACGCAGCAGAAGGTCGCCGGCGTGATCGAGAACATGTCCTGGCTGGTGCAGCCGGACGGTAGCCGCCTGGAGCTCTTCGGTTCCGGTGGCGGCCAGCGGGTGGCCGACCAGCTCTCCGCCACCCTCGGCACCGACGTGCCACTGCTGGGCCAGGTGCCGCTCGAAGTGGCGCTGCGTGAGGGCGGGGACAGCGGCGCTCCGCTGGTCACGTCAGCAGCTGCCTCCGACGCCGCCGATGTGCTCCGCGACGTCGCACACACACTCGGTACCCGTCAGCGCGGGCTGGCCGGGCGCAAACTCTCGATCTCCCCGGTGGGCTGAGGCTGCCAGGCACGCCGGTCGGGCGCACGCGCGGGCCAGCCCGGAACGGCAGGTGATGTGACAGGGGCTCAGGCGAGTCAGGTGGCTTCGTCGTCGTAGGGAGCCCCGGTCGCGAGAGGATCGACCGGTTCGACAACCTCGGGTTCGACACCATCGGTCGCGGTCGTCGTGGCTCCGTCCTCATGCGCGGCCGCACTCTCCGTCGTCGCGGCACGGCTGGTGCCGTCGGTACCCGATCCGCCCGCCGCACGGCTGGGGGTGCGGGAGGTCGACGAGCGGGAGGAGCCGGTGCGGGTGGGCGTCCCGTTCGGTTTCGTGGGATTGACATCATCTAACAACGCATCGCGGACGATGCGGCGGGGATCGTACTGGCGGGGATCGAGCTTGGAGAAATCGAGATCCGCAGCCTCCGGACCAAGTTCTTCCTTGATGGTGGCGGTAGCCCCCCGAGCCATGTCACGCAGCGTGCGGACGAGCCGGGCGAGCTGCTCCGCATACGCGGGTAGCCGTTCCGGGCCGATCAGCAGCACGGCGAGAATGGCCACCACGGCCATCTCCTCAAACCCAAAGCTCACACCCGAAGCCTAGTCCTACTCACCGGGTGCGTTCGCCGTCCCCATCGTCCGGCGCCTGCACGTTCCGCATGGCTACTCACTGGCCCGCTCTCCGAGCACCACATCCACGTCACGGTCCTGGCCGCCCTCGCGCACGGTCAGCGTGATCGTCTCCCCCGGAGCACGGGAACGGATCTTCACGATCAGCTCATCTGGTGCCGTCACCGGTTCACCGTCCATCGCCACGATCACGTCACCAGGTCGCAGACCGGCCTCATCGGCCGGCCCACCAGAGACAATGGCCTCGAGGTCGTCGTCGGACTCTTCGAGGACCTGCACGCCTTCGCCGCTGTACTGCCCGTTCAGCGTGGCCCCGATGATCGGGTAGGTCGCCTCCCCCGTATCGAGGAGCTGCTGGGCGGTACGCCGCACCTGAGTGCTCGGGATGGCGAATCCGAGTCCGACGCTTCCTGCTGCGGATCCGGACTGAGCGGTGGAGGCGATCGCGGAGTTCACCCCGATCACCTCACCCGAGGCGTTCACCAACGGCCCACCGGAGTTGCCCGGGTTGATCGCTGCGTCGGTCTGGATGGCGTTCAGGAAAGAGCTGCCTTCCTCACCCGGGATGCTCACCGGGCGGTCCAGGGCGCTGACGATCCCGGCCGTGACGGTGCCCTCAAGACCGAGTGGAGCGCCGATGGCCACCACCGGATCGCCGACCCGGAGCCCGTCGGAGTCGCCGAGCACGAGCGGCGTCAGATCCTCGCGGTCCACCTGCAGCACGGCGAGGTCGTAGTCGACAGTGGATCCGACCACCTCGGCCGTTTCCTGACTGCCGTCGGAGAAAACCACGGTCACGTCCTGCGCACCGGCGATCACGTGATGGTTGGTCACCACCACGCCGTCCTCACGGAGCACGAAGCCACTCCCCGAGCCACCAACGCCACCGCCGCCGGTGCGGATGTAGACCGTGCTCGGCAGCACATCCGCGGCAATCCCCGCGACCGAGCCATCGCTGAGATCGCCCGGGCTCGCCGATGGGTTTCCTGCCGGGGCCGACGGCAGCGACGACGGCGCAGGCTCGTCGATGAGTTGCATGCCGCCGATCGCACCGGCGATCAGTCCGACAAGCAGGCTCAGCAGCATCAGGAGGGCGACGACACCACCCCGCACGCCACGCCTGCCCCCGCGCTGATCGCGCTCGCTGCTCTCCGGCGGCCATGCGTCGGAGCTTCGCCGCGTCGGCGGAGCCGGCGCCGGGGGGTTCGCAGTGGTCCCGTACCCAGATGCTGCGACCGGCAACTGCCACGGCGTCTGTCCCGGTGCGGTGCTCGGCTGTCCCGGTGCGGTGCTCGGCTGTCCCTGGTGCGGCCCACTCGCCGTCGGCTCGTTTGTCATGAACCAGCGAGCAGGACGTGCAGACCGTTCGCGAGCCGGTCCACGACGCCGGAGTCGTCGGCCTCGGACATGCGCATGATCACCTCATGGGCCGCCGTCGGGTCTTCGCCGGAGGAGACGGCGACGACGGAGCCGCCGCATTGCACGATCCACCAGTTCTCCGCGACCAGATACACCTCGTGGGGACCGACCTGCACCGGTTCGAGCGCCGCGACCATCGAAGTATCGAGTACGCCGCGCTGCTCCATCACGTGCACGACCGTGGCCCCGTCCACGAGGTCGAGCCGGAGGACTTGCCCGCCAGCATCGGCATTGTCCGCGACGCTGACGTTCTCCACTCGCATCCCCGCGGGTAAATCGCTCGGTGCCGACCACCCGGAGGCAGTCATCCACTCCAGCACAGTGCCGGAGATCTCCTCGCCGCCGGTGGTCGGAGAGCTATGACCGGCAGGGCTGACGTTGCCTAGGACCGGCATGGTGGTCAGGGCTGCTGGGTCCTTGAACGTGGGAACCATCGCGGTGAGATCATCAACCTGGCGTTGCTGGCCGCCAAGCACAAACAGGGCAATCGCGAACACGCCGGCTGAGGCAAGCGCACCGGAGATCACCCGCACCCGCGTGCCACGCACGGCGCGCTCCACCTCACCGGGCCCGGTACGCAGCGGCCCCGCGGTGGCTCCGGGGATGCTCAGCGCGAGCAACTTCTCGGTGAGATCCGGGTTGACCGGGACCGCTCGTGCCGCGCGTGCAGCATCCCGGCAGGAGCGCTCGGCGTCCACCCGGGAGCGGCACGCCGGACACTCCACGAGATGCTGCTCCACCTTGGCCATGCGTGCTGGCGAGAGCTGCCCGTCGACGAACGGGGACACGAGGGGGCCCAAGTGGCTCATTCGGCCACTCCGGCGGCCGGAGCGGGCGGGGCGGCAAGCACAGCAGGAAGGGCGGGCGCGCTCGGGTCCTCGCGGCCCGGATCCGGCCCAGGGCCGACCAGCAACCCGCCGTCCGGAGCGCCGGGAGCGCGATGCGCCAGAGCGTTACGCAACTGGGCGCGGCCGCGGTGGATCCGGGATCGCACCGTGCCCATGGAGATGCCGAGAGTCGCACCGATCTCCTCGTAGGAGAGCCCTTCGATGTCGCAGAGCACCACGGCCGCTCGGTACTGAGGTTTGAGACCGTCCAACGCCGCCTGAATGTCGGTGTCGAGGTTCTCATGCTCGTAGCGTCGCTCCGGTGAACCGGACTCGCCGGTGGCGGGGAGGCGCTCGGCAGCGGGTCCGAGCGCATCGAACCGGATGCGCTTCTTGCGCCGCTGCCCATCCAGGAACAGGTTCGTGGTGATGCGGTGCAGCCAGCCCTGAAAGGTGCCCGGGGCGTAGGAGTTCAGCGAGCGGAACACGCGCACGAACACTTCCTGGGTCAGATCCTCGGCATCGGCCCGGTTCCCGGTGAGCCGGTACGCAAGCCGGTAGACCCGGTCGGAGTTCTCCCGCACGACCTGCTCCCAGGTGGGCGGCTGCCAACCACCCGCAGAAGGATCGACGTCGGTGATCTCATTCGCGACGTCATCAGCGGCAACAGGAGTCATCGTATTCATGGCACCCACCATGGTAAGTCCCCTCCCTGAGAATTGCCTGGGAGCCGAAGCCTCTTGGCCCTCCCCCCGACTGCCTGCCCACCTCATCCCGGGCACGTCCCGGACCCGCGAGGGCATCGGCGCTACGATCGAGGGCACCATCAACCCCACACCGCCACGAACCGGCTCCGCCGGTGCCCCACCGGGAGGCCCACCATCGCTGCCGACAAGGCCCAGAGCTGGGCCTACACCGAGGACTACCTCACCGAGCCCGAACAGACCCAACTCGCCCGTGGCCGAGCCGAGGAATTCGGGATCACTCCGGTCTCCCCAGGAACTGGTGCCGCATTGCGCATGCTCGCCGCGGCGTCGAAGGCACGCGCTGTGGCCGAAGTCGGTACCGGTACCGGCGTCTCCGGCCTGTGGCTGCTGGAAGGAATGCTCACCGATGGTGTGCTCACCACGATCGACATCGAGGTGGAGCACCAGCGAGCGGCCAAGGAGACATTCGCTGCGGCTCAGATCCGCCCGACCCGCACCCGCACGATCTCCGGGCGAGCCCTGGACGTGCTCCCCCGGCTGGCCGACGCGGCCTACGACATGGTGGTGATCGACGGCGACCCCGCCGAGGCAGCCGACGATGCCGATCAGGCCATCCGGATGCTGCGCACCGGCGGAGTGCTTGCAGTGACCGATGCGCTCGCCCGCGATCGGGTGGCCGATCCGGCACGGCGCGACGAGCAGACCGTCGCGATGCGCGAGTTGGGCCGACGCATTCGTGAAGATGAGCGACTCATCCCTACGCTGCTGCCGGTCGGCGACGGCCTGCTGGTAGCCATCGTCCGCTAATCCCCGCTCGGCGCTCAGGTGAGCGACTGCAGCCAGCGGAACAGTAAGCGCGCACCGAAGCCTGTGGCACCCTCATTCACTTCGTGCTCGGGCTTGGGAGCACGCCCCGGTCCGGCGATGTCCAGGTGAGCCCACGCCCCGGATCCTGCGAACTGCTGCAGGAACAGGGCCGCAGTGATCGATCCCCCGCCCACCGAGGAATCGGTGGCGATGTGGCACAGATCCGCCACCGTCGAATCCAGCGCGGTGCGGTACTCCTGCACCAACGGCATCGCCCACACCTGCTCCCCGGTCCGCTCGGCAGCCGCTTCCAGCCCGGCCCGGAGGTGATCGTCGGTGGCGTACAAGGCGGCGTGCCGCTTGCCCAGCCCCAGGCTGGCAGCACCGGTCAGCGTCGCGACGTCCACGAGGGCGCTGGGCGCATACTCGGTGCGCGCCCAGGCCATCGCATCGGCGAGAACCATGCGACCCTCGGCGTCGGTGTTCCCGATCTCCACCGTGGTGCCATCGACCATCTCGACAACATCGCCGGGCCGGTAGGACGCTGCACCGACGGCATTCTCAGCCAACGGCAGCACGGCGATGACTCGCACCGCAAGCCCGGCGCGCGCGGCGCCCAGCACTGCGCCGAGCACGGCGGCCGCGCCGGCCATGTCGGTCTTCATCGGAATCATCGCCTCGCGCGGCTTCAGTGAGATGCCGCCGGTGTCGTAGGTGATGCCCTTGCCCACCAGGACGACAGGCGCACCATTCGTGGCGCCGGAGCCCGGGTGCTCCACGGTCACCAGGCGCGCCGGGCTGTCCGAGCCTCCGCCCACGGCGAGGATCCCGCCGAACCCGTGTTCAGCGAGCCAGCGCTCATCGTGGACCTGCACCTGGAGCCCGGTGTCCTGGGCGAGTTCGCGTGCCTGCCCGGCCATCCACTGCGGGTTTTTCACGTTCGACGGCGTCGCCGCCAGCCGGCGCGCCACCAGGGTCGTCTCGGCCGCCACGGCGCCTTCCGCCACCGCGGTGGCGATTCCCTCGGACTCGCTGCACAGCGTCAGTGCAGCAAGCGGCGACACTCGATCGGCAGCGGAGCCCAGGGACGGAGGCGAGTAGGCACCCAGTAGGACACCCTCGACGAACGAGGCAGCGGCGTCGTCAAGCAGCGTCGACAATACGATCGCGGCATGGTCGCACCCGGCGGTGGCCCGGGCAAGTGCGGCGCCGGCCCGGCGCGCGGACCGCTGCGTACCGTCACCCACGCCGAGAAAGACCACCCGCCGTGGCAGCCCGGCCCACGCGGCCACCGGAGGAAGTGGCGCCACCACCGCCTCCCCGGCGGCCCCGGTCGCGCCAGCCGACGCGGCCCACTCGGCGAACTCGATTCCGTACGCCGGCACCGCAGCGACCCGAAGGGAGACCGAGCCTGCGCCGTCGGGGCGATCGTGACCGGAAGCCAGAGCAAGCACCAGCGTGCTCTGCTCACCCCAGTCGCGCAGGTCATCCGCGCCAGGAGCGGCAGGTCCGGCAGTGAGTGTGGGGCCGTGAGCCATCCTCAGCCGGCGACGGCGGAGAGCGCGGCGCTCAGTTCATCGGCCTCAGTGGGCTTGAGTTCGACCACGAGACGACCACCGCCTTCGAGTGGCACGCGCATGATGATCCCACGGCCCTCCTTGGTGACCTCGAGTGGTCCGTCACCGGTTCTGGGCTTCATGGCGGCCATAGGGTTACTCCCTGTTCTCAGTGCGTGATGCGCCTCGGCGGTCGCGGGTTCGGTGACCCCCAAGCGACCCGCCAGTGGTGCTGTTCATGTCCCATTCTATGCCAGGTGTGACCCAGGACTCCATCACCTGCGGATCGCCGGCCTGAGGTTCGGGATCGTCGAAGGTCACCGCCCACCGGCCGCTGGAGAGGGCGACTGCCACACACGCCACGGCAGCGCATACCCCGGCCAGCATCCAGGTGATAGCGGTGACCCAGCCCATCAGATCCTCACTCGGGCCCGGCCGCGCCCGCCTGCGCGGCGGCCTCCGCGGCCTCGGCCATCTCCTGGCGTCGCCTGCTCCGATTCGCCTTGACCACCACGTCCACGGCTTCGGCCGGATCATCGGTGAGATGTAGCAGATCCAGGTCGTGGGAGGAGATCGTGCCGCGGCCCGCGAGCGAGTGCCGGATCCAGTCGATCAGCCCACCCCAAAATTGCGTACCCACCAGCACGATCGGGAACCGTTTGACCTTCTGCGTCTGCACCAGGGTCAGCGCCTCGAACAGTTCGTCCAGCGTGCCGTAGCCACCCGGGAGCACGATGAATCCCTCGGAGTACTTCACGAACATCATCTTCCGGGCGAAGAAATACCGGAAGTTCACCCCGAGGTCGACGTACTCATTCAGGCCCTGCTCGAACGGAAGCTCAATGCCGAGGCCCACGGAGATGCCGTCGGCGTCGTGCGCTCCCTTGTTGGCGGCCTCCATCACCCCTGGTCCGCCTCCGGTGATCACGGCGTAGCCGGCCTCGACAATGTGGCGGGCCACCTGCTGGGCGAGGTCGTACTCGGCATCCTCGGGGCGCATCCGCGCCGAACCGAACACGCTGACGGCGGGCCCAAGCTCGGCGAGTGCACCAAAGCCCTCCACGAACTCGGACTGGATCCGCAACACCCGCCATGGGTCGGAGTGCACCCAGTCGGCACCTTCGGACGGCTCCAGGAGCCGCTCGTCGGTCGTCTTCTCCGGAATCTGCCGGCCCCGTAACTGGACGGGCCCCTTCCAGTAGTGGCGCTTACGTTCGCGGCTCATCGGACGCTCCTCTCCTCGCCCGGGCCATCGGCCGGGGCGGTCAACCAGGCGGCCAGCGCGGTCGCACAGGTACGGATCTGCTCGGTGGGGGTGTGTTCGTCGTCGGCATGCGCCAGCGAGGGGTCGCCGGGGCCGAAGTTGACCGCGGGTACTCCGAGCTCACTGAACCGCGCCACATCGGTCCAGCCGTACTTCGGGCCCAGCTGCCCCCCAGTCACCGCCGTGACGGCCGCGGTGAACTCGCGCGCGGCCGGTGAGTCCATCCCGGGGCGCGCGCCTGGCGAGGAATCGGTCAGCTCCACGTCGTACCCGTCGAACAGCTCACGCACATGCGCGTAGGCCTGCTCCACACTCGCCGAGGGCGCGAAGCGGTAGTTCACGGTGACGACGCACTCATCGGGGATCATATTCGTGGCGATCCCGCCGCGGATGCCGACGGCGTTCATCCCCTCCCGGTAGACGAGACCGTCCACCTCCACCTCGGCGGGGGTGTAGTCGGCCAGTCGGGTGAGGATCGCGGCGGCGTCATGAATCGCGTTGTGTCCCTTCCATGCGCGGGCCGAATGTGCCGTCGTCCCGTGCGTGCGCACCTCCACGCGGAGGGTGCCATTGCAGCCGCCCTCGATCCCGCCGCCGGTGGGCTCGCCGAGCACGGCGAAGTCACCGGCGAGCCAGTCCGGGTGCGTACGCGCCACACGGCCGAGCCCATTCAGCGACGCCTCGACCTCCTCGTGGTCGTAGAAGACCCAGGTGACGTCCACACCCGGCTCGGCGAGCGTGACTGCCAGGTGCAGGGCCACGCCGACGCCGCCCTTCATGTCCACAGTGCCGCGCCCCCAGAGGATCTCCTGACCGTCACGTTCGAGGAGCTCGGTGGGTAGGTTGTCCTGGATCGGCACCGTGTCCAGGTGTCCGGCGATCACCACCCTGCGGTCTCGGCCCAGGTGGGTGCGGGCGACCACCGTGTCACCGTCGCGGAGCACCTCGAGATGGTCAGCGCTGAGCAGCACATCCTCGACGGCGTTCGCGAGCGCGGTCTCATTCCCGCTGACGCTGGAGATATCGCAGATCGCGCGGGTCAGAGTGACCGGATCGACCTCGCGAGGGTCAGGCAGGACGGCCGGTGGGGCCGGGGCATCAGGCATGGTCCGAGCCTATCCACCAGCCGCCGCGGCAACTTACGAACGCGCGTCGTGCAGCGTGCGCGCGGCTTCTGCGATCGATCCGGACAACGACGGGTACACCGTGAATGCCCCCGCCACCTGGTCCACAGTGAGCCGGTTCGAGATCGCCAGGGTGATCGGGAAAATCAACTCGCTCGCCCGCGGCGCCACCACCACGCCACCGATCACGGTACCGGAGGAGCGGCGGGAGAAGAGTTTCACGAAGCCCTCCGAGATGCCGAGCATCTTCGCTCGTGGGTTGCGCGCTAGCGGCAGCGTCGTCACGGCGCCGTTCACCTCGCCGGATTCGATGCGGTGCTGGGGAATCCCGACCGTCGCGATCTCCGGTGCGGTGAAGATGTTGGCGGAGACCTGGCCGAGATCGAGCGGAGAGACGGCGTCACCCAGAGAGTGCCACATCGCGATCCGCCCCTGCATGGCTGCCACGGAGGCCAATGGCAGCACACCCGTGCAGTCGCCGGCGGCATAGACGCCGCGCACCGTGGTGCGGGAGACCCGGTCCACCTGGATGTGTCCGGCGTCGTTCACGGCCACCCCGGTCTCGGCGAGGCCGAGGTCTTCGGTGTTCGGCACGCCACCGACGGCGATGAGGCAGTGGGACCCGGAGACCACTCGACCATCGGTCAGCTCGACCTCAACGCCGTTCTCCGTGCGGCGCGCTGATGCCGCACGGGACCGAGACAGCACCTCCATCCCGCGGCGCTTGAACACCTGCTCGATCAGTTCGGCGGCGTCGGCGTCCTCCCCGGGCAGCACCCGGTCCCTGCTGGAGACCAGCACCACATCGGCCCCAAGGGCGTTGTAGGCACCGGCGAACTCGGCCCCGGTGACCCCGGAGCCGACCACGATGAGCCGTTCGGGGGCCTCGGTGAGGTGGTACAGCTGCGTCCAGGTAAGGATCCGCTCCCCGTCTGGTTGCGCCGTCGGGAGTTCACGCGGCCGGGCGCCGGTGGCAAGCAGCACCACATCGGCGGGTAGTTTCATGTCACCGTGCGCCGTCGTCGCGACGACCTGGTGCGGTCCGTCGATCCGGCCGGTGCCGTCGACGAGGCGCACGCCCTCTCGCTCGAGGCGGGTGCGGATATCCGTGCTCTGCTTGTTCGCCAGCGCGACCACCCGGGCGTTGACCGTGGCGAAGGCCGCCTCGAATGAGACTTGCTCATCACCGCGCGGCCGGATGCCGAGCTCGCTCGCACTCTCAGTGAGGGTCATCCACTCGGCCGTGGCGATCAGCGTCTTGGAGGGGACCACATCGGTGAGCACGGCCGAGCCGCCCACCCCTTGGCGCTCCACCAAGGTGACGTCGGCCCCGAGCTGGCTGGCCACGAGGGCCGCCTCATAGCCGCCAGGGCCCCCGCCGACGATCACCACGCGGGAGCCTGCGCGGGTGCTGGAGCGGCCGACGCCACTGCTCTGCTCGGCGGGTACTGGTGCATCGGGAGTCGTCGTCACCCGTTCATTGTGCCTGCTGGGCGGTATCTTCGAGCGCGTGAGCAATGCATCCGTGGAGAACACCAGCCCCTCCGATGGACCGATCGATGTGGATGCCGCCGGCACCGATCCATTCGAGGCCGCTGAGCAGGCGGCCGGCCGAATCGCCGAGCTGACCGGCGTGGCGCGCCATGACATCGCCCTGGTGCTCGGCTCGGGCTGGGGACCCGCCGCCGATGTGCTCGGGGAGACGATGGCGGAGATCGATGCCAGTGAGCTGCCAGGATTCTCCCGTTCCGGGGTGCCCGGCCACTCCGGAACGGTGCGCTCCGTCCGCTACACCGACGCCGACGGCACCGCTCGGAATGCGCTCGTGCTCGGTGCCCGCACCCACTTCTACGAGGGGCGTGGGGTGCGACGGGTGGCACACGGAGTACGCACCGCCGCCGCCGCAGGAGCCCAGGCAGTGGTCCTTACCAATGGCTGCGGCGGGCTCCGCCCGGAATGGGTCCCCGGCACCCCGGTGCTGATCAGCGACCACATCAACCTCACTGCCGCCTCGCCGCTGGAGGGGGCCACCTTCGTGGACCTCACCGATCTCTACTCATCGCGGCTGCGGGAGATCGCCCGTCAGGTCGATCCGAGCCTTGCCGAGGGCGTGTACTGCCAGTTCCGCGGACCTCACTACGAGACACCCGCCGAGGTACAGATGGCGCAGCACATCGGCGGGGACCTGGTGGGGATGTCCACAGCATTGGAGGCCATCGCCGCGCGGCACGTGGGCTTGGAGATCCTCGGCATCTCCCTGGTGACGAACCTGGCCGCGGGGATCTCTGATCGGCCGCTCTCCCATGCCGAGGTGATCGAGGCCGGGCAGGCAGCAGCACCGCGGATCGCCGAGCTGTTGGCGGAAATCGTGCGGCGAGCGATCCGATGAGTGCTGACGACGCGAGCCCTGCGCCGAACGACGACGTCCGCAACCCTGACGTCCACCCGCGCCACCCGCGCCACCCGCGCCGGCCCGATCCCGCTCAGGCTGATATCGACGCCCTCCTGATGCAGGTGCGCACGTGGATCGAGGACGATCCGGACCCGGCCACAGTGGACGAACTGCGCGAGCTGGTGAGCTACGCCGAGGGCGGCGGCGTGGATGAGACCGAGCGCGAGCAGGCGATCGCCGCCTTGGCCGACCGGTTTTCCGGCCCGCTGACATTCGGCACCGCCGGGCTGCGCGGAGCTCTCGGCGCTGGCCCGAACCGGATGAACCGAGCCGTGGTGATTCGTGCTGCCGCCGGGCTGATGCGATACCTGCTGGACGAACTCGCGGGCGAGCCCGCACTGGTGGTGATCGGCTATGACGCCCGGTACGGATCCGAGGCGTTCGCGCGCGACACAGCTGATGTCGTGGCAGCCGCCGGCGGCCGGGCGGTGCTGCTCCCCGGGGCGCTGCCCACTCCCGTGCTGGCGTTCGCGGTCCGTGCCCGTGGCGCCGATGCGGGCGTGATGGTGACGGCCTCGCACAACCCTGCGCAGGACAATGGCTACAAGGTCTATCTCGGTGGGCGCGTGGTCACCGGTGCCGGGCAAGGCGCGCAGATCGTGCCGCCGGCGGACGAGCGGATCGCCGCGGGCATCGCCGCCGTGCCGTCGGTGGCCGAGGTACCGCGGAGTGCGCAGGAGGCCGACCAACGCGGCGGCTCGGTCGAGACGGCGGAGGCCGCGCTCGTGGACGCATACGCCGAGCGCGCCGCCGGACTGGCCTCGCCGGAGGTGTCACCGTCGACGCGGGGTGAGCTACGGATCGTGCTGACGCCGATGCACGGCGTAGGCGGAGCGCTCGCTCAGCGGGTGCTGCACGCGGCGGGTTTCGCCGATGTGCACCTGGTGCCCGAGCAGGCCGAACCGGATCCGGACTTCCCCACCGTGGCATTCCCGAATCCGGAGGAACCAGGTGCGCTGGACCTCGCACTCGCGACGGCCCGGGAGCACCAGGCGGATCTGGTGCTCGCGAACGACCCCGATGCCGACCGATGCGCCGTGGCCGTGCCGGACCCGGACGTGGACGGTGGCTGGCGTCAGCTCACCGGGGACGAGGTGGGCTCGCTCCTCGGCGAGCAATCTGCCCGTCTCCTGCGACCCGCCGCCAACCCTGCCCGCGCCAACCCTGCCCGCGCCAACCCTGCCGACGCCAACCCTGCCGAGGGTGAAGTTGACGTCGATGATCGGGCCATCACCGACGTCAACGTCACCCGGGGTGCCCGTGCAGTGCCGGTGCTGGTGAGTTCCGTCGTCTCGTCGAGGATGCTGGAATCGATCGCGAACGCCCATGGCCTGCATTACCGGGCCACGCTCACCGGATTCAAGTGGATCAGCCGGGTGCCCGGGGCGATCTACGGGTATGAAGAGGCTCTCGGTTACTGCGTGGACCCTGAGGCGGTACGCGACAAGGACGGCATCTCCGCGGCCGTACGGATCGCCGATCTCGCGGCGAGTCTGCGCGCTCAGGGCCGCACGCTGCTCGACGCCCTCGACGATCTGGCCCGCGCCCACGGCGTGCACGCCACCGCCCCGTGGAGCGTGCGCGTTCAGGACCTGCGCGTGATCACCACCACCATGGACCGGCTACGCGAGGCGGGCCCCACCTTGCTGGCAGGCTCCGCCGTCGTGCACTCGATCGACCTGAACCACGGCGGTGGCGAGGCCTACCCCGACCTGCCGGCCACCAATGGCCTGCTCTACCTCACCGAGGCCGGCGACCGGGTGATCGTGCGGCCCAGCGGCACCGAACCCAAGCTGAAGTTCTACCTTGAGGTGATCGAACCGGTCGCCTCGGGCGAGCCAGTGACGGCGGCCCGCACCCGGGCAGCAGGCCGGCTGGTCACGCTCCGGGCCGACATAGCCGCAGCGGCCGGCCTCCCCTGACGTCGCAACCGCACGGCCGTGTGAACCGTGACCGCAGACTCACGCGCCACCGTCGGCCGGGTCACAGTCACTCAGTCGGCCCAACGGCATCTGTTCAGTCGTTCGTTCCCTCGTGCGCTCTGCTGCCGTAGACGCCCGAGGTCAGCAGCGCATAGGACCTGCCGATGATCGACTCCAGGATCGTGAGGTCGATCGCGTCGAGATCGGTGAGGTACAGGCACCCGACGCCCGTACGATGCGGGCCGAGGGCGGCCAGTTCGTCGGCGTACTTCTCGACGCCGTCCATCAGGTAGATGGTCGTGGCACCTTTCCGTGGTGCGAACCCGGCTGCCGCGGCGTCACCTTCACGCCCGCTCTCATACCGGTAGTGATAGCTGCCGAACCCGATGATGGTGCCGTGCAACTCGGGCTGCTGGCCCGTGACCCTCTGCATCAGCTCAAGCAAGGTGCGCGCGTCCCGTTGCCGTGTCGCGGGCGTGACATGGTCGATGTACTCCTCGACGTTCATTGCTGCTCACGCCTTTGCGCTGGGTCCCCCAGCACGACGCGCTGGATCGGGAGTGCCTCTGGATTGTGTTCGCGCAGCCAGGTGGCCAGGTGCTCACGCACGTAACAGCGCAGCGTCCAGTCGGCATCGGTGTTCACGCTGGTCACCAGGGCGCGCACGGTCAACCGGTCCCCGGAGGAGTCCGTGACCAGGATGGAGCGGGCGCGACCGTCCCACAGGCCGCTCTCGTCAACGATCTCCTCGAAGGCAGCGCGCATCCGGGTCAGGTCCACCCGCCAATCGAGCGAGAAGTACACCGTTCCGGTGACGGTATCCCCGGTGCGGCTCCAATTGATGAACGGGGTGGTGGTGAAGTAGGTCGAGGGCAGCACCTTGTGGCGTTCGTCCCAGATGCTCACCACCACGTAGGAGAGCGTGATGTCCTCGATGGTGCTCCAGGTGCCGTCCACCTCCACCACATCGCCGATCCGAATCGCATCGGTGAACGCGAGTTGCAGGCCGGCGAACAGATTGCCCAGGCTCGTCTGCGCGGCGATGCCCAGGACCACGGAGAGTAACCCGGCTGAGGCAAGCACGGCGGCGCCAATCTGCTCCACTCCGGGGAAGGTCAGCAGAACCAGCGCGATGCCGATGATCACGAACGCGACACCCACCACGCGCTGGATCAACCGCATCTGCGTCTCGATCCGGCGGCGGCCGCGGTCGTCGTCGACCTTGCGCTGGACTGCCTCGACCTGCAGGTGCGCGAGCCAGGCCAGCACCACCGTCTCTACCAGCCAGACCGCGGCAACGATCACCGCGATGAGCAGCACATGGAGGCCGATGTCGCGGAAGGTGCCTGCTTCGGCGGTTTGGGAGAAGCTGATCCGCAGCGCGGTAGCCAGCACCAATGCCGTCAGGGGGCGGCGGACACCGCGCCATGCGCGTGCCACGGCAGGCACCCGTCGCCCGATCCGCACGACGACGAGGTTGGCAATGATGACGACGGCGATCACGGCGGCGGCCGACGCGGCCACTGCCACGACCCACCTCAGTACGTGCCAGACTTCCATGTGCCCTTGCTAGCACAGGTTCGGCTCCCGCGCGGACGCGACGTGAGCTCGCACACGTGGCGGCGAGCCATATGCGCGGGCGGCAGGGGCCGGTGCCGCGTGCCTCCTAGACTTCGAGGATGCCGAGCGAACCTGTGACTGCCACATCCGTGCGCGAGGCCGCCCAACGGATCCAGCACGCGGTCAGCCGTACCCCGCTGCAACGGTGGGAGCGGATGAGCGCCGCGACCGGTGCGCAGGTGCTGCTCAAGCGCGAGGATCAGCAGTCGGTGCGCTCGTACAAGGTGCGCGGTGCGTTCAACCTCATGCTGCGTCTGGACGAGCAGGATCGGGCGCGCGGTGTCGTGTGCGCGAGTGCCGGGAACCATGCCCAGGGGGTCGCGAAGGCGTGCCACGAGCTGGGGATTGCCGGGCGGATCTTCGTGCCGCGCACCACACCCAGGCAGAAGCTGAGCCGGATCGCCGAATTGGGCGGGGACCAGGTGACGCTGATTCCGGTGGGTTCCACGTTCGACGAGGCCTCGGCAGCGGCGCGGGAGTTCGCCGCCACGGACGGTGCCGTGCAGGTGCATCCGTTCGATGACGTCCGCACCATCGCCGGTCAGGGCACTGTGGCCAAGGAATTGCATGACCAGCTGGGACATCCGCCGGATGTGGTGGTGGTGCCGGTGGGCGGTGGTGGGCTGATCGCCGGGATGGGTGCGTACCTGGCCGAGGCGTGCCCACAGACGCGCGTGGTGGGTGTCGAGCCCGGTGGCGCCGCGAGCATGGCTGCTGCGTTGGCCGCCGGGGAGCCCGTCTCCCTCACCGATATCGACACCTTCGTCGACGGCGCGGCCGTGCGCCGGGTGGGTGAGGTGCCGTTCGGGGTGGTCTCCGGGTTGGGCCTGCCGATGACGGCGGTGCCCGAGGGGCGTCTGTGCGCCGAGTTGCTCTCGGTCTACCAGACTGAGGGGATCGTGGCTGAGCCGGCAGGAGCGCTGACGTTGGCTGCTGTGGGACCGATGGGATCCGGGGCCGCCGTGGAGGTGCATCCAGGTTCGACGGTGGTGTGTGTGCTTTCGGGCGGGAACAATGACATCTCGCGGTATCCCGAGGTGGAGGAACGCGCCCTGGTATACGCAGGGTTACGGCACTATTTCGTGATCGACCTCCCGCAAGAACCGGGTGCTCTGCGGCGCTTCTTGGACCGGGTGCTCGGCCCGGAGGACGACATCTCGTTGTTCGAGTACACCAAGCGCTCCAACAGGGAGACCGGGCCGGCGTTCGTGGGCCTCACGCTGGGCTCGGCCGACGGCTACCTGCCGTTGCTCGAGCGGATGGATGCGTCACGGCTCACCTATGAGGCCATCTCCCCCGAGTCACCGCTCTTTCGGTTCTTCACCTAAACGCGAGTACGGCGCTTCTCGCCCACCGAGTGAGACGTGGCCGAGATCGGACGCACTCGATGACCCGGCGCTGCGTCAGGACAGGGTCGCGAGTCCGTCCAGGATGAGCTCGAGCCCGAACTCGTACGCACGATCGGCGTCGTAGGCCGAGCCCTGGGTGGCGCCGGCCGTCGAGCCGATCCGGGTGGCCAGAGGATACTGAGCCGGGTCGATCACCTGTGCCAGCAACGGACCGTTCGCGGCCCACCAGTGGGCGTCATCCATCCCGGAGGTGGCCACGGCCTGCGCGGCGCGCCGTGAGGCACGGGCCTGCTCCCGCACGAAGGAAAGCACGAGCGTGCGGGCATGGTCGGTGGACAGATCGTCGAGTCCGAGCGGGATGAAGGCACCCAGCTCCCACTCGTAGGCGGCGATTCCGCCCGGACCGAGCGAGGGCCGGTTCAGTGCCTCCGCGTCTGCCAACCAACGGTGTGCCGAGACCATCGCACGGTGGGTATCGGCCACGATCCGCACCCGCGAGCGCCAGCCCACGTTCCCCCACTCCCGGGCCGGCAGCTCGGCCAGCACGGCATCGACCATGAGAGCCAGTAGTCCCTCCTTGTCCGGAACGTGTGTATATACCGACATCGGAGCAATGCCCACACGTCGGGCGAGAGCGCGCACGGTCAGCGATTCGGCACCGTGCTGATCGGCCAGTTCGATCCCTGCGCGCACCAGGTCGCTCACCGAGCGGGAAGGCGCCGGACCTCGACGGCGGGACGCCGGAACGGACTCGCGCCACAGCAGGGCAAGCAGACGGTCCGGCTCCGGTTCGGGACTCATGGGAATACATTCTGGCACTCGCTCGTTCAATATCTACGTACGCTGTACATAGATAGGAGATCACATGGCGATCACCGCCACCGCCCTGTCCCTGAACGTCGCCGACGAGGCCGCCTCAGCCGCATGGGCCACGCGCCACCTCGGCTTCGCCGAACAGATGTCTGCCGACGGGTTCGTCTCACTGACCCACACCGAGAGCGAGTTGAACCTGGTCTACTTGCGCACCGGTCTGTCCACGTTCAAGCCGAGTTCCGCTGCCGGGCATGCTGACGGCCTGCTAGTGGTGTTCGTGGTGGACGACATTGACGCCGAATACGCGCGCCTGCAGTCCGAGGGCGTCCGGATCGTCACCCCGATCGAGACCGAACCCTGGGGAGAGCGGTATTTCCAGATGGCCGACCCGAATGGGGTCATCTACCAACTGGTGCAGTGGGTAGAGGCGCCTTCCGAAGGCTGATGGCCGACGGCGGCCCTCGCCCAGGGCGAGCACATCTCACCCTGGGCGTAGGGTCACCGGTATGGGGAACCGGGGGATCTATGTGGAGATCCATGTGCAGGCGCCGATGGATCAGGTCTGGAATCTGAGCCAGGATCCTGCGCAGCACTCGCGGTGGGATCTGCGGTTCTCCTCGATCACTCCCACAACCCCCACCGTCGATGGAGCGATGCGCTTCACCTATACCCGTCGCACGCCGTTGCGCACTGTGGCCGGCGATGGGATCAGCATCGGTGAGCACCGCCGCCGGGACGGCACCCGCACCTCGGCGCTGCGCTTCGCCACGACGGACCGCCTCTCTCCGATCCGATCCGGGCGCGGGTACTGGCGTTACGTACCCACCGACACGGGCGTGCGGTTTCTCACTGGATACGACTACGAGCCAGGCTGGGGCCGCCTGCTGGACCGGCTCGTCCGGCCCTTGCTCGGTTGGGCGACGGCCTGGAGCTTCGACCGATTGCGGATCTGGGCCGAACGCGGCGAGGCACCGGAAGAGTGGCCGATCCACAGCGTGCTGTGGTTCTGGCGCCCGGACCGGCCCCGTGCGCGAGAGTGTCTGCGCGCACCACGCGGCGGCCGCCGTCGGGACGATCATTTACGGGCGGCGCCCAGAACTCTCGCCGCACTTCGCAATCCGGAAGGAGACCATTCGTGACGTCGATCTTCGCCCGCGCCATGGGTGCCGAGTTCGACCGACTACACCCGATGATGCAGCGACGCTTCGGTGTGGGCCTGGACTCCGGGCAAGCATGTACGGGGCGCGGGGTGATGTGGGAGGTTCGCCGCGGACCGTGGTGGACGGTGCCGTTCCTTCAAATCGGAAGGCTGCGGAACATCCTGGTGCCGGACGTGGGAACACTGGTGCCCTTCACAGTGGAGAACTACCCCTATCGCGACCCATTCGGCCGCGAGACGGTCACCGTGGTCCGCGAGTACGCGATTGGCGGCAAGCAGCGGCGCTTCGACGCCACGATGACCCTGGCCGACGGCGCCATCGTGGACTACCTCGGCACGCACCAGCACCTCGCAGTGGACCTGGACCTTCATGCCGATGATCGCGGCGGGCTGGTGCTCACCTCGGACGCGCAGCGGTTCTATGCCGGGCCGATCGGGTTCACGTTCCCGATGCTGTTCAGCGGTCGCGCCCGCCTGCGCGAGTGGTATGACGACGACGAGCAGCAGTTCCACATCGACCTGCGGGTGGTGAACTCGGTGTTCGGTTTCCTATTCGGGTACCGCGGCGCCTTCACCTGCGAGTGGACGCCCGCGGACGAGGCGCCGGACCGGCTCAAGCCGGTGCGCCATGAGCGCCGCACGTGAACCGCACAGGTCCCCACGTGCTCCGCGAAGTCACCGCACCTGGTCGGGCGGTGTCATGTCCTCCACGCGGGCGAGGAATGCCCGGGCCGCAGGGCTCGGGTTGAAATCGCTCCAGGCGAGGTATTCGGAGCGCGCCGGTCCATCGACCACGGGGACTGTGGCAAGCCCGGGATCCTCCGGCACGAACCGCGAGGGGAGAAAGGTGATCGCGAGGTTCGCCCGGACCAGGGCCATCATCAAGTCGGTAGCCATCACCTCGAATGCGACGTGGCGCTCCAGGCCAGCCGCTTCGAAGGCGAGATCGCTCTGCGCCCGACCCGGCGTCCCCGAGGGAAAGTCGGCGAAGACCTCACCCACGAGTTCGCTGAGCCGAAGGCACTGAGCGTCCGCCAACGCGTGTTCCCGGGGCAAGACGATCACAAGGCGGTCCGATCCCAGCAGCCGCCATGCCACTCCCTTCGGGTCCTGCCCGTCAGGCAACCCCAGGAAACCGACGTCGATGGTGCTTCGCGCGATCGACGTCTGGAGTACGTCGCTGGCGGCAACCCGCATCGTGATCCCCACCTCGGGGTGTGCGCGATGGAATGCCGCGAGCACCCGGGGCACGTCAATGGCAGTCACGGTGGGGATGACCCCGACGGTCAGTCGACCACGGACCTGTCCGGCAGCCGCCGATGCCTCCGCTGCCGCACGTTCGGCCGCCTCCAGGCTCGCCCGTGCAGCCGGGAGGAAGGCCGCGCCAGCAGGAGTCAGCTCGACCCGCCGACTTGTCCGGGCGAACAGCCGCACGCCCAGTTCCGCTTCCAGCGCCTTCACCTGGTGGCTGAGTGCGGACTGCACCACGAAGCACTTCGCAGCAGCGCGCGTGAAGTTGGACTCTTCGGCGACCGCCACGACGTAGCGGAGTTGCTGCAGTTCCATTGATCTATCTTCTCCATCGATTGATGCGATGACAACCATGTGTTGGACTCATTGGTGATCGGGATCGCACCATGGGTTCGTGACCACCACAACGACGCCCCTCCCAGCCGTGAGCTCGCAAGCGGGATTGATCGCACGGACGGCGCTCGCGCCCGCTGTCTGGGGTACGACCTACCTCGTCACCACCGAGCTACTCCCCGCGGGCCACCCGTTGTTCGCGGCGCTGATGCGCGCCCTTCCGGCTGGACTGCTCGCGCTCGCTCTCACGCGCACGCTGCCCCGCGGCACGTGGCTCTGGAAAGCGGTAGTACTGGGCACGCTCAACATCGGTGCGTTCTTTCCGCTGCTGTTCGTCACCGCCGAGCGCCTGCCCGGGGGCGTGGCGGCCACCCTCGGGGCCATTCAACCGATTCTCGTCACCTTCCTGGTGATCGGTGTGCTCGGCGAACAGCTTTCTCGATGGCGGCTGGGCTGGGGAATCGTCGGCGTTCTTGGCGTCGGCCTGGTGGTCCTCGGCCCGGAAGCGGCACTCGACCCACTCGGGATCCTCGCCGGGATCGCCGGGGCTGCGTCGATGAGCCTGGGCGTCGTGCTCACCAAGCGCTGGGGCCGCCCACCAGGTGTCGGTCCGCTCGCCCTCGCCGGATGGCAGCTCGGCGCGGGCGGCATCGTTCTGCTGGTGCCGACCCTCCTCGTGGAGGGAGTGCCCGCCCAGATCGATGGGCCGGCAGTGGCCGGCTACTTGTGGCTCGGCCTGGTGGGAGGACTGCTCGCATACGGACTCTGGTTTGCGGGAATCCGCCAGCTTCCCGTGACGGCGACCGCCCTGCTGGTGCTGCTCTCTCCTCTGGTCGCGGCGGTACTCGGCGCGCTCCTGATCGGCGAGCGGCTCACCCCGGCCCAGGGGATCGGTTTCGCTCTGGCGCTGGCCGCGATGGTCGCCGGACAGCTCGCACCAGGACAACGTACACCTCACCGACAGACGAAGGACTGATCGTGATCATCGCCGTCTTCGGCGCCACCGGCACTGCCGGTAGCGCCGTCACCTCCGAAGCGCTCTCTCGGGGGCACCACGTCATCGCTGTTTCCCGCACCCCTGGACGGGACTCGGCACAACTCAGCTGGCGGAGCATCGATCTTGACGCAGGGGAGAAGCTCGAGCCGATCCTGGCGCACACCGATGTCGCGGTCCTCACCGTCCGGCCAGATCCGGGTCAGGAACACCGGATCGTGCAGTGGACGTCGACATTCCTTGATGCGGCGGCTGCCACCGAAACGAGGGTCATCGTGATCGGCGGTGCCGCTGCCCTCCGCACTCCCGGCAGCACGCAGACCCTCGTCGCCGACGACCCCGCGTACGTCGCACCGCAGTGGGCATCCGTGGCGCGTGCCAGCCTCGAGCAGTTCCGTGCCTGCGTCCGCCACTCCTCCTCGCGATGGACGTACCTGAGCCCGCCGGCCATCCTGGAACCAGGCCCGGGCGCCGGTACCTATCGCCGAGGTACCACGCGGCTTCTCACCAACGCCGACGGCGTCTCACAGATCACCGCCGGTGACCTCTCGCTCGCCGTGCTCGACGAGGTGGAGAGCCCCCAGGGTGACCAGCACTTCACCGTCTGCGCAGCCGATCCGCCCTAGTGGTGCCCGAATGCACAGCAGGTTCGGCGCGGGATTTCACGCCGAACGGCCAGCACGGCGTAGCGTAGGAGCCATGAGTGAGGCCGGATACGGCGACTTCGAGTTCGAGCGCAAGTTCTTCGTGCGCTCCTTGCCCACCGACCTGTGGGACGAACCTGCGCCGGATGTGATCGTGCAGTCCTACTTCCTCGCCTCCGAGGGGTACGCCCTGCGGGTGCGACTGCAAGCTCCTGCACCCGCAGCGCTGGTGGGCAGGGCTGGCGACCTCGATGCCGGGACCGTCCTGAACGAATTGTCCGGGCAGTGGGAGCTGTGCACTCTGACCGCCAAGGGCCCGGCCGCCGGCGGTACCCGCTACGAGGCCGAGCGGGAGCTTGACCCCATCGTGGCCGAGGAGATGGTGCGCCGCGGTGGTGCGAAGGTGATCAAACTGCGCCATGCGATCTGGCTCGGTGAGGACGGCTGGGTACTGGACCAGTTCCTGGGCACCAATGCGCCCCTGGTGATCGCCGAGTGTGAGCGGGAGAGCCCGGTCACGGACCTGACCATCCCGGCCTTCTGCGCCACGGAGATCTCCGATGACGCCCGCTTCGCCAACGAGCAGCTGGCCGCCCGCCCGTACTCGGCGTGGTCGCGTCAGTTCAAGAGCGAGCTGGCTACCAGCGGCCCCCGTTACCTGCAAACGTTCGGGCCCAACACCTCCGGCCACTGACCCTCACCGGGGCACGTTGGCGGGCATTCGCGGCCTGATCTCCGGCCACCACCTTGCCGACACGACCCTGCCCTCTGCCCGGGGTGCCACGTCTACACTCGAGAGCATGACTGCGATGTCCCCTGCGCCCCCTACCGAGCCGGTGCGCTCAACCAGTCCGGTGCGCTCGAGCAGCGGCGGCACCCACCCGGCCGCCCGCACGGCGGACCAGGTCGCGGCAGACGCGAGCGCCGTCGTCGGATCAGCCGATCTCAGCAACGGTGCCCTGCGCACGTTCCTCCACGGCCTTCCGGGCGTGGACAAGGTCGGCCTGGATGCTCGTGCGGCCACTCTCGGGACCCGGTCGATCAAGACGACCGCCAAGGCATGGGCGTTGGACACGATCATCTCGATGATCGACCTGACCACCCTCGAAGGTGCCGACACCCCCGGCCGGGTGCGCTCCCTCGTCGCCAAGGCACGCACCCCCGAACCGGCCGATCCCAGCTGCCCCCGGCCGGCCGCCGTCTGCGTGTACGGGGACATGGTGACTGTGGCCAAGGAGGCCCTGGGGTCGTCCTCGGGAATCAACGTCGCCGCCGTGGCGACGGCGTTCCCCGCCGGGCGAGCGGGCCGCACCGCCCGGATCGCCGACACCACCGACGCCGTGAAGGCCGGCGCCGAGGAAATCGACATGGTGATCGACCGCGGCGCGTTCCTTTCTGGCCACTACCGGAAGGTGTTCGACGACATCGTCGCCGTCCGGGAGATCTGCCAGCAGCGCACCGGTGAGCCAGCGCACCTGAAGGTGATCCTGGAGACCGGCGAACTCGCCACCTACGACAATGTGCGCCGCGCCTCCTGGCTGTCGATGCTGGCCGGAGCTGACTTCATCAAGACCTCGACCGGGAAGGTCTCCCCCGCCGCCACCCTGCCAGTGACAGTGCTCATGCTGGAGGCGGTGCGAGACTTCCTCGCGGCCACCGGCGTCCACGTAGGAGTCAAGCCGGCCGGTGGGATCCGTACCTCGAAGGATGCGATCAAGTACCTGGTGGCCGTGAACGAAGTGGCCGGGGAAGCCTGGCTGGAGCCGGAGTTCTTCCGGTTCGGCGCCTCATCCCTGCTCAATGACGTGCTGCTGCAGCGGCAGAAGCTCAGTACGGGCGCCTACTCCGGCCCCGACTATGTGACGATCGACTAGAAGGCAGCGACACTGATGCCCCGATTCGAATACGCTCCCGCTCCGGAGTCGCGCGCCGTCGTCGACATCGACTCCTCCTACGGCCTGTTCATCGACGGTGAGTTCACCCAGGGCTCCTCCGGGCAGGCGATGAAGACGGTCAACCCAGCCACCGAGGAGGTGCTCGCCGAGGTTGCGGTGGCCGACGAGGCGGACGTTGACCGTGCCATCAAGGCCGCCCGCAAGGCCCAGGAGAAGGTCTGGGGCCCGATGCCCGGATCCGAACGGGCCAAATATCTCTTCCGGATCGCCCGCCTGCTCGCCGAGCGAGCTCGGGAGTTCGCGGTGCTGGAGACACTCGACAACGGCAAGCCGATCCGCGAGTCACGCGATGTGGATGTGCCCACTGCCGCTGCACACTTCTTCTATTACGCCGGCTGGGCGGACAAGCTCGAGCACGCCGGATTCGGGTCGAACCCCACGCCACACGGCGTGGCCGCACAAGTGATCCCGTGGAACTTTCCCCTGCTGATGCTCGCGTGGAAGATCGCTCCCGCGCTGGCCGCCGGGAACACCGTGGTGCTCAAGCCGGCCGAGACCACGCCGCTCACCGCCCTGCTGTTCGCGGACCTGCTCCGGCAGGCCGACCTGCCCGCCGGGGTGGTGAACATCGTGACCGGCGCCGGGCCGACCGGCCAGACCCTGGTGACCCACCCGGGAGTGGACAAGGTGGCCTTCACTGGGAGCACCGCCGTCGGGCGGCAGATCGCCCGCCAGCTCGCCGGGACCCGCATCCCTGCCACCCTGGAGCTGGGGGGAAAGGCCGCGAACATCGTGTTCGACGATGCCGCCCTGGATCAGGCGATCGAGGGCATCGTGAACGGCATCTTCTTCAATCAGGGGCAGGTGTGCTGCGCCGGGTCCCGGCTGCTGGTGCAGGAGTCGATCGCCGATGAGCTCGTGGACCGGCTCAAGGACCGCTTGGGCACCCTCAGGGTGGGTGACCCGATGGACAAGAACACCGATGTGGGTGCAATCAACTCGGCCCGCCAGCTGGACCGGATCCGCGAACTCACCCAAGCCGGAGAGGACGAGGGTGCCACCCGCTGGACCAGCGACTGTGCGCTGCCCGAGACCGGCTGGTTCTTCGCGCCGACCGTGTTCACCGACGTCTCCGCCGCGCACCGGATCGCCCGGGAGGAAATCTTCGGGCCGGTGCTGAGCGTCCTGACGTTCCGCACCCCGGATGAGGCGGTGGCGAAGGCGAACAACACCCCGTATGGCCTCTCAGCAGGAATCTGGACCGAGAAGGGCTCGCGCATTCTCGCCATGGCGGACAAGCTCCGCGCCGGCGTGGTGTGGGCGAACACCTTCAACCGGTTCGACCCGACCAGCCCGTTCGGTGGGTACAAGGAGTCCGGGTACGGGCGCGAGGGTGGGCGCCACGGCCTTGGGCTGTATCTGAAGGAGTCGCGATGAGCACCACGACGGCGGCACGGGTAGACGTGCGCAAAACGTACAAGCTCTTCATCGGGGGGAAGTTCCCGCGCTCGGAGTCCGGGCGCACCTACGAGGTGTCCGACGCCAAGGGGCGCTTCGCGGCGAACGCCGCGCAAGCCTCCCGCAAGGACGCACGCGACGCGGTCCGAGCGGCCCGGGCTGCTCAGCCCGGGTGGGCCGGGGCGACGGCGTACAACCGTGGGCAGGTGTTGTACCGGGTGGCTGAGCTACTGGAGGGCCGCCGGGCACAGTTCGTCGCCGACGTGGCCGCCGGTGAGGGGCTCTCGGCGCGGCGGGCCGAGGACGCAGTGTCCGCGGTGATCGACCGGTGGGTCTGGTACGCGGGCTGGACGGACAAGGTGGCCCAGGTGGCGGGGAACGCCAACCCGGTGGCCGGTCCGTACTTCAACCTCTCCGTGCCCGAGCCCACCGGCGTGGTGGCCGCGCTGGCGCCGCAGAAGTCCTCGTTGCTCGGGCTGGTCTCGGTGCTCGCGCCGATTCTGGTGACCGGGAACGCCGCGGTGCTGGTGGCCTCGCAGGATCGGCCGCTGCCGGCGATCACGCTCAGTGAAGTGCTCGCCACCTCGGATGTGCCCGGCGGCGTGGTCAACGTGCTCACCGGGAAGACGGCGGAGCTCGCCACTCCCCTGGCTCGTCATATGGACGTCAACGCATTCGATCTGGCCGGCGCGGTCGGGGCTGCGGACCTGACCTGGGGCGAGGTGGAGGCGGACGCCGCCGAGAACCTCAAGCGCGTGCGGCGCCCGGCCAGGGACACTGAGCCGAACTGGAAGGACGAGCAGTCGCTGGCGGCGATCCTTGCGTTCACTGAGACGAAGACGGTGTGGCACCCGAAGGGGATGTGAGGCCCGGTTCCGGTGTGATTGCGATGCACTGAGTACGTCGACATCACATCGCATCGCGGCTCAGGCGTGCAGCCGCGCCAGGAACTCCCTCGTCCTCACCCGCTGCGGGTCCCCGAGCACCTGCGCCGGCGTCCCCGCCTCGTGCACGCGCCCCTCATGCAGGAAGCACACTTGATCGGCCACGTCCCGCGCGAAGGCCATCTCGTGGGTGGCGATCAGCATGGTCATCCCTTCATTGCGCAGTTCGGCGAGTAGCTCGAGCACCTCCCCCACCAGCTCGGGGTCGAGCGCCGAGGTCACCTCGTCCAGGAGCAACAACTCCGGTCCGTTCACCAGCGCCCGCGCGATCGCCGCCCGCTGCTGTTGACCGCCGGAGAGCTGGTCTGGATAGGCGCGCACCTTCTCCGCCAGGCCCACGCGGGTGAGCATCTCGACGGCGGCCGCTTCCGCCTCGGCCTTGTCGCGACCGTGCACGAGTCGCGGCGCTAGCGTCACGTTGTCGAGCACGCTCATGTGTCCGAACAGGTTGTAGGACTGAAACACCATGCCCATCCGGGCCCGGGCAGCGTCGGCATCCACCCACGGATCGGCCAGGTCCACTCCGCGCAGCTCGATGGAGCCGTCGTCAACATCCTCGAGCAGGTCGATTGCGCGTAGCAGCGTGGACTTACCCGAACCGGAGGCGCCGATCAGCACCACACACCCGTGCTCGGCCACCTCGAGGTCGAGGTCGTCCAGCACCACGTTCTCCCCGAACGCCTTACGCACGCCACTGACCCTCAGTAAGGGTTGCGCATCGCCGGCGGGGCGAGCGGACGCCGTCATCGGATCGCCCCCGCCGCACCGCGTGCGCCACGCCAGCCGCGGCGGGCGTTGAAGGCGTCCACGGCGCGAGTCAGCGGCACCGAGACCAGCAGGAAGAGAAACCCTGCGGCCACGTAGGGCGTGAAGTTGTAACTGCCGGTCACCGCGATCTCGGCCACTCGAATCGCGTCCACGGCCCCCAGCACCGAGATCAGCCCCGAGTCCTTCTGCAGCGCCACCACCATGTTCAGCAGCGCCGGCACCACGTTGCGCACGGCCTGTGGCACCACCACCCGCCGGGTGGTCTGCCCCCGGGTGAGGCCGAGCGCTCGAGCGGCTGCCACCTGCGAGGGGTGCACCGACTCGATCCCAGACCGGAAGATCTCCGACAGGTAGGCCGAGTACGTGAGCACCAGGGCGAGCGAACCCAGGAATGCGGCCTGGTTCGGAAGCCACGGCAAGCGCAACGCTGGGAGTCCGAATCCCACCAGCAGCAAGACCAGCAGCACCGGCACGCCACGGAAAATGTCCACGTAGACCACCACGGCCGCCCGCAACGGGAACAGAGCGGGCGTGGTGGTGGTGCGGGCGATCGCGAGCAGCAGTCCGAGCAGAATCGATAGCGCACCGGCGATGATCCACACGCGCAGGTTCAGCCACAGCCCCTCGGCGATCCCGGGGAGCACATCGGCGAACTCTCCCCGGTCGAAGAACGTCCCCTGGGCACGCTCCCACCCGGGTGAGGTGACCAGCACCCACCAGGCGAGCGCGGCCACGATCAGCGTGCTGGCGAAGGCCACGGCGAACGAACGCCGACGGCGGCCCGCACGGAACGCCGTCCGCTCGCGAGCGCGCTCGCTGGGCTCCCAGCCGCTCATCGACTCCTCAGACTGTCCACTCAGGTGGTCTACTCAGCCGGTTCAGCTGAGTTCTTCGATGCCCTCGGTCTTCAGCCACTCGGCGCTGAGGTCCTCGATGGTGCCGTCGGCCTCCAGCGCCTCCACCGCCTCGGAGACGCAACCGGTGAGCTCGGAGTCCTGGTCGAGGACGAAGCCGAGCTGGGAGGGCTCACCCTCCTCGGGGAGGGTCCCGACCACGGCAGAGTCCGGGAAGTACACGGTGGAGGCGGCCACGGCCTGGTTCACGTCCATCACGACGGCGTCGATCTGTCCGTTGGTCATCGCCTGCATGGCCTGGCCCGCATCGTCATAGGGGACCAGCTCAATTGCGTCGCCCCAGGCGGCCTCGGCGATCGGCATGGAGGTCTGCCCGGCGGTGACCCCGATGCGGGCGCCCTCGAAGTCAGCCAGGGCGGCCGCATCGGCGTAGTCGCCGCCCTCATCCACCACCACTCCCTGCGCCGTGGTGAGGTACGGGGAGGAGAAGTCCACCACTTCGGCGCGCTCGTCGGTGATGGTGGTCTGGTAGGCGGCGAAGTCGAACGGCTTGATCGCCGGGGCGACGATCTGCTCGAAAGTCACGTCCTCCCAGACCACGTCCTCCTCCGCGTAGCCCAGTTCCTCGGCCACGGCGTACACGAGGGCCGATTCGAAACCCTCGCCGGTGGTCTGGTCCTCGCCCACGTACCAGGGCTCGTACGGCACCGACGTGCCCACGGTGAGGACGCCGTCGGTGAGGGTGGGCAGATCCCCGGCGGTGCACTCGGCCCCGGCGGTGCCGTTGGCACCGTCAGAGGTGTCGGTGTCCGTGCTGCCGGCAGGGTCGGAGCACGCGGCAAGGGTGAGGCCGAGGGCTCCAACGATGATCAGGGCGCGTGTGCGCAAAGGGGTCTCCTCGAAGGTCGTGCCGCCGGGGTAGCGGCGCTTCTTTCGACGAGGGTATGCCATCGCCGGGGCCCCAGAGACCGAGCGGGTGAGGCGTCTCACCGTCGCCATACCCGCGATGCACGCGGGCGGACTTCTGGTCGCTTCTGGTCGCTGAAACGACCGCAACTCCGCCCCCGATGAACCACCCGCCACCGAAGTCCGCCCGGGGCGGTCTGAGGTCAGGCCATAAGTCCGCCCCGGGCGACGATGGGGGGCGGGGCCCGGGCGACGATAGGGGGCGGGGGCGGCGCCCGGGCGACGATAGGGGGCGGGGGCGGCCCCGCTCAGCCGCGCGCGGCCTCGAACCCGGGGATGATCTGCTCGGTCACCATCGCCTGCTTCACGTGGAATGGCGCGAATGCATTCCACGCCGCCTGCAGCGTGACCTCCTCCAGGTCGTCCAGGTCCCAGTCGGCTTCATCGACCAGGCGCTGCATCTCGTTGCTCATCGAGGTACCGGACATGAGCCGGTTGTCAGTGTTGATGGTGACGGCGAAGCCCAGGTCTCGTAACGTGCTCACCGGATGCTCGGCGATGGTGTCGGCGATACCGGTCTGCAGGTTGGAGCAGGGGCACACCTCGAGCGGGATCTGCCGGTCCAGCACCCAGGCGGCGACCTCACCGAAGGTGGCGTCGATCTGTTCGTCCTCGCGCTCGATCTGGATGTCCTCAATGATCCGCACTCCGTGCCCGAGCCGGAGCGCTCCGCACACCTGTAGGGCCTCCCAGATGCTCTCCACTCCCGCTGCCTCGCCGGCGTGCGCGGTGGAGGGCATGTTCGCCTCGCGAAGGGTACGGAACGCCGACAGCTGGCGAGAGGGTGGGAACCCGTCCTCCGGACCGGCAATGTCGAAGCCGACCGCCCCCGCGTCACGGTTCGCGATGGTCAGTGCCGCGATCTCATCGGCGTTCTCCGCCTGCCGCATGGCGGAGAGCAAGGTGCCCACCTCGACCCGGTGCCCCTCCTCGCCGGCGGTAGCAACGCCGTCGGCAATCCCGGCATGGACGGCATCGACCACCTGCTGCAGACTCAAGCCCTGGCGCTGGTGCTGCTCAGGCGCGTACCGAAGCTCGGCGTAGACCACACCGTCAGCGGCCAGATCGAGCACGGCCTCCTTGGCCACCCGGTGCAGGGCCTCCTCGGTCTGCATCACCGCCACAGTGTGCTCGAAGGTCTCCAGGTAGCGCACCAGTGAACCCGAGTTGGCGGCCTCAACGAACCAGGAGCCGAGCGCCTCTGGATCGGTACTGGGCAGGGTGTGGCCGATCTCGGCGGCGAGCTCGATCATGGTGGCGGGCCGGAGCCCGCCGTCGAGATGGTCGTGCAGCAGCACCTTGGGCAGGGCGGTGATCGTGTCCGGGGAGAGCGTCATACCCCGAGCCTAGCCCGCACTCGACCACCCTCGAGTGCCCGAGATCTCGGCTATATCTCACACCATGAGCGAGATGGGCCGCACTCGCGCAGGGAGGGGGAGTTAGCTGAACAGGTTCACCAGTGCGAGCAGCAGGCCCAGGCTGCCGAGCACCACCACGGAGATGCAGGTCATCTGCAGTACGGTCCACCGGGCCCGCGCGTGCGGGCCCCACTGGCGCAGGCTGCGCAGCACCAGAACGAGCAAGGCAAACGCCGTGAGTGCGGCGATCGCGGCGATCAGGGGATGCTCCAGCCGCTGAGCGGTGATCGAGACGACCAGCGTGCCCAGAGTCACCGAGAGCACCGTACGGTGCCAGGACAGCATCGTGCGCTGCGGCTGTGCGCCGGTATCGCCATCCAGCCCTGCGGTGGTCACCGGAGGGCTCACATGAGCACCTGGTAGACCGCGTAGCCGGCCATCAGCAGCGCAAAGACCGCCACTGCACCCACCAGCACCGGCAGGATCCGTGGTGCCGGCAGCGGGTCACCGAGCCGGAGTGCACGTTCGCGGCGGCGCCAGCCGGAGATCGCAGCCAGTGCCAGCACTCCCCCGGCGAGGCATGCCAGGGCCGCGATCACATCGAGCACCGCGTGGCCGTCGCCAAAGGAGGCCAGCGTTGTCAGCGCCACGCCACCGGCCACCAGCGTCAGACCGGTGCGCAACCAGGCCAGCGCCGTACGTTCGTTCGCCAGGGAGAACCGCACGTCAGGCTCGGTGCCGACCCCGTACACCGATTGTGGTCGCCTCGTCTCGCGCTCGGCCTCATCTGCAGCACCCGTGCCTTCGCCGGAGCCTGCCTCGACTCGATCGTCTTCGTCGTCGTACTCGGCCGGCTCCACGCCCAGCGCCTCCCTGGTCTCGCCCTCACACACCTACTCGATCGAGCACGATACCGTCACGGCCCGTGCGCGATCCCACGGGAGCAAGCTGCACCGCGCCGTCGAGCGCTTCCATCGCCCGCCCGAACCGTTCCGGGGTCTCCGTGTGCAGGGTCATCAGCGGCTCACCGGCACGGACGGCGCCGCCCGGTTTCGCGTGCAGTTCCACACCGGCGCCCGCCTGCACCGGATCTTCCTTGCGCGCCCTGCCCGCGCCGAGCCGCCATGCGGCGATCCCCACGGCCAACGCGTCCATCTCGACCACCACCCCATCGGCCGGGGCGAGCAGGTGCTCGGTGTGGCGGGCAGTCGGCAACGGGGCGTCTGGATCCCCACCCTGCGCGGCGATCATCGCGCGCCAGGAGTCCATCGCGCGCCCGTCCGCGAGCGCCGCCGCCGGGTCGGCGTCCGGGCGGCCCGCCGCATCAAGCATCTCCCGCGCCAGCGCGAGCGTCAGCTCCACCACGTCCGGGGGTCCACCGCCGGCGAGTACCTCCACGGACTCACGCACCTCCAGGGCGTTTCCGGCGGTCAGCCCGAGTGGGGTGGACATGTCGGTGAGCAACGCCGTCGTGCGCACTCCCGCGTCGGTTCCGAGCGACACCATTGTGCGGGCCAGCTCGCGTGCCTGGTCGAGTTCCTTCATGAACGCCCCCGAGCCGACCTTGACGTCCAGCACGAGCGCCCCGGTGCCCTCGGCGATCTTCTTGCTCATGATCGAGGAGGCGATCAGCGGAATCGACTCGACCGTGCCGGTCACGTCCCGCAGTGCGTACAGTTTGCGGTCCGCCGGTGCGAGCCCCGAACCTGCCTGGCAGATCACCGCACCCACCGAGTCGAGTTGGGCGAGCATCTCCTCGTTGGTGAGCGCGGCCCGCCACCCGGGGATCGCTTCCAGCTTGTCCAGTGTGCCGCCGGTGTGCCCGAGGCCACGGCCGGAGAGTTGCGGGACGGCCACGTCGAAGACGGCGACCAGTGGCGCGAGCGGCAGGGTGATCTTGTCCCCCACGCCGCCGGTGGAGTGCTTGTCCACGGTGGGGCGGGACAGGGCAGCGAAGTCCATCCGCTCCCCGGTGGCGATCATCGCCCGGGTCCAGTGCGCCACCTCGGTGTCGGTCATCCCGCGCAGCACGATCGCCATGGCGAGGGCGGCCATTTGTTCCTCAGCCACCGCACCGCGGGTGTAGGCGTCGATCACCCAGTCGATCTGACCGGCGCTGAGCGCGCCGCCGTCCCGCTTCGTGCGGATCACATCGACGGCATCATGATCGGAGGTCATGGCCTCACCTTAGGTGGTGCCGGGACCACCCGTGCTGGCTATCCTTGCCGGCCGGCGGCCAGGTCCTCGGGCCCGAACGCATCGGGGAGCACCTCGTTCATCGGCCGGATCCCGCGCGGGGTGTCCACCAGCAGTTCAGCTCCCCCGTGCTCCCAGAGCAACTGCCGGCACCGCCCACACGGCATGATGCGTTGCCCGCGCGAGTCGGTGCAGGTGAACGCCACCAGCCGGCCACCGCCGCCGGTGATCAGCGCCGACACGAGCGAGCATTCTGCGCACAAGGTCACCCCATACGCGGCGTTCTCCACGTTGCAGCCGGTGACGACGGCCCCTGAGTCCGTCAGCGCCGCCGCCCCCACCGGGTAACGCGAGTACGGCGCGTAGGCGCGCGTCATCACCTGCCGTGCGGCCTCCCGCAGCCCATCCCAGTCGACGGCGGCCCCTCCCTGATCACGCGAGGTCACCTCGCCAGGTGGCTCCGCCGTCATGAGGGGTAGGCCTTCCCGGCGCCCGCCGGCGGGCGCACCCGGCCCACCAGCCCGGCCACGGCGAAGATCGTGGCCAGGTAGGGCAGCATCGCGAGGATCTCGTACGGCACCGGCGAACCAATGTTGTTCAGCACCCGGTTCAGCGAGTCGGCGAAGCCGAACAACAGGGCCGCGGCGAGCGCACCGGTGGGGCTCCACCGGCCCAGGATCATCGCCGCGAGGGCGATGTACCCGCGCCCTTCGGTGACCTCCTTGGTGAACGCGAGCCCGGCGGCCACCATCGAGGCTCCGCCGAACCCAGCCACTGCGGACCCGAACACCACATTGCGGTACCGGGTGCGATTGACGTCGATGCCGACCGTGTCGGCGGCCTTCGGGTGCTCGCCCACGGCCCGCACCCGCAGGCCCCAGCGGCTGCGGAAGAGCCCGATGTGCAGCAGCACCACGGCCACGTACATCACATAGACGATGATGTTCTGGTTGAACAACGCCTGCCCGATCACCGGAATGTCGGCAAGCAGCGGGATCCGCAGGGAGGACAACTGTGGCGGGCTGTTCAGGCGGAGCGGATTGTCGCTGAGCACAGTGGAGAACAGATAGCTGGTCAAACCCAGCACCAGCACGTTCACCACCACACCGACGATGATCTGATCCACCCGGTACTTGATGGCGAAGACGGCAAGCAGCAGACCCACCAGCGCGCCGCCGATGGGTGCGGCGATCAGACCGATGTAGGGGTTCCCGGCCACAGTGGCCAGCACTGCCGTGAGGAACGCCCCGGCGAGCAGTTGACCCTCGATGGCGATGTTGATCACCCCGGAGCGCTCGCACAGCAGACCGGCGAAGGCGCCGAAGATCAACGGCAGAGCAGCCGTCATGGCCGTGCTGAGCAGGAACGGCAATGGCAGGCCGGAGGCGTTCCCGGCCACCGCCCAGATCAGGAAAGCGAGCACCAGGCATGCACCGAAGACCACCGGGATGGCGACGGAGCGGCGGCGGTTCTGCGTGGTCCAGAAGCTGAGCCCGGCCAGAGCGAAGGCCACCAGCACCAAGGCGAGCGCCGATCCTCGCGAGGAGATCACCAGATCCGGCAACTGCCAGTCGGCGCCACCCCCGGTCAATTCGATCTGGGACTGCAGGTGCGCGGGGGTGAACAACGCGAAACCGAACAGGGCGAGAACAGCGAGCGCCGCCATGATGATCGGCGTGCGCCACGAGATCGGTGTCAGCACACTCTGGCCGATCAGGTCGCGCTCAGCGGGAGCCGTCGTGGGTGCACTCATGAGGTCACCTCCTTGGCCTGAACACTGCGGCGCCGGGGCGTTCTGCCCGGCAGGTGGAACAGCGCGCGCACCAGCGGCGGCGCGGCGATGAACAGCACGATCACTGCCTGGATCACCAAGATGATGTCCACCGGGGTGTTGGCCTCGGTCTGCATCAGCGCGGCACCGGCACGTAGGGCGCCGAACAACATCGCCGAGGCGACGATGCCCCCGGGCCGGTTCCTGCCCAGCAGCGCCACGGTGATCGCATCGAATCCGATCGAGCCGGCGCTGGAGGCGCGGAAGGTCCCCTCCACCCCGAGGATCTGCATGGCACCGCCCGCTCCGGCGAGCATTCCGGCAGCCACCATCACCATCACGAACACCCGGTTCACGGAGATGCCGGCGGTCCTGGCGGCGTGGGCGTTCGCACCGACGGCCCGGAACTGGAAGCCAACCGTCGAACGCTCCATCAACCACCACACCCCCACCGCTGCCAGCAGCGCGAGCGGGAAGCCCCAGTGCAACAGCGACCAACCGCCGAGCAACGAGGGTAACTCAGCGGTGCCGAGCACGTGCGGGGCGATCGGCCGGTTGCCTTGGATCCGGTACACCGAGGTGGTGAGCAGGTAGGCCACCAGGTACGTGGCGATCCAGTTCAGCATGATCGTCACGATCACCTCGTTCGCTCCCGTCCGGGCCTTGAGGAAGCCGGCGATACCGGCCCACAACCCGGCCACCAGCACCGCCGCGGCGATCGCCAGGACCACGTGCAGCAGGCTCGGGCCGAACCCGGTTCCGCCCGGTGGGACGAAGGTGAAACCGATGAAGGACGCAGTCGCCGCGCCCATCAGCACCTGACCCTGGGCGCCGATGTTGAAAAGCCCGGACCGGAACCCGATCCCGATGCCGAGTGCGGCGAAGATCAGTGGGGTGGCCTCGACCATCGTCTTGGTCAGCGGAGCCACCGCCTGCCCGAGCGCGGCGGTGCTGATTCCCTGGCGCAGCACCGTGTAGTCGAGCACCGAACCACGGAACAGGGCCATGTAGGTGCCGGCCACGCTGTCCCACACCGCCGCCAGCATGTCCGCGGGTCGGCTGAAGAAGTACCCGGCGCTGGCGCGCACGTCGGCATCGGCCACGGCGATCAGGATCGAGCTGATCACCATCGCGGCGACGATGGCGAGCAGGGTGAGCAGCCAGTTGCCGGTGAGCATCTCGTGCCGGAAGGTGGCCCATCGGGCCTGTCCTTCACTCGGCCCGTCATCGACGGTGCGCGGGCGGGGCGCCGGGTCCGGCACCGTGGCCGACGGCGAGGCCGCGTCCCGCTCGGTCGTGGCGGAGTTCTGCTCGGCAGCCGCGGTGTCCTGCTCGGCAGCGCCGCCAGCCTCCTCGCCACGGCCCTCTGGCGTCTGTTGCCCGGCGCCCTCGTTCCTCACCTCGGCTCCTCGCCCTCTGCGTCGTGCATCGTCGTCGGGTGCTGGTGGGCCTCCTGGAGTGCTTCCTCAGGAGGACAGCCCGCCATCATCAGACCGAGTACGTCACGATCGGTGTCGGCGTCGACGATTCCGATGATGGCCCCGCGGTACATCACGGCGATCCGGTCGGCGAGCGACATCACCTCATCCAGCTCGGTGGAGACGATCATGACCGGTGTTCCGGCGTCACGCTCGGCCACAATCCGCTGATGCACGAACTCGATCGAGCCCACGTCCAGTCCGCGGGTGGGCTGGGAAGCGATGAGCAGACGCAGCGGGCGGGACATCTCCCGTGCCAGCACCACCTTCTGCTGATTCCCGCCGGAGAGCGTACTCACCGGATCGTCGATGGAGGTGGTGCGCACATCGAAGGCCTCCACGTACTCCGCCGCCTTCTCCCGCGCCACGCTGAGCTGCATCGCAGGACCCTTCGCGTAGGGCGGCTGCGCGAACTGGTCGAGCACGAAGTTCTCGATGATGGAGAAGGAGGCGATCAATCCGTCTTTGCTGCGGTCCTCGGGCACGAACCCGACGCCGGAACGCAGCACCTGGTCCACCGTCTTGCCGAGCAGTTCATCCTCGTCCAGGAGCACCGATCCGGCCGCAGCGCTGCGCAACCCCAGGATCGCCTCGGCGAGTTCGGACTGGCCATTGCCCTGCACGCCGGCCACGGCCAGCACCTCGCCGCCGCGAATGGTGAATGAGACGTCCCGCACCACATGGGTGCCGACGGCGTCCAGCACAGTGAGCCCGGTGACCTGCAGGGCCCGGTCATTGGTCTGCGGTGGGTCCTTCTGCACGCCGAGGGAGACCTCGCGGCCCACCATCAGCGAGGCGAGTTCGGCCTGGGAGTCGGTCGGCGCTGCACTGCCCACGACCTTTCCGCGGCGGATCACGGTGATCTCGTCGGCCACGGCTCGGACCTCACGCAACTTGTGCGTGATGAAGACGATCGAGGTACCGGAGTCGCGGAGCTGGCGCATGATCTCGATCAGCTCGTCAGTCTCCTGCGGGGTGAGCACCGCCGTGGGTTCATCCAGGATCAGCACTTTGGCGTCCCGCGAGAGTGCCTTGATGATCTCCACCCGCTGCTGCACGCCGACCGGGAGGTCCTCAACCTTCGCATCCGGATCCACATCGAAACCGAAGCGAGCCGAGATATCCCGCACCAGGGTACGCGCCTGCTCGATCCCGATGATGCCCAGCGGACCGGTGGGCTCATGGCCGAGCACCACATTCTCGGCCACGGTGAACACCGGCACGAGCATGAAGTGCTGGTGCACCATACCGATCCCTGCGGCCATCGCCTCACCTGGCCCGGCGAACTCGACCGGCTCACCATCGATGAGGATCTCGCCCTCGTCCGGCGCGTACAGCCCGTAGAGCACATTCATCATCGTGGACTTGCCGGCGCCGTTCTCCCCGAGGAGCGCGTGGATCCGGCCCGGTTCGAAGGTGAGGTCGATCCGGTCGTTGGCCACGAGGGACCCGAACCGCTTCGTGATACCGCGAAGCTCGAGCGTCATCTCGTCCCTCCCTCTCGTTCCGGCGCCATCGCTGGTCTGCCCGCACTGTAGTCCGCACACCACGGCCGGGGACATACAAGTCGGCATCCCGACGGCATGTTCCCGATGGCGGGCGTTCGTGATGGTGAGTGACCACGGCGGCCCGGGCGAGGTGATCGCCCGGGCCGCCGCTGCGGTCGTGATCAGTTGGAGCTGGGTGAGGTGACCTCCAGGTCACCGGCGATGATCTGCGCCTCGAGGTCCTCGATCTCGGCCTGCAACTCGGCCGGCACGGCATCCTCGAAGTCGTGGTACGGGGCCAGACCCACGCCACCGTTCTCCAGCGTGCCCACGTACGGCTCGGAGCTGAACTCACCATTCACCGAGGACTCGATGGTGTCGAACACGGCAGTCTGGATCTGCTTGAGCACCGAGGTGAGGATGAGCTGCTGGTAGTCAGCGTTCGCGGGCTGCTCGTAGCCATCAGAGTCCACCCAGATCACCGAGACTCCCTCGTGTTCGGAGGCCGCTCGCAGCGAGCCGCCACCGACGGGACCAGCCACCGGGAGGATGATGTCGGCGCCATCGGCGATGAATTGCTGGGTGGTGTTGTACCCGTTCTCCGTGTTGGTGAAGTCGCCCGTCATGGAGCCGTTCTGGGCTTCCTTGTCCCAGCCGAGGGCCTGCACATCGGTGCCGTGGGCCTCGTTGTAGGCGGCCACGCCGTCCACGAAGCCGTCCATGAAGATGGTCACCGAGGGGAATGGCTGCCCGCCGTAGGTGGCCACGGTGCCGGTCTCGGTCATCCCGGCAGCGAGGTAGCCGGCCAGGTAGGCGGCCTCCTGGGTGTTGAACAGCAACGGCTTGGCGTTCTCGAGTTCGACCGGGTTGAACTCGGCGTCGCTGAATGCGGAGTCGACGAGGGCGAAGTTGGCGTCCTCGTTCGCTTCGGCAACCTCCTGGATCGTGTCCTCGAGCGCGAAACCCACGCCGATCGTCAGCGAGCAACCGGCCTGAACCATCGCGTCGGCATTCGAGGCGTACTGGCCCGGGTCAGTGGACTCGGCGTCGCGGATCTCCACACCCAGCTCGGATTCGGCCTGGGTGAGGCCGTTGTAGCCGGACTCGTTGAAGGAGGCGTCATCCCAGCCGCCCTCGTCGGAGATCATGCAGGCAAGGAAGTCGCTGTTGTCAGTACCGGCATCGCCGTTACCGCCGGACTCTTCCGGGGCGGCACCACATGCCGTCAGCGTCAGGGCTGCGGCAGCCACGATGGCTGCGGGGATGGACTTCTTCACGTGGTCACTCCTGGTGTCGGTGGGACGCTCGACCGCTCAGGGTGCGAACGGCCAAGTGGCTGCCCTGACCTTAGACCCGCTCTGCGGCTCCTGTGTTACATGGTGAGATACCTGCCCGGAGTTGTTATCGAACTGGTACCTCACCTCCAGGCTCGGCCACGGCCTCGCCGGAGTGGAGATTCCTCCCGGCGTCCAAGGCGACGTGCGCGAGCAGTCGCGCACCGACGCCGATCGCGCGTTCGTCCACGACGAGCTCGGGCTGGTGCAGGTCGTAGCTGCGACCGCCCGGGGTGCGGGTACCCAGGCGCGCCATCGCCCCCCGGATCTGGGTGAGGTACCACCCGAAGTCCTCGCCCCCGAGAGACTGCTCGGTGAGTTGCACTGCGTCCTCGCCGAGTACGGCGGCGGCAGCGTGCTCCATCAGCGCCACACTCCCAGCATCGTTGTCCACCGGCGGTACCCCACGCACGATCTGCAGGTCCGCCTCCACCCCGGCCGGGGCGACGATCTGGTCCACCACCTCATGCAACAGAGATTCCGCCCGATCCCAGGCCCGCACGTCCAGACAACGCAGGGTCCCGCTGATGGTGCCCGTCGTCGGGATCGCATTCGGGGCCGTTCCTGCCTTGATTGCTCCCCAGGTGAGGTTCACCCCGGTGCGCGGATCGAGGCGCCGCCCCAAGACAGCGGGCGTCATCGTGGCCACCAGGCCGAGCGCGTAGACCACGTCCCCCGTCAGATGCGGGCGGGAGGTGTGCCCACCCGAGGATCTGATGGTCACTGTGACGGTGTCCGAAGCCGACGTGATCGGCCCGATCCTGGTACCCACGTACCCCACGTCCAGCTTGGGGTCACAGTGCACAGCGAAGATCCGGTCCACCCCCTCCAACGCACCGGCGGCGAGCAGGTCGAGCGCTCCGCCCGGTTGGACCTCCTCGGCCGGCTGGAAGATCAGTCGCACACCGGCCGCAAGCTGGTCCTCCTGGGCGAGCCGGGCCAGGGCCAGTCCTGCACCGAGCACCACCGTGGTGTGCACGTCATGCCCGCACGAATGGCTCACGCCACGCACGGTGGAGGCATAGTCGAGGCCGGTCGCCTCCTGGACCGGCAGGGCATCGAGGTCGGCACGCAGAGCGACCCGGCGGCGCTTTCGCGCCTGCGGACCCCCTTGGATCCCAGGCGGGTCGATGTCCACGGCGAGGCCGGTGGGGCTGAACCGGTGCGCGGTGAGCCCGATCTGGGCGAACCGGTCGGCCAAACGGTCACAGGTGCGGGTCTCGGTGCGGGCAAGTTCAGGATGCGCGTGTACATCCCGCCGAAACGCGATCAGTTCGGCGTCGAACTCGTCGAGGGCTGCCGAGAGCCGGTCGGTCAGGTCGGAACGGGAGAGCACCTTCCTGAGGTTACCCGCCACCGGCCGCCATGGAGCCTCAGGTGAGCGTGGTGCCGTCCTCGGACAGTTGCCGGACCACGTCCTTCACGTCTTGCGCCTGGGCGCGGGTGGTCACCAGTACGGCGTCATCCATATCCACCACGACGGCGTCCGGCACCCCGAGCAGCACCACGCGCCGCCCGGAGGAGGGCACTGCGAGCGCCCCCGGGGAGTCAATGGCCATGACGTCGCCGGCCTGACCGAGGACCCGGACGCCGTCGGGCCCGGCAGGAAGAAGGCCTGCGAGGGAATGCCAGTCCCCCACGTCGTCCCAGTCGAACTCGCCGGGCACCACGGCGACGCCCCCGGCGGCGGCCACGGGTTCGGCGATTGCATGATCGATGGCGATCTTCGTCAGCGCGGGCCACTCCTGCGTGAGAACGGCCTCGCGCTCATCGGTGTCCCAGGCGGCGGCGATCCGCTCCAGTCCGTCCGCGAGAGTGGGTTGCAGGCGCGCCAGATGGTCGAGCAGGACCCGGGCACGGACGACGAACATGCCGGCGTTCCAACGGTAATCGCCAGTGGCGAGATAGCCCGCGGCCGAGTCCACATCAGGCTTCTCGGTGAAGCCGTGCACGTGGTGGGCGCCGGCGCCATTCGCCAGCGGCTCGCCCACGTGGATGTAGCCGAACGCCGTCGACGGTGCGGTGGCGCGGATGCCGATCGTCACCACGTAGTCGTCGGCGGCGGTGGCCACAGCGGTACGAACAGCATCGGCGAACGCATCGGTATCGGTGATCACGTGATCGGCGGCGAAGGAGCCGACGATCACATCCTCTCCGGGATGGCGGCGGTGCAGCACGGCGGCGGCGAGGCCGATCGCCGCCATCGAATCCCGCGGGGCCGGTTCGGCGAACAGGTCGCTCGGGTCGAGATCCAGTTGAGCGGCCACGGCGTCGGCGTGTCTCGCCCCAGTGACCACCACGAGGCCGTCACTGAGCGGGCGAAGACGGTCCGCCGTCGCCTGCAGGAGAGTGCGACCGGTGCCAGTGAGATCGTGCAGGAACTTCGGATGGGCCTGCCGCGAGAGCGGCCAGAGGCGGGTACCGGCACCACCGGCGGGCACCACGGCGTAGAAGGACTGCGTCACCGGCTCAGCCTAATCACACCTCAGGCGTCGCGGGCTCCCTTGATCTTGCGGCCGATCCATCCGATCAGTCCGCCCCAGTACGGCTCG
Source organism: Ruania halotolerans (assembly GCF_021049285.1). Taxonomy (GTDB): domain Bacteria; phylum Actinomycetota; class Actinomycetes; order Actinomycetales; family Beutenbergiaceae; genus Ruania; species Ruania halotolerans. Next base: position 3,204,725 of record NZ_CP088017.1, read on the forward strand.
GGAGGCGGTGGATCCTCGGGCTGGACCCGGCCGGTCACCGGGTCGTGTTGCCACGCGAGCGTCTCGGGATCACTCAGAGTCACGTAGTTCGGGCTCTCGTCGAAGTGCGTCACCATGTCGTCCTCCACCTCCGGCGGGGCGGGTGGGTTGGATACCCACGCCGCCATCATCAACGTCACACGCACAATGAGGTTGATCCACAGCAGCAGTGTGGCCACTGCCGCCGCGGCTCCGGCGACCGGGCTGGTTTCCAGACTCCCACTGACCACGGCAGTGCCCAGGTAGCGGATCACGCCAGCACCGACGCCGGCGACCAAGGCACCGATCCACAGGTCTTTCCTCGGGGGGCGGACTCCGGCGAGTGTGCGGTAGAGCCACACGAACACCAGAACGTCGACCACCAGCACCACGAGGAGGCCGACGAATCGCAGAATCCAGGTGCCAGCGGTGGTGCCGTCCCACCCTACGAGGGAAAGTAGCCAGTCTCCGGCCGCACCGGCTGCGATGCCGAGCGCCGACGTCAGTAGTACGGAGAGGGCGAGACCGAGGAAGCCGGCCAGGTCGCGCAGCTTGCCGAGTACGGGACTCTCGGGCGGGGCTACCATCCCGAACATCGCCCGGATGGCGAGTCGGAGCCCCGCAGGCACCCGGATGGCACTGTTGAGCAAGATGATGACGGCGATCACGCCGGCGATGCCCGTGCCTCCGGAGAAGGTCAGGGAGTCGGGGTTCAAGATCCCGCTGCTCTGGTCATCGCCTGTTTGGATCACACCCGGGAGCGCCTCCGCGACGCTATCGACCACCCTGTTGTGCAGTTCCTCGTTCCCGCCGAGAACGATCGTGAAGGCGGTGAACGCGAGCGTAATGGCCGCCACCACCGAGAACAGTGCGGAGAAGGCGATCCCTCCGGCGAGCAGGTTTCCGTTGGCGGTGCCATAGCGCATGAGCCCCCGCACCACGCGCGTGTTCTTCAGCCAATCGATGAACCCTGCCAGTCCGGTCTTCTCACCTGCCATGGCTCCAGCATGTCGAACCCAGCCCGACGGCGCACCTCTGGATCCGGATGCATATCAGGTGGGGTGGCCCTCAGGAGGTGAGCACGTAGGTGCTCACGTCACGCCAGACGCCGTCCTCGCCGTGCTCATACAGGCAGAAGTGCGCGACAGGGAAGACGGCGTCGAAAGTGCGCATGTCCCGCGAGGCGGCGTCGAGGGCTGCTTCGTCCACCTCGTGGGCGAGGGTGACGTGCGGATGGTACGGAAAACGTAAGTCCTGCTGCACCGGCCCACCGTTGACGGCTGACTGCAGCCGGCCGCACTCGGCGATACCGGCCACGACCCGCACGAAGACCACCGGGGAGATCGGACGGAAGGTGTCCGTTCCGCTCAGCTCCACCACGAACGGGCGCTGCCCGGCTGCGATGCGGCTCAGATGGTGATGGACGTCGGCCAGTTCCTCCGCCGAGATATCGGTGGGCGGCAGCAGCGTGATGTGCGGCGGGATCGCATAGGCGAGCGGATCCTGGGCATCAATCCGGGCCCGCACCAGGCTCGCGGCATACGGCTCGGGAATCGGGATCGCCACACCGATGCGGACCGTGCTCGCGGCCCCCTCGCGGGAGCGCACAGCCGCGTCCACGCGGGAATCGGCGCTCGTGGGCACCGATGGCGCGCCGCGCATCATTGCGCGCTCCATCGGTCCGGCCCCTGCGAGGACTTCATCGTCGTATTGTGCCTCACCTTGCTGCAGGCTCTGCACATTCCAGGCATGGGCCGGAAGCGCTCATCGACGCGGCGGCCGCTCGGCTCCGGCGTCCTGCCGAGCGCTCACGGGACGCTCGGTGATGTGTTTTTGTGTGCGAACTCGTGCACTCCTGTGACAGACTGGTCGACGTGAGTGACCTCCCCGCCTTGACCACCACGCAGGTGCGCCGCACGCCCACCACCCTCGCCGACGGTCGCGACCTCTTCTACTACGACGACTCCCTGCCGTACGTCACCGGTGAACGGACCCGGCGCCTGGACGACCCGCGCCCGCTACCGGACCGGTTCGCCACGGTCGAGGCCGAGGATGGCAGTGCCCAGCCCGTCACGGGTCCCGAGATGCGCTACGACGTGCTCACTGGTGAGTGGGTCCCGATGGCCGCGCACCGGATGAACCGCACCTTCCTGCCCGGGCCGGACACGAACCCGCTGGCCCCTGCGAAGCCTGGCGCCGCGTACACCGACGGCGAGATCCCGGCCACCGACTATGACGTGGTGGTGTTCGAGAACCGGTTCCCTTCCCTGATGCGGGTGCCTGGAACACCCGATGAGGTCACCCCTCTGGATGGCGACGACCTCTACCCGGTTCGCCCCGCCGTCGGACGGTGCGAGGTGATCTGCTTCTCCCCGGACGCCGACGCGTCACTGAGCACGGTGAGCCCCACGCGGATGCGCACCATCGTCGAGGCGTGGGCTGATCGCACCGCCGCGCTCGCGCGGATCGACGGCGTGGAGCAGGTGTACTGCTTCGAGAATCGTGGCGCCGAGATCGGCGTGACGTTGCACCACCCGCACGGGCAGATCTACGCCTACCCGTTCCTCACCCCGAAGACCGAGACGATGCTCCGGCAGGCGCGCACGCACCGCGAGCGCACCGGAAAGAACCTGCTGCGGGAGGTGCTGGACGCCGAACTCGCCTCGGGCCGGCGCATCGTGGCCGAGAGCGAGCACTGGGTGGCCTACGTGCCTGCGGCGGCGCGCTGGCCCGTGGAGGTGCACGTGGCACCACGCCGGGACGTGCCCGATCTGCCCGCCACCACTGATGCCGAGCGCACCGATTTCGCCGAGTTGTATCTGAGCCTGCTGTCGCGGTTGGACCAGTTCTTCGTCGACTCCGACGGCGCTGCGATGCCCTTGCCGTACATCTCCGGATGGCACCAGGCACCAGTACACCAAGGCAGGGATGACCTGCGCCTGCACCTGCAGTTGTTCTCGATCCGCCGCGCGCCGGGCAAACTGAAGTTCCTCGCCGGGTCCGAGTCGGGCATGGGTGCCTGGATCTCCGACACCACGCCCGAGCGCATCGCCGACCGCCTGAAGGAGATCCACCCGTGACCGACGTGGTGACTGCCTGGACCGATGATGAGGGTGCCGCGCACGCGCGCGCACTGTTCGCCGAGATGTTCCCCGACCACAGGCCCGACGGCGTGTGGTCTGCCCCGGGCAGGGTGAACCTGATCGGCGAGCACACGGACTACAACGGCGGCCTGGCTCTGCCCATCGCCCTGCCACACCGCACGTATGTGGCACTTCGCCGCCGCGATGACGGCGCGATCCGGTTGATCTCCGGCCGCGAGTCGGGCGCCTGGGAGACCTCGCTCGACCAGATCGACCCTGGGGCCGTCAGCGGCTGGGGCGCCTACCCGGCTGGGGTGGCCTGGGCGCTGGAACAACTCGGTCATGCCGTGGGCGGCTTCGATGCCGCCGTGGCCAGTTGCGTGCCGTATGGGTCCGGGCTGAGTTCGTCGGCGGCATTGGAGTGCGCGTTCGCGGTGGCATTTGCTGCAGCCCCGGGCTGGACCGGTCCGGACGCAGCAACGGACCAGGGGCGCGTGCAGCTGGTGACTGCGTGTATCCGCGCCGAAAATGAGATCGCCGGAGCGAACACTGGCGGGATGGACCAGGCGGCGTCCTTGCGCAGCCAGGAGGGGCACGCCCTGCTGCTGGATTGCCGGGATGGCAGCATTCGGCACATCCCCTTCGACCTGGCCGCCGCCGGGCTCGAACTGCTGGTGATCGACACTAAGGCCGAGCACTCGCACGTGGACGGGCAGTACGCGCAGCGGCGCGCCACCTGTGAGGCAGCGGCGCAGACGCTGGAGGTGGCGACGCTGCGGGAGATCTCGCCGGACCGGCTGGACGGTGCACTGGCGGCGTTGCAGACGGACGAGGCGCGCAAGCGAGTGCGGCACGTGGTGACCGAGATCGGCCGGGTCAAGCAGTTCGTCGAGCTGCTCGATTCCGGGCGGGTGCGCGAGGTGGGTCCATTGATGGACGCCTCGCACGCCTCACTGGCCGAGGATTACGAGGTCTCCTGTGCAGAACTCGACGTGGCCGTGACCGCGGCGCGGGCAGCAGGTGCGCTGGGGGCCAGGATGACCGGCGGCGGATTCGGCGGTTCAGCGATCGCACTGATCGAGGCAGGGACGAGCACGCAGGTCTCCGCCGCGGTGAAGCTGGCGTTCACAGAAGCGGGCTTCGGCGCCCCCGCGTTCCTCACAGCGATCGCGTCCCGACCAGCGCACTGACCTGCTGGCTTCTCACTCGCAGAATCGCTCGTCGATGGGCTCACCGCATGGCCAGGGCTTTCGATCCGCAGGGTGAGCAATATCTGCTCAATCCGTAGGTCAAGGATCACACCGTAGGCGACCACCACCTCAGCGAGCGCAGGGCTGCCTGCCTGCGAGCCTTGTCAGGAGTACGTCACGCGCAACGGCGCGTGATCGGAGATGCGCTGGTCATACGCCGGCGCCCGATCCACCATCGCCTCAGTAGCGCGCCCGGCCAAGGCCGGGCTGGCGAACTGGTAGTCGATCCGCCACCCGGAGTCGTTGTCGAAGGCCTTCCCGCGCCAGGACCACCAGGTGTACGGCCCGTCCACGTCTCCGGCGAACTGCCGCCCCAGGTCCACCCAGCCGTGCTCGGCGGTCCATTGGTCCAGATAGGCGCGCTCCTCGGGCAAGAACCCGGCGCTCTTGCGGTTGCCCTTCCAGTTCTTGATGTCGCGCTCGGTATGCGCGATGTTCACGTCCCCGCCCACGACGGCGGCCCTGCCCTGCGCAGCCAACTCACCCATCCGGGCGGTCACCTTGTCCAGGAAGGCGTACTTCTCCTCCATCGATGGCGTCCCCACCGTGCCGGAGTGGATGTAGGTGGAGATGACGGTCAGCGGTGTCCCCGCTCCTCCATCGGCGTGGCTCGCCATGATGTCCGCCTCCACCCAACGACCCACCTCGCCATCGGCCCGGGTGGCGGGATCTCCCACACCCAGCCGGACGCCGTCGAACGGGATGCGGGAGGCAATGGCCACCCCGGCGCGCCCCTTGGCGGCCGATTCCTCATGCGCGAGGTGCCACCCCTCGCCGAGGAAGCCCTGCAGGATCTCATCCGTGGCGCGGACCTCCTGCAGGAGCAGCACATCGGGTGCGGCGGAAGTGAGCCACTCACCCATCCCGCGCCGGAACGCGGCCCGGATTCCGTTGACGTTGAAGGTGGCAATGCTGAATGTGGTGGAAGAAGACGACATGCCGCCATCCCATCACGGGGCACCGACACCCATGTCAACCAGACACCGGGCCACCGGGCCAGTCCGTGTCAATCTGTGTCAGTCCTGCGGCACCCGCTTCGCCCACGGCCACCAGGTGCGGCGGCCCAGATCGTGCACCAGCCCCGGCACCAGCAGGCTGCGCACCACGAAGGTGTCGATCAGCACCCCCACTGCCACGATGAAGGCGAGCTGGGCGAGGAAGAGCAGCGGGATCACCCACAGCGCGGAGAATGTGGCGGCCAGCACCAGACCGGCCGAGGTAATCACTCCGCCGGTCACCGCGAGCCCCTTGCGCACACCCGGCCGGGTACCGAGTTGCACCGACTCCTCCCGCACTCTGGTCATCAGGAAGATCGAGTAGTCGATCCCGAGTGCCACGAGGAACACGAACCCGTACAACGGCACGGTCGCATCCGCGCCAGGGAAGTCGAGTATGTGGTTGAACACCAGAGCCGCCAGGCCCATGGTCGCAGCGAAGGAGAGGACGTTCGCGGCGAGCAGCACCAGTGGCGCCACCACGGCGCGCAGCAGCAGGGCCAGCATGAGCGCGATCACGACGAGCACCACCGGGATGATCGTGCGCAGGTCCCGCTCGGCGGTCTCCTGGGTGTCCAGGCGTTGGGCGGCCTCCCCACCCACAAGAGTCTCGCCCGCCACCTCACCCAAGGCACTGCGCAGGTCTGCCACCGTGCTCAGCACCGCCTGACTCTCAGCGGAGTCCTCGGTGGTCACCTCCACCAGCACCCGGCCGTCGACCACCAGCACCTCCCCCTCGCCAGGGCCACTCTCGCCGTCGCGGACCACGGAGGCCGCAGTGACGCCGTCGACGTCCTCAGCTGCGGCGATCACGGCGTCCGCCTCCCCCTGCGGCACCACCACCTCGATCGGCTGCACGGTGCCCACCTCGAAGTGCGCGGCGAGTACCTCCTCACCCGCCACGGATTCGGTCTCGTTGAGGAACACATCGGTGTCGCTGGTTCCCTCGGCCTGGAAGGTCGTCGCAAACCCGGCAAGAATCAGGAGCACGACGGCGGTGCTCACCCAGACCGTGCGCGCTCGCGTGGTCACGACGTTCGCGACCGTGCTCCAGATGCCATGACTCTCGGCCTTGACGTGCTTGCCGGCCGAGTCCGAGGCCGCTGCGGGAGCGGCATCGTCGGGGACGTACCGGGGGCGACTCGGCCAGAAGACCGCGCGTGAACGCGAGCCGAGCACCAGCAGCAGCGCTGGAAGCAGGGTGAGGGCCCCGCAGACCGCGGCCGCGATGCCGATCGCGGCCACCGGGCCGAGGCTGGCGTTCGAGCCGAGGTCGGAGAGCAGCAGGCAGAGCAGTCCCACGATCACCGTGCCGGCGCTGGCCGCGATCGGTTCCAGCGTGGCGCGCCAGGCCACCTTCATCGCCGCGGCCGGGTGCTGATGCCGGGTGAGCTCCTCGCGATACCGGGCCACCAGCAACAACGAGTAGTCGGTGGCCGCACCGATGACCAGGATCGAGAGGATGCCCTGACTCTGACCGTTCAACAGCAGCACATCACCTCCAGCCAGCGGCACGATCACCAGGGCTGCCAGACACAGCGAGAACACCGACGTCAGGATCACCGCGAACGGCAGCAGCGGCGAGCGGTACACGATCGCCAGGATCACCAGCACCACGGCGAGGGCGACGCCGAGCAGAATTCCGTCGATCCCAGCGAACGCAGAGACCAGATCGGCCACGCCGGCGGCGGGACCGGTTACCCAGCCGGCCAGGCCGGCATCAGCAAGCGTGGCACCCACTTCCGCGCGCAGGCGCTCCACGACGGCGGTCGAGACCCGCTCGTCATCCTCGCCGACGAGGTCGCTGGCCTGGGCAGCGTCCAAGGAGACCGGGAGCAGCGCCGCCGCACCGTCCTCGCTGGGAACGACCGGGACCTGCCCGGCAGTGAGGTAGTCGGCGATGCTCGCACCTCCCGGCAGATCCAGCCCGGGAATGGACTCGGCGAACGCGCCGATCGTGGCGAAGTCCTCCTGGGTGAGATTCTCGCCGTCGGCGGCCTCGACCACGAGCAACGCAGGGAGGGACTCATCCACCGAGAACTCGGCAATCAGCTCACTGGCACGGGTGGACTCCGCACTCTCTGGCAGGAAGGCAGCCTGGTCGTTCTCCTGAACGCTTGAGAGGTTGCCCTGGGCCATCCCCCCAAAGCCGCCGATGGCGAGCCAGGCCACCAGCGCGAAGCCCACCACGAGGGATCGAACCAGCGCGGGTCGTCGACCACCGGCAGAGTTAGTCAGCATGCTGAGCATTATCGGTAGGAAGGCTGCTTCGCGCAAGTGGTGGTCGCGGCAATGGATCGAGTGTTGGACTTCTCGGCTCTATCTCACAAGGTGAGCGAAAAGCAGCGCACTCGCGCCACTGGGGCGGGCTGGGTGAGGAGGGCGGGCGGTGGCAGGATAGTCGTCGTGCCACACTCCACTCCGCCCGCTGACGCACCGGAACCTGCACCGGGCCCCGGGGTGGCCGAATCACCAGACCAGTGGCCCACCGGACGCCTGCTCTCCGCCGCCGCCCGCCGCGTGGAGCGAGCCTGGGACGCCTACCTCGCCCAGTGGTCGCTGAGCCACGCCTCGGTGCCTGTGTTGGCCATCCTCGCCGGCGGCGGCCGCTCCCAGCGTGAGATCGCCGAACACACCGGAGTCACCGAGCAGACGATGAGCCGGATGATTCTGGGCCTGGAACGCACCGGCTACGTGCAGCGAACACCGCACCCGGACGATCGCCGCCGGCACATCGTGGAGATCACCCGCGAGGGATTCGCCGCCCTGAGCTCACTGAACGTGGCCGACGCAATCGAAGGGCTCGTCCCGCACGATCTGGACGTGAGCGAACTCGCCGAGCTCCGCAGGCTACTCATCCGCTTTCTCGACTAACCGCACCCTCGCCGCTCGCCGGGGGCGGACTTGTGGTCAGCCCCAACTCGCCGGGGGCGGACTTGTGGTCAGCCCCAACTCGCCGGGGGCGGTCTGGTGGTCGATTCCTGAAACGAGGGCAGGATTCTGGTCGCTCTCGGGCCGAGAATCGACCAGAACCCCGCCCTACATGCGGTGGGGAGTTGCGCCCGGCGCTGTGCCTACTGAGCGCCAGTCCCCGCCCGGCGCTCGGCCGCCTCAACGGCGTTGCGGAACAACATCGCAATCGTCGTCGGGCCCACCCCGCCCACGCGCGGGGTGATGGCGCCCGCCACTGCCTCGCAGGATTCGTCCACGTCCGGCAGCAGCTTGCGCCCTTCGTAGCGCACGCCTCCCCCGACCACGGTGACGCCCGGCGTCAGGTGCTCCGGCTGCAGGATGCCCGGCACACCGGCGGCCGCGATGACCACTTCGGCGCGGCGGGTGTAATCGGCCCAATTCGGCACCCCCGTGTGCACCACGGTCACGGCAGCGTTCGCCGTCGGGCGCTTCTGCGAGAGCAGCAGGGCGAGCGGGCGTCCCAACGTCGTCCCCCGGCCCAGGATGCACACCTCACGACCGGAGATCGGCACCTCGTAGTGCGCGAGGATCGCCTCGATGCCCGCGGGGGTGCACGGCACCGGACCGGGCATGCCAAGAGCCAGCCGACCCATGTTCACCGGGTGCAGCCCATCCACGTCCTTGTCCGGATCGAGGGCGAGCAATGCGGCGTCGAAGTCGATCTGCGGCGGGGTGGGGTGCTGGATGAGCACGGCGTCCACGTCGTCCGCGTCGTTCATCTCCCCGATCGCGGCGAGCACATCTGCCTGGCTTGCGTCCTGGCCCAGGTGAATGTGCGGCGAGGTGAAGCCGATCTCGGCAGCGCGCTCCTGCTTCATCCGGATATACCCGGCGCTGGCCGAGTCCTCGCCGACCAGGATCGTGCCCAACCCCGGGCGGTGCCCGGCTGCCACGAGTGCCTCGATCCGGGGCGCCAGGTCGGCGAAGACCGCCTCCGCCACCGGCTTTCCCGGCATCATTCGGGCACCTGCCTGCTGCGCCGCGCTCACTGGACGAGCCCCGGGTAGAGCGGGAAAGCGTCAGTGAGCTTCTGCACGCGAGCCTTGGCGGCCTCGATGTCGGCACCCGACCCCGCGGCCAGCACGGTGCCGATGATGTCAGCCACCTCGCGGAACTCGGTCTCGCCGAACCCGCGGGAGGCGAGCGCCGGGGTACCGATCCGCAGGCCTGAGGTCACCCGCGGCGGGCGGGGGTCGAACGGGACGGCGTTGCGGTTCACGGTGATACCGGCGGAGTGCAGGAGGTCCTCAGCCTGCTGCCCGTCGAGCGCGGAATCACGCAGGTCCACCAGCACCAGGTGCACATCGGTGCCGCCGGTGAGCACCGATACTCCAGCGCCGGCCACATCCGATCCGGTGAGCCGTTCGGCGAGGATCTGCGCACCCTGGACGGTGCTGGCCTGGCGAGCGGCGAACTCCTCGCCCGCGGCCACCTTGAGCGCCACTGCCTTCGCAGCGATCACGTGCATCAGCGGACCACCCTGCTGGCCGGGGAACACGGCGGAGTTGAGCTTCTTCCCGAATGCTTCGGCGTCACGGGCCAGGATCAGCCCGGATCGCGGTCCGCCGAGCGTCTTGTGCACGGTGGTGGAGACCACGTCGGAGTGCGGCACCGGGCTCGGGTGCAGTCCAGCGGCCACGAGGCCGGCGAAGTGCGCCATATCGGTCCACAGGTACGCGCCCACCTCGTCGGCGATCTCCCGGAATGCGGCGAAGTCGAGCTGGCGCGGGTAGGCGGACCAGCCGGCGATGATCACCTTCGGCTTGTGCTCGAGGGCGGCATCGCGCACGGCGTCCATGTCCACCCGGTAGGTGTCCGGGTCCACGCCGTAGGCCGCCACGTTGTAGAGCTTGCCGGAGAAGTTGATCTTCATCCCGTGCGTGAGGTGCCCACCGTGGGCGAGCGAGAGCCCGAGAATCGTGTCGCCCGGGGTGGCGAGAGCGTGCAGCACGGAGGCGTTGGCGGTGGCCCCGGAGTGCGGCTGCACGTTCGCGTACTCGGCACCGAACAGCGCCTTGGCCCGGTCGATCGCGAGGTTCTCGGCGATGTCCACCTGCTCGCAGCCGCCGTAATAGCGCTTGCCGGGGTAGCCCTCGGCGTACTTGTTCGTCAACACCGACCCCTGCGCCTGAAGCACCGCGCGGGGAACGAAGTTCTCGCTCGCGATCATCTCGAGGGTGTCACGCTGGCGGCCCAGCTCCCCCTCGAGGACGGCGGCGATCTCAGGGTCGAGCTCGGCGAGGGTCTGATCCCGCACCGGAGTACTGGCCGGGGACTGGTCGGTAGCGAACTGAGTCATGAATCCTCCACGTGGCGATGCTCTCAGGGTTCACTCGCGGCCCAGGCGGGCGACCGCGAGTTTCATCTGCTGCATCGCTCCCCGGTGGTGATCCACCTTCGCCAGTCGCGATGGGTTCAGCCTAGCAAGGCAGTGCCCACAGGTCGATCCACATGTCGAGTCCGGATCAGCCGTTGACGGCGGAGGTGCTCTCTTCCGCAGACTCACTCTCGGCCGCCGCTGCCATCCCGCCGAGGATCTTGCGCAGGTAGGCGTACGTGAGATCGCCGGCGTTCTGGTCGTACTGGTGCTCGAAGCCATGCTTGGCGTAGAGCGAGAGGTTCTGCTTGGAGTCCTGCCCGGTGAACACCCAGACCTCTTGGGTCTGTTCGGGCAGGTAGTGCAACACCGCCATCAACAGCTGGGTACCGATGCCCTGGCCCTGCAGGTCCGGCACCACGGCAAGGCGGCCGAGCAGCGCGCGATCTTCCTCCAGCCCCACTCGTACCGACCCGACCAGGCGTCCGCCCGCCCAGGCGCCGAGCGTGACGACGTCGGTGCGAGCCAGGTCTTCGGTGAGCTCGTCCAGGGTCTGAGTGAGCGAGGGAATGTGCGGATCGTCGTAGAGCTGCGCCTCGGTCACGAATGCGGCACGGCGCACGGTGAGCAGTTCACCGGCATGCTCGGCGTCAATGACGTCGATCTTCAGCTCATCCATGGGCCCATCCTTCCATCCTCGGCCGGGCTCTGCGTACTGGAACACACGTCGAACACGCACCGGCTGGCCCGGCCGGTGCACGCGGCACCCGCACAGCGCACTACCCTCGCGGTGTGGCGAACGAATCGAACGAGACGACCGTGCCGATCCAGGCCGCTGAAGCGGCCGAGACGCACTGGGTCCTGACCCTCTCCTGCCCCGACCGCCCAGGGATCGTGCACGCGGTGGCGGGCGCCATCGCGACCCGCGGCGGCAACATCACCGAGTCCCAGCAATTCGGCGACGCCGCCACAGGCCTGTTCTTCATGCGGGTCCAGGTGGAGGCCGATCTGCCGCAGACCGCGCTGGAGGCAGCAGTGGCCCCGGTGGCCGAGCAGTTCGGGATGACCTGGCTGGTGGACCGGGTGGGCCGGCCCATGCGCACCCTGGTGCTGGGCTCGACCACTGAGCACTGCGTGGGAGACCTGCTGTTCCGCCAGCGTGCTCAGCGGCTTCCGGTGGACATCGTGGGCGTCGTCTCCAACCACACCGTGCTGCGGCCGTTGGCCGAGTTCTACGGGGTGGGGTTCCACCACGTGCCCGTGACGAAGGCGACCAAGGCGGACGCCGAAGCCCGGCTGCTCGAACTGGTGGACGAGTTGGACGTGGAGTTGGTGGTGCTCGCCCGGTACATGCAGATCCTCTCGGACGAGGTGTGCACAGCACTGGCCGGCCGGGTGATCAACATCCACCACTCGTTCCTGCCGAGCTTCAAGGGCGCCCGACCGTACGCGCAGGCGCACGATCGCGGAGTGAAGCTCATCGGAGCCACGGCACACTACGCCACGGCATCACTGGACGAGGGGCCGATCATTGAGCAGGACGTGGAGCGGGTGGACCACTCCGACGACGAGTCCGCGCTGGTGGCCATGGGGCAGGACGTGGAGCGTCGCGTGCTGGCACGGGCGGTGCGCTGGCATGCCGAGCACCGGGTGCTCCTGGACGGTCACCGAACCGTCGTCTTCCGCTGACGAGGCTGCGCCGGGTGGAAGTCTCGACAGACAGTGCTGAACGTCAGCGGTACAGGTCGTCGCCCTTGCCAGACTGCCCGCCGAACGGAGTATCGCCAGAGGAACCCGAACCCGGGATGCTCGAACCGCCCATGCCGGTGCCGTAGAGGCCGCCACCAGCCGCCGCCTGGGCTTGCGCGAGCTGCTTCTTCGCCTTGCTGTAACTGACCGCGCCCCGGATGCCGATAGCCAGGCCGATGAGGCCGAACCACCAGGGCCTGAAGTAAGTCCCGCCCGTCGGGGAAGACGCCGCGATCCCGAACGAGATAAGGAAAATCAGCAGCGCGGCAGCGGCGATGGCGAAGCCGATCCACATCCCGCGTCGGTTGTCCTTCACCTGCTTCTCGATCAGCGCCATACTGGCCCCGCCGGGGGCCATCGACGGGTCGTAACCGCCGGGCTGGTTGGTGGACTGGGCGTACGGGCCGGTCTGTCCGGTGGCGGGAGCGGGGTCATAGGCGTTCCCGCCACCGTGTGCACCGGGGCTGCTGGGGTTCTGCACGCCCGGATTGCTCGGGCTGTAACCACCGGCCGGGCTCGCGCCACCATATCCGGGCTGACTGCCGTACCCGCCTTGACTGGCCTCACCGTAGCCAGCCGCATCATCGACCCAGAAGTTCCATCCGGAGGGGGCTTGCGGCCAGGACGGGTCCGGCTGCCACCCTTGAGTTGGTGCGAAGCCGGCCGGAACCTGCCAGCCCGGAGGAGGATTGAATCGCTGCGCCATGCCGGCACTCTAGCGAGTCGCGCGCCTCCCGCGCACCGCTGACCACGGGCAGAACTGCCCACAAGCACATCTGTGCGGCGTCCATCGCGTGAATCCACCCGCGAGAACGCCGCACAGGGTTGCGCTCGCCGGGGCTCAGGAGCGGGCGAACCGCAACGTGCAGAGCTGGAACGGTCGCAAGATCAGGTGGGCTCGGTTGCCGTTGGCCCGCACCCCGGCCCGGGTGGGACCCGGGCGTTCAAGCAGGTCGGTCTCCACCGCTCCAGTGGTCTCGAAGTCAGCCTCCAGTACGGCCTCAGCACGCCGCCCATGCGCCTCATAGAGCCGCACCACCACATCGCCGGAACCGTCCTCGGCCAGCTTCACGGCCTCCACCACCACGCCGGGGTGATCCACGGTCAGCAGCGGCGCCACCGCACGCTCGCCGGTAACCTTCCGCAGCGGCAGGTTGGTGGCGTACCCGGCACGCACGGCGCCGTCGATCCCCACGCCCACGGCAAGGGTGGTGCGCAGCACGTGTGTGCCCTGATCGGCGTCCGGGTCCGGGAACAGCGGCGCCCGCAACAACGACTGCCGCACCACGGTGATCGGGTTCCCGGCATCGTCGGTGTCGGCGTGGATGTCGTGACCGTAGGTGACGTCATTGGCCACGGCGACGCCGAAGTCCGGCTCACCCACGTGCACCCACCGGTGGGCGACCGTTTCGAAACGTGCGGCATCCCAGGAGGTGTTGACCGCCGTCGGGCGGTGGATGTGCCCGAACTGGATCTCGGATGCCGCACGTTCGGCGGTCAGGTCGAGTGGGAAGGCCAGCTTGAGCAGCTTCTGCCGTTCGTGCCAGTCCGCCTCGGTGGTGAGCTGCAAGCCCTCGGCGGAGAGTTCGATGCGCTGCGTGATCGTGGAGTCCCCGAAGGAGCGCCGCACCACCACAGCCGCCGCGTGGCCGTGCGTTTCCGTCGTGATCTCCTCCGCGTCCACCAGATCCGTGACCACATGGCGGTAGTGAGCGTCGATATCCCAGGCGTCCCACTCGTTCGGGATGTCCCGGTGCACCTGCAGGAGGTTCGCCGCACGACCGGCCGGGATCACCTCGCGGTCGGTGGCCAGGTCCACCAGGGACGTGATCAGGCCGCGCCCGTCCACGCTCACACGGATCCGGGAGTTGGTGAGAATCCAGTCCTGACCGGCCACCTCGAGCCGCACCTCGCCCACCGGTTCGGGCGAGGTCACACCACCCAGCGCAGGCACCCCGCCGACGGCGTAGGGTCCCGCGTTCAGGGACAGTTCCGTCTCACCGGTGCCCACCAGGGCCGAGATCGCCTCAGCGATCAGATCGTTCAGCTCGGCGGCGATCGCCTCGTAGTGGCGCTCCGCCTCGCGGTGCACCCAGGCAATGGAGGAGCCGGGCAGGATGTCGTGGAACTGCTGCAGCAGCACCTGCCGCCAGATCCGCTGCAGCGCCTCGGCTGGGTACTCCGCACCCGTCCGCACGGCTGCGGTGCTCGCCCACAGCTCGGCCTCGCGCAGCAGGTGCTCGCTGCGCCGGTTCCCCGCCTTGGTGCGGTGCTGGGAGGTGTAGGTGCCGCGGTGGTACTCCAAGTACATCTCCCCGGTCCACACCGGGGGGTTCGGGTACTCCTCACGTGCCGCATCGAAGAACCGGTCCGGGGTGGAAAGCACCACCTGCGGGGAGCCCTCCAGATTCGCCACCCGGCGTGCCTGGGCGACGATCTCCCGCGTGGGCCCTCCCCCGCCGTCGCCGTAGCCGTACGGTGCGAGCGAGGTGTTCGCGCGCCCCTTCTCCGCATACTGCCGCTCCGCACGAGCGAGCTCGGGCCCGTCCAGCATGGAGTTGTAGGTGTCCACCGGCGGGAAGTGGGTGAAGATCCGGGTGCCGTCCAGGCCCTGCCAGTCGAAGGTGTGGTGCGGCATCGTGTTGGTGTCGTTCCAGGAAATCTTCTGCGTGAGGAAGTACTCCTTCCCGCTGGCCCTGGCGATCTGCGGCAGGGCGCCGGAGTAGCCGAAGGAGTCCGGAAGCCAGACCTCGCGCGGCTCCACACCGAACTCGTCGATGAAGAACTGCGTGCCAGCCACGAACTGGCGGGCCATTGCCTCCGCGCCGGGCATGTTGGTGTCGGACTCCACCCACATGCCACCCACCGGGATGAACCGCCCTTCGCGCACCCGTTCGGCGATCCGGGTGTACAGCTCGGGGTAGAACTCCTTGATCCAGGCGTACTGCTGGGCCGAGGAGCAGGCGAAGGTGAACTCCGGGTCACGGTCCATCAGGTCCAGCACATTGGAGAAGGTGCGGGCGCATTTGCGGACCGTCTCGCGCACCGGCCACAGCCAGGCCGAATCGATATGCGCATGCCCGACCGCGTGCACCTGATGCGCCGAGGAGGTCGCCCCGGCACTGAGCACCCCCTCCAGGAGGCGACGGCCGTGCGCGGCGGTGCCTGCGACGTCGTCGGGGTCCACAGCATCGAGCATGTCCTCACATGCGCGCAGGATCTGCGCGCGCCGCGGCGAGGAGGCGTCCAGCTCCAGCATCAGGCCCTGCAGCGCGAGGACATCGGCCGTGAGGTCGAACACGTCTCGGTCGAGGAGCGCAAGATCAGCGGCACGGAATCGGTAGATCGGTTCGGTGCCGGCGGTGGCCTTGTCCCCCATCTTCGTGGGCTTGATCCACTGGCCGTCCGGCACATCGGGGTTGGCCGCCGCTTCGACGTAGACATCCAGTTCGTGTGTGTCGCGGGCCAGGCCGAGGTGCTGGTTGCGTGGTTCGAGGCCCTTGAGGATGCGCCCATCCGGCGACCAGAGGGCCCCCTCGGCCTGGAAGCCGGGTCCGGCGCCGGTGAAGCCGATGTCGACCACCAGCTCCAGCTCGCAGGTGCCATCGGCCAGCTCATCGGCCCACCCGGTGGGCACGGAGCCGGTGAGGTGGAACCAGACGGTGCTCCACGGCCTGCCCCACGGGGAGCCCACATCGAATGGACGGTAATCCTGCCTGACTGCCTCGGCGAACGGCACCGGTTCGTCCGGGACGTCCCAGGCCGTGATCGACAGTGGTGCCCGGGCACGGTACTTGGCCGGGAGGAGGCGTTCGGCGATGAATCGGCGCAGGCGGTGCTCGGTGCGGGCAGTCGTATCGTGCACGGTCAACCTTCGGGTAGGACGGCGTCGGCCACGGTCCAACTTAGTCTGTTGCCCAGGCCGCGCACACATCCGAGTACGCGGCGAGGCCGCACCCTGCACGCGATCTCGCGGCAGAGGTGCGACCTCGGCGGGTGGTGCTCAGCTCACGCTGATCGGGGCAGGCAGCTTAGAGGAGTCCGAGCCCCCTGACGGCGTCCCGCTCGTCGGCGAGTTCGGCCACCGAGGCATCGATCTTGCCGCGCGAGAAGTCATTGATGTCCAGGCCCTGAACGATCTCCCAGGCGCCACCAGCAGAGCGCACCGGGAACGAGGAGATGAGACCTTCGGGCACACCGTAGGACCCATCGGAGGGAATCGCAGCCGAGGTCCACGACGAGCCAGTGCCGTGAACCCAGTCGTGAACGTGGTCGACGGCCGCATTCGCGGCCGAGGCTGCCGACGACGCTCCCCGTGCCTCGATGATCGCCGCCCCACGCTTGGCCACGGTGGGGATGAAGGTGTTCTCCAGCCAGTCCTGGTCGTTGACGACCTCAGCCGCGGGCTTGCCGGCGAGGGTGGCGTGGAAGATGTCTGGGTACTGGGTGGCGGAGTGATTTCCCCAGATGGTGAGGTCAGCGATCTCGGAGACCGGGGTGCCGGTCTTCTGCGCCAGCTGGCTGAGCGCCCGGTTGTGGTCGAGCCGGGTCATCGCCGTGAACCTCTCGGCGGGCACGTCCGGGGCGTGCGCCGAGGCGATCAGGGCGTTCGTGTTGGCCGGGTTGCCCACCACGAGTACGCGCACATCGTCTGCCGCACCGGCGTTGATCGCCGCCCCCTGCGGGCCGAAGATCCCACCGTTGGCCTCAAGGAGATCACCGCGCTCCATCCCGGCGCCACGCGGTCGCGCACCGACCAGCAAAGCCACATTCGCACCCTGGAAGCCGGCGGTTGGGTCGTCGAAGATGTCGATTCCGGCCAGCAGCGGGAAGGCGCAATCGTCGAGTTCCATCGCCGTACCCTCGGCCGCCTTGACGCCCTGCGGGATCTCCAGCAGGCGCAACTTCACAGGCGTGTCCGGACCAAGCATCTGACCGGAGGCGATCCGGAACAGCAGGGCGTATCCGATCTGGCCGGCGGCACCGGTCACGGTCACGTTGACGGGCTGAGTCATGGGTGAGTCTCCTCCTCGATTGCGGTGGCCTCGCATACGGCCAGGGGTGCGCCGGCGCTGCTTGCGCACTGACGGTGTCACGGTGCGACTGCGCGGCCCACGCGCTCCCAGGCTAATGGACCCGGTGCTGGTACGGGGCCGCGGCCCCGTACAGCTCGGCCCTGCGGCCACTCGCGCTCGGCAAACTCCCAGGTTCACATGGCAGGATCGACCTCGTCACGACCTGCTCAGTCCTCCTTCTCGATGGGAATACGAATGTCCACCCCCACCGCCACGGATCACCACGTGGGTACCCTCGCGCCGCAGGGCCACCCCGACTCGCTCGAGCAGGTTCGCCTCGCTGACCGTCCGCTCTTCATCCGGTTCGCCGCCGAGATCCTCGGCACCTTCATCCTCGTGTTCATCGGGTTCGGAGTGGCCCTCTACGCAGGGGTCGCGGTGAACCCGGACGAGGGAGCCAAGTTGCTCGCCTGGGCGGCAGGCGTACTCGTGGCCACGGCGCTGATCGGGCATGTCTCGGGCGCCCACCTGAACCCCGCAGTCACCCTCGGGGCCGCGATCACGGGCCGGATCTCGTGGGCGGACATCCTGCCGTACTGGGTGGCACAGCTCATCGGTGGCGTGGGCGCGGCGGCCCTGCTGTTCGTGACGATACCCGCTGAGCTGCCCACCGCCGTCGGGCAGGCATCCACTCGATCGTTGTTCGCACCGCTTGCCAGTGGCATTGGGGAGAACTCAGCCCTGGGGCGGATCTCCGACGGGGCGTTGTCCACAGATCTCATCACGGTGCTCCTGATCGAGGCAGTCGCCACGGCGCTGTTCGTGGCAGTCGCCTTGGCGGCGGGCCGGGGCCTGCGCCGCAGCTCCTTGGCAGGTCCGGTGGTGATCGGTCTGGCCTACGGTGGGTTGACGCTGGCCGCGTACCCGCTCACCGGCGGTGCCCTGAACCCCGTGCGTGCGACGGCGGCTGCGATCTTCGCGGAGAGCTGGGCCCTGGGTCAGCTCTGGGTCTTCTGGGTCGCTCCGCTGCTCGGCGGTGCCATCGCGGGCCTGCTGTTCACGGTCTTCGCACCGGAGCCACTCGCAGAGGATGCCGAGGACTATGCGTGGGACGACGAGGACGATACTGACGACGATGCCGATGAGGACTTCACCGACGAGACGGACGTGCTCGATCAGGACATCGAGTCAGACGATTCCGTCCTCATCCTCACCGACGACGAGACCGACACCCCCGAGCGCGACGATGCCTTCACCGAGGACTATGACGTGACGGCGCTGGACCCGGAATCCAGCACTGGCACGCAGCAGCGCCCCGACGAAAGCTCCGGGACATCGGCTGACGAGGACGCCGAGCGCGACGAGGACGCCACGACCGACGAAGGCGACGAGGGCGAGACCCCGCGTCGCTGACGGCAACGGTCAGCGCTGCCATCAGAGCGGGTCGAGACCGCTCGCGATCACGGCCAGCACAGCGACGCCACCGCCGCCGAGCATCAGGATGGTGACATCGAAAGCGCGAGACCGACTGGTGATCCCGTACGGGCCGGGGGCGCGAGAGACGGCACGCACGAAGCCCAGCACCACCAGTTCGGCGGCGAGCACCAAGGCTCCCGCGCGAGCTCCTTCGATCAGCATCACTGCGAACGCGGCGAGCAACCAGATCAGGGCAAACCACATGACCGCGTACCGGCGCCAATGCCCTCGTTCGGCAGGCGGTGTGGGGGGCCGGGAACTGGTCATTGCTGTGAGCCTACCGCCGCCCAGGCGCGGCGCAGGTAGCCGCTCGGCCCGAGTAGCGTAGTCAGGTGAGTATCGACTCCGGCCCTGACACCGGTGCTGCCGAACGGGTCCTCGTGGTGGGCGCCGGCCTGGCCGGCCTTCGCACCGCCGCCGAGCTGCGCGCCGCCGGCTTCGCCGGCCACCTGCGGGTACTCGGTGCCGAACCGCACCTGCCCTACGACCGGCCGCCGCTGTCCAAGGAACTGCTCAGCCGGGTCGAGCCGGCCTGGCTCATCGAGGACCTCGAGCACGATCTCGCCACGCTCGCCGATGACGTGCGCCTGGGGACGGCTGCCACGGCCCTGCATCTGGACGAGCATGCTGAACCTTCTGGCGGATCAGTCGCCGTGCGGACCGATGACGGCGATCTTCTCGAGGTTGACGCGGTGGTGGCCGCCACCGGGTCCCACGCCGTGCACCCGTCGCACTGGTCCGGCGTCCGCACACTGCACTCCCTCGAGGATGCTGTGATCCTGCGCGCACGGTTGACTCCTGGCTCCCGCTTGGTGGTGATCGGAGCCGGCTGGATCGGCGCCGAGGTAGCCGGAGTGGCAGCCGGCGCCGGCTGCGAGGTGACCGTCCTGGAGGCGGCGTCGACACCGCTGGCCAGACAACTCGGGGTCACACTGGGCGAACGCACCCGGCGCTGGTACAGCGAGGCAGGTGTGCAACTGAGCACCGATACCACGGTGGCCACGGTGCGGGACGGCGTCGTGCAGCTGAGCGATGGCAGCGAGTTGGGGGCGGACGTGGTGCTGTGCGCCGTCGGCGCCCGTCCGAACACCGACTGGCTGGCGCCGGCCATGCCCCTGACGGCGTCCGGTCACCTTCCGGTGGACGCGACAGGACGCTCGGCGCACCCGCAGGTGTGGGCTGTCGGAGACGTCGCCGAACGCGCGCATCCCTTGTTCGGCGCTGTCCCTGGCGGGCACTGGTCGGCTGCCCTGACCGATCCGGTGCCCCTGGCGCGCGCCCTCGCGGGGCACGATCCAGGAAGTGGGCCTGCACCTGCCGAACCGGCCCCGTACGTGTACTCCACCCAACTCGGGCACCACCTCACCGTGTTCGGGCGGGTCACCGACGATCAACTCACCCGCGGCGACCTGGCTGGCCCCTGGACCACACTGTCCTTCGAGGGCGAACATCTGGTGGGCGCCGTGATCACCGACGCCCCGCGGGAGGTGGCGGCAGTCCGCAAGATGCTCAGCCGCGGGACTCTCCCCCACCTGGACCGCACGCTCGCGGGAGATCCTGCCGCCCCGCTGAAGTCCGCCCTCATCTGAGCCCGGTCACTCTTCCCGCCGTCCCGCGCGCTCCGCGAACGCATCCACAGCAGTCAGTACCTCGTCGGCGCGCCAGAACGGACCGAGCCGGTGCTCGCGTCGGCTGCCAGCGCTGCCGACACCACCGGCCTGCGGAGCAGCACGTCCAGCAGCCGCCACGCATGACTGTCCCGACGAACCCTCAACCGCTCCTCCCAGCGCGCCCGGTCCGACCGTTGCCGTCCGTCAACGGATGGATGGTCTCGAACTGCGCATGCACCACGCTCAGATGAACCACGGGCGAGATGTCACGACGTGACGCGAGCGCGACAAGATCGTCGATGAGAGCGGGAATCCGCGCATGGTGCGGCGCCACACACTCGGCATCCACAGGGCTGTCCGAGCGAGTGCCCACCCAGACCGCCTCGTCGCGCCACCGCCCCCGGGGGTGTGCGGTCTGGTTCTCCATCAGCACAGCGTGCATCTGCAGAATCGCTGCTGGCGATATCTCGTCGGCCAAAGCAATCGCCGATTCCAGCAGTCGCGTGTTCGCGGTGATCTGCTCGGCATCGAGACGACTCAACTCCCGTTCAGCATCTCGTGCTGCGCCCTCGACATCAGTCAAGAGTGCGGGGACTTGTTGAGCGACCAGGGCGGGCACTGCAGCGAGATACCTCTGCTCGCGACCGCGATTCGCTGCTCGTACACCCCACTGGCCCGCGGGAGTCCAGACCCGCTCTTCCCACTGGAGGGCAGGCAATGCACCGTCTGCCGAGAGCGAATCCGTCACATCTCCCACCGAGATTATGGGTTCTAACGTAGCTCATACTTTCTCAATGCCGAGGGTGCCAGCGATCAGTGCGCGAAGTGCCGGGTCCCGGTGAAGTAGAGGCTCACCCCGGCAGCGTTCGCGGCGGCGATGACCTCCTGGTCACGGATCGATCCACCCGGCTGCACCACGGCCTTCACCCCAGCGTCGATGAGCACCTGCAGACCGTCGGCGAACGGGAAGAACGCATCGGACGATGCCACGGCACCGCGAGCTCGCTCCACCTCGCCGGTGTTGGCCCGCTCCACGGCGAGTTTGCAAGAGTCCACCCGGTTCACCTGGCCCATCCCGATACCGACGGAGGCGCCGCCGGCGGCGAGCAGAATGGCGTTCGACTTCACCGCCCGCACGGATCGCCAGGCGAACGCCAGATCGGCCAGTGTGGCCTCGTCGGCGGCAGCACCGGCGGCGAGTGTCCAGGCAGCCGGGTCGTCACCGTCGGCGTCGATCTGGTCGGAGTCCTGGACGAGGAATCCACCACAGATCTGCCGTACGTCGAGGCCACCGGGCCGACCCTCGGTGCGCAGGATCCGGATGTTCTTCTTCCGCTGCAGCACCTCCAGCGCGCCCTCGGCGAACGCGGGGGCCACGATCACCTCGGTGAACACCTCAGCCACCTGCTCAGCCATCGCCACCGAGACGGTCGTGTTCGTGGCGATCACTCCGCCGAACGCCGAGACGGGGTCGCATTCGTGCGCCTTGCGGTGTGCCTCGGCCACATTGTCACCCACGGCGATCCCGCACGGGTTGGCGTGTTTGATGATCGCGACGGTCGGGCCCTCACCGTGGTCGTTCGCGGCGCGGATCGCTGCGTCCGTGTCCACGTAGTTGTTGAAACTCATCGCCTTGCCATGCAGCTGTTCGGCGGTGGCGAGGGTGTCTCCGGCGTCGGGGTGGGTGTAGAGAGCGGCGCGCTGGTGGGGGTTCTCGCCGTAGCGCAGGACCTTGCTGCGCTCCACTGCCGTTCCCATCCACGCGGGGAATCCGGTGGACTCGCCCTCAACCACGGAGGTGTCGGTGAGCACGCTGGACATCCAGGACGCGACCTGTACGTCGTAGGTGGCGGTGTGCACGAACGCCTTCGCGGCGAGCTGCTCACGCTCGGCCTGGGTGAACCCTCCGGCATGGACGGCAGCCACGGCCGGGGCGTAGTCGGCACCGTCGGTCACGATCGCCACGCTGGCGTGGTTCTTCGCGGCGGCGCGCACCATCGACGGTCCGCCGATGTCGATCTTCTCGATGCAGTCCTGCTCGCTGGCTCCGGTGGCCACGGTGTCCGCGAACGGGTACAGGTTCACCACGACGAGATCGAACGGCGCCACGTCGAGCTGCTCGAGCTGGGCCACATGCTCGGGCAGGCGACGGTCGGCGAGGATGCCGGCGTGGATGCGCGGGTGCAAGGTCTTCACCCGTCCGTCCAGGCACTCGGGGAAGCCGGTCACCTCCTCCACGCGGGTCACCGGGACACCGGCGGCCTCGATCGTCGAAGCAGTGGATCCAGTGGAGACGAGTTCCACGCCCGCTGTGTGCAGGGCAGTGGCGAGTTCGTCCAGGCCGGTCTTGTCGAAGACGGAGACGAGGGCTCGGCGCACGGGGATCTGATCGGTCACGGCGTACTCCTGGTGGGTCTCGAGGGGTGCTCCGGTCGCGGGTCGCTTCCGGCTCGGGACGTGGCACCCAGGCGATCGGTGCACGAAGTCACAGCTTCTCGGGCCGCTCCCCGGTGGTGCTCCACCTCATGACGCCAGTCACTGCCCATGATCAGCCTACCGGTTCGCTCGCTGAGCTGGCCCGGGACCCATCACCCGCCGACGATGACCCGGCGCCCCTCGACCCGCCATCCCTCTCGCGCGAGCCGCCCCACCTGTTCCACCAACTGAACGCGTTCGGCCGCCTTGATCCGTTCGGTCAGCGTGTCCTCGGTGTCATCGTCCAGCACCGGCACGGCCACCTGGGCGATGATCACGCCGGTGTCGATTCCCGCGTCCACCACGAACAGCGTGGCCCCGGCCACCTTCACCCCGTACTCGAGTGCATCCCGCGGCCCGTGGATTCCCGGGAACGCCGGCAGCAACGAATTATGCGTGTTCAGGTACCGACCGCCGAAGGCAGCCAGGAAGCGATCTCCCACGAGTTTCAAGAACCCTGCCGAGATCACCAGGTCCGGTTCGTGGCCGTCGACGGCGGCCGTCAGGGCCGCGTCCCAGGCGTCCCTATCGGTGTGGTCACCCACCCGCTCCACGAACGTGGGGATGCCCGCCTCGCGGGCGAGGTCCAGGCCTGCGGCACTGGGCCGGTCGGCCCCTACGGCCACCACCTGCGCTCCGTACGCAGGGTCTCGGGTGGCCTCGAGCAGAGCAGCGAGGTTCGATCCCCCGCCGGAGATCAGGACGACGAGCCGCGTGGCCAGCTGGGTACTCACGATGCGTCAGCCTACCGGGGCGATGCCATGGCTCATCGGCGGCCCTGGCAGAATTGCGTCAGAGACGAGCGCGAGGAGCACAGTGCCTAACCCGTACGCCCCACCGGACCCGAACGCCCCGCCGCCGCCCAAGCGTGAGTGGCCGGATCGGGAGGCCGAACGACGCCGCCGGGATGATCAACGGCGCAGCGACCAGGGTGACGGCGGCTCCGGTGACCCGGAAGGCAAAGGGGGCGGCCGCCGTCGGGACGGTTCGCGTGCTCCGACTCCGGAGGAGGCTCGTGCAGCGAGCAAGTCGGTGCTGACCTTCGCTGTGATGATGTTCTGCGGTCTCCTGGCCCTGAACTGGCCGATCCCGTGGCAGTTGGCCGCACCGCTGTTCTTCGCCGTGTCGGTGGCGCTCGGGATCCGGGCCCTCATCGTGCACCGGCGGATCAGCGCCACCGGCACGTTCTCCGTCTTCCTGATCTTCGGCGTGGGGATGGCGGGACTGCTCACCTTCAGCGCCCTCGCACCGCTGGCCCTCTGGGATGCCCAGGTCGAACGCCAGGAGTGCCTCGACTCGGCCCTGACGATCGCCGCCGAGCAGCAATGCGAGGACGCCTACGCCGATGCGCTCGCGAACAGGTTCGATACGGAGTAGCCCCCAGCGCATCGTCGGAACGCCGCGAGGTCAGCGTTGACCCTTCCTACCGTCCCGGCCGGCCCTCGAAGTCCTCGGACGGTGTGCCGCGTACCTGCTCCCACCAGACGCTCCCGCTGCGGCGGGCGCGAGTGGTCACACGGGCGAACGCATGCCCGGTGAGCGAGTGACCGAGCACAGCAAGCACAGCAACGGGCGCTCCCACCTGCCAGAGCATCGCCAACCCGACGGCCATCGGATCCGCCCCCACCTCGGCCATCCGGCCCGGACCGGCCGCACCGGAGGCAAGGAGGGTGAGCAGTGCCATGCCCGCGGCGGGGAGCACAGCGGTGAGCACCACCACGGCACCCACCTGCCCGGGCGCACGGCCGCGCAGCGTGCGCAGCAACCACAGTCCGACCGCCAGACCGCTGACCAGACCCACCAGCCCGAGTACGGGAAGCTGTCCCGCCAGGCCGTCCGGGCCAGGGAGGCCGCCGAGCACCGGGATCACCGGCAGTGGACCGGCCTCCACGCCGCTCGGGGAGAACAGCGTGCCCTCCCCCACCGCGAAACCGGGTCCGAGCAGGAACGCGGCGGCATAGACGATCAGGTTCGCCACCACGAAGAGCTGGGCAGCGACCAGCACCACTGTGCTCACGGCATCGGGGTGCAGCCCCTCGTGCAGTTCCCGCACCTGTGGCGCTTGGAGCACGAGCGCGGCGACCACCGCGGCGGTAGCCAGCACCACGTGCACTGCCAGCGCGCGCCAGGAGGCCCGCAGCGCCAGGCGGACCCAGTCGGGCACCTTCTCGACCGCGGAGCTCACCCACGCGGGGCGGGCGGCAGCGCGTAACCCTATGGCCACGCCCAGGGCAGCCACGATCAGCGCGCCAACGATGGCACGCGCGGCACCTGGTACCCCGGCGAAAGCGACGAAGAGGACCGCCAGCAGCACGTACACACCGGCCGCAATGGCGCCGGGCAACCAACCGGTCAGCCGTGCGCGGCGCACCGAGCCGGCCGTCAGGGCAATGCCGAGCATCGTGATGCCGAGCGGGATCAACCCGATCGAGAACTCAGCGGTGGAGATCGTGGCGCCGTGACCGAGCAGCCATGCGGCGGTGCCGATCCGCGCGGCTTCGAGCCATCCTGCCGACCCGAGAGCCGGGGCATCGGCGGTGGCTACATAGCCGGCGATCGTCGGAACGACCACCACGAGCCAGCTGAGCAGCGCAGCCTCGGCTCCGGCGAGCAGTCCCCGCAGACCTCCCTCCGGCAACCGCAGCGCTCGGGTGGTCGAGGTGTGTTCGACCACTCGGGGCGGGATCCGGGGCGGCGCTGATGCCGAGGGCGGGCTCATTGATCCCATGGTGCGCCAACGCCGCCCCGCCACCAGGGTGGCGGAGCGGCGTGTCGGCGTCGGTCGAGTCAGCCGACGAGGAGCTGGCGGGCGAGTTCCGCCGTCTCGCTGGGAGTCTTGCCCACCTTCACGCCCACAGCCTCGAGCGCTTCCTTCTTCGCCTGGGCAGTGCCCGCGGAGCCGGAGACGATGGCGCCGGCGTGACCCATGGTCTTGCCCTCGGGGGCGGTGAACCCGGCCACGTACCCGACCACAGGCTTGGTCACATGCTCGGCGATGTACGCCGCAGCGCGCTCCTCGGCATCCCCGCCGATCTCACCGATCATCACGATGACCTTGGTCTCGGGGTCGTTCTCGAAGGCCTCAAGCGCATCGATGTGCGTGGTCCCGACGATCGGGTCGCCGCCGATGCCGATGGCGGTGGAGAACCCGTGGTCCTTCAGCTCGTACATCATCTGGTAGGTCAGCGTGCCGGACTTGGACACCAGTCCGATCGGGCCCTTGCCGGTGATGGTGTGCGGGGTGATGCCGGCCAGGGACTCCCCCGGGGTGATGATGCCGGGGCAATTCGGGCCGATCATGCGGGTCTTCTTACCCTCGAGGTAGGACCACACCTCGGCGCTGTCCTGCACCGGAACGCCCTCGGTGATGACCACCATGAGGTCGATGCCGGCGTCGATGGCCTCGATGCAGGCGTCCTTCGTGAACGCCGGCGGTACGAACAATACGGAGACGTTCGCCCCGGTCTCGGCCATCGCCTCAGCGACGGTGCCGTACACCGGGAGCGTGACGTCGGCGCCCGTGGAGTCCTTGTGACTGACGGTGGTGCCGGCCTTGCGGGCGTTCACTCCGCCGACGATGGTGGCACCGGACTCGAGCATCAGGGCGGTGTGCTTGGCACCCATCCCACCGGTGATGCCCTGGACGATGATCTTCGAATCAGAGTTCAGGTAGATCGACATGTGTCAGAGTCTCTTTCCGCAGGTCTCAGGCGTTGGCCAGCTCGGCTGCCTTGTCGGCGCCGCCGTCCATGGTCTCGGCAAGGGTCACGAGCGGGTGGTTGCGCTCGGCGAGGATGGCGCGGCCCTTGTCCACGCTGTTGCCGTCGAGGCGTACGACCAGAGGCTTCGTCGCCGCATCTCCGAGCAGGTCGAGTGCGCCCACGATGCCGTTGGCAACCTCGTCGCAGGCGGTGATTCCGCCGAAGACGTTCACAAAGACAGCCTTGACCTGGTCGTCGCCGAGGATCACATCGAGGCCCGCGGCCATCACCTCGGCGTTCGCGCCGCCGCCGATGTCGAGGAAGTTGGCGGGCTTGACGCCGCCGTGCTTCTCTCCTGCGTAGGCCACCACGTCGAGGGTGGACATCACCAGACCGGCGCCGTTTCCGATGATGCCGACCTCACCGTCGAGCTTGACGTAGTTGAGGCCATTCTCGGCAGCCTTCGCCTCGAGAGGATCGGCAGCGGCCTTGTCCTCGAGTGCGGCGTGATCGGGGTGGCGGAAGTCGGCGTTGGCGTCCAGGGTGACCTTGCCATCGAGGGCGAGGATCTCCCCGGAGCTCGTTTTCACCAGGGGGTTCACCTCGACGAGCGTGGCGTCCTCGGCGGAGAAGACGGTCCACAGGGTCTGGATCACGTGGGCGACCTTGGGGGTGTCCTCGGCGGAGAACCCGGCGGCCTGTGCGATCTCCGTGGCCTTCGCCTCATCGACGCCCACCTGCGGGTCGACGGCTACCTTGGCCAGTGCCTCGGGGCGTTCCACGGCGAGCTGCTCGATCTCGACGCCACCCTCAACGCTGCACATCGCCAGGTAGCGGCGCTCGGAGCGGTCCAGGAGCAGGGAGATGTAGTACTCCTCGGCGATATCCGCACCTGCGGCGATCATCACGCGGTGCACGGTGTGGCCCTTGATGTCCATTCCCAGGATCTCGCGGGCACGGTCGGCAGCCTCGTCAGCGGACTTGGCGATCTTCACACCGCCGGCCTTGCCGCGGCCCCCGACCTTCACCTGGGCCTTGACGACCACCACGTTGCTGCCCGCTCCGAGGAGCTGCTCGGCCGCGGCTCGTGCTTCATCCGGTGTTGTGGCGACCACGCCGCCCAGCACGGGTACGCCGTGCTTCTCGAAGAGATCTCGTGCCTGATACTCGAACAGGTCCACCTGCGCCTCGCCCTTCTGTTGTCACGCGATGAGTCTCGATACCTCGATATCGAGACTTTCCTCGGCAACCTTACCGCGGCAACGGCCGACCGCGAGATGCGGGTAAGCGCTGTCCGCACGGAAGTGTGGCCGTGTGGGCAACCTCACGCGTGCGCTGCCCACGCTGAACCGGCTAATCAGCGGGGAGGTGCTCCAGTGCCGCCTGCACGACCTCGGCGTAGAGGTACATGCCCTCCATGTCCGGGTGGATCCGGTCCGGCTGCAGATCCTCGGGATGGTCCAATGCCGCCTGGTGCCAGTCGGCGATCACCACGTTCGGGTAGTCGGCAGCAATCTCGACGAGGGTCTCGTTTGAGTCCTCCACCCAGAATGAGGAACCGTAAATGTTGACGAGCACCACCTGCCGGTCCGGGCCGAGCAGGTCGAGAGTCTGCCGGACGATCTCCGGCTCTCGCACACCCGCATTGGTTCCAGCCGCGATCACCACCAGGTCCCGGACCGTGCCCTCGTCCAGGGCGGCCGCTACCGCCTCAGCCACTTCGGGCCATTGGCGGTTGGACTCGGCGTCGATGGCCATCCCGGGGAAGGTGGCGTTCAGGCCGGGCGCGGCCACGTACATCATCGAGTCACCGAAGCCGCTGATCCGCTCGCCCAGCCCCTCGCTCGAGGTCGAACTCTCGCCCGCGCGGTCGCCGTCGTCCGCATTGGCCTGCGGCTCGTCGCCGTCCTCACCCTCGGCGGCGCCGTCCGCGCTCTCACCGTCCGCGCTCTCACCATCCGCGCTGTCCCCTGCTGTGACTCCATCACCGGTGCCTGCCTCACGCGCATCATCTGTGTCAGGCGCACCTGCTGCGCTCCCGGCGACGCTCCCGGCCTGGGCCCCGGAGGCCTCGACCACTCCTGCAGCCTCATCCATGGCGATCTGCACCTGGGAACGGTCGGGAGCGGTGGACACGGCCACCGCGAACAGGGCGAGGGCCGCCGTCGTACCGAGGAACGCCACCCGCGGCGGGGTCAGTGAACCGGGTGCCGTGAGGGCTCCGATCATGCGACGCGCTGTGGCGCGGAACCCGTCCCGGCGTACCGGCTCTTCGATCCAACGGTAGGAGGCGGCGGCGATGGCGAGGGTGAGGACCAGGGCTGCCCCACGCTGCACCCAGTGCGCCACTGAGTCCGGCGCGGTCGCCGGTGCGAAGGCGGCGACGAGCAGAATGACCGGCCAGTGCCAGAGGTATATGCCGTAGGAGCGCTCGCCAATCCATGCGAGCGGCCGCAACCGGAAGATCAGGTGCAGCACATTGGTGGGCCCGGGCAGGGCGCCGAGCACGAGGGCGGTGAGCAGGCAGGCGGCGAGGATCCCGCCCCGGTAGGCGAGCGGCTGGGTGGGATCGAGCACCAGCATGAGCGCCACCAGACCGCCGAGGGCACCGAGGGCGAGCAGGACCCGCGCACGCCGGTACCAGGTCTGGGCGAGCAGGTTCCAGGATTCGCCGGCAGCGCTCAGCGCGAGGGCAGCGCCGATCATGAGCCCGAAGGCGTGCGTGTCGGTCCCGTAGTAGACGCGGGTGGCGTCCTGGCCGGGCGTGTAGAGCACAGCCATCAGCAGCACCGAGGCTGCGGCCAGGCCGAGCACCACGCCCACCCGCTGGCGACCCGTGCGCGTGGTCGCCATGATCAGCACGAACAGCAGCGGCCAGACCAGGTAGAACTGCTCCTCCACCGCCAACGACCAGAAGTTCACGAACAGCTGGGGTGAGGTGGCGTTGAAGTAGCTGGAGCCGGCGCTGATCTCGAGCCAGTTGTTGGAGAACGTGAGCGCCCCGACCACCTGCCGGCCGATGTTCACCAGCAAGTCATCCCCGGCGAAGTACGCCAGCGCCACGGAGGCCACCACCACAGTGGCGAGTGCGGGAAGCAGCCGGCGCGCGCGACGGGTCCAGAAGGCAGTCAGGTCAAGTGCCCGGTTCGCGCGCAACTCGCGCACCAGCAGCGTGGTGATCAGGAAGCCGGAGACCACGAAGAACACGTCCACGCCCAGGTAGCCGCCAGGCAGGCTGTGCGGACGCAGATGGAAGATGAGGACGGCCACGATCGCGAGCGCGCGAACACCGTCGAGGCCTTCGATCCGCCCTCGACCCTGCATCGTCGTGTTCGTCGCCACGCACCCTCCAGCCGTCGGTGCTCAGCGTATGACCAGCAGCGGGCGTTCCACGGGACACACGCCGCGCCGCCGCACGGTTCGACACGAGGAGTTACGCACCAAACGGGGCGTTGCGGCCATGGACGACGTGACGGATCAGCAGGACCGTCGCGAGCAGGCAGGCAGCAGTGAGGGCGGCGGACGTCAGCATGCCGATCGTCCAATCAATCGCGACGATCCATGGACCACCCTCATCACGGCAGAGCAGCCGTGGAGGGAAATCCTCGAACCGGTACTCCATACGCCACTCCGAGTAGCCGTTCGTGGCCATCGCATGGCATTCGTCAACCGACTTGTTCAGCGACCGATTGAAATACCCGCGTAGCACCTGTGGCAGCAGCAGCGTCGCGATCCCTCCCGCCACCGTCAACAATGCGCACACGCCAGCCCATTGGCGTGCTGCCCAGTTCCGTTTGCGGCCCTGCGCTTCCTCGATCGTCTGCATACGGTCCCCTCAGCCGAAATCTCACTGTACGACTGAGGATCACCTCGTCACCGTGCTGAATCAGCCTGGCATCGGATCTTCACACCTTCCGCAAGGAGCCTCCGCAACGACGCAGTGGCCTCACAGCTTCTCCACCGGCGAGTACCTCAGCAGCAGACGCTTGACCCCACTGTCACCGAAGTCGATCTTTGCGACGGTGTTCGACCCGGTACCTTCCAGCGCCACCACTCGTCCCATGCCGTAGGCGTCGTGGGTGACCCGGTCGCCGATGTCGAGCGTGGGCACCTCCCCACGCGGAGTGGCCGAGCCGAAGCTCGCCGGCCGCTCGCCCCGCGTGGTGGTCTGCACCGGAGCCGACGGTCCGCGCGAGCCGCCACGCCCCTGCCCGGCACGTCCACCACCCCAACCGCTGCCCCCCGCTCGCAGGGCGGACATCGAGGACTCGGCCCGCTTCCAGTCGAGCAGCTCCTCGGGCACATCGGAGAGAAACCGGCTCGCGGGGAACTCGTTCGGGAGGCCGAAGGACGTCCGGACGGCGGCCCGGGTGAGATAGAGGCGCTGCCTCGCCCTGGTCAGCGCGACGTAGGCGAGCCGTCGCTCCTCGGCGAGTTCACTCGGGTCGGCGAGAGAGCGCTGGTGCGGGAATGTGCCGTCCTCAAGTCCGGTGACGAACACCATCGGGAACTCGAGCCCTTTGGCGGTGTGCACGGTCATCAGGGTGACCATGCCCTGATCGTCATCGGGGATCTGATCGGCATCGGCCACCAGGGAGACCCGCTCAAGGAAGTCACCCAGGTCGCCCTCAGGATCAGACTCAGAGAATTCAGCGGCCACCGCGTGCAGCTCGGCGAGGTTCTCCACCCGGGAGTGGTCCTGTGGATCGCTACTCGCCCGCAGCTCTGCCAGATAGCCGGACCGATCGAGGGCCGCGTCGAGCACCTCGGCCGGAGGTGCCCCGCCGTCCGCGAGCGCCCGCAACTCACGCATCATCTGAGCGAACCCACGCACCGCCGTCATGGACCTCGTCGCAAGCCCGAGCACGTTGTCCAAATCCTCGATCGCGGCTCCGAAGGAGACGCGTTCGCGTTCGGCGTGTGCGGCAAGCATCGCCTCGGCGCGGTCTCCGAGGCCACGCTTGGGCACATTCAGGATGCGGCGCAGGTTCACCGAATCGTCCGGGTTGGCGATCGAGCGCAGGTAGGCGATCGCGTCCTTGATCTCCTTACGCTCGTAGAACCGGGTGCCGCCCACTACCTTGTAGGGCAGTCCCACGCGGATCAGCACTTCTTCGAGGGCACGGGACTGGGCATTGGTCCGGTAGAACACGGCCACGTCGCGCGGGCTGATCTCACCGGCATCGATGAGCCCGTCGATCTCCTCGGCAATGAACCGGGCCTCTTCGTGTTCGTTGTCGGCCACGTAGCCGATGATCTGGGCGCCGGCGCCGGAGTCGGTCCATAGGTTCTTGGCGCGCCGCTCCGGGTTCTTGGCGATCACGGAGTTGGCCGCGGACAGGATCGTCTGTGTGGACCGGTAGTTCTGCTCCAGCACGATGGTGCGCGCGTTGGGATAGTCACCCTCGAACTCGAGGATGTTGCGGATGGTGGCGCCGCGGAAGGCGTAGATCGACTGATCCGAATCACCCACCACGGTCAGCTCGGCGGGCGGGAGCGCGGCCGGCGCACCTTCCTCGGCAACCGAACCTGCGCCGTCGGGGCCGTCAGCACCACCGGTGGCACCGGTGAGCTCGCGCACGAGCACGTACTGGGCGTGGTTGGTGTCCTGGTACTCGTCCACGAGGATGTGGCGGAACCGGCGCCGGTAATGCTCGGCCACTGCGGGGAATGCCTGCAGCAGGTTCACCGTGGACATGATGATGTCGTCGAAATCGAGGGCATGAGCCTGCCGGAGCCGCTCATTGTAGAGACGGTACGCGGCGGCAAGGTTCTGCTCGAACGGGTTCGACTCCCCCGCGGTGGCGGCATAGTCGTCCGGGTCGATGAGCTCATTCTTCAAGTCGGACACCCGGCGGCTGAACGCCTTCGGCGGGAATCGCTTGGGGTCGAGGTCCAGTTCCCGGCACACCAGCGTCATCAGCCGCTGGGAGTCGGCGGCATCGTAGATGGAGAACGAGGATCGGATCCCGAGGGTCTTCGCCTCGCGCCGAAGGATCCGCACGCAGGCGGAGTGGAAGGTGGAGACCCACATCGTGGCGGCACGCGGCCCCACTAGCTCCGCGACGCGCTCGCGCATCTCCGCTGCGGCCTTGTTGGTGAAGGTGATCGCGAGGATCTGCCCCGAGCGCGCTCGACCGGTGGCCAGCAGGTACGCGATCCGGTGGGTCAGCACCCGGGTCTTGCCCGAACCGGCACCGGCAATGATCAGCAGTTGCCCGCCCGAGTGCTCCACAGCCGCCTTCTGCTGCGGGTTCAGCCCATCCAGGAGCGCTTCGGCGGCCAACGACGGCGGCCCCTCGCTCCCGCCGCGGGCCTGGCCTCCATCGTCGCTCACCTGGCCCGCGTCATCGTCGCGGTCGCGACGTGGCATCGAAGGCAGGTGCGAGTCACTGCCCTCGGGCACGGTCGCACTCGGGAACAGCGGAAGATCGTCGAACAGTGATGTCATGGCCAGACGAGCCTATGTGCTCATACCGACATGGCTGGACCGGTATCCACAACCGTGGCCGTGGTCACAAGAGAAAGTAGCCGACGACGCCGGCGCCGATCACCGCCGCCCACGCCGGCACGTTCCACCGGGTCTGCGCGATGAACACCGTCACCGCCAGCGCCAGCGTGGCCGGGGAGGTGATTCCCTGGGTGAACACCGGGTCATAGAGGGCGGCGGCGAGGATACCCACCACGGCAGCGTTCACACCGAGTAGCGCCTGGCGGGCCGAGCGGATGTGCCGTAGCCGATCCCAGAATGGCAGCACTCCGATCACCAGCAACGCGGCTGGGAGGAAGATCGCCAGCAGTGCGATCCCGGCACCCACCAGGCCCGTTGGTGCCACGGTGGAGCTGGCGCCGAGGAACGCGGCGAAGGTGAACAGTGGTCCGGGAACGGCCTGTGCGGCACCGTACCCCGCGAGGAAGGTGTCGTGACTGACCAGACCGGTCGGCACGGTCGCCGTCTCGAGCAACGGCAACACCACATGCCCACCACCGAACACCAGCGAGCCGGCCCGGTAGAACACGTCAACCAGGCGCACGGTCGGGTCGGCCAGGAGACCGGCCAGAATCGGCAAACCGACGAGCAGTACGGTGAACGCTGTCAGACTCACCATTCCGGCTCGGCGGGAGACCCGCAGCTCGAGCGCGTTGTCGTCACCCCCGGCACCCTCAATCCCCCGGAGCCAGAGAAGACCCGCCCCTGCCCCAACGGCGATCGCCACCACCTGGATCAGGGCGCCGGGCACGAGCAGCACCACGACCATCGCGGCCGCCGCAATGGTGGCTCGCCTGGCGTCCGGGGTGAGAGTCTTGGCCATTCCCAGCACGGCCTGCGCCACGACGGCCACGGCGGCGGCCTTCAACCCGAGCAACCACCCGGCACCGACGCCATCCCCCAACGAGGTCACGCCGAAGGCGAAGGCCACGAGCAGGATCGCCGAGGGCATCGTGAACGCGAACCAGGCGGCCAGGAGACCACCGACTCCAGCCCGCTGCAGGCCGAGTGCCATCCCCACCTGGCTGGACGCGGGGCCGGGGAGGAACTGGCACAGGGCCACGATGTCAGCATAGGAACGCTCACTCAGCCACCGTCGCCGCGTCACGACGGCGTCCCGGAAGTACCCGAGGTGGGCAACGGGCCCGCCGAAGGACGTCAGGCCGAGGCGGAGGAACGTCCAGAAGACCTCGCTGACGGTGCCGGGGTGCCCTCGACCAGAATGGACCGCACCCACAGAGTCACCCGTCGCCGTCGTCGGGAGCGCGTCCGTGCTCATCCTCGACAGCACGCCGGCTGGTGAGCTCACGCAGCGCCTCGTCGAAGAAGTCCTTGACCTTGGACCAGTTCACCGTGGCCTCGGCCAGGTGATGTTCGAGGCGCTCGATCTCTGCGTGCTGCGCCTGGTGTTGACGGCGTTCGAGCTCAGCGCGGAGCTGACTCACCGTCGCCTCAGTCTCGGCCAGCAACCGCGCGAGCGCGGCATCGATCTCCTCGAGTGAGCGTGGGGAATCCGGGTGGCGGGAACGGGCGACCTCGTCACGGACGGGCCCCTGGCCGTCGAAATCCGCAGCGCCGGAATGTGGGACGTTCACGAGCGACCTCTCACGCGATGCTGGTGGCAGCGATCAGCACACCGGGCACCACCACGAAAACGCCGAGTACCCACAGCGCGGCGAACGACTTGTTCTCTGCGGACCGGTTGGCGAGCCACTGGGCGGCGCGCACCGGGAGCGCTCGCAGGAATGGCAGCCCGAAGATCACCACAGTCGCCGTCAGGTTGAACAGCAGGTGCACCAGCGCCACTTGCAACCCGATCGTCGCGTCCACCCCGCTGAGTCCGAGTGCGGCAATCAGCGCCGTCACCGTGGTGCCGATGTTGGAGCCGAGAGTGAACGGATAGACCTGCCGCAGGGTGAAGGTCCCCGATCCTGCTAGCGGGATCATCAAGGAGGTGGCGGTCGAGGACGACTGGACGATCGCGGTCACCACGGCGCCCGAGGCGATCCCACTCATCGGGCCGCGCCCGATCGCAGCATGCAGCACCTGCTTGGCCCGGCCGACCATGAGCACCTTGAGCACCTTGCCGATGAAGGTGATCGAGATGAGGATCAGCGCCACGCCAACCGCGATCGTCACGATCCCGCCCCACGGCGCCGGGACGGGATCCGTGACCGAGCCCACCAGATCCTTCAGCGGTGCCGTCGCCCCACCCACGATGTCCACACTGCCGGGATCCACCCCGCCCACGCCAGTGAGCGCTCCGGCCAGCGTGCCGGAGACTCGCTCCAGGAATCCGGTGGCCAACTCCAGCGGGAGCAGGATGACCACGGCGATGAGATTGAAGAAGTCGTGCACGGTCGCAGCAGCGAACGCTCGCCGGAAGTCGTCCTTGTTCCGGATCATTCCGACGCTCACCAACGTATTGGTGAGCGTGGTGCCGATGTTGGCGCCCATGATGATCGGGATTGCGATCTCGAGCGGCAGTCCACCCGCCGCCAGCCCAACGGTGATGGACGTCGTCGTGGAGGAGGACTGGGTGGCTGCGGTGGCCAGGACGCCCACCATGAGAGCCACGATCGGGTTGCTGGCGAAACTGAACAGGGCCTCGGCCTGGCCGCCGGTGGCAGCCTTGAACCCTGCCCCGATCACACCGACCGCCGAGATCAGCACGTATACCGAGACGACGACGGAAAGCCAGTTGACGACGGAACGCGCCGTGCCTGCGGGAACGAGAGCGTCGAACGGACCGCGCAACGGCGACTCGAGGACTGGCACATCCGCGTCGATTGCGAGCACCGGGCCAGCGCCCACCTCGGGTGCGCGAACCGAGTCCTCAACGAGGTCACTCTCACGCGCGAGGGCCTGCTGGCTCATCCACCGATCCCGTCACTCATGGGCACACCATCAGTCAACCGGCTCGGCGAGTTGTACGCGTCGGACGGACCGAGAACACGAGGTGAACATCAGGTGAACAAATCGCGGGACGTGCGAGTCGCGGCGAGTCAGCTCCAGAGAACAGCGATGGCCACGTTCACGGTAGTGAGCCCCGCGATGGCGCCGAGGAATCCTCGCGTGACCTTCTCGGAGTTCCGGTTGCCGTAGATCGCCAAGGCGGTCACCACGAGTGCGATCACCAGCTTCACACCGATCTTGATGTTGTTCGGCTCGTCACCCGCCACGCCGGCGGAGGCGATGCCCACCATCAGGATCCCGGCGATCAGCGCCGTCAGAATGCCGTGCAGCACTCCCTTGCTCAGTGTCACCGAGCGCATCCCGTACACCGCGCCACCGAGCACGAGGGCCCAGCCGAGCAGGTGCAATACGAGCACGATGTTGTACACAATCTCCATGATGCTGACAGTACGTCAGTTCCCTATCGAAGACGAACTCGCTCGCTCAACGGGCGTGCCGGAGAGTGGTGACCGCGACCCCGACCGCCAGCAGCACCAGGACCGCCCCGATCAGCGAGGTGAGCCCGACTCCGCTGGTGAATGCAGCCTGCGCGGAGGCGACGAGATCAGCCGCCTGCGCCGGCGGCAGCGACCGGGCCACCTCGACCGCCCCGCCGAGCGTCTCACCGGCGGCCTGGGCATCGGCTGCGGGAACCCCATCAGGGAGCATCACGTTCCGGGCATAGGCGCTGCTGAGCAAACCACCGAGCACTGCAGTTCCGAGAACTGAACCCACTTCATAGGCCGTCTCGGAGATCGCGGAGGCGGCCCCGGCCTTGTCGGCAGGCACGGCGGTCAGGATCAGGTCGTTCGAGACGGTTTCGGCGCCGCCCACGCCCACGGCAACCAGCACGAACGCAGCCATCAGCAATCCCAGCGACGTACTGCCGCCGCCCACGGCGATCATCAGGTACCCACCGGCGGAAAGCACCAGTCCCCCTGCCACCACCACGACCGGGCGCACCCGGCGCACCAGCCGAGCAGCCAGGAGCCCTGCGGCGATCGTGCCGACCACGCCCGGCAACAGCACGAGGCTGGCCCGCATCGGGCCCAGCTCATGCACGAGCTGCAAGTCCTGGGAGGCGAAGAACAGGAAGCCGACCATCGCGAACACCGAGAGCAGGTTGATCACCACGGCGCCGGAGAACGCACCGCGGCGGAACAGGCTCATCTCGATCATCGGGTGCGGGAGCCGGAGCTGCCGGCGCACGAATGCCGCCCCGAGCACCAGCCCGACGGCGAAGGTCGCGATCGCGAACGCCGTCACCCCGTCCTTCGCGAGAGTCTTGATCGCAAAGACCAGCGAGGTCATCGCCACCAGCACCAGCGCCACCGACGCCAGATCGATAGGTCGGGATTGCCGGTCCCCCGACTCGGGCAGGAACACCGGAGCGAGCACGAGGAGCAATACCAGCACGGGGACCGCGATCAGGAAGACCGACCCCCACCAGTAGTGCTCGAGCAGGAACCCGCCCACGACCGGTCCGAGCGCGGCGCCCGCCCCGAAGCCCGAGGCCCAGACAGCAATCGCCGTGCGGCGCTCGTTCCGGTCCGTGAACACGTGCCGGAGCAAGGACAGGGTGGAGGGCATCAGCATCGCACCGAAGAAGCCCAGCAACGCGCGGGCGCCGATAAGGACCTCGACGGATGGTGCATATGCGGCAAGGACGGAGACGGCAGCGAAGCCGGCCGAGCCGATCATCAGCATGCGCCGTCTGCCGAACCGGTCCGCCGTCGCACCCATCGGCACGAGGAGACCGGCGAGCACCAGCGGGTAAACGTCGATCACCCAGAGCAGCTGAGTACCGGAGGGCCGGAAGGATTCGGAGAGCTGAGGTAGCGCGAAGTTGAGCACCGTGTTGTCGATCGCGATCAGCAGCACGGGCAGCATGAGCACCACGAGAGCCACCCACCGTGCGCGCCTACCTAGCTCTGGCGATCCAGCTGCCTCGGTGGGCACCGCGCTGGGGGCCGGCGACGAGAGGGTCATGACCTCTACCTCCTTTTGAGCGACGAGGTGCCGCACGGCTGCTAGGGGCCGAGCACACCCCGTTACTATACCGGCTGGACGGTTAAGTAAACCGTGATGTCGGTTACCCGTCGAGTACCCTGACTGTCATGCCGCCGCCCCCGGCAGCACGCCTCAAAGTGCTGCACGCCTTCGCTGAGATCCTCGTTGGCCAAGGCGAACGTGCGGCCACGTTGGAAGCGGTGGCCGAACGCGCCGCCGTCTCCAAGGGCGGCCTGCTCTATCACTTCCCTTCAAAGGAAGCGCTGGTCGACGGCATGGCCAGCCACCTTGGCGAGCTCGTCGCCGCTGACGTCGAGCAGATGCGCGCAGCACCGGAGGGCCCTGTGGCCTACCTGATCCGGACATCGGTGCACTCGGACACCGATTTCGAGCTGTGCTATGGCGCAGTGGCCACGCTCGCGCGCGGTTCCCACACCCACGCGGCCGAAGCCCTCCTCGCCGCACAGGAGGCATGGATCGACACTCTGGCTGAGCAGGTGCCGGACCGCCGCGTGGCCCGTGCCTTGGTCCACCTCTGCGACGGACTGGCCGCGGACACCGAGATCCGGATAGTCGCGGGGCTGGAGCGGATGGCGCGTGACGATCTGGACGCCCTGGTCAGCGTCGCTGAGGCGATCGCAGACCTCGGACGGTAGGGACGCCGTCAGGCCGTCAGTGCGGTGAGCGCCTCCGCGATCGGGGTGCGACCTCCGACGAACGGCACTGTTGTGCCGACGGTGTCCTGGCGCGCCAGGACCTGCGCAGCAACCTCGGCCACGTCGGCGCGCGGGACGTCGCCACTGACCTCGCTCACCGCGATCGCGCCAGTTCCGGGCCCATCCGTGAGCCGGCTGGGCTGCAGAATCGTCCAGTCCAGGGCGGACTCGCGGAGGTGCTCGTCAGCGGCCGCCTTGGCCTCGGCGTACGGATAGAAGCTGGAGTCCTCGGGTACACCGTGGTCCGGACCAGCGCCGAGATAGGAGACCATGACGAACCGCAGAATCCCGCTCAACTGAGCGGCGTCCATCGTCCGGATCGCCGCGTCCCGATCGACGGCATACGTGCGGTCTGGATCACCTCCGCCAGCTCCGGCCGACCAGACGATGGCGTCGTGGCCGGCGATCACCTCGGCGATTTGCGTGGCCGAGAGGTTCTCCACGTCGGCCACGACGGCGGAGGCTCCGGTGGCCTCGACGTCCGCCGTGTGCGCAGGGTTGCGGATCACCGAGGTGACCTCGTCCCCGCGACCGGTCAGCAGCGGTGAGAGCAGGAGGGCGATCTTCCCGTGCCCTCCGATAATGGCGATACGAGACATGCGCCTACGCTAACCCGTTCACCGGCCGGTGGCGCCCTGACCCCGCGCGCCAGGGCGCCGCGATTCAGGACGCTGCGTACGCGTCGGCGTACTCGGCAGTCGGCGGGATCGGCTGGATCGCGTCAAGCAGAACACCGTCGGGCGCCTCGATGATGAAGTGCCGCTGCCCGAATGGCTCGTCACGTAAGGGCAGCACCGGCGTAAGTCCGGCCTGGCTGGTCACGGAGGAATACAAGGCATCGACGTCTTCCACCTCAAGATTCACGATCACCCCGCGTGGCAGCGCTCGATACTTCTCGGGCACCGTGGCGTGATCGTGCGCAAGAATCGCGAGCTCGAATGCACCAAGGCGCAGACTGACGTACCAGTCGGACTCGAAGGTGGTCTCACACCCCATCACTTCTCGATAGAACGCCGCGGCAGCGCCGACGTCCTGCGACATGAGAACCGGGTAGAGGCTGGTGACAGACATGACGGGCTCCTTTACGTACACTGAGTATGTAAGATGAAATATACATACTCTGCGCACGTAAAGGAAGTGGTCCATGCCTCGCGCAACCGCCACCGCTGCCGCACAGACCGCCCAGCACGTGTTGGACTCAGCCACAACACTGTTCGCTGCGAAGGGCTTCGCTGACGTCTCGCTCGACGATGTCGCCCTCGACGCAGGCGTCACGCGCGGGGCGATCTATCACCACTACCGGAACAAGACGGGGCTCTTCCGTGCCGTCGCGTCACGGCTCCAGACCAACGTTGCCGATGCTGTCGTCGCAGCCGCCGAGAGCGCAGGCGCCGACCCAGCAGCCCAACTGCGGGCCGGGTCACACGCATTCCTCGATGCAATCACCGCCGCCCCTGCCGTGCGGGTACTCCTCGTGGACGCGCCCGCCGTCGTTGGCTGGGAGGAATGGCGCCACCTGGATGCCGAGAACTCCGGGGCGCATCTACGGGAGGCACTGAGCGCAGCCGGCGTTGCGGAGGAGATTCTTGACGCAATGACCGCCCAGCTCTCGGGAGCGATGAACGAGGCGGCTCTGTGGATTGCGCTGCAGCCGCAGAACGTCAGCGCACGAGAACAGGCTCACACCGTCCTGGACCAGTTCCTCGTAGCCGTTGTCGCGTAAGCCATGCCAGTCGCCGACCCAATGGCTGCGAGCTGCTCCTGTCAGGCGCTCTCGAACTGCACCGCGATCGTCGGCGCAACCGTCGAGAGCTGCTCGTAGACCGGAAAGTTCGCTACTCGCCAACGCGGGCGAGCACGTCTTCCTCGAGCCGGTCGAGATACTCCAGAGCGTCCGAGTAGCTCCGTATACCGGCATAGACCTCGTACACGTCACCCTCCTGTGCCGCGGGCAGCGCCTGGAACAGACTGTCACTGAAGACTGCGTCCAGCGGCGGCCACGTGCTGCCGTCCGCGTTGGCGGGGGTGAGGATGATGTCGGCTTCGCCCAGATACTGGTCG
Source organism: Ruania halotolerans (assembly GCF_021049285.1). GTDB lineage: Bacteria > Actinomycetota > Actinomycetes > Actinomycetales > Beutenbergiaceae > Ruania > Ruania halotolerans. The sequence goes on from NZ_CP088017.1 coordinate 3,245,619, forward strand.
AGGTACTCGAAGGAGTAGTTCGCGTACCCGACCGCCGCACGTTCCTCATCCGGCTCTGGCACACCTGGTGGGATTGAGACACCAAGATCGGTCAGCGTCGCTCCGATCTCCCCGGTCGGGAACAGCACGACGAACTCGGCATCGCCGTCGCCGGCGGCGATCAGGCCCCACTGCTGGTCGGAGATGACCTCTGCATAGGACTGCTGCAGATCGGCGATCCTCGCCTCATAGGCGTCGCGGTTCTCGCTCAGTGCATCCTGCGCACCGGTCGCCTCGGCTAGGCCATCGACGACCGTCGGCCAGTCCCCGCGATTGTCACCGAAGTAGATGGCAGTCGGTGCGATATCGGACAGCTGCGCGTAGACCTCCTCATCGATCTCGTAGGCGTCCCCCACGATCAGGTCCGGTTCGGCAGCGGCGATGGCCTCATAGTTCAGCTCTCCGAACGACCCGACCGTCTCCAGGCCGTCGATGAACGCGTTCTGCTCATCGGTGTACTCCTGCGCCCACCGGCTGTAGTCCTGCGCGGCCACCGGCTGGACGTCGAGCGACTGCAACTGCCAGACGGTGTTGTACGAGACAGCGGCGATGCGCTGTGGATCCTCCGGAACTGTCACCTCGCCGTAGTGCGTCTCGATCACACGGGTGTCCGCAGACCTGCCCTCCGTTGGCGGTGACTCGCCGGCGGCGCAGCCGGCCACCAGCGCGAGCACCGCCGCGGCAGCGGCGCCACCGAGCATCCGGATCCGCACCGCGCTCGTCATCTCCTGTGCCATCGATGCGCTCCCCCTCATGCGGTCACGATCTCCTCGAGCCGGCGCGCCATCGCACACGCAGCACGGGCGAGCCCTTGGTTCAGCGTGAGGTCGAGATTGTGCACGTTCCCGCTTTGGGCTGCGGGCAACAGCTGGAAGGTCGGAGTCTGGCCGAGAGCCGGGCGTTCGTCATAGGCGTAGATCGCCAATGTGGTGGCCTCGGAGACCTGGTCGAGGTTCTCCGGTGACAGCTCGACGTAGCCGTTCTCGTCAGCTCCCGGTTCATACCGTGGAACGTTGATTCCAAGATCGGCCGCGACCTCGTTCGCCTGGGAATCGGTGATGACGTACATTCCGCCGTCGTCGAGGGCCGTGCCGTAGATCAGCGTCGTCGCGTCGAGCTGGGGACCAGAGCGCGCCCGGATCTCCTCGACAAGATCGGTGTATCGCTCGATCTCGTCGTTGACGACCTGATCACGCCTGAGCCTGGTCGCCTGGTCCCGCATCGTCTGCTGCCATCCGGTACTCCCGGACGCCACCGCGAGGACGGGCGCGATCTCCGACAGTCGCGCGTTCCCGTAAAAGTCACCGACCCACGCATTCTGTCGCATCACGATCAGATCCGGTTCCAGCGAGGCGATCTTCTCGTAGTCGGGTTCATTCGTCTCGGCGAAGTCGAAGGTCTCCAAATCATCGGGCATCAGATCGTCGAGCTCGTCGAAGAGGGCGCCGTCGCGGCCGAAGAAGAACCCGGAAGCGATGACCGGATACCCGCACGTCAAGGCGAACTCCAGGTCGGCGCGGCCCTCGATCACGAGGACGCGCTGCGGATCGGCGGGAACCTCACCGGAGAACTCCAGGTAGTCATAGTCGAGCAGTTGGCTCCCGGTCTCTGGGCCCGTCTCGTCAGTGGTGCTACATCCGGCGAGTACCCCCGCCGTCGTGACTGCACCCAGTCCGAACAAGTGGCGGCGGGTGATGTCCCGCACCGATGAATAGCGGGAGCACAGGGCGTGTGCGCGGTGGGTGGAGTGCCGGATGTGGTCCAGGTGCGAGATGAGACGGACTGCAGTCACTGGTTGGTCCCCTTCGATAGGTGATGGCAAGTAGCGCGACACGCATGTGACGCGAGCCGGGCATCAATGAACAATAAGGCACGCCTAACCTAACTTATCCAAGGGAGGCGCCAGCAGCGAGCTCATCAGAGGCTGCCCATCGGCGCCGCCCGGGCACCAGCGCGGCGGGACCTGCCAACGGCGCGGCGTTCAGGTGCGGTCCCGGCCCAACGGCACCACACTGGGCTTACCGACCACCGGGTCGGGGACCACGAGGCACCGCAAGCCGAAGACCTCTTCCACCAGCTCCGCGGTGACGATCTCAGACGGGGGCCCTTCGGCGACGACTGCTCCGTCTTTCATGGCGATCAGGTGGCTGGCGTAGCGTGCAGCGTGATTGAGATCGTGGAGCACCGCCACCAGCGTGCGACCCTCCTGGTGAAGATCGGTGAAGAGCTCGAGGAGCTCGATCTGGTAGGCGATGTCCAGGAAGGTGGTGGGCTCGTCCAGGAGCAGGATGTTCGTCTGCTGGGCCAGCACCATAGCCACCCAGACGCGCTGGCGCTGCCCACCGGAAAGTTCATCGACCAGTCGCCCGGAGAGGGAAGTCACCCCAGTGGCGTCCATGGCGTGTGCCACCGCATGCTCGTCGTCCTCGCTCCACTGCCGCAGCAGCCCCTGGTGTGGGTACCGGCCCCGGGCCACCAGATCGGCAACGGTGATTCCGTCAGGGGCCAGGGACGACTGCGGAAGCAGCCCGAGCCGGCGTGCCACCTCCTTCGCCCGGTAGTTCATGATCATCCGGCCATCGAGCACAACCTGCCCCGCCGCCGGTTTCAGAAGCCGGGAGAGGCCTCGCAACAGCGTCGACTTCCCGCAGGCATTCGCTCCGACGATCACCGTGAAGGACTCATCGGGCACACTGACCGAGAGTGCGTCGGAGATGACCCGGCCGTCGTACCCGAGCGTGGCCCGGTCGGTGTAGAGACGCGCCGGTGGCTGACCGGTCTTGTCCGCGATGGGCCCGGTCTGCGTGTCGGAGATGGTCATAGCTGCCGCCTTGCTTCGTGAACGAGGAGCCAGACGAGGTAGCTACCTCCGATGACGACGGTGACCACACCGACTGGCAAAGAACTGGGAAGGGCGTGCTGAGCGAGGACGTCCGCAGCGAGCAGGAGAAGCGCCCCCATCGCTGCCGCCGGAGCCAGGGTCACCCCTGGTGTGCGGGCGATCCGGCGGGCGATCTGTGGTGCGGCCAGCGCGATGAAGGAGATCGGCCCGGCTGCGGCGGTCACGGCCGCCGTCAGCGCCACACCCGTGATCACCAGGCCGAGGCGCACCGGCTCGATCGATACGCCGAGCGCCTTCGCTGCGTCGTCTCCGAGCTCGATCTGACGCAGCCCGGGTGACTGAGCCACGGCGAGCAGCATCAGGACGACCACAGCGACCGATCCCGCGCCCGCCTGCGCCCAGGTGATGCCGTTGAGACTCCCCGCGTTCCATACGGCGGCGCTCATCGCGACCTCGAGCTCAGCGCGGAGCATCAGCCAGGTGTTCAGGCTTGCCAGCATGGCCGAGACGGCGATGCCGACGATGATGAATCGGAACCCCTGGACACCGCGCTTGTAGGACAAGGCGTAGACGGCGGCCGCGGTCAGGATCCCCCCGACCAGTGCACCGCCGGCGACCTGCACGTAGGAGCCGCCGATGATGACGATCACCACGAGGGCTCCGGTGAAGGACCCCGTGGCGAAGCCGATGATGTCCGGGCTCGCGAGCGGGTTCCGGGTCAGGCTCTGGAAGATCGCCCCGGACACGCCCAGCGCTGCGCCGAATACGACCGCGGCCAGAGCCCGGGGGGCTCGCCACTCGACCACCACCAGGTTGGCCATCCCGGCGTCCTGCCCGGTCAGCGCGAGTACGACCTCGGTGAGGGTGAGCGGATAGTCACCGAGAGTGAGTGCCACCAGAGCGAGTACTGCGGCCATCGCGGCCAGCACCGCTACCGTCACTACGCTGCGGGCGGCGAAGCGCACGGACGCCCGGCGTGCCCTGACCCGGATAACCGCATGCCCGAAGTCGATGCGTGCAGGGCTGCGCACAGGGGTGTCGGTCTGCGTGCTCATAGGCCACTGGCCCTGCGACGGCGGATCAGCAGGATCAGCACGGGCGCACCGACGAACGCGGTGATGATCCCCACCGGCACTTCGCCGGGCCGCAGCACCACACGGCCGATCACGTCGGAGATCAGCAGTAGTCCGGGGGCGAGCACGAGTGTGTAGCCGAGTATCCACGGTTGGGCCGGACCCACGATCCAGCGGGCGATGTGCGGGACCATCAGCCCGATGAAGCCGATCGGTCCGGCGATCGCCGTCGCCCCGCCGGCCAGGAGGGTGACCGCGGCGACGACGGCAACCCGCGTCCACAGAATGTTGGTGCCGAGCGCGGCGGCGAGGTCCTCACCGAGCGCGATGGAGTTCAGCGCTCGCGAAGCGAGGATTGCCAGCAGCGCCCCCGCGCAGAGGAACGGCAGCACCGGAAGCAGGATGTCGTAACCGCGCCCCGCGATCACTCCCGCGTTCCAATGGCGCATCTGGTCGAACGCGGTGGGGTCCATCAACGTCATTGCCGTGGTGAGCCCGGAAAGGACGGCCCCGAGCGCCACACCGGCCAGGGTGAGTCGCACCGGGTCGGCCGACCCGCGACCCGCCGAACCGATGAGATAGACCGCGATCGTGACCACCAGCGCGCCCGCGAAGGCGAACCAGACGTATCCGAGGATCGTGCCGACCCCGAAGACAGAGACTGCGAGCGCCACGAAGAAGGCCGCCCCGGAACTGACCCCCAGGATCCCTGGATCGGCAAGTGAGTTGCGAGTGAGCGCCTGGATGAGTGCACCCGCCACACCTAGGGCTGCCCCGACGGCGAGCCCCACCAGTGTTCGGGGCGCACGCATCTGCGCAATGATGATGTGTTCCTCGATCTCTCCTGAGTAGTTGAAGACGGCATCCAGCACTCCTGACAGCGGAATCGGTCGGGACCCGACTGCAACGGACAGCAGCGCGAGGGCAGCCAGTCCGCAGAGCGCGAGGATCAGGCCGGTCAGCCGCATCCGGTTGGTGCGAGCCACACCCCGGGGCGGTGAGGCATCAGTGGCACGGGAGATGGTGGTCGATGACGTCATCACTCCTCACACCTGCGGCTCGAGAACGTAGACGATGTTGCCTTGTCCAGCGACGTCGGCACCCGTCACGCGCATGCCAGCGCTCTCGAAGATGCCCCGATACTCGTCATCGGTGCGTTGCCCGCCGCCGTAGAGGGCGAGGTCACGCAGATCGGCGGCGGCACTGTCCTCTTCCGGCATGACTGCGTCGACAGGTGCTTCGAGGACCAGCACTAGTCCGCGACGACGAACACCCTGGGCGGCCTGGCGAAGCGCGCGCACCGCATCGGCGTCCGCGAGCCTGCTGAGTTGCTGTACGAACAGCACCGCGTCGGGCAGCGCAGTTCCGGATCTCGCGCTCGTGTCCTGCTGGTCGATCACCTGCACCTGAGCGTGCTGAGCGGTCTCGGTCAGCGACTCATCCAGGGCGGCGCGTAGCGGCGCTGCCTGGGCCGGGTGAGCGACCAGCGTGAGCCGCATCTCCTCGTGGCGGCGGAGCACTTCTCGGGCAATCACGTGCGCTGGGTCGGCGTGCACCAAAAGATGGGTGACCCGGGAGAGTGCGGCACTCGATGCGAGGGCAGGCGCGAAGAACTGAGCCTGTTTGCCCGCCTGATCGAGGAGGCTGTGCTGGAAGCTCGGGTCCTCGCGCAGCGGTGCCCCCTGGAGCCCGCTGCCATGGTGGGTACCGCCGTCGCCGCGCACTGCATCCAGCAGATCGGCGAACGCCAGATCCTGACGAGCCTCAGCCCCGTTCAGATCGAGCCGGTCCGTCACTATCTCGTGGGCTAAAAACTCTCCCAGTTCAGTGAGGCGATAGGCCCCCTGTGGAGTGCGGGAGAGTATCTCGACCGCGGTCAGGTAACGCAGTAGTTTGCCGAGCGCGGCGGGGTCCGAGCCGGTGTGGTGGGCCAGCCGGTCCAGGTCGTCCACGCCGCGGGCGATCAGCTCGGCGAGCCCGAGCGAGGCGGCGGCCCGGATCGCGAACGGCGTGGCAAGGTTCGCCATGGCCTGGAACCGGATGCCGGGCAGTTTCTCCGCCGCGTCGATGTCGGGGAGCGAGGGGTCATCGCGACGTGCGCGCACTTCGCGGCGCCGCCAGTACCCGACGTGGTGGAGCGCCTCTTTCGGCACACCGCGGTCTTCCAGGAGATGCCAGCGGATCCGGCGGACCGCCTGCGCCTCGGCGGCCACCCAGGCGAAGGCGACCCCCGGCCACCAGTCGAGCCCGGTGACGGTCTCGTGCAGGAGCTGCCCGGGTTCAGCCTCGTGCCGGTGGATCCAGGTGATCGTGACGTCTGCGGCTGTGGGGAGCTCTTGCTCGTGGTGGTGGTCGGGCACCTCGATGAGCACCTGGGCTCGGTACCCCTCGGGCAGTTCCTCGAGGCAGCGACCGATCGCCGGCAAGGCAGTCTCATCGCCGATGAGGAGGAGCCAGTCCGTGCTGAGCGGCAGCCCGAGACTGCGTCCTGGCCCGGAGATGTGGATCCGGTCTCCGACCGCACACCGGTACGCCCACGTGGTGGCCACCCCGGTGCCGTGGCGGACGAAATCGACGTCCAGCTTCGCTTTGTCCCGGTCCCAGCGGCGCACGGTGTAGCTCTTCATCACCGGCCTCGTGCCGGTTCCGAAATCGAGCCGTCCTGCCCGCTGCGCCGGCAACAGCACCTCCGACTGGCCCGGGTAGGGAAAGTACAACTTGATGTGGTCATCGAAACCCGTGCTACGGAACTCCGCCACGGGGACGTCGCCGGAGATGAACGGACGCAGTTGTTCACCGGTCAGCGTGACCCGGCGCATCTGGGAGGTCACGTCACTGATCCGCAGGACGCTCAGTTCACGGAGCGCAACGGGATAGATGTCGCTGTCCCGAAGGAGCATGCGAGCCATGGGATTCTCCATTCACGTGCTAGTACAGCGCCTGGACGAGCGCATGAGCAGACCCGGGCCGGATCAGCCCTGGGTCAGGCAGGTCTCGACCTCGCTGGCGACGATCTCGGCAGCCAGCGGACCGGGCTGGAACCACGCCGCAAACTCCTCAGCAACACACACCTGATCCGCCTGCACCGCAGGGACCTGCTCCCACAAGGGCTGAGCCTGCAGAGCCTCCAGGTCGGCATCGCTATCGGGCACGATATAGACCCAGTCACTGGGGATCTCGGTCAACATCTCCGTTGAGATCACTAGCCACGGAGCGGCGCCGTCTTCGACAGGTTGGCCGAACGTCGGATCGAGCAGGGTGACGTGCTGCATGCTCTGCAGGACGTTGGAGCTCAGCGTGCTGGTCGTGTCGTAGAAGCGCACTTCCTCGGATCGTGCCCGCAGCATCGCGATAGTCTCACCAGTGTCGGCACGATGTGCGTCAACCTCGGCGACACGTTCCTCAAACGCCGCGATGCGTTGCGCCGCTTCGTCTTCGAGATCGAGCAGCTCACCGAGTTCGGTGATGTGCTCGGTCCATCCGACCGCTACGCCCTGCTCGTCCCGCCGGTGGTAAGCAACTGTGGGCGCGATGCCCTCGAGAACGCTCAGATTGTCGCTGACGATGTTGTCGATGCCGATGATCAGGTCGGGTTCGAGTGCTGCAACTGCCTCAAGGTTCGGCTCCGTGGAGGTTCCCAGGATGGTGAAGTCATCAGGAAGATGCGCACTCACATAGTCCGGGACCTCACTGATTCCGCCCCACAAGGCGGCACCCACGGGAACAATCCCCAAGGCGATCATGATGTCCAGTCCGGCCGAGTTCATCAGGACCACGCGCTGTGGATCGACCGGAATTTCGGTGGCACCCAGCGCATGCTCGACCGTACGCATCTCCTGCTGACCACCGGCCCCGGACGAAGCGCCCGTTCCGCCCCCAGCACAAGCAGACAAGACCAGCGCAACAGCAACGGTGCCAGCAACGGCAACGGCAGCGACGCGTCGCAGCCGGACAACAGAAACGGACACAGACCTCTCCCAACACCTTTGGATAGGCTCACCTTACCGAATGTGTGGGCATGCGAGCGTCAGTCCGCGGTCAGGCAGACCGCCACCTCGCTGGCGACGATCCCGGCAGCCAGCGGACCGCCCTCGAACCACGCCGCGAACTCCTCCGCCACGCATACCTGGCCGGCCTGCACCGCAGGGATCCGATCCCACAACGGCTGAGCCTGCAAGGTCTCCAACTCGGCAGCGCTGTCCGGCACAACGTAGATCCAATCGCTGGATATCTCGGGCAGGTTCTCCAGGGCGATCACTGACCATGGAGATCCGCTGTCCGCGACCTCACCGAATGCGGGATCGACGAGAGTGATGTGCTGCAGGTTCTGGATCACGGAAGAACTCAGCGTGCTGGAGGTGTTGTAGAAGCGCAGTTCATCAGGGCGCGCTCGCAGCACCGCAATGGTCTCCCCGCTATCGGGAAGTTGTGCATCGATGCTAGCCACACGGTCCTCGAAGTCCTTGATGTTCTGGATGGCCTCGTCCTCGAGGGCGAGCAACTCGCCGAGCTCGGTGAGCTGCTCGGTCCATCCGGTCCCTCGACCCCGCTCATCAAATCCGTGGTACGCAATAGTAGGAGCGATGCCCTCGAGCGAGTTCAGATTCTCGCTGACAATGAAGTCGACCCCGATGATCAGGTCGGGTTCGAGTGCGGCGATCGCCTCGAGATTCGGCTCCCTGGGGGTGCCAACAACGGTGAAGTCATCAGGAAGCTGGGCACTCACGTAGTCGGGCAACTCACTGAACCCGCCGAACAGCGGGGCCGCCACAGGGGTGACCCCCAGGCCGATCAGGAGGCCAAGCCCGGCCGACTCCGTCATCACAACCCGTTGCGGATCGGCGGGAATCTCAGCAGTGCCCAGCGCATGCTCGACCGTGCGCGTCTCCGGTTGATCATCGGCCCCGGACGAAGCATCCGCTCCGCCCCCACCACAAGCAGACAAGACAAGCACAGCGGCAAAGGCGCCGACAACGGAGGCCGGGCCTCGCCGTCGGATAGCAGAAACAGACACAGAGCCCTCCAGAACATTTGGATAGGCTCACCTTACCTGCGATCGTCGGGCGACCGGAACACGCGTCCGTCACGCGCCTCACAAGAGCCGCCGCACCGCCGCCCACCGGGTCAGCTCATGCCGGGAGGAGAGCTGCAGCTTGCGAAGCACCGCCGAGACGTGCGTTTCTACGGTCTTGATCGAGATGAACAGCTCTCCGGCTACCTCCCGGTAGGTGTATCCGCGCGCGATCAACCGCATCACTTCCTGTTCACGTGCGGAGAGCCGGTCAAGCTCGTCATCAGTGACGGCCACATCGGTGGCCGTAGTGCCGAAGGCGTCCAGCACGAAACCCGCCAGCCGCGGTGAGAACACCGCGTCTCCCCCGGCCACGCGCCGGATGGCATCGGAGAGATCGTTCCCGGCGATCGCTTTGGTGACGTACCCGCGAGCGCCGGCGCGGATCACTGAGACGACGTCCTCGGAGGCGTCCGAGACGGATAGTGCGAGGAAGCGCACGTCCCCGAGCAGATCGGCGCACCCGCTCAGCACTTCCGCACCGCCGCCGCCCTGCCCTCCGGGCAGGTGTACGTCGAGCAGCACGACGTCGGGGCGTAGCTCCTGGACGGCGGAGATCGCCGTCGGCACGTCGGCAGCCTCACCCACGACCTGGATGTCCTCAGCCAGTTCGCTACGAACCCCTGCTCGGATCATCCGGTGGTCGTCCACCAGCACCACACGCAGCGTCATCATTCTCCCTTAGTCCTTCGGTGCGGTATCGGTTGCCAGGTGGGGCATGCGCAGCCGGATCTCCGTGCCTCGCTCAGCATCACTGCGGATATCCGCGGTGCCGCCGTGCCGCCGCATCCGGCCGAGGATCGAATGCCGTACCCCGTGGCGGTCCTCGTCGATGCTCTCCGGGTCGAACCCGTCGCCGCGGTCGCGCACGAACACCTCGGTAGCCTCACCGTTCACCTCCACGTAGAGCGAGACGGGCTCCGCCCCGTGCTTGACGGCGTTCACGAGCGCTTCCCGCGTGGCAGCAGTGAGCACACCGGTCCCGGCGTCAGGGACGGCGTCTCCCGCCGTCACCACATCGATCGGGACTCCATGCGAATCCTCCACCTCGGCGGCGGCTTGGCGCACTGCCTGAGCGATGGAGTCGCCCTCATCGGGGCGGTCGGCATAGAGCCAGTCCCGCAGTTCTCGTTCCTGGCCGCGGGCCATTCGGCGCACGAACACCGGATCGTCCGCTCGTGCGCGGATCAGCGACAGCGTCTGAAGGACCGAGTCATGTAGATGCGCCGCGATGTCGGCACGCTCGGCTTCCCGCGCTCGGGCCGCCCGTTCAGCGACGAGATCGCGCCACAACCGCAGTCCAAGCGGCGCGAGAACGAATGCGGTGCCTGCGAGGATGGCGAGTCCGGCCAGGACCCCGTTCACGACATCGCCGAGCGGCCGCCCGCGCGCCACGAAGATGATCACGCCGATCAGCGCGAGTGTCAGACCGCCGCCGACGCGCAGCAGCACCGAGGCACGGCGCACCGGCTGCCCGGTTCGGCGCTGCCGCTCGGCCGCTTCGAGCTGGCTCCATGCGAGCGCTGCACCGGCCACGAGGACCACCACCGGCAGCAACCACGCCGCTTCGAATCCCGGTTGCACCTGGCTGGCCAGTAGCGCCGCGGCAACCAGCAGCAACGCTGCACCGATCACCAGGTCTGCCACCGGGGTTGCGGCCGTCGTCGCCCGGAGCCGGGGCACCAGGCGGGTCAACCGAGTCGGGCGCTCCTCCGCCGCCGCCTCTTCCGGATCTCCCTCCGGGACGGTCAGCACGAACCAGAGGTAGAGCAGCACACCGGCGCCGAGGAGCAGCGTCAGGAGGATGAAGATCCACCTGACGGCGGTCGTGGAGAACCCGAGGTGCCTCGCCAGTCCTACGCACACACCGAGCAGGCGCCGCCCGTGGACCGGCCGGCGCAGGGGCACGGCGCCCAGCTGGCGCGGCTGGTGCGCACCGGGCTCGGTGGGGGCAAGAGGGGTCACCAGAGCATCGTGGCACGCGGGTGGCCGTCGCAGGAGGTTCAGGCGGCTGGTTCAGGGAGAGATCAGGGGTGATCAGCCACAAAGCAGCCTCGAACTCAGGGCTAGTTCAGGGTCTCCCCCGATACCGCCAGGAGCGCCACGCCGGTTGACTGGAGGCATGAACTCGAACGCATCTGATCCGAAGGCTCCAGCGGCCGACGGCTTCTTCGACTCCTTGCGACGCGCAAACCTCCCCCGCACGCAGGACCGCTGGATCGGCGGTGTGGCCGCAGGGCTCGCGCACCGCCTCGGTATCGACCCGCTCATCGTGCGCGGCGCCTTTCTGCTGATTACCCTGTTCGGCGGCTTCGGTCTGCTTGTCTACGGGGTGGCGTGGGCGCTGCTACCGGAGCATTCTGACGGCCGCATTCACCTGCAAGAGGCCATCCGTGGCCGGTTCGACGCGGCTCTTGCTGGCGCCCTCCTGCTCACTGTGATCGGACTCTCCCGCGCCGGCTTCTGGTGGAGCGGCTGGGGCGCACTGCCGGTGAGCCTCGGGATCATCGCACTGATCGCCCTCGTCGCAGTCATCGCCCTGGCGATCCAGCGACGCCAGGACGAAGGCTCCATTCCGGGGACGGCGGAGACGGGCCCAGCCGCTCCTGGTGGGTACAGCGGACAGCATGATCCAGGTGGGCAGTACGGCCCCGGCGGGCATAGCCAGCACTACGGATCCGAGGGGTCCCCGTGGCCCGGCGGTCCCGCTGGTCCCGCAGGTCCCTGGGGTGCCGGCAGCACCCCGCCCCCAGATCCACCCGCAGGGACAGCGGAGACGACTGTGGCGTTCGCGGCAGGGCCAACAGGCACCATCGTGGCCCCCTCCCACGCGTCGGGCGAGGAAGCAGCCAACGCTCCTGGCACCACCGGCACCAGCAGCTCCGACGGTCAGGACGAGAGGGAGAACACGGAAACGGCTGCCGTGAACGAGAGCAAGCCGAGCGAGCCATCCGGACCGAACGAGCCATCCGAGCCGAGCGAGCTGTCCGAACGGGGCGAACGCGACGGATTCGCTGGGCCAAGCGAACCCGTTGAGCATGGTGCGCCCGCTGGGCCCACTGAACCGATCGACACTCCTGCACCCGAGGAGACCCACGTGCTCCCAGCGACCGCAGCCGCACATGGTGACTGGAGCCACATGTCAACCACCAGCACCCCGGCCGACCACACCCCGTGGTCCGGCGCTGCATCGAATGCCCCTCCGGTCGATGCCGAACAGCCGCCGACGGTCCCGCCCCCTGGTCAGCCCCCCGTGCCGCCGTCGGATCACCTGCCAGAGCCGCCGCCAGCACCGGCCCCACCACCGAAGCCCCGCGTCCCCGGACCGGGCGCCACCCTGGTGCGGGTGACACTGGGCCTGATCCTCCTCGTCGTCGCGGTTCTGCTCTACGCCGGTTACACCGGATCCGGAACCATGTGGACCCAGCCGTGGTTCGCCGATCCCGGAACACCGAATACGTGGAGCACACCGGTAGTCGCCCTCGGCGCCGCAGTAGCCCTGTTCGGCCTCGGCGCCGTGATCGCCGGTCTGATGGGCCGTCGTTCCGGCAGCCTCGGGGTGCTCGGCACTCTCGTGGCCCTGGTGGCCATCCCGTGGGCGATGGTGCACTCGACCGAGGTCGTGCACCGCTTCGATTGGAACGACTCCAGCGCCTATGGGGAACAGAGGTGGCAACCCGCCACCGCCGCAGAGGCCACCGAAGGGTACGACCAACTCGCCGGTGGCGTGCTCATCGTCGACCTCTCCGATCTGGAGGACGTCACGGTCCCGGGCCCGGTGGAGGTCGAGCTGGGCGCGGGAGAACTGACCGTGCTCGTCCCGGAAGGACTACCGATCGTTATCGACACCTCCGTGACCGGAGAGGTCGTCACCCGCAACCTCAACGACTGGACCGCTCAGGTCGAAGGCCGCGCGGCCCAGACCATCGACGGCGACATCGACTACGGCTTCCGCTTCGGCGGCAACCGAGAAGTCACCATCTCCTCGCCTGAGGCCAACGACGCCACCGTCGAGGCCCTTGAGCTCCACGTCGATCTCGGCTTCGGCGAGATCGTGATCGAGGAGAGGTAGCCGTGAGTACGGGAGAGCACACAGAACGTCACCACATCGAGGAGACAGAGACCGCCATGTCCACCAGCCCCAGCAGCGTCACGAGTTCCACCAGTCCCGCTCAGACCGTCTCCTACGGCGGAGCATCCGATCCCAGCGCGCAGACTCGGCGCGGACCCCGGATGCGGTCCGTCGTATGGGGTCTGGTGCTGATCCTGCTCGGCGCCGTGGTGATCGCCGTCGGGCTGGGCGCCCGGCTCGATCCAACCGCCGTCACCATCGGCATCCTCGCGATCGCAGGCGCCACGCTGCTGGTCGGCGCACTCATCTCAGCAGCGAAGGGTCGCTAGCGCCGGTCGCCCATCTCCGATCCGGTCGAGCCCGGGAGGCCCATCGCCTCCCGGGCTCGTGCGTACACGGCATCGGCGCGCCCGATCACCTCCGCCCACGACATCGGCGGCGCCTCGGCGCCATTGTGCGCGTGGATCTGCGCGAGGAGATCAGCGTCCTCGGCCAGTCGCACCAATGCCTCGGTCGCCGCATCGTCACCGTCAACGAGCAGCCCGTCGCGCTCATGCTGCACGAACTCACTCAACCCGGTGCCCCGCTGGCCCACGATGGCGAGTCCGGCAGCCCGCGCTTCCAGGGCCGCGATACCGAACGCCTCCAACATCGCCGGTGCCACGAACACATCCTGGTCCCGGTACAACGTCGGCAGGGTCGGGCGGGGCACTCGTCCGAGCACACTGACCACATCCTCCAGGCCGGCGGCGACCACCTCAGTGCGCACCGCGTGCTCGGCAGGTCCGCCCCCTGCGATGGTGAGCCTGATCCGGGGCCTGCCGGCGTCGTCGCGGCCGAGCCGCTCGTGAGCCCGCGCCACGGTCCGTACGAGCGGCACGGCTCGCTTGCGAGGAGCGAGCCGCTGGGTGGCAACCACGCGCAAAGGGCCGGTGCGCGCGGGCCCTGCCCCCGGTCCCGACGGCGTCCGGTCGCCTCGGGCCGCGACCGCCCGCCACGGCCTCAGGTCCAGTCCGTTCGGCATCACGCTCACGTCAGTACGGCCCAATGCCTCCGCCACCCGCTCGGCGGCCACCGCGCTCACCGCGCTGGGTGCGAATGGGGTGGATCGCCAGCCGGTGACCCGGGCACCGATCGCGACCGCCTGTTCCACACCGTCGAGCATGCAGTGCCACGTGATCGCCAACGGAAGGCCCATCTCGCGAGCCGCGCGGGCGCCGTCGTGGGCGAACGGCGAGACCACTCCGGCATGCACGTGCACCACATCGGGCTCGAGCAGCTGCAGCGCCCGGCGGATCAGAGCCCGCCCACGGGGATGCACTGGCAGCCCGAACGTCACCGGGGAGGCAAGCCGGTGCAGCCGTACCCCGGAGAGTTGGGTGATCGTCTGCCGGTATCTGCCGAGTTCGCCTCCGGTTCCGGCGTCGGCCGCTGTGGCCGTGAGCACGTGCACCGAATGGCCCTGACTCACCTGATGCGCGGCGAGGTCCTCCACCTGACTCTCGATGCCACCCACGCGCGGGGCGTAGCAGTCGGAGACGTGAACGATACGGATGATGCGCCCCCTTTCAGCTCGGTGTGCTTACTCCCACTCGATGGTGCCTGGCGGCTTGCTGGTCACGTCCAACGTCACCCGGTTCACCTCGGGTACCTCATTGGTGATCCGGGTGGATATCCTCGCGAGTACCTCATACGGCACGCGCGTCCAGTCCGCCGTCATTGCATCGTCAGAGGAGACCGGCCGGAGCACGATCGGGTGCCCGTAGGTGCGGCCGTCGCCCTGCACTCCCACGGAGCGGACATCGGCGAGCAGCACCACAGGGCACTGCCAGATGGCCCGGTCCAGCCCGGCAGCGGTGAGCTCCTCGCGAGCGATCAGATCCGCGGCGCGCAGGGTCTGCAGCCGCTCGGCCGTGACGTCACCGACGATCCGGATGCCCAGACCGGGCCCCGGGAACGGCTGGCGCCACACGATGGCCTCTGGCACACCGAGCTCGAGGCCTACGGCTCGCACCTCGTCCTTGAACAGGGTCCGCAACGGTTCGATCAATTCGAACTGCAGGTCATCGGGCAGGCCGCCGACGTTGTGGTGGGACTTGATGTTCGCCGCGCCCTCACCGCCGCCGGATTCGACCACGTCGGGGTAGAGGGTGCCTTGGACCAGGAATTTGACGTCTGCGCCGGCCCCACCCTCGGCGGCCACCACCTCCCGGGCGGCGTCCTCGAAGACCCTGATGAACTCGCGTCCGATGATCTTGCGTTTGGTTTCCGGGTCACTGACCCCGGCGAGCGCATCGAGGAATCGATCGACCGCGTCGACCACCTTGAGCTTGACACCCGTGGCGGCCACGAAGTCGGTCTCCACCTGTTCGGCCTCGCCGTGGCGCAACAACCCGTGGTCCACGAAGACGCAGGTGAGTTGATCCCCGATGGCCTGCTGCACGAGGGCTGCGGCCACTGAGGAGTCCACCCCACCAGAGAGCCCGCAGATCACCTTCGCATCGCCTACCTGGGCGCGGATCGCCGCGATCTGGTCGGAGATCACGTTCCCGGCAGTCCAGTCCGGTTCGATCGCCGCGGCGCGGTAGAGGAAGTTCTCCAGGGCCTGCTGGCCGCGTTCAGAGTGCTTCACCTCCGGATGCCATTGCATGCCGTACAGCCGGCGCTCCGTGTTCTCGAAGGCCGCCACGGGTGAGCCCGGGGACGTCGCGAGCACCTGGAAGCCTGCCGGGGCCGCGTGCACGGCGTCCCCGTGACTCATCCACGTGGTCTGCGCCTGACCGGACCCGTGCAGCAAGGTCCCTGCCTCATCAATGCTCACGGTGGTGCCGCCGTACTCACGTGTTCCGGTGTGCGCCACCGTGCCACCCAGCGCACGCGCCATCGCCTGGAAGCCGTAGCAGATGCCGAGTACCGGGACGTCGGCCTCGAACAGTGCCGGATCCACCGAAGGAGCACCGTCGGCATAGACCGAGGCCGGGCCACCGGAGAGGATGATGGCGGCCGGATCCTTGGCGAGCATGTCGGCCACCGCCATCGTGTGCGGCACGATCACCGAGAACACATCGGCCTCGCGCACGCGGCGGGCGATGAGTTGGGCGTACTGCGCACCGAAGTCGACGACGAGAACGGGCCGGGGCGTGGGGGGTTTCGTGGGTGCGCTCACCCCAGCAGGATAATGGCGACGACCCATGGTGCGGCGCCGTGCTCAGTCGGCGGGCGGCGCCACACCCTGCGGATCGGCCTCACGCTCTGCGACGCAACGGTCGACTGGCGGACCGACCTCACACTCTGCGACGTGACGGTTGACCGGCGGAGCGGCCCCACGCGCTGTGAGCTGCCGGTTGACCAGCGCTCCGGGTGCTCCTACTACGGGCCGGCGGGCCACACTGCGAGCCAACGGGTCATTCGGATCGCTGGCGAGTGGCCAGAGTCTCCTCAACCCAGCCGTGCGCCTTCTGCTCCATCACGAACGAGAGCACCGGGATCACACCGCCGGCGATGAGGAGCGCGATCCTGCCGAAACCCCATCGCATCCGGCTCCACAGATCAAACACGGTGACCGCATAGACCACATAGATCCAGCCGTGCACGAACGCGATCCACGAGCCGATCACGGGCCGGGAGTCGCCATTGGCGTCCACGCCGTTGACTTCCACGATGTACTTGAGGACCATCTCCACGCAGAGCAGCAGCAACATCGCACCGGTCACGAACGCCATGATCCGGTAGCGCGTGAAGGCACCCCGGTCCCGCATCTCCTGTGCGTCCGCCGTGGTGCCCTCGCTTGTGGTGGCCTCGGAGTCGGTCATGGGCGCCAGTCTCTCACTGGTCAGCCGCCGGCGGCCAACTCCGGACAAGGCGCCGATGGGCTCGGCGGTTTGGGGCTACCGTGACTCTGTGCCTTCCCCTGCCGCCCCATCAGGCGACGCTGAGCATTCTGACGAGACCGAGCGTTCGAGAGACGCCGAGCGCTCCGGCGACGCCGAGCAGTCTGGAGAAGCCGAGCGTTCCGGCAGCATCCTGAACCGCGGAAACATCCGGCGCTCCCGGGTCATCATCGCTGCTGTCGCGGCGCTTGCGGTGCTCATCGTGGTGGCCGTCGTCGTCGCCCGCGAGAACCGTCAGAACGAGGAACGCGAAGCGGCCGTGGCCCATTGGGGCGCCCAGATCGCCACCTGGGAGTCCGAGCAGCTCGCGGGCATCGGCGCCGGAATCGTGCCGGCGGACGCGGCCGGTTCGATCGCCGATGCGGTCAGCGGGACGGCGCTGCGCCCGGTCTGGCCGGATGTGCCGCCCACGGCCGACTCACCGGAGGACTCACTGGACGAGGTCAACGCCTCGTGCACCGCCGTGACGGCGTATGACGAGTCGGTGCAGGTAGCTCCGGAACCGCCGGCTCCTCCGACTGACCTGGATCTCACTGACGCCGAGCGAACCCGGTTCGACGAGGGCTCCGCCGCACTCGCCGAGCTCCGCAACGCATTGAGCGAACCGATGGCCGCGATCCGGCAGTTCTGCGGCACCTACCCAGCGCTCCTCCTGGCTCACGGTGCCGAGAACGCCGCCGAGGCCAACCGTGCGGTGGCAGAGACCCTGGCGGTGCAGTGCCCGGCCCCCGCACTGGACGGGATCTGCGCTGCGACCATCGATGCGGCATCGGCTCTTGCGGGCGAGGTGGAGTCCAGCGAGGCCATTCAGGCCACCTGGACGGCCGCCGTCGTGGAGGAAAGCGCAGTAGAGACAGCCCTGGGTGGGCAGCGCGAGACGGCCGCAGCGCAGTCCGCCGTGGCCCAGGCGGTGGCCGGGGAAGCGGCCGAACTCGAGCAGCAGATCGAGGATGCGGCCACAGCGTTCGCGACCGCCCTCCGCCCGTGACGCTGCATCCGTGACGCTGCATCCGTGACGCTGTATCCGTGACGTTCAGTCTCTGGACCGTCGATCGTGTGCGTCGACTGCACTGGACTGCTCAGGTGGGGATGCGCGCTCAGGTGCTGACGGCGTCGCGTTCCTCGCGTAGGTGGCGCACCTCGTCGCGCACCATCCGCCACCAGAGCACGATCGCGAACCCTCCGAAGATCCACCACTCGGCTGCGTAGGCGAGGTTGCGCACATTGAGCCCACCGCCGGTGATCTCGGGCGGCCCGATCGGGGTCGGTGTGAGAACGGGCTCGCCGGCCGACGTGCCTGCGACGGGTTCCTCGGTGGCCAGGCGCAGATACGCCGAGTACATCGGCCCGCCCCAATGGTTCACGAGCTGCGCCGGGCTGATCACCTCCACCTCCACCTCGGCCCCGGTGCCGGCCGTGGGGTCGATCCCCCGCTCTGCGGGCTCCGGTCCGGCGAGGAACCCGGTGACCTGCACCTCTCCCTCCGGCACTGCCAGCACATCATCGCTGGTCTCGGGCACCCACCCGCGCACCACCGGCAGCAGAGCACCGTCCTCGGTGCCGCCGCTCACGCGGAGCGCCGAGAGCACATAGACGCCAGGCTCACCGTCGTACCCGCGGCCGGTGACGACGAACTGCATGTCTGGCTCGTAGCGACCACTGACCGCGACCCGTTGGCCGAGCTGCTCCTGGGTGAGGCCGCTTCCCTGCTCCATCACCTCAGCCAGTGCGAGCGCCGGGCCGTCCGAGCGTTCGGACTGGGCCACCTCGGAGGCCTGGACGCCGCGGATCTGTGCCCGGTCGAGCTGCCACGCACCAAGGCGGATACACAGCAGCGCCCCGAGCAGCAAGATGAGCAAGATCCCGAGGAGCCGGGGGCGAGTGGCCGCGCGCAGCCAGTCCGCCGCGCCGCTGCGGGATCGCGCTGACTGCTCGGCTGCTCGCCCGCCTGTGCCCACCTCACCAGGGTACGGCGGTACGGCGCCCACTGGCACAATCCCTCGTCCGGGACCAAGGGCCCACCCGCAATCGGTCGCTGCCCCGGTAGCGTTGGCCACGATCTGCCCGAGCATCCAACTGCCCGCACCACCGCGCCGGGGCACGCGCCGAACAAGGAGCCGTGATGGTGACCAGTGTCTACGTGACCTCTCCGGAGGGTCACACGGGAAAGTCCTCGGTCGCCCTGGGTCTCGTGGAGTCCTTCGTCCGCCGCGTGACGCGAGTCGGAGTGTTCCGCCCGATCACCCGGGGAGACTCGGACCGGGATCCCGTCGTGGAGTTGCTCCTCGGCCACGACGCCGTCGATCTGGACTATGACGAGTGCGTGGGCGTCTCGTACGAGGACGTCCATGCCGACCCGGACGAAGCGTTGTCCACGATCGTGCACCGGTATCACCGGGTGGCCGATCAGTGCGAGGCCGTCGTGATCGTCGGCTCGGACTACACCGACGTGGCCGGGCCCACCGAGCTCGCGTTCAACGCCCGGGTGGCCGCGAACCTGGGTTCGGCGGTGGTCTTGGTGGTCTCCGCCGTCGAGCGTGATCCTGCGGACGTCCGCCAGATGGTGGACGTCTCGGCCACGGAGCTGACCGCCGCCCATGCACGACTGGTGGCCGTGGTGGCCAACAGGGCCGCGCCAGCGGGCCTCGAGCCGATCCGCGCCTCACTCGCCGACCTCGACGTCCCGGCGTGGGTGATGCCTGACGTACCGCTGCTGGCTGCACCGAGCGTTCGGGACCTGATGGCGGCCGTGGACGGCACCTTGGCAGCCGGCGACTCCGAACTCCTCGACCGCGAGGCCGAGGAGTTGATCGTGGGCGGGATGACGATGGAGCACATCCTCGAACGACTCTCCGACGGCGCCGTGGTGATCGTGCCCGGGGACCGTTCCGAGGTGATCCTCGCACTGGTGGCGGCACACGCGGCGGAGAACTTCCCTTCCCTCGCCGGGCTCATCCTGAACGGCGGCTTCGCGCCATCGGAGCAGACCACGCGCCTGGTTGACGGGCTCCGGCAGAAACTCCCGATCATCACCACCGGCCACGGCACGTTCGAGACGGCGAGCCGCGCAGCCCGCACGCCAGGGCTGCTCTCCACCGGATCCCAGCGCAAGCTGGATCTGGCGCGATCCACATTCGAGCACGCGGTGGACGCCGACGCCCTCATGGACGCGGTGAACGTGCCACGCAGCGAGGTGGTCACCCCATTGATGTTCGAACATGAACTCCTCGAGCGGGCCCGTGCAGGTGCCAAACATGTGGTGCTGCCCGAAGGGGAGGACGACAGGATCCTGCGCGCTGCGAGCACTCTCCTCGCCCGCGACGTCGCAGCGATCACCCTGCTCGGGGACGAAGCGGTCATCCGGGCCCGGGCCAGTGAACTCGGGCTGGATATCGGTGCCGCCACGGTTCTGTCCCCGCACGATCGCGAGCTGCGGGAGCGGTTCGCCCTCACGTATACCGAGTTGCGCCAGCACAAGGGAATGACCGTCGAACGAGCCCGGGAGATCGTCACCGACGTCTCCTACTTCGGCACTCTGATGGTCTACGAGGGTCTCGCTGACGGGATGGTCTCCGGCGCCCGGCACACCACCGCGCACACCATCAAACCTTCGTTCGAGACCATCAAGACCCTCCCGGACGTGTCCATCGTCTCCTCGGTCTTCTTCATGTGCCTGCAGGATCGGGTGCTGGTGTACGGCGATTGCGCCGTGAACCCGGACCCGACCGCCGACCAGCTCGCCGACATCGCCATCTCCTCAGCGGCGACTGCCGCCCAATTCGGGGTGGAGCCGAGGATTGCGATGCTGTCCTACTCCACCGGTGAGTCCGGGTCGGGCGCGGACGTGGACAAGGTACGTGCGGCCACTGCCGAGGTGCGTCGGCGGCGCCCGGACCTGGTCGTCGAAGGACCCATCCAGTACGACGCGGCCGTGGACCCGGCGACCGCCAGTACGAAGATGCCGGGTTCGGACGTCGCCGGCCGGGCGACAGTGCTGATCTTCCCCGACCTGAACACCGGCAACAACACGTACAAGGCAGTGCAGCGCAGTGCCGGTGCGGTCGCCGTCGGGCCCGTGCTCCAGGGGCTGCGCAAGCCGGTGAACGACCTGTCCCGGGGGGCGCTGGTGCAGGACATCGTCAACACTGTGGCCATCACCGCCATCCAGGCCGACGGCGATCCGAGCAACGAGAAGGACGGTCAGCCGGCATGAATGCAGCACGCCCGACGGCGCAGCATGTGCTGGTCATCAATGCCGGCTCTTCCTCTCTCAAGTATCAGGTGGTGGATGCCTCCTCCGGGGCGGCGCTGGCCACCGGACTGATTGAGCGAATTGGCGAGAAGACAGGACAGGTGAGCCACACCGTCGGCGACTGCGATCACGAGCGCGAGGTCGACGTGCCGGATCATGCTGCGGCCATGGCAGCGATGTCCGAGGCGTTCTCCGAGCACGGCCCCGACCTCGCTGGCGTGAACCTGGCCGCGGTGGGCCACCGGGTGGTGCAGGGCGGTCCGGAGTTCAGCGAGTCCGTGCTGATCACGCCCGAGGTGGAGGCGGCGATCGAGGACGTCTCGGACCTGGCCCCGCTCCACAATCCGCCGAATCTGGCCGGTATCCGCGCGGCGCGAGAGACGTTCTCGGACCTGCCCCAGGTGGCTGTGTTCGACACCGCCTTCCACCGCACCATGCCGGCCCATGCGGCCACCTACGCACTCGACCGCGAGGTGGCACAGGCCCACCGCATCCGCCGCTACGGCGCACATGGGACGTCGCACCAGTACGTGGCCAGGGCGGCAGCGCACGAGCTCGGCATCGCACCTGAGCAGGCGAATCTGATCATCCTGCACCTGGGCAACGGCGCCTCGGCCACCGCAGTGGCGAACGGGAACTCCGTCGACACCTCGATGGGCCTGACTCCGCTGGAGGGCTTGGTGATGGGCACCCGTACGGGAGACATCGACCCGGCAGTGGTCTTCCACCTGGCGCGCACAGCCGGGATGGACATCGATGCCATCGACACGATCATGAATCGGCGGTCCGGTTTGCTCGGGCTTGCCGGCAGCAACGATATGCGGGACGTGGAAGCTGGAGTCGACGCGGGTGACGAGAACGCGAGGCTCGCGCTGGAGGTGTACTGCTACCGCCTCCGCAAGTACATCGGTGCCTACACAGCCGTGCTCGGGCGCGTGGACGCTGTGGTGTTCACGGCTGGAATCGGAGAGAACAGCGCTCCCGTGCGCGCCAGAACTCTTGCGGGCTTGGAGAGCCTGGGGATCTCGCTCGATCCGGTGGCGAATGAGACCCGTGGCACGGTACGGATCTCCACCGCGGAGTCACGGGTGGCCGTGCTCGTGGTTCCCACCAATGAGGAATGGGAGATCGCCCGCGAGGCGGTTGCTGTGCTCGGAGGTTGACGAGCTCGTCGTCGCCCCATCTGGTGACCTAGGTCACATCGATCTACGATGAGGATCCAGCCGGGAGGTGAGGAGATGGCGTCGAAGGAGTGCGTCGTCATCCTGCGTGAGGTACGAGACGCGGATCTGAATGCCTTCTTCGCTCAGTTGCGCGATCCAGAGGCGGCCTCGCTGGCCGGGGACATGTTCGAGGCGCCGAACGAACGCCAGGCCTTCGATGCTCGCTGGAGACACCTTCGCGCGGATTCCAGCGCCAACCTGCGAACCATCGAGGTGGAAGATGAGACGGGAACCCGGGTGATCGGGCACATCCGCGGGCGGACGGAATCCGACGAGCACCGCGTCTCATTCTGGATCGACCGCACATACTGGGGTCGAGGGATCACCACCCGGGCGTTGGAGGCCTTCCTCAAGGAGATACCGCATCGACCGGTGTTCGCCCGAGTCCCCCGGCACAACGACGCCGCCGTGGCGGTGCTCCGTAAGAACGGATTCGTGCACGTAGGTGCAGAAACGGGCTACGTGCCGGAGCGCGGGCGCGTGGTGAACGAACTGGTGCTCAGGCACAACTGAGACGCCCCGTAAGCGCCCTTCACGGCGAGAGAGTCTGGGGCCTCACGCCGCGCGGTCATCGCGGTCATCTCGGTCATCGCGGTCAGCCCGCTTGCCACGTCTGCCCAGGACCGCGGGGCGAGTATCAGAGCCACGCTCAGCATCAACGCCGCGCCCCGCGCGGACGCCGTGCTCCGACCATTGGCCATGCTCCGCGTGGACGCTGTGCCGGATCGCCTGGTCCGTCCGGGCAGGCGCTCGCTCACGCAGATACGCCTGCTGCATCTCAATGGCGTACAACTCAGCCCATTCGTCCGCCTCGGTGCACGGGGCCAGCGGCGATTCCGGTCGTTCCAGCGGCCCCGGCGGTACAGGCGCCCGGGAAGCGTAGGTGTGCCCCGTGGGAGTGCGAGTGACGACGGTGTGCACCAGGGAGGAATCACGGCG
This sequence comes from Ruania halotolerans, assembly GCF_021049285.1. Lineage (GTDB taxonomy): Bacteria > Actinomycetota > Actinomycetes > Actinomycetales > Beutenbergiaceae > Ruania > Ruania halotolerans. The sequence continues at coordinate 3,269,020 of NZ_CP088017.1, forward strand.
CTCGACCGGGCGAGCCGACCAGCCAGGCGCCAGTTTGGCGTAGTTGCAAGCCTCACACAGACCCTGGAGGTACTCGGCCTCGGTAGGCCCACCGTCGGCATAGTCAACGATATGGTCGGTATGTCGGATCGAGGCATCGCACCACGGTGTGCGGCAGGTTCGGTCACGGGCCCTGATGAATGCTGCCAGTCCGGCCGGCGCCCGACGAGCGCGCGACTGCATCGCCACCAGCTCACCGCTCCTCGGCTGCGTGAACAAGCGCCGCACCCACACCCCCAGACCGCCTGCGGCATCCGGCCCTTCTCGAGCACCGTTGTGCTGGCAGGCTCGCTCCTGCTGCTGCTTCCCTTGCAGCTGTTCAGCGCGCACGATCAGGTTCCGTGCCCAACGGGACGGAACCACTCCATAGTCGTTGACATCGGCAGGGTCGTCGGCACCATCGAGCAGGGCCCGGTCCGTCATCACCACGTTCACATGCACTGGCACCCCCTCAGCGCACGAGAGCCCCGTGACCCGCTCCACCAAGGTGTCCGCCATGATCTGCCCCCGCGCCCGCGCATCGCCCTGGGCGCGCAACTCATCAGCCCTCCGGCTAAGCGCCGCGTACACGGCCACGCCCTGAGCCACGGGCAGCAGGCTGGTGACCTGAGCCATCGTGTCCGGCGCCGGGCGGATCGTCACCCGCCGGTCAGCCTCTGCCTTCGCAGCCCGCCGCACCAGCGCTGCCTGGTCGAGCCGGGCGGTCAATGCTCGCGCTTCCGCGATGAACCGCTTGTCACCCCAGCCGGTGAACCGGGCCGGATCGGCACACAGCTGCGCATCGAATGCCCCGCGGTCCTCAAGCGTGAGGCAGGTGGACTCGCGCACCAGGAGCATGGCCCGCCATTCGCTCAGCTCACCCGCTGCCAGCGCGGCCATCGTGTGCGGCAGCTCCCTCGCGAGCGCCTTCCCCATCCCGAGATACTGGCTGCCTCGCGCGGGAGAGACTCGCCGGGCCAACGCCACCTGCGCGGCCACCCCGGCGCCGCGACGCTCGGCCGGCACGCCCGCCACCGCGCGCTCGGCTCGCACCGCTACGTCCAGGTCAGCCGCGAGGCGAGCCTGAACAGCTGCTGCCGAGCCGACCAGATCCTCCAACTCGCGCAGCAGGTCCACCCGCTCGGCGTTCGTCAGTCGAGTGAGTTCATCCTCACCCACAGCCGCGGCGGCCAATCGAACCTGTGCTTCCCGCGCCACCGCCCGCACACTGGACCCATCCGGCGCTGCGGCCGGATCCAGTGTAGGAGCGGGTGTCGACGTCATGACACGGAGCCTGTCATCGACCACCGACATTCACCCTGACCAGCGAAAACGCGACGATCAGGACGAACGCACCAGTCCGCCGTCGTGATCCTCGTGAACGCACGCCGGCGTCTCACACCGATCCAGTGGTACAGAGCAGCAGTACGCTCGTGGCGTGTCCATTCCCCTCACTCGTCCCGCCCTGATGGAGATCATCACGCGGCGCGGCTGGGAACGTGACGCGTGCTTCCTCGACGAGTCGACCATCCGGGAGGACGTCGTCGTCTTCGAGCCACGCAGTGCGGCGCACGGGACGGTCTGGGACGTCTACCTGACGTTGGAGCGGGCCTTCATCCAGGAGTCCACCCGTCGGACATTCGAGACGGAGTCTGGAGCGCTGGATCACATGCTCCTCAAGCTCGAACAGAGCGAGCGCGCCCGACGGCGAGGGGTCGAGGTGCACGCGCACACCGAGGACTGCGCCACCCACGACTGACAGCGCGCATCGCTGTCAGTCCGGCATGGCATGCTCGGAACCATGCCTGGAACTAATCTCACGCGAGACGAGGCCGCTACCCGCGCCGCCCTCCTCACCGTCGACTCGTACACCATCGATCTGAACCTGACCGGTTCGGACACCCACTTCGCAAGCACCACCGTGATCCGGTTCTCCTGCTCGCAACCCGGCGCCGCTACCTTCGCTGATCTCGTGGGCGCCGAAGCCCACCAGATCACCCTGAACGGCGCCGAACTCGACCCGGCCGCCGTCTACCGTGATTCCCGCATCCTGCTACGTGACCTGGCCGAGCAGAACGAGCTGCGCGTGGTGGCGACGCTGCCGTACTCCCGCACCGGAGAGGGACTGCACCGATTCGTCGACCCCGCCGACGGCCGGGTCTACACCTATACCCAGTTCGAGGTGCCGGACGCCCGCCGCGTGTACACCACCTTCGAGCAGCCCGACCTGAAGTCCGTCTTCACCTTCACCGTCACGGCACCGCAGCGGTGGCGGGTCATCTCCAACGCACCCACCCCTGAGCCTGCCCCCGCTGGCGAGGGCACCGCCACCTGGTCCTTTCCCACTACCGAGCGGATGTCCACATACATCACTGCGCTCGTGGCGGGCGAGTACCACGAGGTGCTCGACTCCTACGAGGGTGCCCACGGCACCATCTCGCTGGGCCACTACTGCCGCCAGTCCCTGGCCGAACACCTGGACGTCGAGACCTTGCTGCGCATCACCAAGCAGGGCTTCGCCTTCTTCGAGGAGACCTTCGGCGTTCCCTACGCCTTCGGCAAATACGACCAGCTGTATGTGCCGGAGTACAACATGGGCGCGATGGAGAACGCCGGCGCGGTCACCTTCCGGGACGAGTACCTACCCCGCTCACGGCAGACCCACTCCTTCTACCAGCAGCGCGCGAACACGATCCTGCACGAGATGGCGCACATGTGGTTCGGGGATCTCGTCACCATGAAGTGGTGGGACGACCTGTGGCTGAACGAGTCCTTCGCCGAGTGGGCTTCGCACCACGCGATGGCCAGCGCCACCGAGTACACCGAGGTATGGACTGCCTTCACGAATGCTCGCAAGAACTGGGCCTACCGGCAGGATCAGCTGCCCTCCACGCACCCGATCGCCGCGGACAATCATGACCTGGAGGCCGTGGAGGTCAACTTTGACGGAATCACCTACGCCAAAGGTGCCTCCACGCTGAAGCAGCTGGTGGCCTGGGTGGGACTGGAGGAGTTCCTCGCCGGGCTTCGCGCGTATTTCACCGAGCATGCCTTCTCCAACACCGAGTTCACCGATCTACTCCACGCGCTGGAGGCCTCCTCCGGCCGCGAACTCGCCTCGTGGGCAGATGAATGGCTGAAGACGTCCGGGGTGAACACCCTCGCCCCGGAGTTCACGATCGCCGACGGCGGTGCGTACGACTCCTTCACGGTGCGCCAGAGTGCAGCATCGGAGTTCCCCACGCTGCGCCGTCACCGGATCGGGATCGGCCTGTACGACCTGACGGGCGGCGTCCTCACCCTGCGCGAGCGCGTGGAGGTGGACGTGCAGGGAGAAGAGACGGCGATCGAGGAATTGGTCGGCAAGGCCCAGCCGGACCTGCTGCTGCTCAACGACGGCGACCTCACCTACGCCAAGATCCGATTGGACGAGCGTTCCCTGGCCACCGCGGTCACTCACATCCAGGATTCGCCGGACTCTCTCACCCGGGCCCTCCTGTGGGGTGCGGCCTGGGATATGACCCGCGACGCCCAGATGCCGGTGGCCACCTTCGTGGACCTGGTGCTGGCCGGGATCGGCACCGAGTCCGACCTGACCGCCGTAGGTCGCCTTCCTGCATCGGTACGCACCGCGATCGAGCTCTACACCGACCCAGCTGAGCGCGACGGACTTCGCAGCACCTGGGAGGCGGGACTGCGTGATCTCCTCATGCAGGCGGCCCCGGGCAGCGACCACCAGCTCACCTTCACCCGCGCGCTGGCAGCCGCGGCGCAGACGCCGGCCAGCCTCGATCTGATCGCCGCACTCCTGGACGGATCGACGGCGCTTGAGGGGTTGAGCGTGGATACGGATCTGCGCTGGGCGCTGCTGACCGGGCTGACCCGCACCGGCCGTGCCGGCGAAGAGCAGATCGCGGCTGAACAGGCTCGGGACACCACCATCTCCGGGCAGGAGCGTGCCGCGATGGCACGCGCCGTCCGCCCGGATGCCGAGGCGAAGGCCCAGGCATGGCGCGATGCCATCGAACGGGACGACGTCGCCAACGAGACCCAGCGCCAGATCGCCCTGGGCTTCGCCACACTCGGACAGGCAGATCTACTCGCTCCCTACCTCGAGCGGTACCTGACCACCGCCGAGACCATCTGGGAAGACAAGGGCGTGCAGCGAGCCTCGACGGCGCTCACGTACATGTTCCCGCTGCCGTTGGCCTCCGCCGAGGCGGTGGACCGGGTCACCCAGTGGCTGGTCTCATCACCGGCGAATCCGGCCGCGAAACGGTTCGTGCGCGAGGGGCTCGACGATATGCAGCGGGCGCTGAGGGCGCAGGCGCGGTCACGGCAGTCCTAGAGGCTGAACCGTCGAGGCCGGCACCCACCACAACGACGGCGTCCGGTCACCTCGCGAGGTGACCGGACGCCGTCGGACGTGACCAGTACGCATTCACAACACTGCGCGCGCGTGCTGCGGCTGCGCCGGCCAGGCGCTACCGGCGCGACAGCACGGGATGAGATTACGGATGCGTCATCGAGGAAACGTCCAGCGCTGCATCCAGGATCTCCGGGGTGATCTCGCCCCGCTCGACATAGCCGAGATCCTCCACCGCCTGGCGGATGGTGATGCCCTCGGCCACGGAGTGCTTGGCGATCTTGGCGGCCGCCTCATATCCGATATGCCGGTTCAGCGGTGTCACGATCGAGGGTGAGGATTCGGCCAGCTGCAACGCGCGCTCCTCATTGGCCGTGATCCCGTCCACACATTTGGTGGCCAGGTGGGTCGAGGCGTTCGCGAGCAGGGTGATCGACTCCAGGATGTTGCGGGCCAGCACCGGCAGCATCACGTTCAGCTCGAACGAACCGGAGGCGCCCGCGAACGCGATGGCGGCGTCATTGCCGATCACCTGCGCGGAGACCATCAAGGTGGCCTCCGGGATCACCGGGTTCACCTTGCCCGGCATGATCGAGGAACCCGGCTGCAGGTCCGGCAGGGCGATCTCGCCGAGTCCGGTGCGGGGTCCGGATCCCATCCAGCGGATGTCATTGCAGATCTTCGCGAGGGAGACGGCGATGGTGCGCAACTGCCCGGAGGTCTCCACGAGTGAGTCCTGGGCACCCTGCGCCTCGAAGTGGTTCGGTGCCTCGGTCAGCGGCAGCCCGGTGCGCTCGGCGATCAGCTCGATCACTCGCGGCGCGAAGCCGGGCGGAGTGTTGATGCCGGTCCCCACCGCCGTACCACCCAGCGGAAGCTCGGCCAGCCGCGGCAGGGCGGCGTTCACCCGGGCGATCCCGTTGCGGATCTGCTGGGCGTACCCGCCGAACTCCTGCCCGAGGGTGACCGGGGTGGCATCCATCAGGTGCGTGCGGCCGGACTTGACCACACCGGCGAACTCCTCCGACTTCGCCTCCAGGGACTGCGCCAGAGTGTCGAGCCCCGGCAGGAGCTCCTCGATCACCGCCTGCGTCGCGGCGATGTGGATCGACGCCGGGAAGGTGTCATTGGAGGACTGCGAGGCGTTCACGTGGTCGTTCGGGTGCACGTCGAGGGCCTCGGTGCTGGCGAGGGTGGCGATCACCTCGTTGGCGTTCATATTCGAGGAGGTGCCCGAACCGGTCTGGAAGACGTCGATCGGGAAGTCGTGGTCGAACTCGCCACTGATCACCCGGTCCGCAGCGGCGCCAATGGCCTCAGCCCGCGCCTCGTCGAGTACACCGAGTTCCGCGTTGGCTTGCGCGGCGGCGCGCTTGATGTGAGCGAGCGCAGCGATGTGGTGCCGGGAAATCCCGCTTCCGGAGATCTGGAAGTTCTGTACCGCCCGTTGGGTCTGCGCCCGGTAGGTGGCGTTCTTCGGAACTTTCACCTCGCCCATCGTGTCGTGCTCGATGCGGTACTCGATCTCCTGCGTCATCAGTGCTCCGTGGTCGGGCGAATGCGTGCTCGCGGCCAGTATTCCACCAGCCGCGAGCACACGGGGACCGAGCTGAGCCGGCCAGCCAGCCTGACTGGGCCCCCGGGTCAGGGCCGCGCCACGTAGTAGACGTTCAGCGGGTCGTCATCCAGCTTGGTCACCTCGACCCGGCCGAACCCGGCACCGTCGAGCATCTCCTGCGCGCGCTGCCTCCCCCACGCAGTTCCCAGCCCTGCTCCCCCGTAGGCGAGCGAGACGGTCATGCAGTGGAACACCGAGAACGCGAAGGCTAGCGGCGCCATCGGGGCGCCGACGTTCTCCTCGAGGTGGGAGGACAGGTCGATATCGCCCATCAGGAAGACCCCGTCATCGGCAAGCACTCCCCGGATCGCCGCAAGCACAGCGGCCGGCCGGGCCTGATCGTGGATGGTGTCGAACGCGGTGACCACGTCATAGCGGCCACTGATCTGCGCGGCATCGCCGATCTCGAACGCCGCGTTCTCGAGCCCCCAGGCCTCGGCTTCCGCCCGAGCCAGGCCGATTCCCTCGGTGGAGATGTCCTGTCCAGTGAACCGGCTCTTCGGGAAAGCCCGCGCCATCACGGTGACGGCACGCCCGGCCCCGGTGCCCACATCAAGCACATCGACACCCGCTTCCAGCCGCTCCACCAGGGAAACTGCGAGCGGGAGAATGCCGGAGACCAGGACGGCGTCGTAGACCCGTGCGGTCTCGTCCCGCTGGATCTCCTGGAAGGTGTCGTACGCCTCGTAGCCGAGACCTCCACCAGCCCGGAAGACGCGGGCGATCTCCGGCTCAATGGTGCCCATCAGGCTCATGTACCGGGTGAACAGGGAGAGGTCGTCCACCCCGGCGCCCGAGGTCAGACTGGCGGCATGTTCGGCAGGCAACCGGTACGTGCGATCGGCTGGGTCGAAGGCGACGATCCCGCCCACCACCATGCCGCCGAGCCACTCCCGCACGTATCGCTCGTCGAGCGCGGCTGCGCGAGCGAGTTCGGTGCTCGTCACTGGAGCGTTCTGGTCGGCCAAGGTGTCGAGGAGCCCGGTGCGATTCCCCAGGCTGACCATCAACACGAGGGCAGCGGCGTCGAGGGAGCCGACGAACCGATCGGCGAAAGCTGCGGCACGCTCGGCATCGAAGGCGGCAGGCTCGTCGGAAGTGCCGACGGCGGTGGATTGCATAGACATGAAGACCTCCGGTCGTTGGGGTGTGGAGTCCACACTCCTCGCCGCCCGCTGGCGGCGATACCGTGCCCGCACGTAGGTCGCCCGGAACCACACGTAGGCGCACCGACGCCGGCCCTCGCCCCGGTCCATCGAGGCACCCCATCCAGCCACCGACGATCGGATCGCACCGCTCAGCTCAGAATCGTCCGGTGCGCGTAGGCGATCGCGATCGAACGCGCGGCCGATCCGCTCGCCCCCAGAGCGAGATAGATGTTCGACAGATGCCGTTCCACAGTGCGTACGGACAGCACCAGGTGCGCGGCGATCTCCGCGTTCGTCATACCCTGCGCCGCCAGGCGCAACACCTGGACCTCCCGCGAGGTGAGGGCTCCGCCGTCGGCTGGGCGCAACGACGCCTCGATCTGTGCGGCAAGCCGGACGGCCCCCGCCGCTCCCAGCATTTCGGCCGCCACCCGGGCTTGGGCTGCCTCCCGCCGTGCGCTCCCCGCGTGCCCGCAGCCACGGAGCGCCTCGGCCAGACCGATCCGCGCTTCGATGGTCTCGTACGCCAGGCCGGCCTCGTCGAGGTCATCCACTGCCTGTTCGAAGTGCGACACCGCGGCCTCAGGCCCGTGAACGTCCCGGATGATGCGTGCGCGGCACAGGACGGCGGTACCGCGGATGCCGGGCGTCGGCACCCGCTCGGCCGTGCGGGTCAGCTCCTCGCCCGCCCGCTGTGCCCGTTCCACATCGCCCAGGGCCAGACGAGCGCGCACCAGCACGTCCAGACCGTCGATCCGTTCGACCACATCCTCGGGCGAGACCATCCGCAGATACCGCTCGGCCAGATCGGCAGCAGGTTCAGCCTCGCCGCAGGCCAGGTGATGGGCGGCACGGGAGGCAATCACCAGATGTCGCACCGCCCGCCGGTACGGTTCCCGTTCCGCCACCAACAGATCATCATGGGCCTGCGCCAGGCGTCCCTGCCGCAGCCGCAGCCGCGCGCGGGTGACGAGGCCCATCGCTACCGTGAGCGGCCGACTCTGCCCCTCCATGACCGCTTTCTGCAGGGCAGCCTCTGCCTCAACCCACCGCCCCGCAAGCACCATGGCAATGGCGTACTGCGTCCGTGCAGCGGCGATGAACGCGGCGCCCCCCGCCTCGGCCACTGCCATCGCCCGTTCTGCCCACTCCACCACTCGGCCGGCGTCGCGAAGCCGTTCACAGGCTGTCAGCAAGAGGCAGTACGCGTCGAACGCGTCTGCCACAGAAAGCTCCCCTGCTGCCGCTGCGAGCGCTGCGGGCTCAAGTTGATGCATCCCGGTTTCCAGATCACCGAGCATCACGTCGATGAGCCCGAGATAGGCCTGGCCAATCAGGATGTCCTTGTGCGTGCCGAGACGCCGGGCGATCTCGACGGCAATCACGGCGTGCCCCCGCGCGCCGACGGGATCCTTGTCGTAGGCAAGCGCGAGATAGGCCTGCATCCCCGCGAGATGGACGTGCACTGACTCCTCGGGGAGGCTCTCGATCAGCTGAGCCGCGCGAGCGAGCCAGCCACGGGCCACTGAGAAGGCGCCCGCATGTTCCAGAGTCAGATCTGCCAGCGTGAGCGCATCGACGGCGGCGGCGCCGACCTCCTCCACGTCGAGTCTGCGCCGGTACGCTGTCTCAAGCGCAGTGCGTGCAGCGGGGATGTCGTCCAGCACTCGGCACGCAGTGGCCAGACCTTCCAGGGCGGCAGGGTCCTCGCCCCGGGAGAGGAGCTCGTCGAACGCGTCCCGGGCGGCAGCGTATTGCCGTGCAGCAAGCAACGCCTCAGCACGGGTGCGCAGGTCGTTCGTCACACCTCACCTCCGCGATCAACGGACGTGGTCGAGCGTACTCCCGAGGTCTCGCGCGCGGATCTGTCGAAACCCCAGACGACCGGCAGCGCGCAGGAGTAGCGTGGGCGGGCCCGTCCGAACGTTCGGACCCGACCATCGGAACTGCCCATGCAGACTGTCGCGCTCGTGCTCGCTACCCTCGCCGCCCTGATGCACGTCTACATCTTCGTGCTGGAGTCGTTCGCGTGGGACACTCCGCGCGGGCGGGCCACGTTCGGAACCACCCGTGACAAGGCCGAAGCCACCAAGGAGTTGGCCTACAACCAAGGCTTCTACAACCTGTTCCTGGCGCTGATCACCGCCGCCGGTGTGCTCCTCGTTGTCATGGACATGGCGGCCGGCGCCGGGCCCGCGCTCCTCTACGCCGGCACAGGATCGATGGCTCTCGCCGCCCTCGTCCTCGTCACCAAGAATCCCCAGATGGCGCGACCGGCCGTCATCCAAGGCACCGTGCCCGCGCTGGCCGTCGTCCTCCTCACCGTGGCGCTGCTGACGGGCTGACGGCCCGGTCACCGTCGAGCCAGCGCCCCCAGACGGTCACGGTCTGTGCCTCGTACCCGAGTGACGCGTAGTACTCCCCCACGGGATTGCCGTCGCGCACCATGAGCTGCACCTTGGCCGCCCCGTGGGCGGCCAGCCATGCCTCCGCTGCCACGACGAGCCGGCGGCCGTGCCCCTCGGCCTGCCGGTCGGGTGCGACGGCGAGGTAGTAAATCCACCCACGGTGGCCGTCATATCCGGTGAGCACGGTCCCGTACAGGTTCCCTGCGCCGTCGGCCAGCACGAGCACGCAAGCGTCCGGTGTGGCGAGTGCCGCACCGAAGTCGGCGTGCGGGTCGTTCCACGGCCTGGTCAGGCCGCAGGCCTGCCACAGGTTCACGACGGCGGAGGCATCCTCCGCACGCGCCTCACGTAGTTCGGGAGTCACCGGGGCGAGTAGGGCGAGACCACGACTTCCACACGCTGGAATTCCTTGAGGTCGGAGTACCCGGTCGTGGCCATCGCCCGGCGCAACGCACCGAACATGTTGAGCGTGCCGTCGGCGCGGTTGCCGGGTCCGAGCAGGATCTCTTCGAGGCTTCCGACCGTGCCGACGCGCACCCGCTCACCACGGGGCAGTTGGGGGTGATGGGCCTCGGGGCCCCAGTGCCACCCCTGACCCGGAGCCTCCCCAGCGCGTGCGAGCGCGGCACCGAGCATGACCGCGTCAGCCCCGCAACCGATGGCCTTGACCAGGTCACCGCTGCGGCCCACACCGCCGTCGGCGATCACGTGCACGTATCGGCCACCGGACTCGTCCAGGTAGTCGCGGCGCGCTGCGGCCACATCCGCGACGGCGCTGGCCAGCGGCGCGTGAATGCCCAGAGTCTGCCGAGTCGTATGCGCGGCTCCACCGCCGAACCCGACGAGTACGCCGGCGGCACCGGTGCGCATCAGATGCAGCGCTGCCGTATAGGTGGCTGCCCCACCCACGATCACCGGGACATCCAGCTCGTAGATGAAGCGCTTGAGGTTCAGCGGCTCCGCGTGACCGGAGACGTGCTCGGCCGAAACAGTGGTGCCGCGGATCACGAACAGATCGACGCCGGCGTCCACCACGGTGCGCCAGTGTTCCTGCGTGCGCTGCGGTGAGAGCGCGGCCGCCACCGTGACCCCAGCCGCGCGGATCTCCTGGAGCCGCGAGGTGATCAGCTCGGGGATGATTGGCGCAGCGTAGATCTCCTGCATCCGTGCCGTGGCTCCGTCCGCCGGGAGCTCAGCGATCTCTTCGAGCAGCGCGGTGGGGTTCTCGTACCTGGTCCACAGGCCCTCAAGGTCGAGCACACCGATCCCGCCCAGCTCGCCGAGCTGGATCGCGGTCTCCGGGCTCATCACCGAGTCCATCGGTGCGGCCAGCACCGGCAACTCCACCTGATAGGCGTCGATCTGCCAGGCGATCGAAACCTCCTCCGGGTCCCGGGTACGCCGGGACGGCACCACGGCGATGTCGTCGAAGGAGTAGGCGCGGCGGCCCCGCTTGCCTCGGCCGATCTCGATCTCGTTGCTCACGTCCCACAGGCTACCGGGCTATACGCACCGCGACGCGCTCCTCCACCGGGGTGACCCCGGCCGATTATCGTGGCCTCGTGGCCTCGTGGCCCCGACCTGGCTGACCGCCTTCCTCGATCTCGATCCCCTCCACTACGAGTCGGGGGTGCGCTTCTGGCAACGCGTCACGGAGACTCACCTGTCACCGTCTCGCGGAGATCACGAGGAGTTCGCCACGCTATTGCCGCTCGACGGCGACCCGTTCCTGCGCGTACAGCGTCTGCAGGATGGTCCCGGCGGTGTGCACCTCGATGTGCATCGGCCGGGACACACGTTCGAAGTCTGCCGATCCCCTGGACAGTTGGCCTACTGCGTGGTTCCTGCCCCTCTGTCACAACGGCCTGCAGCATCGCTGTGGCCGGGCGGCCACCGGTCGATCGTCGATCAGGTGTGTCTCGACATTCCTGCCGGTCGCTACGAGGACGAGTGTGCCTTCTGGCGCGCCCTGACCGGCTGGGAGCTGCGCCCCTCGGCCGTCCACCCGGATTTCCGGTCCCTGGTCCGTCCTCAAGGTCAGCCGATCCGGTTGCTGCTGCAGCGAGTGCACGACGACCGTCCTCGGGTGAGCGGGCACCTGGATATCGCTACTGACGATCGTGACGCTGATGACCGGTCACGAGCTCCGGGAACGCCACCCCCGTCAGTGTCAGTGCCACGTGGTTACCTGGACAACACGTTCGGGAGGTGGATGAGACATGGCGACCTGGGTGGACGGACCTTTGCTCGGTTTCGACACCGAGACCACGGGCGTGAACCCGTTCCGAGACCGGATCGTGTCTGCGGCGTTGGTAGGACGCGGGGCACACGGGACCGAGCAGCGAACCTGGCTGATCGATCCTGGGGTGGACATCCCAGAGCAGGCGGCCGCGATCCATGGAATCAGCACCTCCCACGCGCATCAACACGGGATGGCACCACGCCGCGCCCTAGCCGAGATCTCTGCTGAGCTGACGGCGGCATTCCGGCTCCGGGTGCCCGTCGTGGCTTTCAACGCCGCCTTCGATCTCACCATCATCGAACGCGAGTTGGAGCGCCATGGCCTGCTCACCATCGGTGAGCGACTCGGCCGTCCGCTCGCCCCCGTGCTGGATCCGCTCGTGCTCGATCGAGGTCTCGATTCGCACCGCCCAGGCGCGCGCAAGCTGGTCGATCTGTGCGGCTACTACGGCGTGCGGGAGTCGGGCCGTCTGCACACCGCCGATGTGGACGTGGAAGCGACCCTGGATGTGCTCGCGGCGCAGACCCGCGAGCACCCAGGCCTGGTGGAACGGTCTCTCGGTGACCTGCACCACTGGCAGACCGATCAGCATCAGCGCTGGGCGGAGACGGTCAACAGACGGCGGCAGCGGGAAGGTCTCGACGGCTTGGATGCGGGCACCGAGTGGCCGCTGCACACCGTCGAGGAGCCGTGCCCTCCCACCAGGGCGGATTCGGTTCCTGCCTGACCTTCTGGATTCACCCGACCACCTGCATTCACCCGGAATACCTGCACCCGCGATTCACCCGACGATCGCCCTAGTGAGCGAGGTCACACGTCGATCCGGCCTCACAGACGGGTCGGCGGAATCACCGCAGTCGGACTGCGTTGCAGTAGTCAGACACCGCACGAGAGGTTCACCACATGTCCGCGCTCGCGCGCATCCTGCGCTTCACCCGCTCCCTGATGCCGTACTACGTCGGCATCATGATCGCAGCAGCCGTGGTCACGGCCACAGGGCTCGCCGTGCCATTCATCACCGGACGCGCCACCGATGTGATAGTCAACGCCGTCGGCGGCTCCGGCGGCGAGGACGTGGTCGGTGCGACGATCCGGACCGTGCTGCTGCTCGCAGCGGCCCTCCTCCTGGCGGAACTGGTGGACACGCTGGTGAGTAACGTCGGGGGATACTGGGGCGATGTGATGAGCGCGAAGATGCGCACCATCTTGTCCACCCGGTATTTCGAGAAACTCCTGGCGCTGCCCCAGCGCTACTTTGACAATGAGCTCACCGGCACCATCGTGGCCCGGCTGAATCGATCGATCGCCGAGATCACGAACTTCATGAAGTCGATGTCGAATATGTTCGTCACGCTCATCATGACCACGATCGCCGTCCTGATCATCAGCGCCTGGCACTACTGGCCACTCGCGGTGCTGCTGCTGATCGCCTACCCGATGTACCTGTGGCTGACCGCATTGACATCCACGAAGTGGCAACGGATCGAAGGCCGCAAGAACGATCATGTGGACGTTGCCTCAGGCCGATTCGCCGAGGTGATCGGTCAGATTCGGGTAGTGAAATCGTTCGCGCGCGAACGCAGCGAGCTGCGTCAGTTCGAGGAGCACTTCGAGGCCACGGTTGGCCTCACCGGAGAGCAGTCCCGGCACTGGCACCGGATGGACGTGATCCGCCGTGCCGTCCTGAACGTCATCTTCTTCGCGCTCTACGCGATCATCTTCATTCGAACGGTGCAGGGCCACTTCTCCCCCGGTGACATGGTGATGCTCGTGCAGTTGATGGCGATGGCTCGCCAGCCTGTGACAAGTCTGAGCTACGTGGTGGACACAGCCCAACGAGCGATCGCTGGTTCGAAGAGTTACTTCGAGGTGATGGACCTCGACCACGCACGGGTGGGAGGCGATGGCCCACGGCCGCAGGAGCTGACTGCGGCGAGCACTGTCAGCACGGACGGGCCGATGATCGCCTTCACCGATGTCCGCTTCGGCTACGACAACGACGACGACGTCCTCTCCGGCGTCTCCTTCGAGATCGCGCGGGGTGAGCGGGTCGCCTTCGTCGGCGAGTCCGGTGGCGGCAAGACCACCTTGATGAACTTGCTCATGGGCCTGTACGGCACGCGGTCCGGCTCCATCGAGGTGGCCGGTGCGGGCGCCGACCTGGAGACACTGCGTCAGAACATCGGGGTGGTGTTCCAGGATCCGTCGCTGTTCTCCGGCACCATCGCCGAGAACATCGCCTATGGCCGCCCCGACGCCACGAAGGAGGAGATCGTCGCCGTCGCTCGGCGTGCCGCCGTGGACGAGTTCGTCCGCAAGTTCCCCCGCGGTTATGACACCGTGATCGGTGAGCGGGGGATGAAGCTCTCCGGCGGGCAGAAGCAGCGGATCGCCGTGGCTCGAGCGATGCTGAAAGATGCTCCGATCCTGGTGCTGGACGAGGCCACCTCAGCGCTGGACACCAAATCGGAGCGCCTCGTGCAGGCAGGGCTGGAGAAGCTGATGCACCAGCGCACGTCCCTGATCATCGCCCACCGGCTCTCCACAATCGCGGACGTGGATCGGATCATCACCCTCCGAGACGGACAGATCGAGGAGATCGGCACCCCGGACGAACTGGCCGCCTCCGGCGGCATCTACGCCGAATTGCTGGCGCTGCAGCACTCCTCAACCGCGGCTGACCGGAAGCGGATGAAATCCTACGACGTGGTCGGCTGAGGGACCACCCGCGCCGCTCGAGCGCACGAGCCGCGCATCGCTCCACTATTCAGCGGCGCTCGCCGGTGGTGATGGGCTCGTCAGTGGTGATGAAACTCAACGTCCACGGTAGTTCGGCGCCTCAGAGACCATCTGGACATCGTGCGGGTGAGACTCTTTCAGACCTGCAGAGGTGATCCGCACGAACTTCCCGCGGCGCTGCAGCTCAGGAACAGTCCGGGCGCCCACGTAGAACATCGACTGGCCGAGCCCTCCGGTGAGCTGATGCGCCACCTGCGCGAGCGGGCCACGATAGGGCACCTGCCCCTCGATACCTTCAGTGATGACGTCGTCATCGGAAACGTCGCCCTGGAAGTAGCGGTCCTTGGAATAGGAACGACGATCCCCGCGTGACTGCATCGCCCCGAGTGAGGCCATCCCTCGGTAGCGCTTGTACTGCTTTCCGTTGACGAACACGAGGTCGCCCGGGGACTCATCGCAGCCGGCGAGCAATCCGCCGAGCATCACCGAACTTGCACCGGCCACCAGGGCCTTGGCGATGTCACCGGAGTACTGCAGACCGCCGTCACCGATCACCGGCACCCCGGCCGGTTTGCAGGCCAGGGCGGCCTGGTAGATCGCGGTCACCTGGGGAACGCCCACTCCGGCCACTACACGGGTGGTGCAGATCGAGCCTGGACCCACGCCGACCTTGACGGCATCCACACCTGCATCCACGAGTGCCTGGGCGCCTTCACGAGTAGCGACATTCCCACCGATGACCTGCACGTGCGCCGTGGCCGGATCACTCTTCAATCGGCGCACCATGTCGAGCATGAGGCGGGCGTGGCCGTTGGCGGTATCCACCACCAGCACGTCCACTCCGGCGTCCACGAGCGCGGTTGCGCGCTCCCACGCATCGCCGAAGAATCCGACGGCGGCGCCCACCCGCAGGCGACCTTCACTATCCTTGGTCGCGAGCGGATACTGCTCTGACTTCACGAAATCCTTGACGGTGATCAGGCCTTGGAGCCGGCCGGCGTCATCGACCAGCGGCAGCTTCTCCACCTTGTGCTTGCTCAGCAGCGCGACGGCCTCGGCGGCGGGGATTCCCACCCGCCCGGTCACCAGAGGCATCGGCGTCATGATCTCGCGCACCGTGGTGGTGACGAACTCGTTCAACGCCACGAACCGGATGTCTCGATTGGTGATGATGCCGAGCAGGATCCCGGCGTCGTCCACCACCGGCATACCCGAGACGCGGTACTTGGCGCACAACTGGTCCATCTCGGCCAGATTGGCGTCGGGTCCGATCGTGAGCGGGTCGCTGACCATTCCCGACTCCGACCGCTTCACCAGGTCGACCTGGCCGGCCTGGTCGGCGATCGGGAGGTTGCGATGCAAGATCCCGATACCGCCCTGGCGGGCCATGGCAATCGCCATCCGCGATTCGGTCACGGTGTCCATCGCCGCCGAGACGAGCGGGATCTCGAGCGCGATCTCTCGCGTCAGGAAGGTGCCTGTATCGGCCTCGCTCGGGATGACGTCGGTCTCGCCCGGCAGCAGGAGAACGTCGTCGTAGGTGAGACCGACGAAGGCGAACGGGTCGGACTCGATGGCGGTCGGAGCATGCGGGGGGGCGAGCGGCTCGGTCACCTGGCGATCATAACCGCGGGCGGGAACCGGTGAATTCAGCTGGAGCGGCCAGACGGGTGCAACGGCACCTGATCAGCCAGCAGGCTCACAATCTCGTGCACCGCGCCCGCCAGCGTTCTGGCGCGCGGAAGGTCTGCCATCGGTGAGCGAACACCCGTGAGTGAAATCACGAAAGCCAGTCGGTCGCTGGCATGCATCGCCTCCGCCACGGCCAGCGCATCCCGCGGCTCTCCGAGTAGTACTGCGAGTTGAACATGAGGGTCGGAGGCGACCGCCACAGAACCAGACGTGCGACTGCGGCGGGCCGGGCGAAGCACGCGGGCGCCTATCCCACGCCTGAGGAGCTCACCTGCGAGGACGTGGGCGTCGAGATGGTGGTCAAGGTCGGCATAGATCATCACCCGTGCCTCCATCTCGGAAGCCGGAGCCTCGTCACGTACAGCCGCAAGCAGAGCGGCTCCCAGTGCTGCCACCGGATCCCGCCCAGCACGGTCACCGTGATCGCGGGCCTCGAGGAGGTCGAGCGCCGGCCGCACGAGGTTCTGCCATGCGCTGAGCCCCCCGGACTCGCGCACCGACCGGTGGACCATCCGATGCAGCCGTCGTTCTTCGGTCTCGACGGCGGCGGCCGCTAGCGACAGCGGATCGAGGATGCCGTGCAGACCTTCCTCGTCCACTTCGGGCACTGCCTCATCGACCGCCAGTCCACGCGCGAGCCGGGCGGCGTCCGCCGGAGCTACACCCTCTCTGGTGAGGCGGCGCATCGTCTCCAGGCGAGTGATGTCCTCGGCGTTGTAGCGGCGATGCTGGCCGGCAGTCCTGCTGGAGGGACCGAGACCGTACCGCCGGTCCCACGTTCGCAATGTCGAGGCAGCGACACCGAGTCGCCCCGCCACGGCTGCCACGGTGAGGCGGATCCGTGCGTACTCGCGCTCGTTCGAACCGGATCGCGCCATGGGCTGGCACTCCTCTCGGGCGAACGTGCTGACATCTGCTCTGGCAGCGTACGTCCGGAATCGAAGTCGAACAACTTGTGGGCACACAGGAGTCAATTTGCGACCGGGTCTTGAACAACTTCTGAATCGGTTGTAGATTGACCACAGGTCGCCCGGAGGTGCAACTCGAGAGAGAGGCACACCACAGCGATCGTCCATCCACCAACCGCAGTAGCGATGCTGCAGCGACAGATGAACGAAAGGGTGACACCCATGGCGGAACTCTCGAGGCTCCCGGGGCCGATCATGGATCTCTGGGAGTGGCAGTACCAAGGCGCATGCCGCGAAACCGGGGACGAACAGTTCTTCCATCCGGAAGGCGAGCGGGGGGCATCCCGGCGGCGGCGCGATGCGAACGCCAAGGCGGTCTGTGCGAGTTGCCCCGTGATCGAGCAGTGCCGGGAACACGCCCTGCGGGTCCGTGAGCCTTATGGCGTGTGGGGCGGCCTCGCCGAAGACGAACGCGCCGCGATTCTGGCGGCCCAGGCGCCAGTGGCCAGCTAACGCTGGCTCCAACGACAGAGGCCAGTACATACGACGAAGGCCCCGGTCCCTTGATGAGGGACCGGGGCCTTCGCGCTGCTATCAGGCGAGAATCACTTCTCGACGACCGCAAGGATGTCGCGGGCCGAGAGGATGAGGTAGTCCTCGCCGGAGTACTTGACCTCGGTGCCGCCGTACTTGCTGTAGATCACGACGTCGCCCACGGCGACATCCAGCGGTACGCGGTTGCCGTTGTCGTCGACGCGACCCGGGCCGATGGCCAGGACCTCGCCCTCCTGCGGCTTTTCCTTGGCAGAGTCCGGGATGACGAGCCCGGACGCGGTGGTCTGCTCGGCCTCGAGCGTCTTAACGACGATCCGGTCCTCGAGCGGCTTGATGGAGACCGACACTGCGGACCTCCCCTTCGCGTGAGTGGTGAACAATGACATGGGTCTCCCGCGGCCTCAGTGCCGTCCGCCGTCGCGGGGATCGGACATGCACCACAGCACGTGGGTGATCCCTCCTCCACGAGGGAGGAGGCTCAGGCACCAATCTAGGCACGAATTAGCACTCGGTCAAGGCGAGTGCTAATCCGATTCGTGCGCGCGCCGCTCCTGCCACCACATGCTCAGCTGTGCCGGGCTCGCCAGCACCTCGGGCTCGGTCAGAACCAGGCGGAAGTAGTCGCGAAGCACCTCGGCCGCCCGGATCACCTCCGGGTCATAGAGCGCTTGCAACTGCACGCCGTCCCACAGCGCCACCACGGTCACCGCCGCCACGGCCGGATCCACCTCCGGGCGCAGCAGACCGGCATCACGGAGTGCCTCGAACTCTGCGGCATACTGCCCCCGCAGCACCGCGAAGCGGCCGGCGAAGTACTCCCGCGCCGGATGATCGCGCGTCGCGGACTCAGCGGTCAGCACACCGTACAGCCGCACCAGGTGCGGCACCCCCTCGTTCGCCACGGCCTGTCCCACGACACGATCGGGGAAGGAGTGCTCCGGACCGCCAGTGAACCGCACCGAGTCTCGATGCGTCATCGTGGCCCAGAGCAGTTCATTCTTGGTGGCATAGAAGTGCAGCAGGCTGGACGGACTGATCCCCGCCTGTGCGGCGATCTGGCGGATCGTCGCACCGCGATACCCCTGATCGGAGAACACAGCCACCGCGGCGTCCACGATCCGCCGGCGGCGTTCTGCGGACTTGCGGTACGGCCCACGGCGGCCCCGCCCGGGTGATGGCTCGCCCCCGCGTCCGGAAATCCGCCGCCCACTCGCGCGCTTCGGTCCCTGCTCGGTTCGCCGGTCGGCAGCTTCGTGCGACGTCTGATCTGGCACGTCACCATCCTTGTGGTTGGGGCGATCCCCATCAGCCTACCCAACGAATCTCGAACGGTTGATCGAGTTTGTGTTAGCGTCCTGAACGTGACTTCTCCGCACCTGTCATTCACCCCTGCCACCGGATGTGTCCAGCCCGCGCGCTCCTGGGTCAGCAGCGATGCACCTCGAATCGACCTCGCGGGGTCGTGGCAGTTCCGCCTCTCCCCGGCCGTGCCCGGGACTCCGGGCGCCCACGGCATCCTCGGTGGCGAAACACCGGAAGACTTCACCGCACCGCACTACGACGCCACCGGGTGGGACCAACTCGCCGTCCCCTCGCACTGGGTACTCACCGAGGACTTCCGGCACGGCGCGCCGATCTACACCAATGTGCAGTACCCGTTCCCGGTGGACCCGCCCTTCGTCCCTGATGAGAACCCCACCGGCGACTACCGCCGCACGGTGGAGGTGCCCGCCGAGTGGCTGGACTCTGGCCGCGTGGTGCTGCGCTTCGACGGAGTGGAGTCCTTCGCTCAGGTCTGGGTGAACGGCCGCGAGGTGGGCACATTCTCGGGCAGCCGTCTGGCTCACGAACTGGACGTCACCGAGGCCGCTCACTCCGGCGCGAACACGATCGCGGTGCGCGTGACGCAATGGTCGGCGGCGAGCTATGTGGAAGACCAGGACCAGTGGTGGCTACCAGGGATCTTCCGGGACGTCACGCTGCTGCACCGGCCCGCCGGCGCGATCGAGGACGTCTGGCTCACCGGAGATTACGACCCGGCGACCGGCGCCGGCACTCTGGTGCCCGAGGTGCGCGCGAGCGCTGACGCCTTCCCGGTGCGTCTGCAGGTCCCCGAACTCGGAGTCGACATCACCTGGGCGGGCGCCGAGGATGTTGCGGCGGTGCAACTCGAGCAGGTGCAGCCATGGTCACCGGAGTTCCCCACCCTGTACGAGGCGACAGTCTCATCGGCCGGCGAGACGCTCACCTTGCGCACCGGCTTTCGCCGGGTACAGATCGACGGCGATCGCTTCCTCGTCAACGGCCGCCAGGTGACGTTCTCGGGCGTGAACCGGCACGAGACGCACCCCGACCGCGGGCGGGTCTTCAACGAGGAGTTCGCGCGCGCGGACCTCGTGCAGATGAAGCAGTACAACGTCAACGCGATCCGCACCAGCCACTACCCGCCGCACCCACGACTGCTCGACCTGGCCGATGAGCTGGGCTTCTGGGTGATCCTCGAGTGCGATCTGGAGACGCACGGCTTCCACGAGGGCGGTTGGGTGGGCAACCCCAGCGACGACCTGCGCTGGCGGGAGGCCTACCTGGACCGGATGGAACGCACTCTCGAGCGGGACAAGAACCACCCGAGCATCATCATGTGGTCCCTCGGGAACGAGTCGCACACCGGTACCAACCTGGCCGCGATGGCCGAGTGGGTGCACGGGCGCGACCCGAGCCGTCCGGTGCACTACGAAGGTGACTATCAGGGCACCTACACGGACGTGTACTCACGCATGTATGCCTGGGCGCCAGAGACCGAATCGATCGCTCGAGACGACGACACCACCCCGCTGCTCGGCTGTTCCGCGGCCGAGAGTGCCAGGCAGCGCAGCAAGCCGTTCATGCAGTGCGAGTACGCCCACGCCATGGGCAACGGCCCCGGCGGGCTCGCCGAGTATCGCGACCTCGTGGACCGCTACCCGCGCCTGCATGGTGGGTTCATCTGGGAGTGGCGCGATCACGGCATCCGGACTCGCACGGCCGACGGGGTCGAGTACTTCGGGTACGGCGGTGACTTCGGCGAAGTCGTGCACGACGGCAACTTCGTGATGGACGGGATGGTCCTCTCGGACGGAACCGCCTCCCCGGGCCTGATCGAGTTCGCCGCCGTGGAGGCTCCGGTGGTGCTCACTCCGGCGGGCGATGGCCTGGCCGTGGTGCGCAATCGCCGCTTCGTGGCCGACACCTCCGATCTGGACGTGCTCTGGAGCGTGGATCACGATGGACGCCCGGCCGCCGAAGGGCGCCTCGCCCTGGCTGATGAGTCCGGCGCACCGATCACCGCTGGGGGCACCGGCTCGCTACGCCTGTTCTCCGAGCTCCCGACGGCGGAGCCTGGCATCGAGGAGCACGTCACCGTGGCCGTGGTGCTGCGCGAGCAGACCCCATGGGCACCAGCCGGTCACGTGGTGGCACGTGCGCAGTGGCTGGTCGGCGCGAGCGGGACCTTCGGTGCCACACCGGCGCGGGCAAGGGCCGCCGTCGGGAGTGAACGGGCCGTCGGGAGTGAACTGACGGACACCCCCGCCGTTCTGGACGGTCCCACACTCACCACTCTGGCCGGAGCGCGGGTGCGCGGACCGGAGGTGGAGCTGTGGCGTGCGCCCACTGACAACGACGAGGGCGGGCACTCCCCGAACTTCGACGAGGGCGACCCCCGCGACTTCACCCGCACCGACTCGGCGCCGTCAGCGGCGCAGCGATGGCGCGCCGCCGGTCTGGACCGGTTGGTGCGCCGGGTGGTCGGCTTCTCCGAGGAGCCTGCCACCACGGTGATCCACCGGCGCGTCTCGGCGGCGCAGAGCCGTGCTGCTATCGATGTGACGGAGCGGTGGAGCGCCGAGCGTGCGGCCGACGGCACCGTCGAGGCGGTACTGCGGGTGACGATGACGCCGAACACACACTTCGACGATGTGTGGCCGCGGATCGGCCTGCACCTGGAGTTGCCTACTGATGTGGACGGGGCGTCGTGGTTCGGGCTCGGTCCGCACGACTCCTATCCGGACACCATCACGTCGGTACACCTGGGCCGGTTCAGCGCCGAGATCGACGATCTCACCGTGAACTACGCACGGCCCCAGGAGTCGGGGCACCGCAGCGGAATGCGGGAACTGGTGCTGCGCCGAGGCGGTGCGGACTGGCTGCAGGTGCGAGCCGACGCTGACCCGCAGGGCCGCCGGCCAGGATTCGTGCTCAGCCGGCACAGTGCGCATGAGTTGGCCCGGGCAGCCCACCCGCACGAGTTGCCCACGCCGACGGCGCACCACCTGTACATCGACGCAGCGCAGCACGGTCTGGGCTCGCGTGCGTGCGGGCCGGACGTGTGGCCGACGGCGATGCTGCGCCCCGAGGCACGAACGCTCACGTTGCGCGTGCGCGCCCTCTGACGCCTCACAAACGGGAACGTAGCCACTCCACCTGACGGTGCCACTGGCGGAAGGCGCCGCCTTCGTGGCCGTTGAAGCCGTACACCTCGATGTGCTTGTCAGCGCTCTGCACCCGGTTGTAGGCAGCGAAGACGGTGGATGGGAGCACGATCTCGTCCATCAGCGCGACCGAGAACAGCGCCGGTACCTCGATTCGCCGGGCGAGGACGGCGCCATCGAAGTACGACAGCGTGCGAGTGACCGCCTCCACCTGATCGCGATGGACGGAGAGGAATCGGGCGATCTCGGTGAACGGGGCCTCCGGGGTGCGGGTGATCGCCCGAGGGAAGTCGCACAGGAACGGCACATCGGGAAGTACGGCAGCCACATGCTCGGAGAGCGCCGCGGCGGCGATGGCGATCCCGCCCCCTTGACTTGCCCCGGTGACCGCGATCCGGCGTGGATCCACACACGGCATCTCCACGACGTGATCGACCAGTCGCACGGCATCGGTGAACACCCGGCGGTAGTAGTAGTCCTCGGGCGCAAGGATCCCACGGGTCATGAATCCAGGCGTCGCCGGGCCTGCGCCGTGCGGGTCGGGTGTGTCACCGCCAGTGCCCCAGCCGCTGCCCTGTCCGCGGGTGTCCATCAGTACGTGCACGAACCCGGCCGCCGCCCAGGCGAGTTTCTCGCCCGGTAGTCCGCGACCGCCGCCGTAGCCGACGAACTCGACCACTGTGGGTAGCGAACGCGCACCGCGGGGCCGGGTGATCCAGCCACGAATCGGATCCCCAGCGAAACCTGCGAACTCGAGATCTTCCACGATCAACTCGCGGAACGGCTCCCCCACCGGCGCGATCTGTGGCCGGGCGTCGTGTGCCCGAGCGCTCGCGATGGACTGCGCCCAGAACTCCTCGAGGTCGGCAGGTTCCGGGAGATCAGGCGAGTACGCCCGCAAGTCCTCGAGGGGCAGATCGGTGCGGGTGAGTGCCATATCTGTGAGACCTCCAGCGAATCATCCGATGTCTTGGTCGAATCGGCTTGACTTTTTGTTTCTATACAGCACAAAATAACCACGCCGAGGCTACCACTCCCGCTCACTCTCCCTCGGCTCGCCCCGGCGTCGATGCCGCGCCGCCGGAGACCGACAGAGTTGTCTGGAAGGAACGTTCGATGACTGCACAGGACCGCACCCGCCGCCCGGTATTCCGTGTGGCAACAGCGATGACCGCGGGTGCTCTCGCGCTCGCAGGGATCGCCGCCTGCTCTCCGGAGGAAGGTCCACGTACCTCCACTGAGCCGGTCGAGGTCGACTTCTGGGGCTGGGTCCCCGGATTGGAGGACCTCGTCACCCAGTGGAACGACGAGAACCCGGATATCCAGGTGAACTTTCATCGGATGACTGGCGATGACGGTCAGAAGGTTGAGGCCGCAGTGGACGCGGGTTCCGGGCCCGATCTCGTCCAGCTCAGCACACACGACCTGCCCGACTATGTGATCTCCGAGCGTGTCCAGGACATCACCGAGTACGTCGCAGACGACGAAGACAACTACACCCCAGCATCGTGGGCGTCGGTCAGCTTCGACGGCCGCGTCTTCGGGGTGCCCCAGGGCATCGGGCCCGCAGCCACGATGTACCGCACCGACATCTTCGCCGAACACGAGATCGAGGTGCCGACCACGTGGGAGGAGTACCTCGATGCCGCCCGTGAGCTGCAGGCCGCGGACCCGGAGCGCTACATCGCCAATCTGTCCCCCAGCGAAATGGGTCAGTGGCTCCAGGAGATCCAACAAGCCGAGAGCAGCTGGTACGGCATTGACGGCGACGCCTGGACCGTCGGGGTGAACGACGCCGGAAGCCAGCTCGTGGCACAGCGGTGGCAGACGCTCCTCGACGAAGACCTCGTGACGACCGAACAGATGTGGACACCGGAGTACTGGTCGCTCGTGAACGACGGGACGATCGCCACCATCTCCTATGCCGCATGGTTCCCCAGCATTCTCGCCGAGAATGCCTCCGGTTTGTCGGGAGACTGGGCGGTCGCTCCACTTCCCACGAATGCCGGGTCCGACAACTCCGGGGACTCCGGTGGCGCAGCCGTGGTCGTGCTGAAGAACGCCGAGAACCCGGCCGCGGCCGCCGAGTTCGCCAGCTGGTTGAACGGATCGGACGAGACCCAGGAGGCGCTCATCACAGTCGGTGGGCTGTTCCCGTCGACGCAGAACGGGCTCGCCTCGCCGGCGCTGCTTCAGGAGAACGAGTTCTACGGCGGCCAGGTCATCAACGAGGTCTTCATCTCCTCTGCCGAGAACACGCCGGCCACCTGGGTTGAAGGGCCGAACTTCGGGTTCATCCAGACGACGATCCTCGATGAGTTCGCCAGGGTGGTCAACGGTGAGCAGACCTTCCTCGAGGCGCTCGACGTGACCCAGGAAGCGGCCGTCGCCGATCTTCAAGCGCGCGGGCTTCAGGTCGCAGAATGACCGACGGCACTGCCACCACGACTCCCCGGCGCCGGTTCTCCGGCGCCGGGAGCCCGTGGGCACCGTATGTCTTCGTCGCCCCCTTCGTGCTCCTGTTCATCGTGTTCCTCATCGCCCCGATCGGCGTCGCGATCGTGAACAGCCTGTTCTCCCGCCAGTCGAGCGGGCTCGGCTTCGGAGGATCGAGCATCGAGTTCGTCGGCTTGACCAACTTCCTCCGTGCCTTCGCCGATCGTGACTTCCTGGCCGGGTTCCCTCGGGTGCTCCTGTACGGGGCGGTGCAGGTGCCGGTCATGATGGCCGTGGCGGCAACCCTCGCGCTGCTCTTCGATACGGCACTGGTGAAGGCGCGCCGCTTCTTCCAGTTCAGCGTGTTCCTCCCCTACGCGGTGCCGAGTGTGATCGCCGCACTCCTGTGGGGCTTCCTGTACCAACCGTCGGTTAGCCCGATCCTGCAGTTCTTTGCAGGCATCGGTCTCGACGTCAACCCGCTTTCCCCCGGCATCGTCCTGTGGTCCATCGCCAACATCAGCCTGTGGTCGCTGATCGGGATCAACATGATCATCCTGTTCTCTGCCCTGCAGTCGGTACCGCGGGAGATGTACGAGGCGGCACGGATCGACGGTGCCAGTGAGTTGCGCACCGCACTACAGATCAAGCTGCCGATGATCTCTCCGGCGATCCTGCTGACCACGCTCTCCTCGATCATCGGCACGCTGCAGTTGTTCAACGAACCACAGGTGCTGCAGACCATCACCTCCAACATCCCCAGCGACTACACGCCCAATATGGCGATCTACGCGGCCTCCACCTTGGGCAAGGACCCACACCTGGCCTCTGCCATGGCCGTCATCCTCGGCCTGGCGACCTTGGTGGTATCGCTGCTCGTCCTGGCAGCGAACCGGCGCACGACGAATCGAGCAGCTGATGGCATTTAGCAACGCGCCGGTATCCCCACCCATCGCCGGCACTACGTCCCCACCTCCCGCCGGCACCACTCCACCATCACCTGCCGGCCCGCGGCGAGCCCGGACCGTCTTCGTGAACGGGGACCGCGTCAGCCGCGGGTGGATGATTGCGGTGACCGCCGTGATGGCGGTCGCAGCCATCTACTTCCTGGTGCCCGTCCTCTGGCTGGTGATCGCCTCGACGAAGTCGACTGGGGACCTCTTCTCCACTCCAGGATTCGCGTTCGCGGACTTCCACCTGCTCGACAACCTCTACGCCCTGAGCACCTACGACGGCGGCATCTTCTGGCGATGGGGCCTGAACTCCATCATCTACTCCGTGATCGGTTCGGCACTGACCACCTTCGTCTGCGCGATCACCGGGTACGCCCTCGCCGTGTACCGCTTTCGCGGCCGGGCAGCACTGATCTCCGTGGTCCTGGCCAGCCTGCTGGTCCCGGGCACGGTGATCGCGCAACCGACGTACGTGCTGCTGGTCACCCTCGGTCTGGACAACACCTACGCGGGGTTGCTGCTGCCGGCGTTGGTCTATCCCTTCGGCGTGTTGCTGTGCTTCATCTTCGCCCAATCAGCAGTCCCGCTCGAACTCGTCGAAGCGGCCCGCCTGGACGGCGCCGGTGAGTTCCGCATCTTCGGCTCAATCGGGCTACGCCTGCTCGCTACCGGCCTGGTGACGGTGCTGCTGTTCGCCTTCCTCGGCAGCTGGAACAGCTACATCCTGCCGCTGCTCGTCCTCACCGATCAGGAGCTGATGCCGCTGACGGTCGGGCTCACTGGATGGAGCCAAGCATCGATCACAATCCCCGGTTTGCAGATCCTCACCGTGGTCGGCTCGCTGGTCTCCGTGGTGCCGATTGCGATCGTGTTCCTCTCCCTACAACGATTCTGGAAGGCCGGGCTCACCGCTGGCAGCGTGCGAGGCTAGCGGCATGTCGACGCTTCGGTACCACGCGCCCGCCTCCCGATGGCTGGAGTGCCTCCCGCTCGGAAACGGGCAGCTCGGCGCCATGCTCGACGGCGGTCTGTCCACCGCCACGATCCGGTTGAACGACGACACGGCCTGGTCTGGCTCGCCGAACAGCGAGGCTGCTGGCGGGCTTCTGGATGCCGCGAGCGCCGCCGACCACCTCGACCGAGCCCGGACGGCTCTGCGCAGCGCCGAGCCGTTGGCCGCGGCCGCCGCTCTGGCACCCATGCAAGTGCCCTACTCCCAGGCGTTCCTGCCGTTCGCACGACTGTTGCTCACCCGGACTCTTCCCGAAGACCCGAGCTACCGCCGTGAATTGGATCTGGCGAGCGCTGTTCATCATGTCCGGTCCGGCCATGTTCGGGAGGAGACGTTCGTCTCCGCACCACATGGGGTGCTGGTGCACCGTATCGAGGGCACGCCACTGGAGACCATCGGCCTCGAGACGCCGCATCACGTCATCGGACGTGCTGGGTCCGCTGAGGGAGCCGAGCTCCTCGTGCGGCTGCCCGCAGACGTGGCACCCACTCATGAGCCCGATGCCACCCCCATCACATGGTCGGACGTGCCGGGCGCCGCACTCGAGGGGGCGGTGGTGGCCGGGATCCACCGCGACGGGACTGGCACGATCGTCGTCGTCGCCACGGAGACGACGTACACCACGCTCGGGAGCCCGCCTGCCGGCGACGCTCATGATGCGGCACAACGGGCGCGAGCCCGCGTGACAGCGGCACTCGCACTCGGCTGGGATGGCCTCGCGGCGGCGCACGCCGAGGACTACCGGCCACGGTTCGATCGGGTCCGCATCGACCTCAGTGGTGCCGAGTCCGACCGACAGCTTCGCGATCTGCCGACTCATCACCGTCTGCGCAGGGCCGAGAGCCATCCCGCGGGCCCCCTCGCCGCCGACCCTGGCCTGGTGTCCACGGTGTTCGACTTCGGTCGCTACCTCCTTCTGTCCAGCGCCCGCCCAGGCTCGCTGCCTCCGACACTGCAGGGCATCTGGAATGACGAGATGCAGCCGCCATGGAGTTCGAACTACACCCTCAACATCAACGCACAGATGAACATGTGGGCGGCGCACCCCACCGCACTGGACGAGTGCGCCGCACCATTCTTCGATCTCATCGTCGCGCTCGCCCAGGCAGGGACTGGGACGGCTGCCCGGCTCTACGGAACACGAGGGTGGGTGGCGCACCACAACTCCGATGCGTGGCTACTCAGCGCACCAGTGGGCGGTGGACACGGCGATGCGCGGTGGACCGCCTGGCCGTTCGCGGCGCCGTGGCTGGTCCTGCACGTTCTCGACGCCGTGGAGTTCGGCGCGATCGATGACGCGACGCTGCAGCGGCTGTGGCCGGCGGTACGCGGTGCGGCAGCATTCGTCCTGGACTGGGTTCAGCCCGATGGCGCCGGTGGCTGGCTCAGTGCACCGGCCACCTCTCCGGAGAATACCTATCGGATGTCCAACGGCGGCGAGGGAGCGCTCGATACGACGAGCACGATGGACCTCACCCTCGCCGTTGCGGCCTGCCACGCGGCGGTGCGTATCGGCGAACTCCTCGGTGTGGAGGACGATGTGGTTCGCGCCAGCCGCACCCGTGCCACCGAGCTACCCGCCGAGCCCCTCATCGGCGCCGACGGGGCGATTGTGGAGTGGTCGCAGGAGCGGACCGCCATGGATCCGCACCACCGGCATGTGAGCCACCTGGTGGGTCTTTACCCCGGGACCGCACGGTGGTCACCCGCCGCCCGGCGGGCGGCGGCGGTCAGCCTGGATCAGCGCGGGGACGAATCCTCCGGGTGGTCCTTGGTCTGGAAGGGGCTGCTCTGGGCGCGACTCGGGCGTGGTGATCGGGTCGAGACACTCCTGCGCCTGCTGTTCCGCGACGCCGAGGCGCTGACCGGACCGTTCGCGGGCGGCCTCTATCCGAACATGTTCGCCGCACACCCGCCCTTCCAGATCGATGCCAACCTCGGTATGCCTGCTCTGATCGCCGAGGCAATCCTGCAGAGCCACGAGGACATCGAACTCCTCCCCGCCCTCCCACCGTCGCTGCACACCGGGAACGCACGCGGCCTCATCGCGAGGCCCGGTGTGATCGTCGACCTCGCCTGGGCGGGTGGCGCCCTGACCCACGTGCGGCTGCGTGCCCGGGCAGGTACGGCGCAAGTTCGCATTCGCTGGGGCGGCGCCCTGGTCTCGCGCCTGGTCCCGAGCGAGGGTATCGAGCTGACGGCAGACGACTTCACCAACGAGGGCGCGGGGCAGCGGTCATAAACTATGGTCGTGCATCCATCCACGCCGGACCTGCACCGCTGGCCGGCCCTCCCGGACACCGAACGCCGGGTCCTGCTGGAATTGCTGGTGCACGGTTCCTTGCCACGGGTACGGATCGCGGAGCGCCTCGGCCTTTCCCGCACGAGCCTGTCCCGGATCACGCGCGGGTTGATCGAGTCAGGTCTGATCACCGAGGGCCCATCGCTCGCCCTGGGTGGGCGGGGCAGGCCGGCCGAGTCACTGCACCTTCGTAGCGACGCCGCCCATTTCGTCGGGATCAAGCTGACCGCCGAGACGATGTACCTCGTCGTGACCGACTTACTTGCGCAGCCGGTGCTGGAGACATCGATGGCGCTGCACTCCCGCGACGTCGGCGAGGTGGTCGCCCTGATCGCCTCGTCCATCCGGTCGCTCGGCCCTGATCTGGCCGACGTCGCCGCCGTCGGGATCGCCGTGGCGGGGGACGTCACCTCGTCGCCGCAAGGGAGCATTCTGCACCAATCCAACTTCCTCGGCTGGGACGCCGTGGCCCTGGGACCACTGGTGAGCGAGGCGACCTCACTGCACGCCACAGTCGTCAACGATGTGCATGCGTTGACGGGTGCGCATCACTGGTTCGGGACCGACGGCAGTCACCGTTCGCTGGTCGTCTTCGGTGTGGGTGCAGGGATCGGCTCCGGAGTGGTGATAGACGGCACGTTGCACCCTGGCACGCACGGCCGCGCCGGCCGGGTGGGCCACACCCGGATCGGTGGGCGCGGCCGACGATGCGAGAACGGCCACGTGGACTGCACGCACAGTTTCGTGACCATCCCCGCCATCGAACACAATGCGGGCGTGGGCGCTGGCGAGTACACCCGTGCCCTGGCCGATGCGCGCAAGGGCAATGACGAGGCGCTACGCGCCTTCCACGACGCCGCTCGGGCGCTGGGCGCCGTCGTGGCGGAATCGGTCAACGCCTTCGACCCGGAGGTGGTCGCGATCATGGGGGAAGGCGTCGACATGATCGATCTCGCCCCGGAGGCGATGTATGCAGCGATGGCGGAGTTCCTTGAGCAAGGAGATGTCGCCGAAGTTGTCGTCGAGCGACCACCGTTTGCGTTTGGTCTCTATGCGCGAGGCGCTGCCGTGGCGGCGATGCGCGAAGTCCTCAGCTGAGCCCTCCCGCCTCCTCAGACGCCGAGCGCGGCCTTGAATTGTGCTCGGGTCTGCCCGATCTGCTCCAGGAGCGCCAATTCGTCCTGCCGGGCTCGGATGCCGACATGCCCGGTGTGCAGATCCTGACGGGCGTAGGCCAGCGCCACGGCAGCCTTCTGGAACTTCTTCATGGCCGTGGCGGCGGCAGGTCCGCCCCGTGCTGCCCAGGCCTTCGCCTGACGGCGTCCCTGCAGCGAGGTCAACATCGCGACCTCTTGAGGAACGAGCCACCCCGACGGAACGTACTCGCTGAGCCGTTGGCCGACGAGCTTCACCTCGTTCTTGCGCAACCACACCAGGATGATCGCCCAGACCACCAGCGGCAGCCAGTTCACGAAGACGAACAACGCGGCGATATCCGCGAGCGACTGGGTATAGCTGGCGAAGCCGTTCCACGCGGCATGCAGAGCGATCGCGCCGAGATAGCCGAGCGGCATCAGCCACAGCCAGGCCCACTTGCTCTTCTGCCGCGAGGCCACACCAAGTGCCACACCGATGCACGCGGTGTAGATCAGGTGCCCGAACGGGGAAGCCAGGCCGCGCATGATGAAGGTGAACGCCACGTCGTCTCCCGCGCCCCCCAGGTACTGGATGTTCTCCACGAACGCGAAGGCCGCGGCAATGACGGCGGCGTAGACGATCCCGTCGACCGGCCCGTTGAACTGGCGCCGGCGGAGCAGGAAGATCAACAGGACGCCGAGCCCCTTCCACCACTCCTCCACCACCGGAGCCCCGAAGATGGCCGGCATGACCTCAGCGGGCATCGACGGCGCGAGTGCATTGCCGAGGAGTGACCCGATCGGTGCGTTCATCAAACTGGCGAGCCACACCGAGATGCCACCACCCCAGACGAACGCGGCGGCGAGCAGCAGTCGTGGTTCGGGTTCCCAGCGGTCCACCCAGAGCACCGCAGCGCCGACGATGGCGAGCGGGATGAGGGAGAGAATCGAGGCGACGACGATGCTGCCGACTCCCATTCCCATCGCCATCAGTGCCACGATGGATAGCACGCCGAGTGTGCCGAGCGAGAGCAGGATGATCTCGAAGATCACCCGTCGCTTGCGACGCGGCCGGAATCGACCCGGCTGCGCCCACGGCTGTTGCGCCGCGGGTGCGTACTGGGCCGATGGCGGTGTCACCGCCACTGGTGCCGGTGGCTGGTGATACTGCGGGCCGGCGCTATAGGAGGACCGTCCAGGGTTGGGAGCCCCGCCGTAGCTCGCCTGATACTGCTGCGGCATGCCCTGCGGTGCCTGCTGGTGCGGGTACTGACTCTGCTGCGGGTACTGGCTCGGCGGCGCGTACTGACCCTGCTGCGACTGCTGACCCTGCTGCGGGTACTGGCTCGGCGGCGCGTACTGACCCTGAGTCGGCGGCGCGACGGGGTGGTATCCCGGTCCTGGCTGGTTCGGCGGTTGATTGGTCACAGCGCGCACGGTAGCGGCTTTCGCGCGTACGAGCGAGGGGCACCGATGGGGTGAGGTACCCGGGGGTCATGACAGGATCGAACGGTGGACCGTCGAACACTCGCCCAGCTGCTCTCCCCGGAAGGGTGGACCTTGCTCTCCCAGCTGCCCCCGTATGAGGAGCAGCAGGCCCTCCAGCTGGCCGAAGGATTGCGCTCACGCGGATTGGACGCGGGCTTGGTGGCCGGCGCTCTCACGCAGAGCCGGTTGCGCACGAAAGCCCGAGCTAAGTTCGGCGAGTTCGCGAGCGAGATGCTGTTCACCGACAGCGGACTCGAACAGGCCACCCGCCTCACAGTGGCCGCCCGGCACGCGCGCCGGTACGCCGACGCCGGGGCCACCCATATCGCCGATCTGGGTTGCGGGCTCGGCGGAGACGCGATGGCCATGGCCGGGCTCGGACTGCGCGTGCTGGCCGTCGAGCTCGACGAGGAGACAGCGGCGCTGGCCACGGTGAACCTGCGCGCCTTCGACCACGCCCAAGTGCGGCTCGGAGATGCCACCGCGATCGACCTACGGTCCGAGGGCATCGATGCCGTGTTCGCCGACCCAGCCCGGCGCACCCGGTCCGGTGCCCGTGTATTCGATCCTCGCGCGTACTCCCCTGACCTGGACACTCTGCTCGGCCTGCGCGAGCAGGTGCCGAACCTCGGCCTCAAGGTCGGCCCCGGCATCCCCTACACCGCCTTGCCCTCCCAGACGCATGCACAGTGGGTGAGCGTGGACCGCGCCGTGGTGGAGGCAGGCCTGTGGTTCGGCGATCTGGCACCCGAGGGTGCAGGCCGCAGCGCCCTGCTGCTGACCGGCGGGCAGGAGCACCTCCTCAGCGCCCCCGGCGATGCCGATGCGCGCGCTGCGCAGGCGCCGGTGGGCGATCTGGGCGCGTACCTGTACGAACCCGATGGTGCCGTGATCCGCGCCGGACTGGTGGCGCGTACGGCCGAGCTGCTCGAGGGCACCCTCGTGGACGAATCGATCGCCTACATCACCACACAGACCCTCCAGGACACACCGTTCGCCGTCGGCTATCGGGTGCTGGACTCCTTCGACTTCGGACTGAAGCGGCTCCGTGCCTACCTGCGCACGCGGAACGTGGGACGGCTCACGATCAAGAAGCGAGGCACCGCCGTCGTGCCCGATCAGCTGCGCCAGCAGCTGGCGCTGCGTGGGCAGGACGAGGCGACGATCGTGCTCACCCGGCTGCGAGGCCAACAGAGTGTGCTCGTGGTCGAACCGGTGTAGCGGGCAGCGCAGGTCTGTCTGCGATGCGAAGATGACCGCGTGACGATCGACTTCTCCCCTTCGGCGCGCTCCACTCTGGGGATCGAGTGGGAGCTCGCCCTGGTGGACACCGACACCGGGGATCTGCGGCAGGTGGCCCAGACCGTGCTGGACGCCGTGGCCCCGGCGGACGGCACACAGCACCCGACCATTCGGCAGGAGTTGTTGCTGAACACAGTCGAGATCGTGACCGGGGTGTGCACCGACGTGCCGGAAGCGATGGCCGATCTGGCCGCCAGCACGGCACTCGTGCGCGAGGTCACCGAGCCGCTGCGGGTGGAGCTGATGTGCGCGGGCACCCATCCGTTCGGGCACTGGGGTTCGCAGAAGGTCACCGACAAGCAGCGCTACGCCACCCTGATCGATCGCACCCAGTGGTGGGGCCGTCAGATGTTGATCTACGGCGTGCACGTACACGTGGGCATCGAGAGCCGGGACAAAGTGCTGCCGATCCTCGGTGCGCTGCTCTCGTACTACCCGCACCTGCTCTCCCTCTCGGCATCGTCGCCGTTCTGGGATGGGCGGGACACCGGCTACGCCTCCAACCGCGCCCTGCTCTTCCAACAGCTGCCGACGGCGGGACTTCCGTTCACCACGCTGCGCACCTGGGCGGACCTGGAGCGGTATGTGGACGACATGCTGCTCACCGGCGTGATCGACGACTTCGACGAGGTGCGCTGGGATCTGCGGCCCTCTCCGAAATTCGGCACCCTGGAGATGCGCATCTGCGACGGCGTCTCGAACGCGCTGGAGCTCTCGGCGGTCGCGGCACTCACGCACTGCCTGGTGGAGAAGTTCTCCCGGATGATCGATGCCGGCGAGCCGTTGCCGCAGATGCCCTCGTGGTTCCTGGCCGAGAACAAGTGGCGCTCGGCCCGGTACGGGATGGAGGCGATCATCATCCTGGACGAGGCAGGCAATGAGGAACTGGTGACCGATGCGCTCGGGGCGGTGCTGGAGGATGTGGCGCCGATCGCCGACGATCTAGGCTGCACGCGGGAACTCATGGGGGTGCAGGAGATCATCCGCACCGGGGGCTCGGCGGCCCGGCAGCGGGTGATCGCGGCAGCGTCAGCGCCCGGGGACCTGGGGCCGGTGGTGGGGCACCTCGTGCGGGAGTTTCACGCTGGCCGGCCGCTGGACCCTTCCTAGCAGCTCCCCCTAGGTAGTCGGCAACTCCCAGCGGGAGGCTCGCCGGACGCCGACCACGAGCAGGTAGCCGGCGATGGCCAGCGCGAGGACCGCCCCGGCCGGCACGATCACCGCCCAGGCGTTCAGCCCGGCGTCAGGACCGCCGGACGCCCACGTCACGATCAGCAGCGCAAGGAGCACCGGTACCAAGCCGAGCGGAATGCCGATCGCACCGAGCGCCTTCTGCCCAGGCTGCCACAGCGGTGACAAGCACAGCAGGACGATCCCGGCAATGAGCGCGACGACCGGCACGATGAGCGGGGCACCGAGCGCGCCGAGGACGATGCCGAGCAACGCGACCGGGGGCACCCAGCCACGGCTGAGGGCGGGGCGTTTCGGAGCCGGTCGGTCCGGCCCGGTGTACTCAGCGCCGGAGGTGCTCCGATCAGCCAACGCTGCCTCGGCCACAGCACCTGGGGCACCGAGCTCGGACAGGATGCGGTCCACGTCGGCCTCGTTCGGTTCACCCTCCAGATCAGCCAGAGAGGTGTCGATGTGTTCGCGGACGGAGTCGAGCACCTCGGCGCGCTCTGCCGGTTCCAGGCTGTCGAGAAGGCGAGCGAGGTCGTCCAGGTAGCGGCTGGTGCGATCGGTGGTCGTTGTCATGAGTTCTCTCTCCAGGTGGGACTCGCGGCGGTTGCGCGAGCGTGCTGAGCGGCGCGTCTGCCGCCGCGGATGCCGATCAGAACGAGCACGGCGAGCGCAGCCGGCAGAAGCACGAGCCCCGGGATCAGAACCCGGTCCGCTCCGGTGATGATGCCGATCGTGGCCATCGGGAGCCCTATCGACGGGACAAGTGCGCCAATCACTTTTTCCGGTACTGTCCACAGACTGGAGCAGATCAGGAGAGCGATCAGCGCGGCCAACGGAAGCCATCCCGCAGGGCTGATCGAGACAAGGCCGACGAGGAACAGCCCGACCGTCACGGTGGGCGGAACCCACCGTCGCATCAGCTGCTCCCGCCACGCATCGCCGTACCCTCGAGAAGATGGGAGTACGCTCGGCGCTGGATCTGGCCGCTCCGCCAACGCCGCCTCCGCGACCGCGCCCGGCGAGCCGAGCCCGGAGAGGATGCGGTTCACGTCCTCGTCAGTGGGCTCGGCCTCCACCTCGGCCAATGCGGCGTCGATGTGCTCACGCACGGAGTCCAGCACCTCCGCCCGCTCGGCCGGCTCCAAGGCCGCGAGCAACCGGGCCAGATCATCCTGATAGCGCTGCGTCCGTTCGATCGCGGATGTCATGAGCTCCCCTTCCCCAAGGTGGTGTCGACGGCCGTGCGAAACGGCTCCCAAGCCCGGACGAACACGTCCAGGGCACGTTCGCCGTCGGGTGTGACCGTGTAGTAGCGGCGCGGCGGCCCAGACGTGGACTCTTGCCAGCGAGTCTCGACCATCCCGGACTTGCGCAGCCGGGCGAGCAGGGGATAGAGCGTGCCCTCCCCGCCGGCGAGCAACCCGTCGTCCGTGAGTTGCCGGGCAATGTCCCGGCCGTACGAGGCCCCACCACGCAGCGACGCGAGCACACAGTACTCCAGCGCACCGCGCCTCAAGTTCGTGAGGATGCTCTCCTCGCCAGGTACCATGCGTCACAAGGTACCTGGCGAGGCGAAGACACGCAACCACTCGGTACCACCGCTCTCCGGTGCTGATCTGACGCACTGGGTACATCGGATCAGCACCACAGTGGGAACGCGCAGCGGCAGGGCCGAATATTCGGCCCATTGGGCTCCGGGGGATCACACTTTCGGCCCCTGGAGGGCCTCGGGTCTGCGCGGGGCGGGGTGAGCGGGGTGAGATGACGCAGGGGGCGGCGCAAGATGACGAACGACGCCTCTCAGCAGGAGGTTGCCGCCAGCCCATCGACCTCGATCGGTAGGCTCCCAGGGGCCGGAGCGTCCCCAGCCAGCACCGCAGCCACCGCCTCGAACGCCCCGGCGGTCCGGCCGAAGGCCGCGATCCGCACCGGCGCATCAGTCCCCGTCAGCAACCACGGCGCGTCCAGGGAGATCGCCACATCCGCCGTCCCGCTGGGCGTGACAGAGGTGAGCAGCCGAACGCTCGTATCCGCAGGCTGTTCCAGGGGCACCACCTGCAAGCCCACCTGCTCCGCCGCGTCCACGAAGGCGTCCCAATCATCCGCGGTACCACCCCGCACGTGGATCCGTGGACCCGCGAGCGCGCCCCCACAGGTACCCTGCACCACGGTGACCGCTGCAGCGCTCAGCGCCTGCGAGGCAGCCCCGCCGGAGTCCGACTCCGCCACGGAGACTGGTCCGATCCGCTCGGCCTCATCCGCCTGCCACCGCATCAGGGCGATCACCCGCCCGGCGGCCTCATTCACCCGCTCGCGGTCCAGCGACCCGTCCTCGAGCGCCGATACGATCCCGTGCTGCGCTTCGGCCACATCCACCGGCCCGAGGAGCAGGTCCGCCCCGGCGGCGAGTGCCTCCACGGCGATCTCGTCACTGGTCCGCGTCTGGGTGAGTGCGCCCATATCGAGTGCGTCGGTGATCGCCACCCCGGTGAAACCGAGGTCCTCGCGGAGCACCTGATACGCCTCCGGCGACAGGGACGCGGGCACACCCGGGTCCCACGCCTCCACCGCGATGTGGCCCATCATCACCGTCGGCGCTCCGGCGTCGACACCCACCTGGAATGGGACCAGATCACGGTCGGCCAACTCCTCGGCACTCGCGCTCTGAGTAGGCAGGTCCTCGTGCGAGTCCACCGTCAGGGAGCCGTGCCCGGGGAAGTGCTTGAGGCTGGACAGGACACCCCCATCGGCGAAACCCTGGACCGCGGCCGTCACCGCACGGGCGGCTCGCTCCGGGTCCCCCGAGGGCGAGCGGTCACCGATGATGGGGTCGGCAGCACCGATCGTCACGTCCGCCACGGGTGCGAAGTCGTAGTTGATGCCGGTCGCACGCAGTTCAGTGGCCATCGCCTCCGCCGCCGCGGTCACCACGTCGGCATCATCGGCAGCACCGGCAGCCATGAACGGCGGGAACGATGTCCAGTCCCCCGTCGCGGCCGAGAGCCGTTGCACGAGCCCGCCCTCGTTGTCCACTGCGATGATCGCCGGCCAGTCCCGCCCCAACTCGCCCTGCGCTTCCTGCACGGCCTCAGCAGTGTCGGCCACCTGCTCGGCCGAGGCTACGTTGCCCCCGAACACCACCACGCCGGCGAGGTGATCCGCACTCAGCACAGCCGCGGCATCAGCCGGTTCGGTTCCCGGGAACCGCGCGAGGATCACCTGCCCGGCCACGTCCTCCGGCGTCATCTCCGCGGCCACAGCGATCGCGTCGTCCACCTCATCCTCAGTGGGCCCCCAGCCCAGAGGTTCGGCAGTCGAGGTGGGGCTCGGAGTCTCGGAGGGCATATCAGTGCTCGGCTCAGCCGTGGGCACAGTCTCCGACGGCGTGGGCTCACCTGATCCGTCCGGTGGGGTACACGCCGCCAGAGCGAGCGCCCCGACGGCGGCCAGTGCGGTCAGGTGACTGGGTCGCCATGACCTCCTGGTCACCGACCTCGTGCGAGTCCCCCGGACCGTCATGCAGTCGCCAGCACCTGCGTCAGGGGCATCTGCGAGTCGATCGTGATCGCGAAGTCCGAGGGCGGCAGTCCTGCCGCCACCACGGCCGAGCCGAGTGCGGCGATCATCGCGCCGTTGTCGGTGCAGTACCTGATCGGCGGGATCCGCACGTCGATCCCCGCTGCGGTGAACCGCTCAGTGGCCAGTGAGCGCAGCCTGCTGTTGGCGGAGAACCCGCCCCCGATCACCACGCATCGCACGCCCCGCTCAGTGCACGCGGCGAGTGTCTTGGTCACCAGCACGTCGGCGACGGCCTCGGAGAAGGAGGCGGCGACGTCGGCGGCCGGTACCTCGAGGCTGTCATCGGTGAAGCCTTCCACCACCCGGGCCACCGCCGTCTTCAGCCCGGAGAAGGAGAAGTCGTAGGCGTGCGTGGCGAGGTCCTTCGGCCTGGACAGTCCCCGCGGGAACGCGAACGCCGCCGGATCGCCCTGTTGGGCGAGCTTGTCCACGTGCGGACCACCCGGATAGGGAAGTCCGAGTAGCCGCCCCACCTTGTCGAACGCCTCCCCGGCTGCGTCGTCCAGCGTCTGGCCGAGCTCCACCACATCGGTGGCGATATCGCGCACGTGCAGCAGGCTGGAGTGACCGCCGGAGACGACCAGGCCGAGGAATTCCTCCGGGAACGGCCCGTCCACGAGCGCGTCCACGGCCACGTGACCGAGGATGTGGTTCACCCCATACAGCGGTACGCCGAGACCGAGCGCGAGGGACTTCGCCGCGGCGACGCCCACGGTGAGCGAGCCCACCAGGCCAGGGCCCGAGGTGACCGCCACCGCGTCGATGTCGGCCAACGTCAGTCCGGCCCGGTCGACGGCGGCCATCAGCGTGGGGCCGAATGCCTCCAGGTGCGCTCGACTCGCCACTTCCGGCACGATGCCGCCGAAGCGGGCATGTTCGTCCATGGACGACGCGGTGACGTCGATCAGGAGCTCTTCGCCGCGAACCAGGGCGGCCCCTGTCTCGTCACATGAGGTCTCAATTCCCAGGACGAGTGGGGCGTCGTCGTGCACTGTTGCCATGGCCGCCAAGCCTACGCCCGCCGACCGCCGGGGAACCCGGTGGCGACCGGGCGGGCGTCATCGGCCGACCACTGGGACCAGGATCCGGCGTAGAGGCGGGCGGGCACTCCGATCGCCGCGAGCGCCGCCACCTCATGCGCGGCCGTGACCCCGGAACCGCAGTAGACCACCACCTCGCCCGCTTCGGGCGCACCGACGGAGACGAAGCGTTCGGCAAGCTCCTCACCCGTGCGGAACCGCTGCGCCTCGTCCAGGTTCTCGGCCGTCGGAGCACTGACGGCGCCAGGGATGTGTCCGGCGCGCCGGTCGACCGGTTCGGTCTCCCCGGCGTACCGGTCCCGCGCTCGGGCGTCCAGGAGCACTCCCCGTACCGGGGCAGCGGCGGCGGCATCGGCGTCCGCGACGGGCATGTGGCCCGCCGAGAGAGTGACCGTCCCCGGCCCAACGAGCACCTCCCCGTCCTCGAGGATCCCGCCGTTCTCGCTCCAGGCGTGCAGGCCGCCATCGAGGATCCGCACATCGACCAGTCCGGCCCAGCGCAGCAGCCACCAGGCACGAGCGGCCGATGTGCCACCGGTATCGTCGTAGACCACCACGGGGTCGCCGTCATCGATCCCCCAACGCCGCGCGGCGGCCTGGAGATCAGTCACCTCAGGTAATGGGTGGCGCCCGGCCTCACTCGAGGGCGGCCCGGCGAGATCTCGATCGAGGTCCACGAACTGCGCACCGGGGATGTGCCCGGCGATGTAGAACTTGCGCCCGTCCGGTTCTGCGAGCGACCAGCGCACGTCCAGCACCACCACACGCTCGGAACGCTCGAGAAGGTCATGCAGGTCCGCAGCCGAGATCAGGACGCTGCTGCGGGCGTCACGATCAGCCATCCGGGTATCCTCCTCGATCGTCTCAGCCCCCACGGGCCCGGGTCCGGCGCCCTGCGTGCTCAACGGTAGCCGCATCACCACGGCGTCCGCGCCCTCCGGTTGGTAATAACCGCGGCGAATCCCCAGCGCAGCAAACCCGAACGACCGGTACAAGGCTGCTGCTCCGTCGTCATCGGCACGTACCTCCAGGAAGAGCGACTCGGCGCCGCAGGAGCGCGCATGAGCGATGAGCTCGGCGAGCATCCTGGCGGCGTGCCCACGCCGGCGATGCGCCGGTGCCACGCCGATCGTCATCACGGTGGCATCGGGCCCGGTGGCCAGGCCCGCGTAGCCGACGAGTGCGTCGTCCTGCGTGGCTGCCAGGTAGATCCGGTCGGAGCGGCTGAGCTCCTCGGCGTAGACCGCCCTGCTCCACGCGCCCTGCCCGAACAACTCCGGTTCAAGCGCCATCACGTCGTCCAGGTCAGCGGCCGAGAGCGGGCGCAATCCGAGGGCGGGCCGCGTTGTCATGACATCGGGGCGCGGCGTGGTGGACTCATATGCACGTCGGGCCGGCGCAGGTAGAGCGCGTCGGTCGGCTGGCTGGTGCCCCGCTGGGCACGGGCTGCCGCGAGTTGCCCGAGTCGGGCGGGATCCACGATCAGGGCTGAGCGCTTGGCTCGCTCCTCCTCACTGACCTCCGGAGCGAGAGGTTCCGGATAGAGAGCGACCCCGCGCCCGAGCACCTGGCCGGCTGCCACCAGATCTGCATGGTCGGCAGCCACCGTCACGGCGGAGTCCACCCCGGGGCCGGCCACCTGCTGCACGTCCCTGTCGGCAGTGCGCCGGTAGCGGGCCCAATACACCTCCCGGCGCCGCGCATCGGTGGTCACCAGCAACTCGGGCCCGCCAGTCTCATCGAGAGCCTCATCAGCGAGAGCATCGAGTGAGCTCACCCCATACACGTCGATCCCCTGTGCAAGTGCGAAGGTCCGCGCAGTCACCAGGCCCACGCGTAGTCCGGTGAACGGCGCCGGGCCGGTGCCCACGGCCACGGCGGTGATCTCATCGGGAGTCACCTCGGCCCCGGTGAGACAGGCCACGATCATCGGCGTCAGCGTCTCCACATGGCGGCGCGGATCAGCACTGCGAGCCGCGGCCAGCGTGGCGCCGTCACGCACGACGGCGACGGCGGCGCCGTCCGAGGTGTCCAAGCACAGGAGAGTCACGCCCATACTTTACGCGCGCTCGGCGAGCTCGTGGAGGGCCGCCCCGGCCCACCGGTCACCGATACCCCGCAGCTCGACACGGCGGGGCTGGTCCTCGTTCGCATCCACGGCGCGGCCGCCGCGGGGGCGCACGAGGTCGATCTCGAGTCGGTCCTGGGCCAGTCCTTCGACCAGCCCAGCGCCCCACTCGACCACGGTCACCGCTTCCTCCAGGGAACTGTCCAGGTCGAGTGCGTCGACCTCCGCGATCGAGGTGAGCCGGTAGGCGTCCACATGAATGAGTCCCGGCCCGTCGCCGATGGGCTGGTGCTCGCGGGCAATGATGAAGGTGGGTGAAGCGACGCGGCCGCGAACGCCGAGACCATCGCCGATGCCCTGGGTGAGGGTCGTCTTACCCGCACCGAGGTCACCGGTGAGGATCACCAGGTCCCCGGCGCGCAGGAACGCTGCCAGGCGGCGACCGAACGCCGTGGTCGCCTCGGCATCTCCGAGTTGGACACTCACACCGGTCTGAGCTGTCATGCACCTTCTCCTCGGTAGATCCGCGGCACCCGCGGCCCGATCTGCGTCACGATCTCGTAACTGATTCCGCCGACGGCGTCCGCCCAGTCCTGCGCTGTCGGCTCACCTGCGGAGCCGTTGCCGAAAAGGACCGCGGTATCACCCGCGGACACCGGCAGATCCCGCACGTCCAGCACGAACTGGTCCATGCACACCCGGCCGGCGATCCGGACCTGGTGTCCGGCCACCTGTACCGGGCCCACATTGCTGGCCCTGCGCGGAATGCCGTCGGCGTACCCGAGCGGCACGGTGGCCAAGGTGGTCGGGTAGGAGGTGGTGTAGGTGTGGCCGTACGAGACACCCTGCCCGGGGCCGGCATCCTTGACCACGTGCAGGTCGGCCTCCAACCGCATCGCGGGGACCAAGCCGACCTCGGCAGATGGGTGCGTCACGGGCATCGGGGAGAGCCCGTAGACCGCGATCCCCGGGCGGACCAGATCGTAGTGCACCTGGGGCACGGAGATCGTGGCCGCGGAGTTCGCCAGGTGCCGCACTTCCAGCGCGGCGCCGGCCGCCTCGGCCCGGCGTACCGCCTCGGCGAACACGTCGAACTGGTCGAGCACACTGGGGTGATCGACCTCGTCCGCACGGGCCAGGTGGGACCACACGCCCACCACGGTGACCACACCGTCGGCCTGCCACCGGACGGCGTCGTGCAACATCGCGGTCCAGTCCTCCAGGAACGAGCCGCCGCGGGCC
Source organism: Ruania halotolerans (assembly GCF_021049285.1). Lineage (GTDB taxonomy): Bacteria > Actinomycetota > Actinomycetes > Actinomycetales > Beutenbergiaceae > Ruania > Ruania halotolerans. The sequence goes on from NZ_CP088017.1 coordinate 3,310,923, forward strand.
AGGCCGGTATCCACCTTCAGATGTACCCGCGCCGCGCGGCCGGTGGCCCGGGCGGCGTCGGCGATCTCGGCGAGTGCCCACGGGGCGGGCGCGGAGATGTCGATATCGGCCTCGATCACCTGGGCCAGCGGGGCGCCGGGGCCGTACAGCCAGGTGAGCACGGGGGCGGTGATTCCGGCCGCGCGCAGCGCGAGCGCCTCGGGCACTTGGGCGGCGCCGAGCCAGGTCGCACCGCCTCGCAGGGCGGCCCGCGCGGCGGGCACGAGTCCGTGCCCGTAGGCATCACCCTTGACGACGGCCATCACCTGGGCGGTCGGCGCACATTCGCGTAGCCGGATGACGTTGTCGCGGATCGCGTCGAGATCGACGATGGCGCGCCCCGGGTAGTAGTTCACACCGCTAGTCTGCCAGGCAGGCAAGCGTGAGCCGGTGCGCCAGCGGCCCCACGGTGCGAGCCACCCACGACCCCGGAGCTCACCGTGGCGGGCCCAGCTCACCAGGCCCAGCTCACCAGGCCCGCCTCACCGTGGCGGGCCCAGGTAGCCACGCGAGAACGCGGCGGCCACTGCGGCGGCCCGGTCGTTCACTCCCAACTTGGCGTAGGCGTGCAGCAGATGCGACTTCACCGTCGCCTCGCTGATGAACAGGTGCTTGGCCGCCTCCCGGTTCGTGTAGCCGCCGGCGATCAGCTCCAGCACCTCCAGCTCGCGCCGGGAGAGCGGCTCTGCGGCAGGGCGCCGCATCTGCCCCATCAGCCGGGCGGCCACCCCCGGGGCGAGGATCGCGCTCCCGGCTGCGGCTGCCTCCACCGCCCGGAACAGCTCCTCCCTCGGCGCGTCCTTGAGCAGGTAGCCAGTAGCCCCGGCCTCCATCGCCGGCAGCACGTCGCCGTCGGTGTCATAGGTGGTCAGCACGAGCACCCGCGCCGGGATGCTCCGGGCACTGAGCTCCCTGATCGCCGCGATGCCGTCCATCCTGGGCATCCGCAGATCCATCAGCACCACGTCCGGCCGCAGCGACTCGGCGGCCGCGACCGCCTCGCTGCCGTCAGCCGCCTCGCCGAGCACCTCGAACCGAGGGTCAGCGCTGAACATCCCGCGCAGGCCGTCCCGCACGACCGGGTGGTCGTCCACGATCAGCACCGAGATCATCGTTCACCCCCGACCGGGATCGCCGGCACGGATACCGAGATCGCGGTTCCGCCGCCGGGCTCGGACTCGATCTCCACGCGGCCGGCGAGCCGCTGCGCCCGGCGACGCATCCCGATCAGCCCGAAGCCGCCGTCACGGGCCTGCCCGTCCGCCCTGGCCTGCCCACCGGCCCTGACCTGTGGAACGAACCCCACGCCGTCGTCACGTACGTCCAGGGTGACCAGATCGGCCATGTACGACAGGGTGATCCCGACACGACCGGCACGGGCGTGCTTGGCCACGTTCGCCAGGCTCTCCTGAGCCGCGCGCAGCAGCGTGACCTCCACCTCGGTGTGCATCGGGCGAGGGTCACCGGTGGTGGTCAGCACGGCCTCGACCCGGTGCGCCTGAGACCACTTCCGTGCGACGTCGTTGATCGCCTCCGGCAGCAATGCTTCGGCAAGCAGCTCGGGTTCGACCGCGTGCACGGTGCGGCGGGCCTCGGTCAGGCCCTCCCGGGCCAACTTCATCGCCTTCGCCAGGTGCGGCCGGCCCGCCGGATCGGTGCCCGACTGCTCCGCGGCCTGCAGCTGAGTGAGAATCCCGGCGAGGCTCTGAGCGAGCGTGTCGTGGATCTCGCGCGCCATCCGCTGCCGTTCGTCATGCACCCCGGCCTCCCGCGCCTGCACCAGCAACTGGGCATGCAGGCCGGCGTTCTCGTCTGCGGCCTCCTCGAGCCGAAGGTTCGCCTGATGCAGGGCGGACAGCGCCTGTTGCTGTAGTTGCGAGCGGTCGATCCATTGCTGCACCCCATAGAGGCAGGCAGACGAGAGCACCGCCCCCAGGGCGCTGATCGAGAGCCACAACCACCACTCATCGGCGTCGATCCGACTCATGCCGCCCAAGTAGGTCACCGCCATGATCATCGACGTCAGCGTGGCGCCGACGTAACGCCAGGCACCACCGAGGCACTCGAAGGCGTGCGCCCAGCCGATGATCGCGAAGATGCCGTACCAGGGGGCCATCACAACCAGCACCCCGGCGAGCACCATCAGACCGGCGTAGTACCCGCCCATCAGCAGCCGGCTGGCTTGGCGGCGCGGGTACAGGGCCACGAAGCCGCCCAGCCAGAGTGCCGCGGCGACCGTCAGCGCGAGCACGAGCGGACGGTTCACCGGCAACGGCTCACCGAGGGTGATCAGGGTACTGACCGCAAGCAGAGCGAACGGGAGCACCCGGATCAGCGCTGCGTCGCGGCGCTCCGCGGTCTCGGCCCGTGCACGGAGGTCGGCCTCGGTGCTCACCGGTCGACTCCACTCACGGCCCTACTCCCAACGGAATGTTCGCGCCGCCAGCCCGCCGGCCACGATCGTCCAGGCCACCAGGACCGCGAGGTGGACCAGTTGCGGCCAACCGCCGGCGGCGGCGTCGTCCAATGCTTGCACACCGGCGCCCAGCGGGGTGAGGTCGCTGATCGTGCGCAGCACCTCGGACATCGAGACTCGAGGCACCCAGAGCCCGGCGAAGAACAGCAGCGGAAACAGGGACACCAATCCGATCGCGGAAGCGCTCGTGCCGCCCGGCGCCCAGGAGGCGGCCAGCAGACCGACGGAGAGCGTGGCCAGCGCCGTCAGCGCAAACGCGAGCAGGTAGCCGAGCAGGTTCTGCGGCAGGGCCACGTCGAAGGCAAGCGCGCCGAGGGTGAGCACTGCGAGCGAGGTGATCGCGGTGACCAGCACGCACATCAGCAGATGCGCACCGAGCAGCACGGTTGGTGTGATCGGCGTGGTGCGCATTCGCCGCAGCACACCCTTCTCGCGATAGGTCGCGAGGTGCTGAGGCAGATTGGCCAGTGCCACCATCGCGATGGCCATCGCGATGATGATCGGCAGGTACAGGTCGATGATCCGCACGCCGCCGAGGTCCGGGTCGGGCTCGTTAAAGGAGGGGATCACCCCGAACACGATGAGCAGGACAGGGGGGAGCGCGACCGCGAAGATCACCGAGAGCGGTTCGCGCAGGAACATTGTCGTCTCGGCGCTGGTCAGGCGCAGCAGAGCTCGCATGGTGGTCTCCTCAGTTCTCGATGGTGCGGCCGGTGAGCGCGACGAATGCGTCATCCAGCGAGGTCTGTTCGAGCCGTAGGTCGGCTGCGGTGATCTGGCTTCGGGTGAGCACGGTGGTCACGGCGAAGAGCAGGTCACCGGTGCCGGTAATGACGAGCTGGCCGCCCACCTCGTCGACGCTGGTGACCTCCTCCAGTGCGTTCAGCGTGGAGTGGTCCACCGGCTGCGACGGCCGGAACGTCAGACGTTGCTGGCCGCCTACCCGGGAGACCAGGCCGGCAGGAGTGTCAATGGCCACCATTCGGCCGGAGTCGATGACCGCGAGCCGGTCGCAGAGTCGTTCGGCTTCTTCCATGAAGTGGGTGACCAGCAGAATGGTCACGCCGCGGTCCCGGATCCGCTCGATAAGGTCCCAGGTGTCCCGCCGGGCCTGCGGGTCCAGACCGGTGGTGAGCTCGTCCAGCACCACCACGCGGGGGTTGCCGACCATCGCAAGCGCGATCGAGAGCCGTTGCTTCTGCCCTCCGGAGAGGTGCCGGAACTGGGTACCGAGCTTGTCGTTGAGGCGCAGCGAGTGGATCAGTTCTCGCCAGTCAGCGGGGTGACGATAGAACGAGCTGTACAGCCGCATCAGTTCACTCACCCGGAGCTTGTCCGGCAGCTCGCTCTCCTGCAGCTGCGCACCGAGGAGCTGGCGAAGCTCGCCGGCCTCGTCTTGCGGATCGAACCCGGCCACCCGGACCGTCCCGCCGTCCGGGCGGCGCAAGCCTTCGATGCACTCCACCGTGGTGGTCTTTCCCGCGCCGTTCGGCCCCAGGATGCCGAAGATCTCACCCTGCTCGACGGCGAAGCTCACCTCGTTCACGGCCGTATGACTGCCGTAGCGCTTGAGGAGGTCCTGGACTTCGATGATTGCCATGGCTCCAGCCTGTCGCCGGGCCAGGTGATCCGAATCGACCACACGGCCAGGGTGCGGTGGAGCGCCGGTGGACGCCGGGGTCCACCGATCAGTGGATGCCGATCAGCGGTGTGGGCGGTGGCGCGTCAGCAGGTCGGCGATCGCCGCTGGCAGGGCGGGCAGCAGATGGTGAGCCCCGATCGGGCCACCTCCTCCGGCCAGCCGGGCGGCGTGGCCGTGCACCAGGGCGGCAGCGGCCGCGGCCCGGGCGAGCGGGACGTCGGAGGTAGCGGCGAGGGCGCCGAGCGCCCCGGCGAGGACGTCCCCGGAACCCGCCGTGGCCAGCCACGGTGAGCCGTCCGCGCAGGAGAACAGCACGCCGTCGGGCTGGGCGATCACGGTGACCGGCCCCTTGAGAAGCACCACCGCCCCGGTGAGCTCGGCGGCGAGGGCGGCCCAGGCCGCGGGCTCCGCTTCCACGTCGGCCCGCTCGGTCGGGTGCCCGTAGGAGCCGAGCAATCCGGCGAGCTCACCGGCGTGCGGGGTCAGCACGCTGCGGGTGCCACGCAGCATATGTTCCAGCCGCGGCAGCAGATCGAGCGCGCCGGCGTCCCAGACCACGGCAATCGGTTCGCCAGTCGGCGCGGCCTCGATCGCGGTGAGCAGTGCCTGCTCCACCCGAGCGGTCTCATCCTGCCCGGTGATCCCTGGTCCGACCACCATGGCCTGCACGCGCCCGGTGGCCGTGACCGCCTCCGGATAGTGGTCCAGGACCCGCGCGGCTACCTCGGTGGCGCCGAGGTAGCGGACCATCCCACAGCCCGTGGCAATCGCGGCACCGGTCGTCAGCACGCCGGCACCGGGGTAGGCCGGGGAGCCGGCGACCACACCGAGCACGCCGCGGCTGTACTTGTGGTCGGTGGACTGGGGCACGGGCCACTCGGTCGCCACGTCGGCGGCGGTCAGCCGGGCGACCGCTGGAACCTGGGTGGCGAAGGCATCCTCCAGGCCGAGCGGGCAGGTGTGCACTGTGCCAGCCCGGAGCGCGGCCGGCGGCAGCAGCACCCCTGCCTTGGCAGCGCCCATCGTCACGGTGTGGTCAGCGGACAGCACCGGACCGTTCAGACGGCCGGTGCCGGCGTCAATCCCGCTCGGGATGTCGACGGCGACCACGGCCGGCGCACCGTCCTGGCGAAGCTGGTTCAGCGCGGTGACCAGGGCGGCACTATGACCACGCAGCCCGCCGCGGACGCCGATGCCCGCGAGGGCATCCACCCACACATGTGCGTGCCGGGCAGCCTCCCGCCAGCCGGGCGCGGCGAGCTGGTCTGGTGTGGTCACGGGGAGCAGCCGCACACCGGCACGGCGGGCACGGTCCAGGCCGCCGGGATGCACCCGGTCCCGGGCAAGTAGCGCGGTGACCGCCACCCCACGGCCGGCCAGGTCGGCGGCTGCATGCAGTCCGTCCCCGCCGTTGTTTCCGCCGCCGGCGAGGACCAGCACCCGGCCAGAGCGGGCCCGGATGCCGCCGCCGGCCAGCACCTCCCGCACCGTGGCGGCCACGGCCTGGGCTGCCCAGCGCATCAGCGGCACGCCGGCCGCGAGCGCGGGTGCCTCCGCTGCGCGGACCGCCTCGGCGTCATATCCGTTGATCATCGGTCCTCCTCGCGAGTGCGCGCACGTTCACCCTTCGGCGATGGCCACGGCTGAGGCGATCCCGGCGTCGTGGGAGATGGACAGATGCCAGGAACGGACCCCGCGTGCCTCGGCGGCGGCGAGCACGGTGCCGGACAGGTCCACCACCGGCGCTCCGCCGGCCACCCGGTGCACGGTCGCGTCCTGCCAGCTCATCCCGCCGGGAGCGCCGAGCGCCTTCGCGATCGCCTCCTTGGCAGCGAACCGGGCCGCGAGCGAGGCGGGAGCCAGTCCGCGTTCGGCCGGGGTGAACAGCCGCTCCCGCAGGCCGGCGGCGCGTTCGAGGGTGCTGGTGAACCGGTCGACGTCCACCACGTCGATCCCGACGCCAACGATCATGCGCTCACACCGTTACTCGACGGTGACAGACTTGGCGAGGTTGCGCGGCTGGTCCACATCGAGCCCCTTGGCCGTGGCCAGGGCCGCGGCAAAGATCTGCAGCGGAACCACTGTGACCAGCGGAGCGAGCAGCGTGGGGGTCTGCGGTACCCGGAAGATCACATCGGCGAAGGGCACCACATCCTCGTCCCCGTCCTCGGCGATCACCAGGGTGCGGGCGCCGCGGGCGCGGATCTCCTGGATGTTGGAGATCACCTTCGAGTGCAGTGCGTCCCGCCCACGGGGCGACGGTGCGATCACGAACACCGGCTGGCCTGGCTCGATCAGCGCGATCGGACCGTGCTTGAGTTCACCGGCGGCGAAGCCCTCGGCGTGGATATACGCGAGCTCCTTGAGCTTGAGCGCACCTTCGAGGGCTACCGGGAAGCCGACATGGCGGCCCAGGAAGAGCACAGTGCGCTCGTCCTTCATCTCTTGGGCCACGGCCTGCACCTGTGCCTCGCCGTCCACGACCCGCTGGACCTTCTCCGGCATCTGACGCAACTGTTCGAGATCCTCGCGGATCTCGTCCGGGAACTTGTTGCCGCGCAGTTGCGCCAGGTAGAGGCCGAGCAGGTAACAGGCGGTGATCTGGGCAAGGAAAGCCTTCGTGGACGCCACCGCGACCTCGGGGCCGGCGTGGGTGTACAGCACTGCGTCGGACTCGCGGGCGATCGTGGAGCCGTGCGTGTTCACGATCGCCAGGACCTTCGCACCCTGCTCCCGGGCGTGCCGGATCGCCATGATGGTGTCCATCGTCTCCCCCGACTGGGAGACGGCCACCACCAGCGTCTTCTCGCTCACCACCGGATCGCGGTAGCGGAACTCGTGGGCGAGCTCGACCTCCACGGGGATCCGGCACCAGTGTTCGATCGCGTACTTGGCCACGTGCCCCACGTAGGCGGCTGTACCGCAGGCGATCACGACGATCTTGTCGACCGAGCGCATCACGGTCTCGGGGATACGCATCTCGTCCAGGACGAGCTGCCCCTCGGCGTCGACGCGCCCGAGCAATGTGTCAGCCACCGCCTGCGGCTGGTCGTGGATCTCCTTCTCCATGAACGTCGCGAACCCGCCCTTGACGGCAGCATCAGCGTCCCAATCCACGGTGAACCGGCGCGGGTCCACCCGGGTTCCGTCGGCCTCGGTGACCACCACGTCCTCGGCAGTGATCGTGACGATCTGGTCCTGCCCCATCTCCATCGCCTCCCGGGTGAAGGCGATGAACGCCGAGACGTCACTGCCCAGGAAGTTCTCTCCCTCACCCAGACCGATCACCAGCGGCGAGTTACGCCGGGCTGCGACGACGGTGTCTGGAGCGTCGATGTGCAGGGCCAGCAGCGTGAAGGCACCCTCCAGGCGACCCACCGTGGTGCGCATCGCCTCGGTGAGATCGCCGGTGGCGTCGTAGGCGCGGGAGAGCAGGTGAGCGACCACCTCGGTGTCGGTCTCGGACAGGAACGTGACGCCGTCGGCGGTGAGCTCGTTCTTCAGCGCGTGGAAGTTCTCGATGATCCCGTTGTGGATGACGGCGAGTCGCCCCTCACCTGCCAGGTGCGGGTGGGCGTTGAGGTCGGTAGGGCCGCCGTGCGTGGCCCAGCGGGTGTGCCCGATCGCAGCGGTGCCGTCCGGCAGTTCCCGCTGCTCCAACTCGCTCACGAGATTGGTCAGCTTGCCGGCCTTCTTGGCGGAGGCGAGCCCTTCTGGGGTGGCCACTGCGACTCCGGCGGAGTCGTAGCCGCGGTACTCGAGTCGCCTCAGGCCCTCCATGACAACGTCGAGGGGACGAGAGCTGGGCACCCGGGCCCCGACATATCCGACAATTCCGCACATGGGGTCAGCGTAACTTCTCGAGTACGCGTGACGTGGCCGAGAGTGAAAGAGTAGGCGCGTGGCAACTTCTGACCTTCTGGCTACCGGCACTCACCCGGTGAGTCCGTATGTGGAGTTCGATCGGACAACCTGGAGCCGGCTGTCCGCCTCCACCCCGCTCCCGTTGACTGCCGACGACGTCGATCGTCTACGCGGGCTCGGCGACCCGATCGACCTGGCCGAGGTGGACACCGCCTACCGGCCGCTCTCCCGCCTGCTCACCCTCTACGTGGCCGCGTCCCAGCGGCTGCGTGCGACGACCTCGACATTCCTCGGCGAGCGCACCCATCGGACTCCGTTCGTGATCGGCATCGCCGGATCGGTGGCTGTGGGCAAGTCGACGGCGGCTCGCGTGCTGCGCGAGCTGCTGCGTCGATGGCCAGAGACTCCCCGGGTGGAACTGGTGACCACAGACGGCTTCCTCCATCCCAACGCAGAGCTGCAGCGACGCGGTCTGATGGAACGTAAGGGGTTCCCGGAGTCCTACGACCGCAGGGCGCTCCTGGACTTCCTCACCCAGGTGAAGGCCGGGGCCGAGCGCGTGACCGCACCGGTGTACTCCCACCTCACCTATGACATCGTGCCCGGGGCACAGGTCGAGGTCCGAACCCCTGAAGTCTTGATCGTGGAGGGTTTGAATGTTCTCGCTCCCGCGCGGGTGAGCGCCGATGGCGAGGCGAGCCTCGCCGTCAGCGACTTCTTCGACTTCTCCATCTACGTCGACGCGGCCGTCGAGCACGTCCGGCAGTGGTACGTGGACCGCTTCTTGGATCTGCGGCAGACGGCCTTCGCGGACGAGCGCTCGTACTTCCACCGCTATGCCGGGCTCGACGATGAGGCGGCACGCGCGCGCGCACTGCAGATCTGGGAGTCGATCAACGAGCCAAACCTGGTGCAGAACGTGCTGCCCACTCGTGGACGTGCCACGCTCGTCCTCACCAAGGATGCCGATCATCGCCTGAGCCGCTTCGGGTTGCGGAAGATCTGAGCGCTCTGGTGCCACGATCCACGCCGCAGACCGCGATCGCGAGCCCCCCGTGTGGATCCGTGCGCGGCGAGGTGCGCGCCCGTGCCGATGGGGAGTCGCTGGCCTTCCGCGGGATTCCCTATGCAGCGGCCCCCGTCGGTCGGTTTCGTTTCGCCGCCCCGGTCCCGCACCCGGGATGGAGGGGCGTACGTGCGGCGCTGCGGAACGGGCCAACGCCTACACTCGGCCCGAACGGCGATGGGCACTCGATTCCCGAGCCAGTGGTTCCCGGCGAGGAGATCCTGAACCTGAATGTGTTCACCCCAACCCTTGCGGCCCGGCTCCCGGTGTACGTGTGGGTGCACGGCGGCAGCTACGTCGGCGGATCCCCGGGTGGGCCGTGGTTCGATGGTGCTGCGTTCAACAAATCCGGCGTGGTGGTGGTCACGATCACCTACCGGCTCGGGTTCGAGGGCTACGGCGAGCTACCGGGCGCCCCCTCGAATCGGGCGCTGCGGGACATGGTTGCGGCGTTGACCTGGGTACAGCAGAACATCGCGGCGTTCGGTGGCGATCCAGACCGGGTGACGCTGGGTGGTCAAAGCGCCGGCGGTGGGGCGGTACTCGCGTTGCTGGCGGCGCCGCAGGCTCGCGGTTTGTTCCACGCGGCCGTCTGTCACTCCGCGCCACTGCCGGATATCGACCCCGCCACCGCGGAGCGGATCGGCAGGGAGTTCGCCCACGCGTGCGGTATCGAACATGCGCTTGAGGGCTGGCGCGAGGTCCCGCGTGAGCAGATCGTGGCTGCCGAGCGAGGACTGGACGCCGCCGATCTGTTCTCTGCCGTGGGTGACCTGTACCGGATCCTCTCGGCACGTGAACCGGTCACAGCATTCGGACCTGTCCTGGACGGGGATTTCCTGCCCTCGAGTGGCGCCGCGACCTTCCGTGCCGGCAGTGGCGTACCGCTGCTGATGGGTGCAACGAGCCACGAGTTCAACCGGCTGACCCAACCACTCGCACGGTTCCTCGCCCGCGGCGTGAGCGCCGCGGTCCTGATGGGAATGGGGGTGCCTGCGCCCCTGGCACGGGCGTACCCACACGCTCACCCGCACATGAGCCCGGCCGAACTGCTCGGGCAGGCCATCACCGACCGGGTGTTCCGCATCCCCGCGGTGCAGGTGGCCCACGAACGAGCGGCCGCAACGGAGACCGCACCCGGGACCCATGCGCCGACGTGGCTCTGGGACTTCCGGTGGCGCTCACCTGTCACCGACCGTGCCGTGCACTGCCTCGACCTGCCGTTCGCCTGGCACACGCTCGGCGCCGACCGGGTCTGCCGGCTCGCCGGCGACGACCCTCCCACGGCCCTGGCCGATGAGATGCACACAGCCATTGCTTCGTTCGTTCGGACCCATCGTGCGCACTGGCCCGCCTTCAGTCCTGATGCGCCGGTGGCGCAGGTCTGGGACCGAGAGAGTTGGACGGGTCGAGACCCGTTCCGGTTCGAGCGGATCGCCGCCAGAGTGTTGGCACAGGTGTGAGGCGGTTGCGGTCAGGACCGCGGCTCTAATACCTGAGGATCGTCGGTGTCCTCACGTTGGTGCACCACCTCATGCATCTGCTCGACTGGGTCGACCCCGCGCCGGCGCAGGAACAGCCGCACGATTCCGTCTACGACGAACCCCATCACCACACCGAGAGCCACGCCCAGCGCGACCCCGAGCAAGGGGTTGTCATGGAGCGCCGCGCCAGCGCTCACGCCGAGCAGGATCGAATAGCCGGCCCATGCGACGGCGGCGATGGCGGCGACCACCACGAATCGTCGGTAGGGGTAGCCGACGGCGCCAGCGGTCATGTTCACGGCAACGCGACCAATCGGGATGTACCGGGCAGCGAGGATGAAGACGGCGCCACGCCTTGCCAGGGCGCGCTCTGCCCATGCGAGAGTTTTACGACCGCGGCGGGAGCGGAAGATACGGAGCCGGTGGATCGGCACCTTCGTACCGATTGCATAGGCGATGTTGTCTCCGATGAAGGCGCCAACGGCGGCGACCATACCGATCAACCACAGGCTCGGCGCCTCGTGCGAGATCGCCAAGCTGGTGAGCGCGATGACCAGTGACTCACTCGGCACCGGCGGGAAGAAGCCATCGATCACGCACCCGGCAAACAACACCAGGAGCACCCACGGCGAGGCCGCCATGGCCAAGACTGGCTCTTGGATTGCTTCGAACACGAACGCTCCTGTCGTCGGGCCGCGAGGTACCCACGCTACGCAGTCACCAGCTGGCCGTCATCCGGGTGATCCCTGAATCATCCCCGACGCAGACCCTCAGTTCTCTCCACCCGTGGCCTGATCTTTACCGCACGGACTGCGACTATCGGCGGCCAAGCAGATCATCGCGCCGTACGGCCCAGGCCAGTGATGACCGGATCGCCTCGTCGAGGGTGAGCTCGGCCTCCCAGCCCAGCAGCTCTCGGGCCCGCTCCACGTTGGCGTACGCACCGGTGGCGTCACCAGGGCGTGCGGGAGCCTCCCTCATCGGAATCGGACGGCCCGTCACACGCTCGGTGGCGGCGTGCAACTCCCGCACCGTCACCCCACCTCCGGTACCCACATTGATCACGAGCGACGGTGTACCGACGGCGTCCAGCGCCTGGTCAAAGCGCTCCACGGCGCGCACGTGGGAGCGGGCAAGGTCCCATGCGTGGACGTAGTCTCGCAGTCCGGTCCCGTCTCGGGTGGGGTAATCGGTACCCGTGAGGGTGAAGACCTCCTGCTCTCCACGAGCAGTGCGAATGAGCTGCCCCAAGACATGAGTAGGTTCGGCGGCATGGACGCCGCTACGCAGGTCCGGATCCGAGCCCACGGGGTTGAAGTACCGCAGGATCACCGCTCGTAGCCGCGTCGCTATCGAGAGGTCGGTGAGCAGCTGCTCCACCATGAGCTTGGTACGCCCATACGGAGAGCCCGGAGCCACAGGTGAAGCTTCAGTCACTTCCTCGTCTGCGCTCGGGGCGTAGACCGCAGCAGAAGACGAGAACACCACGCGAGGGCGATCGAGCGTGATGAGCTCCTCGAGCAGGTCCAGTGTCTTGACGACGTTCTCGCGGTAGTAAAGACCCGGTTCACCGACCGACTCCGGAACAGACGTCCGCGCCGCCATGTGCACCGTGACTTCGATCTCCGGGTGCTCAGCGATGATCCGGCGGACCAACGCCCGGTCGCCGACGTCGCCCTCGTAGAAGATCCTGTCGCGGGTGAACTCCCGCGGCCCGCTCACGAGTGAGTCGAGGACCACCGGCACATGTCCGGCCCGCAACAGGGCTGTCGCGGTGATCGACCCGAGGAACCCGGCACCGCCAGTCAGGAGCACCTTCACACGCCCAGCCTATACACCGGGCGACCGATCACGCAGGGATCCGCAGGCGCGACCATCGGATCACGCAGGGATCCGCAGGCGCGACCATCAACACCGTTCAGCGACCACACGCTCCATCGACGACGGCAACGCGCACTCCTTCGGCGCGAACTCCGGCAAGCGCACCTGGAGTCGGTTCGAGCCACATGTATGCACACGCAACAAGGGCCACCGGGTGTGCCCTCACGTTGTGTGGTGGGGGTGTCCCTGGTGGCCCTTGTTGGAATGGGTGTCCGGCGGTGTCCTACTCTCCCACACCCTCGCGAGTGCAGTACCATCGGCGCTGAGGGGCTTAGCTTCCGGGTTCGGAATGGGACCGGGCGTTTCCCGCCTCGCTATGGCCGCCGTAACTCTATGGAGATATCACACCCACGGGTGTGGGGTGTTGCGGTGTCACCACCCTTTGGTGGTCCCTGTTCCCCGGATTGGTGTCCGGGGTTCTGGGACCAGGGGGTGGTGTGCCGGTATCTCGGGAACCGCACAGTGGACGCGCACATGAATTCTTTGATGTGTGTTGTGGTAAGTCATCGGCGTATTAGTACCGGTCAGCTTCACACCTTTCGGTGCTTCCACGTCCGGCCTATCAACCCAGTGGTCTAGCTGGGAGCCTCTCACACCTCGAGGGTGTATGGAAATCTCATCTTGAAGCAGGCTTCCCACTTAGATGCTTTCAGCGGTTATCCCTTCCCAACGTAGCTAACCAGCCGTGCTGCCTGGCGGAACAACTGGCACACCAGAGGTTAGTCCGTCCCGGTCCTCTCGTACTAGGGACAGCCCTTCTCAAATTTCCAACGCGCGCAGCGGATAGGGACCGAACTGTCTCACGACGTTCTGAACCCAGCTCGCGTACCGCTTTAATGGGCGAACAGCCCAACCCTTGGGACCAACTCCAGCCCCAGGATGCGACGAGCCGACATCGAGGTGCCAAACCATGCCGTCGATATGGACTCTTGGGCAGGATCAGCCTGTTATCCCCGGGGTACCTTTTATCCGTTGAGCGACGGCGCTTCCACGAGCCACCGTCGGGTCACTAGTTCCGACTTTCGTCCCTGCTCGACATGTACGTCTCACAGTCAAGCTCCCTTGTGTACTTACACTCGCCACCTGATTGCCAACCAGGCTGAGGGAACCTTTGAGCGCCTCCGTTACTTTTTAGGAGGCAACCGCCCCAGTTAAACTACCCACCAGGCACTGTCCCTGATCCGGATCACGGACCGAGGTTAGGAATCCAGAACGACCAGAGTGGTATTTCAACGTTGACTCCACACCCGCTGGCGCGGGCGCTTCACAGTCTCCCACCTATCCTACACAAGCCGTACCGAACACCAATACCAAGCTATAGTAAAGGTCCCGGGGTCTTTCCGTCCTGCTGCGCGTAACGAGCATCTTTACTCGTAGTGCAATTTCGCCGAGTTCGCGGTTGAGACAGCAGAGAAGTCGTTACGCCATTCGTGCAGGTCGGAACTTACCCGACAAGGAATTTCGCTACCTTAGGATGGTTATAGTTACCACCGCCGTTTACTGGGGCTTAAATTCTGAGCTTCGCTCCGAAGAGCTAACCCGTCCTCTTAACCTTCCAGCACTGGGCAGGCGTCAGTCCGTATACATCGTCTTGCGACTTCGCACGGACCTGTGTTTTTGATAAACAGTCGCTTCTCTCTGGTCTCTGCGGCCATCCACGCATCCCCACCGCAAGGGTGGATCACGCTTCAGGCCCCCCTTCTCCCGAAGTTACGGGGGCATTTTGCCGAGTTCCTTAACCACGATTCACTCGATCGCCTTGGTATTCTCTACCTGACCACCTGAGTCGGTTTAGGGTACGGGCGGCTAGAACCTCGCGCCGAGGTTTTTCTAGGCAGCATAGGATCACCCAATCATCCAGCATACGCTGTCACCATCAGTTCTCAGGCTTCATGAGGTACGGATTTACCTATACCTCGCCCTACAACCTTGGACGTGCCAAGCCATAAGACACGCTGGGCTACCTTCCTGCGTCACCCCTGTTAATACGCTTACCTACTACCGGTTCGGGTCACGCGCTACGACTACACGTCCCCCGAAGGGGATCTAGCAGCTTTCGGGCGTTTAGCATCACCGGGCTCGGTATGGGCGGTTCTTCGCCGGTACGGGAATATCAACCCGTTGTCCATCGACTACGCCTGTCGGCCTCGCCTTAGGTCCCGACTTACCCAGGGCGGATTAACCTGGCCCTGGAACCCTTGGTCATTCGGCGGACGGGTTTCTCACCCGTCATTCGCTACTCATGCCTGCATTCTCACTCGTGTGGCGTCCACGGCTGGATCACTCCGCCGCTTCACTCGCCACACGACGCTCCCCTACCCATCCACACACCTGGACCTACCCCACAAGGGAGCAAGCCAAGTAACGCATGAATGCCACAGCTTCGGCGGTATGCTTGAGCCCCGCTACATTGTCGGCGCAGAATCACTTGACCAGTGAGCTATTACGCACTCTTTCAAGGGTGGCTGCTTCTAAGCCAACCTCCTGGTTGTCTGTGCAACTCCACATCCTTTCCCACTTAGCATACGCTTAGGGGCCTTAGCTGGTGGTCTGGGCTGTTTCCCTCTCGACTACGAAGCTTATCCCCCGCAGTCTCACTGCCACGCTCTCACTTACCGGCATTCGGAGTTTGGTTGACGTCAGTAACCTGGTGAGGCCCATCAGCCATCCAGTAGCTCTACCTCCGGTAAGAAACACGTGACGCTGCACCTAAATGCATTTCGGGGAGAACCAGCTATCACGAAGTTTGATTGGCCTTTCACCCCTATCCACAGCTCATCCCCCCAGTTTTCAACCTAGGTGGGTTCGGTCCTCCACGCGGTCTTACCCGCGCTTCAACCTGGCCATGGATAGATCACTTCGCTTCGGGTCTAGAGCACGCGACTAAATCGCCCTATTCGGACTCGCTTTCGCTACGGCTTCCCCACACGGGTTAACCTCGCCACGTACCGCTAACTCGCAGGCTCATTCTTCAAAAGGCACGCTGTCACCCCAACTAGGGAGGCTCCAACGGATTGTAAGCATTCGGTTTCAGGTACTATTTCACTCCCCTCCCGGGGTACTTTTCACCTTTCCCTCACGGTACTTGTCCGCTATCGGTCACCAGGTAGTATTTAGGCTTACCAAGTGGTCTTGGCAGATTCACACGGGATTTCTCGGGCCCCGTGCTACTTGGGATACTCATTAAGAGGACACGCAATTTCGTCTACGGGAGTCACACCCTCTATGCTGGACCATTCAAGATCCTTCGACTATCACGCGACTTTGTAACTCTTCGCCAGTTCGGCAGAACCAGCCAATGAGTCCCACAACCCCACAAGTGCAACGCCTGCCGGCTATCACACACCCATGGTTTGGCCTGATCCGATTTCGCTCGCCACTACTCTCGGAATATCTTTTCCTGTGGGTACTGAGATGTTTCACTTCCCCACGTTCCCTCCACACACCCTATGTGTTCAGGTGCAGGTAACCGGGCATGACCCCGGCTGGGTTTCCCCATTCGGAAATCCTCGGATCAAAGTTCGTTTGCCAACTCCCCGAGGCTTATCGCAAGCTACTACGTCCTTCTTCGGCTCCTGGTGCCAAGGCATCCACCGAATGCTCTTAAAAACTTGACCACAAAAAATCAAAGATGCTCGCGTCCACTGTGCAGTTCTCAAGCTACCGACGATCCCCACCACCAACCAACCACACAGGTCAGCCAGCGCATAGGCCCGCAAAGGTTCCAAACCCCACCAACACGGGTTCGTTGCCTCAGACACCCAACAGTGTGTTCGCACCCACCAGCCAACGCCCCACAACCAGACCCCCACACAGGAGAACCCGGCCACGAAACAACCAGCAAGTACGCGATTGATGTTCCACCCATGAGCACCACCCCCGGAACACATGCCCGAGGCGTGGCCACTGCCCACCAACCACCCCCACCACAACGGGCGAGGCACAGCCAGCGAGAGTTGCTCCTTAGAAAGGAGGTGATCCAGCCGCACCTTCCGGTACGGCTACCTTGTTACGACTTCGTCCCAATCGCCAATCCCACCTTCGACAGCTCCCCCCACAAGGGTTGGGCCACCGGCTTCGGGTGTTACCGACTTTCATGACGTGACGGGCGGTGTGTACAAGGCCCGAGAACGTATTCACCGCAGCGTTGCTGATCTGCGATTACTAGCGACTCCGACTTCATGGGGTCGAGTTGCAGACCCCAATCCGAACTGAGACCGGCTTTCCGGGATTCGCTCCACCTCACGGTATCGCAGCCCTTTGTACCGGCCATTGTAGCATGCGTGAAGCCCAAGACATAAGGGGCATGATGATTTGACGTCATCCCCACCTTCCTCCGAGTTGACCCCGGCAGTCTCCTATGAGTCCCCACCATTACGTGCTGGCAACATAGGACGAGGGTTGCGCTCGTTGCGGGACTTAACCCAACATCTCACGACACGAGCTGACGACAACCATGCACCACCTGTATACGAGTGTCCAAAGAGGCTGCTATCTCTAGCAGATTCTCGTATATGTCAAGCCTTGGTAAGGTTCTTCGCGTTGCATCGAATTAATCCGCATGCTCCGCCGCTTGTGCGGGCCCCCGTCAATTCCTTTGAGTTTTAGCCTTGCGGCCGTACTCCCCAGGCGGGGCACTTAATGCGTTAGCTGCGGCACGGAACCCGTGGAATGGATCCCACACCTAGTGCCCAACGTTTACGGCATGGACTACCAGGGTATCTAATCCTGTTCGCTCCCCATGCTTTCGCTCCTCAGCGTCAGTAGTGGCCCAGAGACCTGCCTTCGCCATCGGTGTTCCTCCTGATATCTGCGCATTCCACCGCTACACCAGGAATTCCAGTCTCCCCTACCACACTCTAGTCTGCCCGTACCCACTGCAGGCGCGAGGTTGAGCCTCGCGTTTTCACAGCAGACGCGACAAACCGCCTACGAGCTCTTTACGCCCAATAATTCCGGACAACGCTTGCGCCCTACGTATTACCGCGGCTGCTGGCACGTAGTTAGCCGGCGCTTCTTCTGCAGGTACCGTCACCGCAAGCGGCTTCTTCCCTACTGAAAGAGGTTTACAACCCGAAGGCCGTCATCCCTCACGCGGCGTCGCTGCATCAGGCTTTCGCCCATTGTGCAATATTCCCCACTGCTGCCTCCCGTAGGAGTCTGGGCCGTGTCTCAGTCCCAGTGTGGCCGGTCACCCTCTCAGGCCGGCTACCCGTCGTCGTCTTGGTAGGCCATTACCCCACCAACAAACTGATAGGCCGCGAGCCCATCCCTCACCAAAAAATCTTTCCAAACCCCACCATGCGGCAGGACCTGAATATCCAGTATTAGACGCCGTTTCCAGCGCTTATCCCAGAGAAAGGGGCAGGTTACTCACGTGTTACTCACCCGTTCGCCACTAATCCACGGTGCAAGCACCGCTTCATCGTTCGACTTGCATGTGTTAAGCACGCCGCCAGCGTTCGTCCTGAGCCAGGATCAAACTCTCCGTAAAAAGCTGAACAGACACCCCCAACCAACAAAGACCAAGGGCGCCAACAACCATACGAAAACAAATCCCAGCCAGATGCACACCCCCAACGGAGCAGAAGCGCACACCCAACCAATAAAAAACTGGCATCAATCACTACAAACACACTGTTGAGTTCTCAAACAACGAACGCGCACCGCCGGTGCCCAATCCTGGGCTCCCATCCGGGGCTACCGTCTTTTCCTCGGCCGGATCACTCTACCCGACGTGACGTCCGGTAGCTAGTTGGCCGGTCGATCCCTATCGTACTCAGCACGAAAGTTCACGATCCGAGGGCCACCCTCTCGGGGATCGGCCACCTGGTCGGTGTCCGTTCCTCCCTCACTGGGGCAACGAGTGGAAACATTACGCACCGCCGGGGCCGCGGTCAAATCCGGCCGGTACGGGTTCCGTGCGGCGGCCGAGCGCACCGGCACAGATCGCAGCAGCGCCCGATATCGTTGGTATTCCGCGCTTCTCGCGCCGCCTTGAGCACCCACGAGTTGGCTTGAGCGAGCGTATCGGCAGTCGCTGAGAGCCACACCTGCGACTCAATGTGGTTCAGCACACAGGTGATACCTCGCCCGCGCACCACCCAGTCCGCGACACCTGGTCGTGACCTCTCCCGCGCTGCCGGGAGAGCAGTCAGGGGTATCGGGCGGCCACACCCGGCCCGCGACACCTTGTCGTGACGCTTTCCGCGCTGCCGGGAGAGCGGTCAGGGGTATCGGGCGGCCACCACGCTCTACGCGGTCGGTATCGATCCAGCAACTGCGAGATGCCTCAGGTCGCCCTGTGAGCAGCTCGCGCCGGGCGCCGGGCATCGGGCGTCGAGCTAGCGCTGGCGGCTGGCTGCTGGCGGCTGGCGGCTGGCTGCTGGCGGCTGGCGGCTGGCTGCTGGCGGCTGGCGGCTGGCGGCTGGCGGCTGGCGGCTGGCGGCTGGCGGCGTGAGGATCAGTGCAGAGGGAGTTCTCTACTCACGACTTCGGCGAGAGCATGAGCTTCCAGATCAGCTTGATCCTGCGTTGCCGCCTCCACCATCACCCGGACGAGCGGCTCAGTTCCCGAGGGACGCAGGAGCACTCGTCCGCTGTCTCCCAAGCGCGCTTCGGCAGCTTCCACCGCCGCGGTCACCTCGGGATCGGTCGCGACCCGCGCCTTGTCCACGCCGCGCACATTGACCAGCACCTGCGGAAGTCGCGTCATCACCGAAGCCAGCGATGCCAAGGTCCGGCCGGTCTGCGCAACGCGGGCGGCCAGATGCAGGGCACTCAGCACACCGTCACCCGTGGTCGCGTGTTCAGCGAGGATGATGTGGCCCGATTGCTCTCCGCCGAGCGAGTAACCACCGTGACGCATCCGCTCGAGCACGTACCGGTCTCCCACTCCGGTTTGCACCACCTCGATCCCCGCCTCCTTCATCGCAAGGGAGAGCCCGAGGTTGCTCATCACCGTCACCACGAGGGTGCTCTCAGCCAACGCGCCGGCCTCGTCCATTGCGACGGCGAGGATCCCCATGATCTGGTCGCCATCGACGAGCGCGCCTGTGTGATCAACTGCCAGGCACCGGTCAGCATCGCCGTCGAATGCCACCCCGAAGTCCGCTTCGGAAGCCACGGTGACGGCTTGAAGCTGCTCGGGGTGGGTCGAGCCACACTTCTCGTTGATGTTTCGCCCGTCCGGTGATGCGTTGATCACCACCACATCCGCACCCGCTGCACGCAGCGCCGCCGGGCCTACGTCGCTGGCCGCTCCGTTCGCGCAGTCGACGGCGATGCGCAGGCCGGTGAGGTCGGTATCGATACTGCCGAGAAGGTGCTCGACGTAGGCATCACCAGCCGAGCCGCGGTTGATGGTCACGCGACCCACGTCGCCACCGGTGGGCAGATCCCATTCCGTGTCGAGGTGGGACTCGATAGCGTCCTCGATGACGTCGTCGAGCTTCATCCCCCCGCGTGCGAAGAACTTGATCCCGTTGTCGGGCATCGCGTTGTGTGACGCCGAGATCATCACGGCCAGATCCACGCCTTCGGCCCCGGTGAGATGGGCCACCGCCGGCGTGGGCAGCACGCCGAGGTCCTCGGTGTCCACGCCCGAACTAGCCAACCCGGCGATCACAGCAGCCGAAAGGAACTGCCCAGATACCCGGGGATCGCGGCCCACGATCGCCCGGGGGCGGTGGCCATCGAACAGACCGCGTTCAGCGACGACGTGTGCGGCCGCGGCTCCCAGGCGAAGCGCCAGCGACGCCGTCACCTCTCGATTGGCGAGTCCACGCACTCCATCGGTTCCAAACAGTCGAGCCACCAGCGGGCCCCTCTCATCTCGTCCCCTGCACACGCAGGTAATACGCGTTCGGCCCCGAACAACCATGCACGGTTGCTCGGGGCCGATGGGCAGCGCGTCAGCGCTTGGAGTACTGCGGGGCCTTTCGGGCCTTCTTCAGACCTGCCTTCTTGCGCTCGGTCACCCGAGCGTCACGGGTCAGGAAACCGGCCCGCTTCAGCGCCGCGCGGTTGGAGTCGGTGTCGATCTCGTTCAGCGCACGGGCGATCGCGAGACGAAGTGCACCGGCCTGGCCGGAGACGCCTCCGCCGTCGATCCGTGCGACGACATCAAAGCGGCCCTCGAGGTCGAGCAGGGTGAACGGCGAGTTCACCAGCTGCTGGTGCAACTTGTTGGGGAAGTACTCCTCCAGTGCGCGCCCGTTCACCGTCCAGGTGCCGGTGCCCGGCACCAGACGTGCTCGGGCGATGGCCTCCTTCCGGCGGCCCAGGGCCTGTCCGGGGGCGGTCAGCGAACTACCGCCGCCAGTGACCGGCGCGGTGCTCTCAGAGGTGTACGTGCTCGGGGTTTCGCCCTCGAGCTCGTCGATCTCGGCAGTGGTTTCGGACACGGTTCTCCTCAGTTCAGTGTTCGCGTCAGTCCGCCGCGTTACTGCGCGACCTGGGTGATATCGAAGGTCTCGGGCTTCTGCGCACCATGCGGGTGCTCGGCACCGGTGTAGACCTTGAGCTTGCGCAACTGGGCCCGGCCCAGACGCGTCTTGGGGATCATTCCCCGGATCGCCTTCTCCACGGCACGCTCGGGGTGCTTCTCGAGGAGCTCGACGTAGTTGGTCGCCTTGAGCCCGCCCGGGTAGCCCGAGTGCCGGTAAGCGATCTTCTGCTCCCGCTTCGCGCCTGTGAGCGCGACCTTCTCCGCGTTGACGACGATGACGAAGTCACCACCGTCCACATGCGGGGCGAAGGTGGGCTTGTGCTTGCCACGCAACACAGTGGCAACGTGGCTCGCCAATCGCCCGAGCACCACGTCGGTAGCGTCGATGACGTACCAGGTGGCCTCGGTGTCGCCGGGCTTAGGGGTGTACGTACGCACGGTCGTAGCCTTCGTTTCTCTGCTGGTCTGCGGGGGACGTGCTCTCCTGCGCGGCGTACGCGCGAGAGTCAACCGGCCCCTCTGGTCACTTCTACGGTGGTGAGCGTCTGCGGAGGTACCCGGCGCGGTGAGTGGGAGGCACCGACCAGCGAGCATAGACGCACAACGACTCATAAGAGTACTGTGCGCCGCCCGGTGCGGTCAAAGCCTGTGGAGCAGCTCCGCGCGCGATCTTCGTCACTCCTGTGCATGTTCGCCACCCACCGTGCACCTCACCGACCTGCGTGCAAGTGTAGAGCGATGAACTCGACGGACGATCCCGGCAATGCACCGGAGCCCGACTCCAACCAGCTGCCCCTGGAGGACACCCTGGTGGATCGAGGCGTTGACGACATCCTGGACGAGGGCTATTCCCCGCCAGACTGGCCGCACAGCCATCGGTGGGGTGAGACGAGCCTGGAAGAGGCGGAGGGCGAGCCGTTCGAGGAGCGCCTCGCCCAGGAGCTGCCCGACGACGCACCGAACAGGCAACCCGACCGAGCCGGCCGACTGGCAGCCGACGAGGACGGCGAAGCGATCGAGGTCGGCGTGGCCGGCGGCGGCGCAGGTGCTGAAGAAGCCGCGATGCACATCACCGACGGCACGGGCACGTCCGCCGATCAGGACGATCAGGACGGCCAGTCCGAGCAGGTCTGACGATCCGTCGGCCTTCCCGAGGACGGGCAACCCGGCATCGAGACAAGTCGCCCGGCATCGCGCACGACGTCAGGACCTCACGATGGCCCGAGAGTGCGCACCGACCGCGCCATGCGGGCGCGCGTGGCGAGCGCCGCGTCGTCCGGGTACCGCACCTCTTCCAGCACGAGGCCTCGTGCCGGTGCCACGCCGACGGCCGGCTCCCGGACGCCACCGCGCAGAACCTGCGCCGGCCAGGACACGTCACGTCTGCCTTCCCCGACGGCGAGGCTCGCCCCGACCAGCGCCCGCACCATGGAGTGACAGAAGGCGTCCGCGCGCACATGCGCGACGGCCAGTCCATCCTCTCCTCGGGACCACCCGAACTCCTGCAACGTTCGGATCGTCGTCGCCCCCGCCCGCGGACGGCAGTACGCGGCGAAGTCATGCTCACCGAGCACCAGTTGCGCACCCAGATCCATGGCGCGTACATCGAGTGGGCGCCGATGCCAGGTCACCCACGCACGAGTAAGCGGATCCCTGCGCCCGGGCTCGTCAGCGATACGGTACGCGTACCTCCGCCACAACGCTGAGAAGCGTGCGTCGAATCCTTCGGCAGCCGGCTCGGCGCGAGAGACCACGATGTCCCCGGGCAGGACTGCCCCGAGCCGGCGTACTAGGGCAACACCGGGAGGGCGATCGCTGCGGCCAGGGGTAGCGGCCCACGCGGGCTCCGGAATGTCCACGTGGGCGACCTGACCACGCGCGTGCACCCCGGCGTCGGTACGTCCGGCCACGGTGAGTGCGACTACTGGCAATCGCAGGACCCGCGCCACACCTGCGGCGAGCTCTCCTTCGACCGTGCGCCGTCCCGGCTGCTTGGCCCATCCCGAGAACGCGGTGCCGTCGTAACTGAGGTCGAGGCGGACGCGGACAGTAGGCGAGTCCGAATGCTGAAGTTGCTGAGGGCTGACCGCTGCCCCGGCTCTGGTGTGGTCAGGCACAGCCCTAGTCCACCACAACCCGAGGCTCGTGCGGTGGCGTAAAGTCCCAGACGTGCATGAGACTCCTACCACCTTGGCCGTCGACTGCGGCGGCGGAGGCGTGAAGGCCTCCGTGCTGGATGCAGCGGGCACCATGCACGCCCAGCCGGTCCGAGCCGTCACACCGTACCCATTGCCGCCGCAGCGGCTGGTGGACCTGATCGCCGACCTCGCCGACCGCCTCCCCCCGGCCGGCCGCGTCAGCGTCGGTATGCCCGGAATGATCCGGCACGGCGTCGTGGTGGCCACGCCGCACTACGTGACCAAAGCAGGGCCGCGAACCCGGGTACTACCGGAACTACAGGAAGCCTGGGCCGGCTTCGACATGCGGGCTACGCTCGAGCGGCGACTCGCAGTGCCGGTGCTGGTGCTCAATGACGCGGAGGTCCATGGCGCCGGCGTGATCGCCGGTGCCGGCCTGGAACTGATGCTCACGTTCGGCACGGGCCTGGGCAACGCGGTGTTCGACGGCGGCGTGCTCGCCCCCCACCAGGAGCTCTCGCAGGGGCCGGTGCGCTGGGGCCTGACCTACGACGAGTACGTCGGCGAGCACGAGCGGCTCCGGCTGGGGGATGCGATGTGGTCACGGCGGATCCGGCGAGTGGTGGAGGCGCTGCGACCGGTGTACCTGTGGGACCGCTTGTACCTCGGCGGCGGGAACTCCCGCCGGCTCACGCCGCAGGTGGTCGAACGACTCGGGGACGATGTGGTGATCGTGCCGAACAGCGCCGGGATCATCGGAGGGGTTCGCGCCTGGTCGCTGCGGGTCTGATCGTGCTCAACGATCACGCACCGGTTCCCTGCCCTCGACCCCTGCGCCACAGATCGACGTTGAGCCTGCGACGATCGAGAGCACACCACCCCACCAGCAATCCACCTCCGACGATGATCGTGAGAGCCAGAGCGATCGGGTCGTCACGGCCCAGCAACGCCTGGACTGCGGCGGCGGTACCTCCCACGGTGAGCACTGGGACGGCGAGGGCGTAGCCGACCGATCGTGGCTCGATCCGCACCCCCACGAGCAGCCGTACCTCGATCGCGGCGAGCAAGGCATCGACCATCATGCTCAGCGCCCACGCCAAGGCGGCACCGATGATCCCGATCACCGGCACGAGGACGAGATTCCCGATGATGTTCAGGACCAGCGCGACCAGCTTGTTCAGCGCCGCCCACCCGCTGTGCCCACTCATCAGCAAGACGGAGTGGATGTTCCCCGCGGCCATGGTGATCACCGATCCGAGTGCGAGCACGGCCAGGGCATCGGACCCGGCGACGAAGCCGGGTCCGAGCCAGCCAAGAACGGTGGGCGCGAAAACACCAAGCGTGATGTAGATCGGCGTGCTGAGCAGCACCAGCCACATCGCGGCTACACGGTAGAGACTCTGCACCTGCGCGACGTTCCCCTCAAACATGAAGTGGCTGAAACGCGGTGACACGACCACGCGAATTGCCGTATCGACAATCAGACCGGCCGCGATCAGCCGGCTCGCCCCGCCGTACACGCCTGCTGCGGCCGTCCCGGCGAGGATGCCGACCAGGACGACGTCCAGCCATAACACCGACTGCTCGAGCCCCACTGCGAGTGTGCGCGGGACCGCGAACCGCACCATGGCGCTCGTGCGTTGCCGGGTCGGCCACCAGCGCCGCGGCTGATCGGGTTGCTCGAGAGCGCTTACCTGCCGCACGAGGACGAGCACGGCTGCGATCATCCCGAAGGTGAGAGGCACCGCCCAGGCGCCCACAGCGATGCTGGCTGCACCTCCGAGCAGCCCGATCACGGCCACCAGGACCGGTCGCGCCACGGGGACTGCGACGCTGCCCACCAGCACGAACGGAAGGACGCCACCGAGGCCGCGGGTACCGGCCAGTGCGACCGTCATGACGGCACCGGGTGCAACGAACCAGGCGAGGAGGCGCAATGCCGAGACCAGCTCCTCGCCCTCCGGCCCGGCGACAAAGGGAGCGACGATCGCCAGCAGGAGGCCCCCGAGCGCTCCCGCCAGAACCACGACGACCAGCAGGAACACCAGCGCCCCGCGAGCACCTCCCGGATCGCTCGCGCGCAACCGTGGCATCAACCACACCGCGACTGAGTCCATACCGCACTTGGCCAACCCGACGGTAATGGAGAACGCGGCGATCGCCTGCAGCACCACTCCGGCGCCATACTCGCCGAAGGTGCGTGCGATCACGAACGTGAGCACGAAACCCATCAACGCGTTCAGTGCCGCCCCGCCGAAACTGATCAGCCCGGATCGGGCGAGTAGCCGAGACTCACCGTCGTCAGGGTCTGACGCGGCCGGCACTTGCTCGGACGTCATCCTCATCTCCCTGACTTGGCCACCCGTGCCTACGACGAGCGAATGCGGCGCCCACGGACATACTGCCGAGCAAGTCGAGCGATGAAGGCGGGGTTGCCCAGAAGGTACCGCCGGGCGACGTGTCCAGGATCAATGAACAGTCTGCCCAACCATTCCAGCCCAGCTCTCGCCATCCACCGCGGCGGCCGAGCGATACGTCCACTCACGACGTCGAAGAGGCCGCCGCAGGTGAGCATGGCCGACACTTTCAGCCGGGAGCGGTAGGTGTCCACCCACTGCTGCTGCAGTGGATCGCCGAGCCCGACGAACAGGATGTCCGTACCGAACTCGTTGATCCGAGCGATGACGTCGTCGATCTGATTCGCAGCCACGTACCCGTGGTGAGCATCGATCCGCGCTGCCGGGGTGCGTTCCACAAGCCGTGCCGCGGCACGTTCGGCGACGCCCGGCTGACCCCCATAGAGAAAGATCCGGTGCCCTGCTGCCGCCGCGCGATCGACGAGCGGGTGGATGAAATCGGTGGTCGCCACGCGCTCAGGAACGCGCACGCCCAGCAATCGCGCAGCCCAGACGACGGATTGACCGTCGGCGTAGGCAAGATCGGCAGCGCACATCCGAGTGCGTAGCTGGAGATCGCGCGCCGCCTGATTGCAGGCATGTGCGTTCACTCCGACGGCGAGCCGCGCTGGACCGGGTTCGTCGACCCAGGAGAGGACGTGCGAGATGACGTCCTCCTCAGTGACAGCGTCGACCCGGAGGTTCAGCACACGTACGGACTCCCATGGCGCAGATTCCGGGGTGCTCATCGGGCTCCTTCGCGGAGCGCCCGATCAGAGGCGGAAGGCAGCGGATGCGGTCGCGTCCGGCTGCGCGGCACCGTGATGACGGCCAGCAGGGGCACGCCCGATGCGGCGAGCTCGGCGATGCTGTCGTTGATCCGGTCCGTGTGGGTACTGTCCTTGACGACCACCAGGACTGCCGCCTCACAATGCCGTTCGGCGGCCAGTCGGCTCGGCGCGGGCGCATCTGCGCTCACGGTGACGAAGCGCAGGTCGGCGGTTGCTGTCCCGGTCAACCGCTGCCGGACAGCGGCGGTGATGATCGGGTCCGGCTCGGTGATCTCAGTTCCAGCGCCGCCAATCGCCACGGTCAAGGTCGGCACCACCGGGCATTCGTACTCCTGCAACAGACCGGCCGTCCGCGTGGGCTCAAGCTCCAGTCCCGCCACCACCAGTTCGGTGCTGATCTCGTCCGGAGCGGGCAGCACCAGATCAACAGTGGACCGATCCTGAGCGAACACCATCGCCAGATTCGCGGCCACATCGGCTGGGGCGGGCGTGTGGTCCAGGATGACGATCCGGCGCGTCTGCTTCGGAAGATCGACCAGGATGAGCTCACGCGCGAGCCGCAGCCCGGCCAAGTCGCCATCTCGCGCCGGAATCCTCGACTCGGCCCCCGGAAGTGCCACGATCACTCCGGCGCCGGTGATCAGCGCGATCTCGGCCCGACTGCCCACCCGCCGATCCAGTTTGTTGGCCAGGAACGCAAGCACAAGGCCCAGGAGGAGGCCGCCCAGAACGCCTGATGCGGCGATGGTGCGCACATTCGGCGCCGTCTCCAGCGGGTTCTCCTGCGCTGGTGAGAGGATCACCCCTCCCACGGTGTTGATGCTCTCCAGTACGTTCTTGCGGGTGATGAGGCTGTTGATCTCGATGGTGACCAACTCACGGTCGCTTTCGGCCTGATTGGCCTCGCTGCTACCCGGTTCAGCGGCCGCGGAGGCTGCATTCGCACGGACCAGGTCCTGGCGCAACCCGGTGAGCTGGTCGTCGATCATCTCGATCATGCTGGACAGGCGTGCCCGCGCCTGGGCCTCGCGGTAGTCCAGATAGGCCGCCGCAATCCCATCGGCACCGTCACGTGCGCTCTCTGGGCTGTGCGCCGTGTAGGAGATCTGAAGCACCGTCGCATCGGCAACCGGAGTGGCCTCACTTGCCTCGCGGATCTCATTCGGGCTGCGTGGTGTGTCGAACTGCGCAGATGCCAGGCTGGCGACGGAGTACGACGTCGCGATGGAGGCCTCGGTACTGCCGTCGATGAGATCGGACGCCGACTGGGATGACTGGAACGGGTCGCTGGCGATCACATTGATCTGTACGGACGCAGTCGCGGAGTAGGTTGCCGGCGTCACCACGAGGTAACTGGCTGCGAGCGCCGCCCCGATGACGGTCACCACCAGGATTAAGAGCCAGCGCCCCCGGAGAGTTGCTCCGTAATGCGCCAGGGTCGACTCGGGCGTCTCCCCCATGAACCGCCTCCTCGCTAGAACTGGCGCGCCCTCGCAGCACTTGTGCTACGCGATCGGGTAGGGCATCGTTCCAAGGATGCCACGGCCCGCGCTGCGAGGTCGCTCTTCGAGCACATCCTCCGCCGAACGTGACTCGTCCTCGCCCATGGAGCCACGTGTGTTCGCCCACCGGTCTGCGCCGGTTGGCGTGCTCCCCACCTGGCCGCTCGCGGCTGGGTTCGCGGGCTATCCCCTGTGGTGGGTGCTCGGAGTCGGGGACCTCATCTGGCCGGTGGTCGCTCTCGTGATGATGTGCTATTTGGCGACACGAGGCCGACTGCACGTTCATGTGCCACGCGGATTCGGCCTCTGGCTTCTCTTCCTCGTCTGGATGGCGGTCTCGGTGGTTCAGCTCGACACCGCCGGCAGGTTCCTCGGGTTCACCTTCCGGGCCTTGCTCTACGTCAGTGCCACGGTGATCTTCGTCTACGTCTACAACGCACGCGAGCAGATCACCCGCCACTACGTGTCCCGGGTAGCCTCGGTGTTTCTCGCCGTGATGACGGTCGGTGGTCTCCTGGGCGTGGCGTTCCCCCTGCTCTCACTACGGACGCCGTTGGCGTCGGTGCTGCCGAGCAGCATCGCCGGGAACGACTTCGTCCAGGAGATGGTGGTCCGTCGAGTCACACAGTTCAACCCGGACGCCTGGGCTCCGGGCACACCCCGGCCGAGTGCCCCCTTCGTCTACACCAACGGCTGGGGCTACGCGTATGCCATCCTCCTTCCGATCGTGATCGCCTACGCAATCGAATCCCGAGGCACGCGCCGACTCCGTTGGCTGGTCCCCACCATCGCACTCTCCACAGTGCCGGCACTGCTGAGCCTGAACCGTGGCATGTTCGTCGGGCTGGGAGTCGCCCTCGTGTACGTGCTGATCCGTGCGATCCTCTCCCGGAACATCAAGGTCATCGGTGCCGTCCTCACGCTGACTGCCGTGGGCGGACTGGTCTTCGTCGCACTTCCTACCGAGGAACGGCTCTCCCAGCGCCTCGAAGGCAGCAGCACGACCGAGGACCGCTTCGCCCTCTACGTCGAGACCATCGAGCGCACTGCCGAGTCGCCGATCATCGGCTTCGGCGCACCCCGGCCCTCTGACGCCCTGGGTGTGGCGGTCGGGACTCAAGGGCAGGTGTGGATGGTGGTGTTCTCCCACGGATTCGGAGCAATCGTTCCCTTCGTCGGGTGGTTCCTCTCCGTGTTCCGACGATCGTGGCAGCTAGGGGACCCGGTCGGCCTGGCCATGGGCGCCGCCATGGCCAGCACCTCGGTGACGATCTTCTTCTACGGCATCCTGCACACCGGTCTGATGCTCGTCTTCATGATCGCTGGCTCGGTGATGCAGCCCTCGTCCGGGGGATCTCCGGAGCAGCTCGATCCTGCTCGCCCGGCCGGAACGGTGTGACCGATGCCCCGTCTCACAGTCCTGCTGCCCGTGCGCAACAGCGCTGGCACGATCCGCACGGCGGTGAGATCGGTGCTCCGGGCCCTGCCGCGCGATGCATCGCTGGCAGTTCTGGACGATGGCAGCACCGACGAGACGCCAGCCATCCTGGACGCGGTAGCGTGCCGGCAACTGCAGGTGCTGACCTCGTCTGGGATAGGCGTGGCCGAGGGTCTGAACACACTCCTGGAGCGAACGGACAGCGAATACGTCGCTCGGATGGACGGCGACGACGTCACGCTGCCCTGGCGGTTCACCGTGCAACAGAGGGCGCTCCGCCAGGCGGGAGCGGATGTGACATTCACGACGATCGCGCTGCTGCACCCGCGTCGGCTGCAGCCGACGCTGCCGATACCGATCCCGCCAGCGGCGTTCGGGCTGCATCTGATGGTCACTAATCCGGTCGCCCATCCGGCAATGTTTGCCCGGCGGTCGTCCATCGCACAGGTGGGTGGCTATCGCCAGGTGCCGTCGGAGGATTACGACCTGTGGCTCCGGATGACGCTCGCCGGGGTCCGCCTGCACAAGAGCGCCGAGCCCGGGCTCCTCTATCGCGTGCACGAGAATCAGATCACCGCATCCACTCAGTGGCGGCAGTCGTCCTGGTCAGACCCAGACATTCAGGCCTCCTACGGTGCGCTCAGCCGTGAGCTGCTCGGAGTGCCGATACCGCGGCTGCTGACTCTCGCCGCCGACGCAGGAACCACCCGGGCATCCTTTGAGGAACATATCGACACCCTCACGAGCGCACTCCAGCGCCGCGGCTCGGCCCTGCCTCACCGTGACCGGTGGTATCTCAGCAGGACCGTCGCCACCAGGGTCGCGAACGCTCGCAGGGTCTATGCCCAGGCGCGCCGAGAACGGGAGTGAGCGGAGCAAGCTACCCGATCGACGCCTCCATGCTGAAGGCCAGACTCTCGGCTACCGGATCGCTGGAATGAACTTCGACGGCGATCGTGTTCTCCCCCGGTTCCAGCGTCGTGATCGGGACAACGAGCTCCACGGATTCCTCCCTGTCCGGTGCCGCGTCGCCGACGTCGGCCGGCGTCCGGGCTGTCACGTCATCCGGAAGGTTGAGTCGACCGACCTCCTCTCCATTCGCGTACACGATGAGCCCTAGACCGCTCACCGTGCTCAGCAGCAGCTCACCGGTCGCGGCCTCGGGGAGGGTGAACTCGGTGCGGTAGTACGAGGTGATCGGCGCAGATCCGAGAACGGTGCTCAGTTCGGGGTTCATGTCGTGAGGACCCCACCCCAACGGCGCCGCCCCGGACTGCCATGACGTCACGTCGGTGTCCGGCTGCTGCCAGTCGTCAACCACGTCGTCCTCGCCGTCGTAGTAGCGCCATTGTGCGGCCTCATCGATCACGACCACGGCATCAGCTGGCGTTGCCGGACCCACGGAGTCGCCGTGTCCCTCATCGGCGGCACGCTCCTCACCCTCGGCCGGCTCCTCGACCTCCACCGGCTCCCCCTGCTCGGCCGGCTCCTCGACCTCCACCGGCTCCCCCTGCTCGGCCGGCTCCTCAGCCTCCACTGGCTCCTCGGCCTCCACCGGCTCGTCAACCTCGCCCGCCTCGTCGTCGGGCGCTCGCCGCTCCGCTGCCTGCTCCTCGCCTGTTTCGGTCTCGGCAACGGCACCGTCCGCATCCTCATCGGCAGCTGGCTCCTGCTCGACAGGTGCCTGGGCCGGCCCGGCCAGTGCGACGAACGCGGGAAGGAGGACAGCGCTCATCTCGAAGCTGTGGGTTGGAGTACTGCGATAGTTGGAGTGCACCTCGGCAGTCACCGTGTTGTCCCCGGGATCCAGGTCGGCGACGGGCACGGTGAACTCGACCGGTTCGGCCGCACGGGGCGCAGCATTCGCGTAGGTGTTCGCCGACACCGGGCCCGCATCGATGTTCTCCCGTGCCACCTCGACCCCATTCAGGTAGACCACGATCCCATCGTCGGCGCGGGTGCTGAACTGCACGTCTCCCGTGGCGTTCGGGGGGAGGGCAAACTCGGACCTGTAGTAGGACGCGAGCGGTCGAGGTGAGGCATCCGTGGTGAGCTCGGTGCCCAACTCCGCCTGTCCCCAGCCCAACGGAGCGGCACCGGTCGGCCACGACGAGACGTCGGTGCCCGGCTGTTGCCAATCCGCGGTCACCGGATCCGCACCGTAGTGGTAATGCCACGAGGAGCCGGCTCCGATCACCACGCCCGGTTCGGGGTCCGGGTCGGGGTCGGGGTCGGGGTCCTCGATGGGCGGTTGTGTCCCGAAGGTGGCGACCGCGCTCAGCTCGAAGCTGTGACTGGGGGTACTGCGATAGTTGGAGTGCACCTCGGCGGTGATCGTGTTGGTCCCGGTGGTGACCAGGTTGCCGGGGACGGTCGCCGTGACTGGATTGGCCACGGCATTGCCTGCGGACACCGCGGTGGTGGCGTAGACGCCGGGGCCCGATGCCCCCGGATCGACGTTCTGCCGCAACACCTCGACGCCGTTCACGTACACCACGATGCCGTCATCGGCACGTGTGGTGAGCTGGACCGATTCGACGGTGCTCGCATCGACCACGTCGAAGGTCGAGCGGTAGAAGGAGGCGAGTGGCCGCAACGGTGCATCGCTGGTCAGCGTCGTCCCGAGGTCGCTGTGGCCCCACCCCAGCGGGGCACTGCCGGTGGGCCAGGAGGAATGGTCGAAGCCCTGATTCTCCCAGCCTGCTGCTGGCCCCTCGGCATCGAACCAGTACGACCAGGCCGAACCGGCCGCGATCAACGTCGGATCTTGCGGGCCAGGCTCAGGCGGATCAACGACGACCGTCGCTGTCGACGCCGACCGATTGTGCGCAGCGTCGACGGCCCGCACCGCGAAGGAGGAGTCGTCGGAGACTCGTGGCAGGGTAACCGTGGTCTGTGTCGTGGCCGCCAGGACACGTCCCGAGTTGAGTACCTCGTATGACTGTGCGCCACCGACCTCGTCCCACGTCAGACGGACCTCCTCGCCGACCGCCTGCCCGTCGAGATTGGCCGGAACCGCGGGTGCACTGGTGTCCCGGGGGGCGAATCGGACGAATCCACCGGACCATTGCCGCGTGTATCCCGCACGGACCGAAGAGGTGAAGTCCCCGCCCTCCCACAGTGTGCCTGTGGAGTCGACGAACAGCGCCCATGCGCCCGCGCCGTTGCGTTGATGCGTCTCCGGGCTGAACTCCGGGTCGAATGCGGCGGTAGTCGCACTCCAGGCACCGGTCGCATTGATGCGGTCCGCCGAGGTCCACGAGGTGCCCACGTTCGGCCAGGAGCTCGCGCCGGAATAGTTGGCGTCGTAGCAGTGGCAGCCGCCATAGACCGTGACGCCGTCGGAGGCGAGCGCCTGGAAGTCTCCGCCCCGTTGCCCGATATTGGTGCTGAGCAGACTGAAGTCGTCGCGGCTGTAGGAGTAGAGATTGTGTTCAGATCCTCCGAGCCAGACTCGGTCGCCGACCTCCAGCACGGCTTGTTGGTAACCAGACCGTTCGGAACTGCTCTTCGGGATGTCCCAGGCCAGCGCCGTGGCATCCGAGGTGCGCAATGCAGCGCCCTTCAGAGTCTCGACGGCGTCGGGCTGATTGAACTTCGCCGCAGTGAAGTATCCGGCGAAGTACACCCGATCACCCTGGTCGGAGGCATCGAGATCGACGACCGTCCCGTTGAACTCCGGGTTCCAACTCCGGTCGGGTGTCCCGTCGGTCACGGAGAACCGCGCTCCGGCCCGGGTGTACGCCTCGCCATTCTCGGTGCCACCCGTGGAGTGGGTGAAGGCGCCGCCCACGTACAGCCACTCGTCGTGCACGTCCACTGATCGCACCGCAACCGCGCTGCCACCGCCGAGATAGTTGATCAGCCGACCGGAGAAGCCCGGATCGAGCTCCCCCGTGTGTGCGTCGAGCACTGCGAGTCCTTGGCGTGGCTCACCGTTCGTGGTCGTGAAGAAGCCACCCACGGCGAGGCGTCCGCCGGGCAACGCTGCCAGCGATTTGATCTGATAGTCGAACGTCGGACGGAAGGTGGAGATCCACGCGCCGGTCTCACGGTCGAACGCCGCCAGATACGCCTGGCTCTGCCGGTTCGCACCGCCGGCGGATGTCTGCACGTGTGTGAAGTTGCCGCCCACGAAGATCATGCCGTCCACCTCGGCGAAGGCCGAGGCTTCGTTGCTCCCCTCGTACGAGTTCGGGCCGTTTCCGAGGCCGTTGAGGCCCCATGTGGTCCGTTCGGCGAAACTCTGGGGGCCAGGGCCCTGGGTGCTCTGGTCGATGCCCCCGGACGGGACCGTCAGCGCCACGTCCTCACTGGTGAGCTGTGGCCGCAGGAACACCTGGGTGAAGGGACGAGGGTTGATCATCGACGTGCTGCTGCCCCAGATGTAACTCGTCGACGACGAGCTGCCTCGGGCGGAGGTGCCGTAGCCGAAACCGGTCATCCAGCCCTGTGCCGATCCTGCCGTCGTGGTGACCCGGCGGTAGAGGCTGTCTGATCCGAAGTTGGTTGTCGAGCCACCGGTCCGGGTGACGCCGTCGACCCGCCACTGTCCGACACGCTGATTGTTGTAGAACTGCCACGTCCAGGTGTCCCGCGGGCTCGCGAGCGTGAAGGTGAGGTCTTGCCACTGGGTCCCGCTCTGGTTCAGGGCGCGGCGAAGCCGGATACCCTCAGCCAGGGATGTGACCGGTTCACCGTTGAGTAGGCCCTCGATCGTCCGGGAGGGTAACTGCCGCGGCGTGAACGCTGCGGTACCCGTGTGCGGTGAACGCACCTGCCCACTGGTCCCCGACCCCATATTGGATTCGGACCAGCCCTCTCGGCCACGTCCGATCATGACCCAACCACCGCCGTCGGTGGTCTGGTCGCAGTAGAACTGGTCCGGCGCACCCAGCTCCGGGGTCCACAACCAGTAAATCCCGTCAGGTGCGTCGTCGTCGTTCTGCTTGATCTCCCAGCACGACGCCGCGGCTGTGGCCTCGGTGAGTCCGTCGACCGTACCTGGAGGCTCGATGGCCGAGGCACTCTGCTGCGGAAGAATGGCTAGCAGCGGGGCGAGCAGCGCTCCAGCGGTAGCGAAGGCGAGGAGCCGGTACCGGCTGGGCGTTGGCTGGGAGCGTGTCACTGGAGTGTCCTTCACGGGAGGAGTCGTTAACAGGCCGGATCGTCGCCGAATGTGCGCGACACGATCACCCATGCACCGTCGACCTGATGGAGGGTGTAGATGTTCACAGCACGTGCTGCCGACGGGTCCTGAGGGAGGGGGGCACCAGCGCTGTCGAGCACACGCACCTCGCTGGAATCGATGCACGCATGCACCGTCGCCACCGGCGGGGTGGCGGTACTGTCCTGGTCGATCACACTGGCCGAATCGACCACGGCTGAGCCGGTGCGGGTCCATCCATTGGAGTCGAGTTCGAGGAGCTCCGCCTCGAGCTCGGCAATGATCGTCTCGCCGGCTACTGCGTCGATGCGCTCCGGCACATCTTCCGCGTCCGGTGCGATTTCAGCTACGGCGGTCACGTACGTCTCGAGAAGGGTCTGCGCCGTATCGTCATCAATGGCGCCCTGGGCCGGCACCTGCGGGGCTGGGGTTGACGGCGAGGACGGCGACGACGGAGGACTGGGCGAGGGTGGAGGTGCCGACGATGAGGCCGGATCGCGCGCGGAGCCGGTGGGGTCGGCCGGATCCGCGGATGACGTCGAATTCTGAGCGATCAGCACCCCCACGAGCACCATGATCAGCACGAGGACAACGCCGAGCAGAACGACCGTTCGTCGGCCGCGACCGGCATGGACGCCGTTCACAGCCCTCGACCTCGGCGATTGGCCCAGCCCACGAGCACGTGGGCCGGGACGAGGCGAGCGGCGACCACCATCGCTGCGTATGCACGCAGCTGGGTGCGATCGCGTCGGAGTGTCGCCACCACCCAACGGCAGGCGTCCTTTCGCTGCCCGAGTGCAGCGTGCGCGAACGCCACCTGGGCGCAGATCCTGGCCGTCCCCAGCGCATTGCCGGTGAGTTCAGGGTGCTTGCGAAGCAGGTACGTGAGTCCATCGGCGATCGAGTGCCACTTGCTCGCGAAGTACGAGGGTCGGTCCCAGTGCACGACCACGAGCGGCTCGGGTACGCAGCGGAGGTCACCGGACTTGGTGGCTCGCAGCAGCAGGTCATAATCCTCGCCGTAGGACGCCGGAAGCTCCTCGTCCACCAGGCCGATACGACCGAGCAGGTCCGCGCGGCGCCACAGGACGCTGGACGAGTGGACCTCGGGCACCCGCGATCGCACGAAGTCGGAGAACCGCAATCGTTCCTCGGCAACGCGGACGTGGCGTCCACCCGGGGATTGGATGACGATTCCGGTCGCGATCCCGATCGCTTCCGGATCGGTCCGCCACGTCTCGAGCTGGGCGGTGAGCTTGCCGGCGAGCCACTCATCGTCATCGTCGCAGAAGGCGATCAGCGTCCCGGTGGCGGCGATGATGCCGCTGTTGCGCCCGCCGGCTAGCCCCGGCGTGCGGCCGTTCGGAATCGTTCGCAGTTGCCGGTTTTCGGGTACAGCGATGTCAGTGAGCCCATCAACCTCGGTCTGGTCGAAGACCGCGATCACCTCCACCGCACCGCGGTAGTCCTGCACCAGGATCGAGCGCACGGCGTTCCGGAGCAGCTCGGGCCTACTCCGGGTGGCGATGACGACCGAGACGGTCGGCACGTGCGCCGCTGATTCGGAACGCTCCGCTGCGGACTGGTCGAGCGCTGTCTGTGCGGCCACTGTCATGCTCCCTTCGAGTCGAGAGAGTCATAGATGAAACGACGCAGGATGGTCGACGACGTCCGCTGCGTGTACGGGAAATAGACCACTCGAGCTCCGACCTCGGCCATCTCCTGCTCTAGCAGGGCACCCTTGTAGGTGTCCCGCCAGTCATCGCCTTTGAACAGGACGTCGAACGGATTCGCTCGCCACGCCACGCGTTTGTCCTGCGACGTGTCGGCAACTGCGTGGTCCACGAGCCGAAGCGTCGCGACCACCTCGAGGCGCTCCTGAAACGGGATCACCGGCTCTCGGCCCTTCATCTCCAGGAGCGATTCGTCAGTGGCTACCCCAGCGATCAGGACATCGCACCGCCTTCGTGCCTCCCTGAGGATGTTCAGGTGGCCGATGTGAAACAGGTCGAAGCCGCCTGGTACGTATCCCACGGTCACCGGAGCGTCCTTTCGTCCGGGTCGCTCAGCTGTCGGAACCGACGTCGCATGGAGATGACCGAGTGCACAAGGTTGAGGACGAGCAGCGCTGCATAGGCAGGCACGAACGCGCCGGGCAGGCCCCAGAGCACGTACAGCCAGCACAGCACGCCGGTATCGGTAGGCAACAGAAAGAAGGACTGCCCCTGGCGTGGGATCGGTGCGGTGCCGGAGGGCGCCAGTTGCTCTGCCAGCATCTGGCTGAAGAACTGACCGGTGGTGACCACCGCGTAGAGCAACGGCAACACGAGCACCCACGGCGCGGTGCCGGTCTGGAACAGCGCAACCAGGGTGCACAGATGGAGCATGGGCATGCGGACCGCGTCAACGACGTGGTCCAGCCACTCCCCGGCGCGGCTACTGCGCCCGCTGAGGCGGGCAACCTGACCATCTGCCGAATCGAGGAGGTATCCCGTCGCGAGCAGCATCGCCACCGCTACTCCGGCGGGAAGGGAAGCCGGCCTCAGCACCAGCACGGCCATCCCTGCCAACGAGACCAGGCCGCTGATCGCCGTCACCTCGTTCGGGCCGAGTCCGCTCCGATACGCGGCGGCGGCAGCGTAGCGGGCCAGTCCACGATTCACCCAACGGGTGTAGGCCGGCACGCCCGGCCCAGGTTTCTGCCTCCCACGGAGCACGTCCAGTGCCTCATCGAAGGCCAGCGGCGGCCGACCGGCTGCCGGTCGCGCCTTCGACCGAGCGTCATCGGTGGCCGGTGGCGTGCCGAAGCTCTCGTGATCGAGACGATCAGTACGCACCCCTACCCCCGAACACCGCACGGAACGTGCGACACAAGATGGTCACGTCCATCAGGAAAGACCAGTTGTCCACGTAGTTGAGATCGAGGCGCACCGTCTGTGCCCAGTCCAGGTCGGACCGACCACTCACCTGCCACAGCCCCGTGAGCCCAGGCTTGACCCGTAGGCGTTGCCGCGCATCGGCGTCGTAGCCCGCAATCTCCTCGCCCAGCGGCGGGCGCGGACCGACGAGTGACATCTCGCCCCGCACGACGTTCCATAGCTGCGGCAGTTCGTCGAGGGAGAACCGCCGCAAGACGCGTCCGACGGGCGTGACCCGTGGATCCTGGCGCATCTTGAACATCACCGCGTTGCCATCGTTGTGCGGTAGCAAGTCGGTGCGACGCCTGTCGGCATCGATGTACATCGTGCGCAATTTGATCATCGTGAACGGAACCCCATCTCGACCGATCCGCGTCTGCCGGTAGTACGCGGGGCCGGCTGAGGTGAGGCGAACGAGGAGTGCACTGGCCGTCAGCACCGGGAGGGAGGCGAGGAGGAGCAGCATGCCGAGCAATCGGTCGATGAGCGACTTGACTGCTCGCTGGGTTCGGCTCGCCCCGATCGCGACCGTGAGCAACGGGCTTCCGGAGACGGGTCGCAGTGCCACTCGTACCGGGGCGACCTCCTCCATATTCGGCGCGACCAGCAGTTCGACGCCGTACCGTTCCACCTGCCAGCAGAAGCGCCGCAGGTCGGCTGCTCCCATACACGATGCGGTCACCACGACCACACGGATGCGGTGCTCGGCGACAACGTCGGCCGCGTGCTCCACATCGCCGAGCACCGGCGCAGCGAGCCAGCCGTCGACCGGTTCGCTCAGGCATGTGCCGACCACCCCGAAGCCGTAGCGGGGCTGCGCCTCGAACCGGGCGGTGAGCGAGCGCAGCACTTCCGGCTCACCGACCAGGAGGGTGCGGCGCAGCCAGTAGCCATGTCGTCGCCGGTGCCTGACGAGCGCACGCTGCAGTGAACGTGCCACCAGCACTGTGAGGACGGTCGCTGCAATCGCTGTGAGGAGTTGTCCCGCAGGCACCTCCAGGAGGCCGATATAGGCCATCGCGACCAGTAGCGACCCCCAGATCCATCCTGCACGCAGGACGGCGCCATACTCGTGTGGGCCGGCGGCTGCCCGGCGCGTGTCATATCCGTGCTGCAGCCCGGTGGTGAGCGCGAAGAACGCCCCGGTGGCTGCCGCGTGAGCGGCCAGCAGCGCCGGCGCCATTGCCAGCGGAGCCGTCACCACGGCCACGATCACCGTGGCGATCAGGGTGTCGCCGGCAGCGGCACCCCACCGGTACGCGTGGCTCCAGGCGCCGTCTGGCCCGGTGTGCGATCGAGCGCCGGTCCTCGTCTCGGCCAGTGCGGCGGTGGCGGTTGGCTCGGGGGAAGCGACCGTCCCGTAGGGTGAATCGCTGGGGCAGACCTCAGCCAGCTGGTCTAGCACCACAGCATTCACTCTCCCTCGCATGCACCTGGAGCCACGCCCGGCGACCTCAGAACGAGATCCCGACGGCTCGCGCCTACTCAAGCAGAGGGTCCCGCTACTGGCACGGGTGAACTGAGGGTGAACATCACCGCCGCCGGTGCGACGCCTCGAGGGTGAGGAAAGGGTGACCCAGGGTGAGATCGAGCTCGGTAGGTCTGCGGCGATGAGCCCTCAGGCCACCGACCGAGAAGCGAGCCGCGCCAGGGACCGGGTCAGTCGAGCGAAGACTGC
The DNA here is from genome assembly GCF_021049285.1 of Ruania halotolerans. Taxonomy (GTDB): domain Bacteria; phylum Actinomycetota; class Actinomycetes; order Actinomycetales; family Beutenbergiaceae; genus Ruania; species Ruania halotolerans. Next base: position 3,349,852 of record NZ_CP088017.1, read on the forward strand.
GGGCTGGTCGGCGGTGATGATGTGTCCCGCAGCGCGCACGTGGATCAGACGCCCCGTGGGCGCCGCGGCAAGGAACCGGCCCTCCTCCACTCGGAAGTGGTCCCACACACCGTTGACCAGCCACACCGGTACGTCCAGGAGCGCCAGGTCCGCGAGCGGGTCCACCGTACGCATGCTGCGCAGGGCGGGCACCATCGCCTCGAGCGCCACACCGCCGTCAGAGGCCTCATGGGCACCCTCGCGACCGAGCGCACACCTGCTCACCAGTTGGTGCAGGGCCATCCCTTGGTCTGGCAGCCGTGCGATGAGTCGCGCGAGACCGATATACCCGGCGAGCGCTACGCCGCGCGGGCGCACGCTGCAGGAGGCGGCGAGCACGGCTTGTACAGGCAGCTGCGTGTGCGCGGCCCAGTGGATGGCCAGATATCCGCCGAGGGAGAGGCCGACGACAACGACCGGGCCACCTGCGCGGCGGGCCGCATCCTCCAGCACCGTCATGCAGGCATCCACCCCGAACTTCTCGTGCATCCGCTCTCCGTGTCCGGGCAGATCCAGGGCAACGACCGGCACATCGTGGGCCACAAGTTCTCGTTCGACGCGCCGCCACATGGTCCGCGACGAACGGATCCCGTGCACCAGAAGCACTGTGGGGACCATCTGCGCACTGTATCGGTCACACGGCGAAGGGCCCGTCCCGGGAGGTCATCCCTGGACGGGCCCTTCGTGAGACGGGCGAGCCGGTCAGGCTCGTGGGCGCCTCGTGTTCCTCACGAGGAGGAAGTTCTTACTTGGAGTCCTCAGACGTCGCCGGCTCCGCCGGTGCATCGCCCTCGGCAGCCTCAGGCTCGTCGCTGGTCTCGACGTTCTCGGTCTGCTCACCCTCGTCCGTCTGCGCACCCTCGTCCACCGACTCGACGGAGTCACTCTCGGGCTCCTGCGGCGCTTCCTCGGCCGCAGCGTTCTCCTTGACCGCACGCTTGGCGGCGGCCTCGGCCTCGGCGACAGTGGCCTGCTTCGGGCTGACCGGCTCCATGACGAGCTCGATCACTGCCATCGGAGCATTGTCCCCCTTACGCGGGGCAATCTTGGTGATGCGGGTGTATCCACCGTCACGCTCGGCCATGGCCGGAGCGATCTCCGCGAACAGGACGTGGACGACGTCCTTGCGGGAGAGCACAGCATGCACCTGACGGCGAGCGTGCAGGTCACCGCGCTTCGCCTTCGTGATCAACCGCTCAGCCAGCGGACGCACACGCTTGGCGCGGGTTTCGGTCGTGGTGATGCTCTGGTGCTCGAACAGCGACTGTGCCAAGTTGGCCAGAATCAGCCGCTCGTGCGCCGGTCCGCCACCGAGGCGAGGACCCTTTGTGGGCTTAGGCATGATGTTTCCTCAGTTTCTTGTGATGGGCCGCGCGGCTTAGTTGTAGGCGTCGAAGTCGTCGCCGTCGTCGTAAGCGCTGGCCACGAGGGTCGGGTCGAAGTCGGCAGGACTGTCCTTCAAGGACAGGCCCAGGCCCACCAGCTTCTCCTTCACCTCGGTGATCGACTTCGCACCGAAGTTACGGATGTCGAGCAGGTCCGCCTCACTGCGCGCGACGAGCTCGCCCACGGTGTGGATTCCCTCGCGCTTCAGGCAGTTGTAGGACCGGATGGTCAGGTCCAACTGCTCGATCGGTAGTGCCAGATCCTCGGCAAGCGCCGAGTCCGTCGGCGACGGGCCGATCTCGATACCCTCGGCCTCGACGTTCAGCTCACGCGCCAGGCCGAACAGTTCGACCAAGGTCTTTCCCGCTGAGGCGAGCGCATCGCGCGGGTCGATGGAACGCTTGGTCTCGACATCGACGATCAGCTTGTCGAAGTCAGTGCGCTGCTCAACACGTGTGGCCTCGACCTTGTAGGTCACCTTCAGTACCGGGGAGTAGATCGAGTCCACCGGGATCCGGCCGATCTCCGCATCGAAGGACTTGTTCTGCGCCGCCGACACGTAGCCTCGGCCGCGCTCCACGGTCAGCTCGACCTCGAGCTTGCCCTTGGCGTTGATCGTCGCGATGTGCAGATCCGGGTTGTGCACCTCCACCCCGGCAGGCGGGGTGATGTCCGCGGCGGTCACCGTGCCGGGCCCCTGCTTGCGCAGGTACATCACGACGGGTTCATCGTTCTCCGAGGAAACGACGATGTTCTTGATGTTGAGAATGATCTCGGTGACATCCTCCTTGACCCCGGTGATGGTGGAGAACTCGTGCAGCACGCCGTCGATACGGATGCTGGTCACGGCGGCGCCGGGAATCGAGGAGAGCAGGGTCCGCCGGAGCGAGTTGCCCAGTGTGTAGCCGAAACCGGGCTCAAGGGGCTCGATGATGAAGCGAGAGCGGTACTCGTCAACAACATCTTCGGTGAGCGTGGGGCGCTGTGCGATGAGCACGGGTGTGTCCTTTCAGCAGGCGTCCGCTATATGACGCCGTGCGCGAGCCCCTCGCCCATCGGTCCGGACGAGGGGGTCCTGCTATACGTGAGGTCCGGCCGGATCAGACGCGGCGGCGCTTGGGCGGGCGGCACCCGTTGTGCGCCTGCGGGGTGACGTCCTGGATGGAGCCGACCTCGAGGCCGGTGGCCTGGAGCGACCGGATGGCCGTCTCGCGACCCGAACCCGGTCCCTTGACGAAGACGTCGACCTTCTTCATCCCGTGTTCCTGCGCCTTACGAGCAGCGGCTTCGGCAGCGAGCTGGGCGGCGAACGGGGTCGACTTCCGCGAGCCCTTGAAGCCGACCTGCCCGGATGAGGCCCAGGAGATCACGGCACCGGAGGGGTCTGTGATGGAGACAATGGTGTTGTTGAACGTGGACTTGATGTAGGCGTTGCCCGCGGAGATGTTCTTCTTCTCTTTGCGGCGCGGCTTGCGCGCGGCGGTCGCCTGGCGAGTCTTGGGAGGCATCTGAGATTCTCTCTTCTTCGGTGAGGTCGTCGGTCCGGACCGGCTGTCCGCGGAAAGCCGGTCGACGGGCTACTTAGCGACCGGCCTTCTTCTTGCCGGCGACGGTCCGCTTGGGACCCTTACGGGAGCGTGCGTTGGTCTTGGTCCGCTGCCCGTGCACGGGCAGACCACGACGGTGCCGCAGCCCCTGGTAGCAACCGATCTCGACCTTGCGGCGGATGTCAGCAGCGATCTCACGCCGCAGGTCGCCCTCGAGCTTGTACGCACCCTCGAGGAAGTCACGCAAGGCGACCACCTCGTTGTCGTTCAGGTCTTTCACCCGCAGATCGGGGCTCAGGCCCGTTGCCGTCAGGGCTTCGGCTGCGCGGGTACGCCCGACACCGAAGATGTAGGTGAGTGCCACCTCGAGCCGCTTATCGCGGGGGAGGTCGACACCGACGATTCGTGCCATTCGTTCTCACTCCTGTGAGTCGCGGAGGTCTTTCGCACCATCACCCCGGTTCCTCCGGGCCCCGGCCTCCGACCGAGGGTGTACCGCCAGTGACGGCGGACGATGATGCGCTGAGTGCGTCCGTGGACGCGGGGTGGGCTGCGTTCAGCCCTGGCGCTGCTTGTGCCGCAAGTTGGTGCAGATCACGCGCACAGTCCCGTTTCGACGGATGACCTTGCAGCTGTCGCAGATCTTCTTGACGCTCGGCTTGACCTTCATGGGGATTCCTTTGCCGGGCGCGACCGACGATCACCCAGGAAGTGGGCGATCGGGTCCCGCCGACGTGCTCGGAGGGCTATTACTTGTAGCGGTAGACGATGCGGCCGCGGGTCAGGTCGTACGGGCTCAACTCAACCACCACCCGGTCCTCTGGAAGGATCCGAATGTAGTGCTGACGCATCTTGCCCGAAATGTGAGCGAGAACCTTGTGCCCGTTGCTGAGCTCCACGCGGAACATCGCGTTCGGCAAAGCCTCGACCACGCTGCCCTCGATCTCGATGACACCGTCCTTCTTACCCATGTCCTCCACTAACTGCAGTGCTGTTCTGACACCAGCGCGCCCGCCCCCACTCCCCCGGGCGCGTCAGCGCGAACTCCACCACACCATCTGGTTGAGAATTCGTTCGACACGAGCCGAGGGCACGACCAGGTGACAGAGCACGCCCAACGGTTCATCCTACGGCATCGGGCCTGTCGAGCAAAGTCGTCCCGGGTCGCTCAGATGCGGTATCGCTCACACCGGGCGTTCGTCGCCGTGCGCCGCTTGCGACTCATCGTCATGGCTTCCGTAGATGCCGAGCGCGTGCCCACGATGCACAGCATCAGCCCTGTTGTGCACACCGAGCTTGGCGTACAGCGTGCGCATATGGCTCTTCACCGTGTTCGTGGACAGGTAAAGTCGCTGCGCCATCGCGCCAAGAGATTCACCATCATCGAGACCGCGAAGGATGACGACCTCTTGTTCGGTCAGGCTCGCCCGCTCGGACTGCGGGAATCCGGCCACGTCGCGGGTGCGCTCGACCCTTTGCAGCAGCGGTCGCATCTCAGGGACTTGGGTGGCGATCACTCGCAGTTCCGCCGCCGGGACGGAAAGGAATGGCCAGTACAGGTCGTGCATCTCTGCGACGGTCATGGCCAGCCGCATCGTGCGCAGCGCTTCACCCACGAGACGCAGACGATGCAACGCGCAGGAGCGCAACACGAGGTGCTCGATTGCTCCGCGCGGGTAGAGCGCAATCCATTGTTCGCTCTGTGCCGTCAGGGCAAGCACGCGGTCGAGATCTCCAGAGGACAGAGCCAGTCGCACCCTCGGCAGATGTGTCTCGCGGACTGCCGGAGGCTGCGCCTCCAGGAGGCTGCTGCACCGATCGAACGCCCCCTCGGACAGGTGTGCGCCTGCTAGTGCCACGAAGGCGATCGTTGCGGCCAGGTCGGGAGCGGGCAGGTCCCGCACTACTGACCACTGGGCGCGCAGGTCTGCAAGTGCAGAGTCCCGGGCCGCTGGGTACCGGACGCGGAAGGCTGCATCGAGCGCGTGCGCGAGCGAAACCAGCTCGGTCCCTTCCCACCCGGAGGCGTCGATCGGCTCCGGTGGGCCGATCACGACCTGGTCAACGTTCAACAGCCACGTCGCCAACGCGCGGAGTTCACGTTCGGTACTCGTTGGCGGATCTTCCTCGGCGAGGCTCCGCCCGCGTTCGCACCACTGCAACGCCCCCCGCCGCTGCCCGAGTATCGCCAGTGTGAGTGCGCACCCCCACGCGGCCGCGCGCCGCTGCGGCTCGTCATTCGCGGTTCGCGCGAGGCGGTGCGCATGACTGAACACCTGAACGGCACCGATGAGGTTCACGGTGCGGAGCCGGTACAGGCCCCATTGCATCATCAGCTCGGGCAGGCGCTCCCTACTGTCAGCATCGGGACCGGACGCTGACCCGGGCGGTAGTCGGCCGGAGTCGCTGACGTGGTCCCGCAGGATCACAATCTCCGGCCGCTTCGCATACTTCTCCGGAACGTACGGCAATGCGCGCGTCACTGCGTCGTGATGATCCGTCAGAGGAAGCCACGATCGCGTCAGGATCCCGAGCACGCCGACAGTGTCTGCTCCACGGATCGCGTGATCGAGCGCCCGCACCGGCTCGCCGAGCCGTTCCAGGCGGCGGGCCAGTCGACGATGAATCTCAGCCGCGCCAGTCGGATCGACCTCGTCGATGACAGCGGCCGCCGCCGCTCGGATCATCGCAGGCAGATCACCATTGGAGCGGAGCAGTCCTGCTTCGGCAATCGGCCGGGTGATCAGCTCGACTGGTTCGCCCACCCCGAGGACCTCGCGGAGCGACGGCTCATCGATGCGGTCCATCAGCGAGAGTGACATCAGCGGCTGAGCGAACTCGGCTGACTCCGGCTCCGCGAACACTGTCTGTAGATATCGCTCCACCAGCCGCTGACCGCCGTCACCATGGCCCAACTCCACCGCCCGCAGCATCGCACGCACGAGCGCAGGCCACCCGGCAACGTCATCGGCAATCCTGAACGCGTCCTCGTCCGAGATCGATATGCCGAGCGCATCGGCGAGCGCAACGGTCTCGTCTCCGCCGAGCGCGAGCTGGCGGCTACGCACGATGATCCCGTCAGTGTCGATGACCGCCAAGGACTCGATCGGTTGCTCGGCTCGGGTGAGCAGCATCACCGAGACCGCTTCGTTGGACCGGGCAAGGTGGATGATCTGGTCGTCGAGCAGGGGATCGTTCACGTGGTGATACGACTCCAGGACGAGGACGAGGCGCTCCCCGTGCATCGCCATCCGCTCCGCCACCGACGTGACGAGTTCTGGACCAGAGAGCCAGGAGGTCTCGGCGTGTCCAAGCTGCTGAAGGTGCTGGTCCACGAGCCGCCAGAGATCGTGGCTGCCCATTCCTCTCGGTAGCACGCACCACACCGGCACGATCCCCTCAAGCCGTCGCAACCACCACGAGGCGACCGTCGCTTTGCCCCAGCCGCGAGGCGCCCGGAACACCGTCACCGGGGGGATGGAGTTCAGTGTCCTGACCAGACCGGCCGGCGGCACGACTGCACTCGGCATCCGCGGGAGCGGAAGGTGCAGAGGATTCACCGATCACCCCCTGCTCCGCGCAGCTGCGAGAGCCTCGGCGCGATTGGCCGCGCCGAGCTTGCGATAGATCGCTCGCAGGTGCGTTTTCACGGTGTTGGAGGACATTCCCAGTGCACGCGCGATCCCCGCCGCGCCGGGATAGTCCTCCAGAGCGCGCAATACCTCGCCTTCGCGTGCGGTCAGACTGGCGACACCGGACTGTTCGTGGCCCCCTGGCTCCCGTGCCCCCGGCCACAGACCGAGCATCTCCGCATCCCCCGCCGTGAGCACCTGGAAGACATACCGGCGCATGAGGAGAAACGGGCGGCGCTGCCCGGTCTGGCGGGCGATATCGGTCGCTGCGTTGAAGGCGGCGCGGGCAGCGTCTCCCCGCCCAGCGGCAAAGTGGCTTCCGGCCATGAGGACGTAGCACTCCATCGCATGACGCCTGGTGACATGCCACGCATCCAGAACCTCCGTGGCAATCCGCACCACGTCGTCATAGGCATGCTCCTTCATGGCGAGCTTGGCCAGACCGACACGGACGAGTCGTTGCGGTTCGAAGCGTTCGACGACCTGCCGAGCAACATCAGTGTTTCCGCTGAAGAGCAGTGCCTCGATCAGCGACTCGCTGAGCAGGGCTTCCGTACGGGACCCGGGACGGATGTATCTGACGGCTGCACGCAGTTCACTCGTCAGTGCGACGATTTCCTCACGCCGCTCAGTCAGCACTGCATAGTGCGCCCTGATGAAAACGCCCAGCGCCCACAGCTCATCACGGTGGTGCAGCTCGGGCAGCGCACGTACCGCTTCGGCTGCACGGTCCGACGCCGAATCGACGTATGCCAGGGCCTTGGCGACTGCCGCGACCTCACCGACCACACCGTCACTCGGAGTGAGCGCACCATCGAACTCAGCGAGCCACCGCAGCGCGGATGAGGGCTCGCCCTGGAGCGCGTGGACGAGCGCCAAGCCGGCGGCACCCAGGTGCGCGACTGCGACGTTCTCGTGGTCGCGCATACCCACCGCCCGGGCCTGGGCGAAGGCATAGAGCGCCACGTCGAGCCTGCCTTGCAACATGCTCGTCAGACCCCACTGCAGCAGCACGAGCAACACGTCCTCCCCGTGTTGGGTCAGTTGTTCATGATGAGTCACCATCTCGGCCTGCAGCGTGGGCGAATCGACATCTCGCCACCGGGCTGAACGACCCCTGGGAGGAAGAGCGCCGTCGAGATGATCGACGGCTACACGCAGTCGTGGATTCTCGGCGACCATCGATGCCGGGAACTGGCGGGCAGCCTCGATCAGGGTGAGCGGATCCTCCACCAGCAATCGGACCCAATCGTGCTCCAGCACGTCGAGTGCCAGCTCCCACTCTCCGGCCTGGACCGCGTGCGAGAGCACCCGGGCCGGCTCGTTCTTGCCCTCCCACAGTCGCACCAACGCGTGATGCACTTCGCGCTCGATCTCGGGGCACGAATCGCGCATGACCCGGAGCAACGCTGCGCGCGTTGCGGGAGCGAAGGAGTACATCACCCCGTTCACAGTGCGCCGCTCCGAAATCAGTCCGGCGTCATGCACATTCCTGAGCATTCGTGCCGTATGACCCTTGGGAACAATCGCCCGGGCCATCTCGAGGTCGAATTCCTCCGGGATCGCTGTGCGCAACAGGAAGGAGCGCATCTTCTCGAACCGAAGGTCTCGAACCATCGCGATGATGTAGTTCTCCACGAGTTCGGTGTCAATGTCCCCTGAGCCATTTCCCGCAGAATGAGTGAGGCCGGCCCGGATGGCAGAGGGCCAGCCACCGAGGTCGACAGCGACCTGTTGTGCACCATCCAACGTCAGATCCACACCCAGGCGCCGGGCCAGGCGATACACGGACGCGCCGGTCAAGCGCAGTTCCCTCGGACCGATCAGGACCGAATCGACCGACAACGACCCGACCGTCTCAATTTCACGCACGGTCCGGCCGGCGACCACCAAGTACAGGTTCTCGTTCCGCCGCACCAGATCCACAAGGAGATCGTCGATGCGCTCAGGATCGTCGTGGAGACCGGCCTCGTGCATATCGTCGATGATCAGCAGCAGGGGCTCAGTCAGAGACGCGAGAGCCCGGGTCACCGCGCTCTGCGCTCCCGCTCCCATAACAAAGTCCTCGGTCAGCAGTCCCGCCGCGGCCAAGTTCGCTGCCACCTGGGTCCAGAAGCCCTCGTCCTGGTTGCTCGCCATGCTCAAGGCGATGTACACCGCGTGGGGCAGATCGTCTGCGCTCTCCAGCCAGCGGGCCAGCAAACTCGTCTTCCCGTACCCCCTGGGTCCGCGCAGCACGGTCAAGGGCCGGAGCGTGGCAAGCATCGCGAGCACGTCGTCGGAGAACTCCGAGTCTCGCGGCAGCCGGGGCATCCCGAGCGGGCGTTGCGGTTCGCTGGGCATCGACGAGTCTTCACCCCCACACGGCGCACACGGTGCGACGAAGAATAGCACCGCGATGCGCCAAACGATCTAACTTAGACGAAGTGGAATACGCTCGTCCAGGTCGCCATCTCACCAAATGAGACGGCCGTTTCGTGGTCAGTCCAGAGGGACGGGTGACACTCCGTGTGGTGCCAGACCTGCGGCACCGCCATCGCGAGCAGTGAGTACCCAGACACCGTTCTCGTGTACCGCGACCGAATGCTCCGCATGCGCCGCCCGGGATCCGTCCGTGGTCACCACAGTCCAGTCGTCGGCAAGTACCTCGGTCTCACCGCTGCCGGCGGAGATCATCGGCTCGATCGCGACGCACAAACCAGGCTTAATCTTGACGCCACGGTGGCCGGAACGATAATTGAGCACATCGGGCGGCTGGTGCATCTGGGTGCCGATTCCGTGCCCGACGTACTCCCGCACGATTCCGAATTCCCGATCTCCGGATGCCACGACATCCTCGACGGCATCGCCGACCACGCCGAGTCGGCCCCCGCGCGCCAGCGCCGCAATACCCGCCCACAGAGCAGCGTCAGTGAGATCGACCAGTCCTCGATCGGTGGGGTCGGCCTCACCGACGACGGCCGTGAACGCGGCGTCTGCGTGCCAACCATCGACGATCGCGCCAGCGTCCACTGAGACCACATCACCCTCAGCGAGCACTCGTTCCCCAGGGATCCCGTGCACCACTTCGTCGTTCACGGAGACGCAGATGACGCCCGGAAAACCGTGATATCCGAGAAAATTCGACGCAGCCCCGGCCCTCTCGAGAACGGCCGCCGCGACATCGTTCAACTCCCGCGTACGCGCACCGGGATCGAGAGCGGTTCGCACCGCGTCGTGAACATCGGCCACGACGAGTCCCGCCCGCCGCATCACTCGAATCTGATCGTGAGTCTTCAGCTCGATTCGTCGCTGCCCGAACATCTGGGGCGCCCGCTACGCGAGCGCGGTGCTCAGGCGCTCGGTGACCTCGTCGACGGCGCCCATGCCGTCGACCTGAACCAGCAGGCCACGCTGGGAATAGACGTCCACCAGCGGCGCCGTCTGCTCGGCGTACACCTCCAGGCGGCGTCGGATCACCGATTCGGTGTCATCTGCACGCCCTTGATCCTGCGCGCGTGCGAGCAGACGCTGCACGACTTCGTCGGTATCAGCAGTCAGTTCGACCACATGGCTCAGCTCCCGGCCCTGGGCTGCCAGGATCGAGTCGAGCTCATCCACCTGTGCAGCGGTGCGCGGGTACCCATCCAGCAAGAACCCGTCCGCCGCATCAGGCTGGGCGAGCCGTGCCGCCACCATGTGATTGGTGACCTCGTCGGGCACGTACTCTCCCGCATCCATGTACTTCTGGGCGAGCTGACCCAGCTCCGTCCCGTCCGAGACGTTCTGTCGGAAGATATCGCCGGTGGAGATGGCCGGCACGTCGAGCCGCTCGGCCAACCTCGCGGCCTGGGTCCCCTTACCTGCTCCGGGAGGACCGAGGAGGATCAGCCGTACGCGCGTCATCTCAGGAACCCTTCGTAGTGCCTTTGCTGCAGCTGCGAGTCGATCTGCTTGACGGTTTCCAGGCCCACGCTCACGAGGATGAGCAACGAGGTCCCGCCGAACGGAATCGTGGTGCTGATCCCCATCAGCTTGAATGCGATGGTCGGGATCAGGGCCACGATGGCTAGATAGATCGAGCCGGCCGTGGTGATTCGCGTGATCACGTACTGGAGGTATTCAGCAGTGGGACGACCTGCGCGGATGCCTGGGATGAAGCCACCGTACCGCTTCATATTGTCCGCGACCTCGTCCGGGTTGAACGTGATCGAGGTGTAGAAGTGCGCGAAGAAGATGATCAGTACCACATAGACAGCGATGTAGACGTTCTGCCCCGGGTCAGCCAGGTTCAGGCTCACCCACTGCACCCACGGCGTGGTCTGATCGTCCACGAACTGCGCTGCCAGCACTGGCAGCGCCATCAACGAGGACGCGAAGATCACCGGGATCACACCGGACATATTGATCTTGATCGGGATGTACGTGCTCGAACCGCCGTACATCCGCCGGCCGACCATGCGCTTGGCGTATTGCACCGGGATCCGGCGCTGGGACTGTTCCACGAACACGATCAGCCCGATCACCAGCAGCGAGATCGCCACGAAGATCGCAAGCTTGACCACACCGTTGTCGGCAAGCTGGATCTGCCGGAACGCCGAGGGGAAGCTCGAGGCGATCGAGGTGAAGATCAGCAGCGACATCCCGTTGCCGACCCCCTTCTCGGTGATCAGCTCACCCATCCACATGACCAGTCCGGTACCAGCGGTCATGGTGAGGATCATCAGCAGGATCGTCAACACGGAGTCGTCGACGAGGATATCCAGGCCGCAGTTCTCATACAGGTTGCCGCTGCGAGCCACGGTGATGATGGTGGTTGCCTGCAGGATCGCGAGGCCGATGGTCAGGTACCGGGTGTACTGCGTCAGGACGGCAGTCCCGGACTGGCCCTCCTTGTGCAGGTCATCGAAGCGTGGGATGACCACTCGCAGCAACTGCGTGATGATGCTCGCCGTGATGTAGGGCATCACACCGAGGGCGAACACCGACAGTTGCAGCAGTGCCCCGCCGCTGAACAGGTTCACCAGGCCGAGCATGCTGTTGTCCGTGCCCGGCTCAAGGCACGTCCGTACGTTCACATAGTCGACGCCCGGAGTCGGAACGAACGAGCCGAACCGGAAGATGGCCATGATCCCGAGCGTGAAGAGCAGCTTCCGCCGCAGATCCGGCGTGCGGAACGCGCGGACGAATGCGCTGAGCAATGGTCCTCCTGGGAGGGATCAGTGGGTGGCTCGGCCGGTGAGAACCGACGCACAGATGGAAGTTACCGGTTACCTACGTTACGGCATCGGGCCGTCGCGCCGGGCGTCGTCGTGAGACGGAATCGACCAGTGCGCGATGCCCCCGCCCGTAGACGGCTCACGGCGGCGCAGGAGGATTCCTGCACCGCCGTGAGCATGGTCAAAACGAGCCTCAGGCCTGCTCGACGCTGCCACCGGCAGCGACGATCTTCTCCTTGGCGGACGCCGAGACGGCGTCCACGGTCACGTCGAGCTTGACGCTCACGTCACCGGTCCCGAGGAGCTTGACCGGCCGCCCATCGCGGACGGCGCCCTTGGCGACCAGATCCGCGACCGTCACGGCGCCACCCTTGGGGTAGAGGTCCGCGAGCTTGGTCAGGTTCACCACTTGGTACTCGGTGCGGAACGGGTTCTTGAACCCGCGCAGCTTCGGCAGGCGCATGTGCAACGGCGTCTGACCGCCCTCGAACCTCGCCGGCACCTGGTAGCGCGCCTTCGTGCCCTTCGTGCCTCGACCGGCCGTCTTACCCTTGGACGCCTCACCGCGACCCACGCGGGTCTTCGAGGTGTGGGCCCCAGGAGCCGGACGCAGGTGATGCACCTTCAACGGAGCAACATTGGTGGAGTCGGCCGTACCTTCGGCCGCTCCCTGACTCTTCTTCTCGGCCATGTCAGTCAACCTCCTCGACGGTGACGAGATGCGCCACCGTGGTGACCATGCCACGGACCTCGGGCCGGTCGTCCTTGACGACTGTGTCGCCAATTCGCTTCAGGCCGAGGGAACGCAGTGTGTCACGCTGGTTCTGCTTGCCGCCGATGGCGGACTTCTTCTGAGTCACCTTGAGTTGGCTCATCAGGCGACCCCCGCCTTCGTTGCCGACTCAGCACCGCTCTCGGCCGCACTGTCCTTGGCACGACCCTCTGCCTGCGCGCGCAGTAGCGCTCGCGGAACAACGTGGTCGAGCGGAAGTCCGCGACGCGCGGCGACAGCCTCCGGCTGCTCGAGCGCCCGCAGACCCGCCACTGTGGCGTGGACGATGTTGATGGCGTTGGCCGAACCCAGCGACTTGGTGAGAACGTCGTGGATCCCGGCGCAGTCCAGCACGGCGCGCACCGGACCACCGGCGATAACCCCGGTACCCGGGGAGGCGGGACGCAGCAGCACGACTCCGGCTGCCTCCTCACCCTGCACGGTGTGCGGGATGGTCTTCTGAATCATCGGAACCTTGAAGAAGTTCTTCTTGGCCTCTTCGACGCCCTTGGCAATGGCCGCAGGTACTTCCTTGGCCTTGCCGTATCCGACGCCGACCGTGCCTTCACCGTCGCCGACGACGACAAGAGCCGTGAAGGAGAACCGCCGTCCACCCTTGACGACCTTGGAGACGCGGTTGATCATCACCACGCGCTCGACGTAGGTGTTGCGGTCTGCGTCACGACGGTTGTCACCGCCGCGGCGGTCACGGCGCTCGTTCGAGCGCTCGCCACCGGCGCCGGCGGACGAACCTGTCCTGCTGCGCTGCGGTGCAGCCATCATGCGATCCTTTGCTCGTTGGTCTGCTGGACGGAGGTCACAGGGACAGCCCTCCCTCGCGGGCGCCGTCGGCGACTGCCGCAACCCGTCCGTGGTACTTGTTGCCGCCACGGTCGAACACTGCAGCGGCGAAACCTGCCGACTTCGCCCGCTCAGCGACGAGTTCGCCGACCCGGCGGGCCTTGGCGGTCTTGTCGCCATCAGCAGCTCGTACGTCGGCCTCTAGAGTGGAAGCGGACGCCACGGTGACTCCTGCGGTGTCGTCAACCAGCTGGGCGACGATGTGCCGCGCCGACCGGTTCACCACCAGACGGGGGCGCTCGGTGGTGCCGTTGATGCGCTTGCGCACCCGCAGGTGACGACGCGCACGTGCGACGCGCTTGCCTGACCCCTTAATGGACACAGCCATGGCTACTTACCAGCCTTTCCGACCTTGCGGCGGACCTGCTCGCCCGCGTAACGCACACCCTTGCCCTTGTAGGGCTCAGGCTTGCGGATCTTCCTGATGTTCGCCGCGACCTCACCGACCACCTGCTTGTCGATTCCCGAGACGGAGAACTTGGTAGCCGACTCGACCTGGAAGGTGATTCCCTCCGGCGGACTGACCACGACAGGGTGTGAGAAGCCGAGCGAGAACTCGAGATCGGAGCCCTTGGGCACCACGCGGAACCCTGTTCCGACGATCTCCAGCTTCTTCTCGTACCCCTGCGTCACGCCCTGGACACAGTTGGCGATGAGCGTCCGGGTCAGACCGTGCAGAGAGCGTGACTCACGCTCTTCGTTCGGTCGGCTCACCACAATGGCGCCGTCGTCGTCACGGGAGACCGTGATCGGCGAGGCAACAGTGTGGGAAAGCGTGCCCTTCGGCCCCTTGACAGTGACGGCCTGGCCGTCGATGTTCACGTCGACACCGCTGGGCACGGCGACGGGGATCTTGCCAATTCGAGACATGGTGTGGCTCCTTTCGATCCCTCGATCACCAGACGTAGGCGAGGACTTCCCCACCCACGCCCTTCTTGGCCGCCTGCTTGTCGGTGAGCAGACCGGAGGAAGTGGACAGAATGGCCACTCCCAGTCCGCCGAGCACCTTGGGCAGGTTGGTTGACTTCGCGTAGACACGCAGGCCCGGCTTCGATACCCGGCGCACTCCCGCGAGCGAACGCTCGCGATTCGGGCCGAACTTCAACTGCAGGGTCAGCGTCTTGCCCACCTCAGCGTCCTCGACGGTCCAGCCACTGATGTAGCCCTCCGCCTCGAGGATCTCCGCGATGTGGGACTTCAACTTCGAGTACGGCATGGCTGCCGACTCATGGAACGCCGAGTTCGCGTTGCGCAGGCGCGTCAACATGTCGGCGATGGGGTCTGTCATTGTCATCGGGCTGCTGCCCTTCCTCGTCGCGGTTTCCTCGCGGACCTGCGACGTAGTCGATTTACCAGCTGCTCTTGGTCACGCCGGGGAGCTGACCGGCGAGCGCCATATCACGCAGGCACACGCGGCACAGGCCGAACTTGCGATACACCGAGTGCGGACGCCCGCACTTGGCGCACCGGGTGTAGGCGCGCACCGCGAACTTCGGCTTGCGGTTGGCCTTCTGGATCAGTGCAGTCTTCGCCACGTCAGTTCTCCTTGAACGGGAAGCCGAGGCGACGCAGCAGCGAGCGACCCTCGTCGTCGGTAGTGGCCGTGGTCACGACCGTGATGTCCATACCGCGCACGCGGTCGATCTTGTCCTGATCGATCTCGTGGAACATCGACTGTTCCACCAGGCCGAAGGTGTAGTTGCCGTGACCGTCGAACTGCTTCGAGGAGAGCCCGCGGAAGTCGCGGATTCGCGGGAGAGCAAGGGTGAGCAAGCGGTCCAGGAACTCCCACATCCGGTCTCCCCGCAGTGTCACGTGCGTACCGATCGGCTGCCCCTCACGGAGCTTGAACTGCGCAATCGAGCGCCGTGCCTTGGTGACACTGGGCTTCTGTCCGGTGATCAGGGTGAGGTCACGAATCGCACCCTCGATCAGCTTCGAGTCACGCGCCGCATCGCCCACACCCATGTTGACCACGATCTTGGTCAGGCCGGCGACCTGGTGCACGTTCGTGTGCTCGAACTCCTCGCGCAGCCCCGGGAGGATCTCCTCGCGGTACTTTGCCTTGAGGCGCGGAATGGCTGCAGCGGTTGTCGCTTCACTGGTCGCAGTGCTCATGAGATGTCCTTACCGGAGCGCTTGGCCACCCGGACCCGCTGGGTTCGTGTGCGTCCGTCACGCTCGACGTCCTCGGTGCGGTAGCCGACGCGCGTGCCCTTCTTGGTCTCCGGGTCCACGAGCATCACATTGCTGATATGGATCGGGGCCTCGACGGTCTCGATTCCACCGGTCCGGGAGCCTCGCTGGCTCTGCGAGACCTTCGTGTGCCGCTGCACACGCTGGACGCCTTCGACGACCACCCGGTCGCTCTCGGGCTGAACCGAGAGGACGCGGCCCTGCTGGCCCTTGTCCCGTCCGGCGATGACGACGACGAGGTCGCCCTTCTTGATCTTTGCCATGGTTACAGCACCTCCGGGGCGAGCGAGACGATGCGCATGAACCGCTTGTCGCGCAGCTCACGGCCTACCGGTCCGAAGATGCGGGTACCGCGGGGCTCGCCGTCGTTCTTGAGGATGACGGCGGCGTTCTCGTCGAAGCGGATGTACGAGCCGTCCGGCCGACGGCGCTGCTTGCGCGTGCGCACGATGACCGCCTTGACGACGTCGCCCTTCTTCACGTTGCCGCCGGGGATCGCATCCTTCACGGTGGCGACGATGGTGTCGCCGATGCCGGCGTAGCGACGCCCAGAACCGCCGAGCACCCGGATGCACAAGATCTCCTTGGCACCCGTGTTGTCGGCGACCTTGAGTCGCGACTCCTGCTGGATCATTCGATCTACTCCTGTCGTCGTGCCGGTTCTCGCATTCCGCGAGCCTGGCCGAACGGATGATGGTCGTCATCCGGGTCCATCGTGGTGACGGCCCCGGCGGTGGTCACTTGGCCTTTTCGAGGATCTCCACGACGCGCCAGCGCTTGGTGGCGGCGAGCGGGCGCGTCTCCATGATGGAGACGAGATCGCCGACGCCCACGGTGTTCTCCTCGTCGTGCGCCTTCACCTTGGTGGTCCGCCGCATGACCTTGCCGTAGAGCGCGTGCTTCACGCGATCCTCGACCTCGACCACGACGGTCTTGTCCATCTTGTCGCTGACCACATAACCGCGACGGGTCTTGCGGTAGTTGCGCTCCAGCGCATCAGTGGTGTTCTCGGTGCTCATCGTGTTCGCCTCGTTCACTTCGCGTCCGCGGTGGGCGCGGTCCGGATACCGAGCTCACGCTCCCGCAGGATCGTGTAGATGCGGGCGATGTCGCGCCGCACGGTCTTCAGTCGCCCGTGGTCCTCCAGCTGGCCCGTGGCCGAGGAGAACCGCAGGTTGAACAGCTCCTGCTTGGCCTTCTTCAGCTCCGCAGCCAACCGCTCGGTGTCCATGCCGTCCAGGTCGGCCGGCATCAAATCCTTCGACCCGATTGCCATCAGAGGTCACCGCCCTCGCGACGCACGAATCGCGTCTTCATCGGGAGCTTGTGCTGCGCGCGGCGCAATGCCTCGCGAGCCAGCTCTTCATTGACTCCGGCCAGTTCGAACATGATCCGACCGGGCTTGACGTTGGCCACCCACCACTCAGGGGAACCCTTACCGGAACCCATGCGGGTCTCAGCCGGCTTCTTGGTCAGCGGACGATCCGGGAAGATGTTGATCCACACCTTGCCGCCACGCTTGATGTGCCGCGTCATGGCGATACGCGCCGCCTCGATCTGCCGGTTCGTGACGTAGGCGGGCTCAAGAGCCTGAATGCCGTAGTCGCCGAAGGAGATCGTGGTGCCGCCCTTCGCCACACCACTGCGCTTGGGGTGGTGCTGCTTACGGTGCTTGGTGCGCCGGGGGATGAGCATGGCTCAGGCCTCCGTCTCGGAGCCGGTGGCGCTGGACGCGTCACCGGACGTGGTTGCGGGAGCATCGGTCGAGGCCGCCGGAGCGGCGCTCTGTCCACCTTGGGCGCCCGACCGTGCTTCCGGTCGGCGGCCACGGCCGCCGCGGTCGCTGCGCTCGCCGCGGCCACGAGGTGCCCTCGGGCCGGCGGACGCCTGCTCGCGAGCGAACTCACGCTCGGTCTGGTCGCCCTTGTAGATCCACACCTTCACGCCGATCCGGCCGAAGGTGGTGCGAGCCTCGAAGAAGCCGTAGTCCACGTAGGCACGCAACGTGTGCAACGGAACGCGACCCTCGCGGTAGAACTCACTCCGGCTCATCTCGGCACCGCCGAGTCGGCCAGAGCACTGCACGCGGATGCCCTTGGCGCCGGCGCGCTGCGCGGACTGCATGCCCTTACGCATCGCACGGCGGAACGACACACGCGAGGCGAGCTGCTCGGCGATGCCTTGGGCGACGAGCTGAGCATCGATCTCGGGGTTCTTCACCTCGAGAATGTTCAGCTGCACCTGCTTGCCGGTGAGCTTCTCCAGCTCGCCACGCAGGCGGTCGGCCTCGGCGCCACGGCGCCCGATGACGATTCCCGGACGAGCGGTGTGCAGATCGACACGCACCCGGTCACGGGTCCGCTCGATCTCCACCTTGGAGATGCCTGCACGCTCGAGGCCGGTGGCCATCAGCTTGCGGATCTGCACATCCTCGCGGACGTAGTCGCGGTAGCGCTGACCGTCCTTGGTGGAATCGGCGAACCAGCGGGACCGGTGGTCGGTCGTGATGCCGAGCCGGAACCCTGTGGGGTTGACCTTCTGGCCCATCAGCGAGCCCCTCCCTTGGTCTGTCGCTCGGCCACGATCACGGTGATGTGGCTGGTGCGCTTGAGAATCCGGTTCGCCCGACCCTGCGCACGGGGACGGAATCGCTTCAGCGTGGGACCTTCGTCCACGTACGCCTCTGCGATCACCAGATCGTCACTGTTGAAAGCAACCGAGGCCTTGTCCGCCTTCACACGGGCGTTGGCTACCGCGCTCTCGACTACCTTGCGGACGGTCTCTGCCGCCGCCTGCGGGGCGTACGTCAGCACGGCCACAGCCTCATCGGCCTGCTTGCCGCGGATAATGTCCACGACGCGCCGGGCCTTCTGGGGCGTGACGCGCACGAATCGCGCCTGCGCCTTGGCTTCCATCGATGTCCTGCCTTCTCAGAGTTCGGGTGGTGTGTTCGCTCAGGTCAGCGACGACGCGCTTTGCGGTCGTCCTTCTCATGCCCACGGAACGTGCGGGTCGGGGCGAACTCCCCGAGCTTGTGGCCGACCATCGACTCGGTGACGAACACCGGGACGTGCTTGCGACCGTCATGTACCGCGAAGGTGTGGCCCAGGAAGTCCGGCGTGATAACCGAGCGACGGGACCATGTCTTGATGACGTTCTTGGTGCCCTTATCGTTCTGGTCGTCCACCTTCTTCTGCAGGTGGCCATCCACGAAGGGGCCCTTCTTCAGACTGCGAGGCATCTCGTCGTCTTCTCCCTATCAGCGCTTCTTGCCGGTACGGCGACGGCGCACGATGAGCTTGTCGCTCGGCTTGTTCGGACGGCGGGTACGACCCTCGGTCTGGCCCCAGGGGCTCACCGGGTGACGGCCACCAGAGGTCTTGCCCTCACCACCACCGTGTGGGTGGTCGACAGGGTTCATGGCCACACCGCGCACAGTCGGGCGCTTGCCCTTCCAACGCATGCGGCCTGCCTTGCCCCAGTTGATGTTGGACTGCTCGGCATTGCCGACCTCACCGATCGAGGCGCGGCAGCGCAGGTCAACATTGCGGATCTCACCCGAAGGCATCCGCAACTGGGCGTAAGGACCATCCTTGGCCACGAGCTGCACAGAGGCCCCGGCCGATCGCGCGATCTTCGCGCCACCGCCCGGCTTGAGCTCAACGGCGTGGATGACAGTACCGACCGGGATGTGCCGCATCGGCAGGTTGTTTCCCGGCTTGATGTCCGCGCCAGGGCCGTTCTCGATCCGGTCGCCCTGCTTGAGCTTGACCGGGGCGAGGATGTACCGCTTCTCGCCGTCGGCGTAGTGCAGCAGCGCGATCCGCGCGGTCCGATTCGGGTCGTACTCGATGTGCGCGACCTTCGCCGGGACCCCGTCCTTGTCATGACGACGGAAGTCGATCACGCGGTAGGCCCGCTTGTGGCCACCACCGATGTGACGAGCCGTGATCCGGCCCGAGCTGTTACGGCCGCCACTCTTGGTGAGCGGACGGATCAGCGACTTCTCCGGCGTCGTGCGGGTGATCTCGACGAAGTCGGCGACGGACGAACCGCGGCGGCCCGGCGTCGTCGGCTTGTACTTACGGATTCCCATGAGATTCGATCCTCAATCTGTACTCTGCGGACCGGCTCAGCCGGTCGGCCCGCCGAAGATGTCGATGGTTCCCTCGCGAAGGGTGACGATGGCGCGCTTGGTGTCCTTGCGCTTGCCGAGCCCGAAGCGGGTCCGGCGCGTCTTGCCCTTGCGATTGATCGTGTTGACCGAGGCGACCTTGACGTCAAAGATCTGCTCGATCGCGATCTTGATCTCGGTCTTATTCGAGCGAGTGTCCACGATGAACGTGTACTTGCCCTCGTCGAGCAGGTTGTAGCTCTTCTCGGAGACGACCGGGGCGATGACGACCTCGCGCGGGTCCTTGGTGAGTGCGCTCACTTCTGCTCCTCCTGAGCCTGGGCTGCGCCGGTCGCCGACGCAAGGAAAGCCTCAAACGCGGTCGAGGTGAAGACCACATCGTCGCTGACCAGCACGTCGTAGGTGTTCAGCTGATCGGGGTGGATCAGGTGCACAGTCGGCACATTCCGCAGACTCATCCAGCTCAGCTCATCGTCACGGTCGATGACCACGAGGACGTGCCGGCTCAGCGCCACCTTGGCGAGCACCGCAGTGGCGGTGGCCGTGGAGGGCGTCTCGTTGGAGACGAAGGATTCGACCACGTGCACTCGGTCCGCGCGAGCGCGGTCCGACAGCGCGCCACGCAATGCGGCCTGCTTCATCTTCTTGGGCGTGCGCTGGGAGTAGTCGCGCGGTACTGGACCGTGCACGACGCCACCACCGGCGTACTGCGGCGCGCGGATCGAACCCTGGCGGGCGCGTCCGGTGCCCTTCTGCTTGTACGGCTTGGCGCCACCACCACGCACCTCGGCGCGCGTCTTCGCCTTGTGGGTACCCTGGCGCGCCGCGGCGAGCTGGGCAACCACGACCTGGTGGATCAGTGGCACGTTCGTCGTCACACCGAAAACCGCGGCGGGCAGCTCGACAGTTCCGGCCTTCTTACCGGTGGCGTCGAGGACGTCGATGGATGCGTTTTGAGCGTTATCAACCACAGTGCTCATGGATTCAGGCCCCCTTTGCGGCGGTACGAACCACGACCAGGCCGCCCTTGGGGCCCGGAACGGCACCAGAGACGAGCAACAGGCCCTTCTCAGCGTCCACACCGTGGATGGTCAGGTTCTGGGTGGTCTGGCGTTCGTGGCCCATTCGACCGGCCATCCGCAGGCCCTTGAACACGCGCGATGGCGTGGCGGCCCCTCCGATGGATCCCGGCTTGCGGTGGTTCCGGTGCGCACCGTGCGAGGCGCCCACACCGTGGAAGCCGTGACGCTTCATCACACCGGCGAAGCCCTTGCCCTTCGTGGTACCCACCACGTCCACCACGGCACCGGCGTCGAACGTCTCCGCGGTCAATTCCTGACCGAGTGCGTACTCGCCGGCATCGGCCGTGCGGATCTCGGCGACGTGACGACGGGGCGTCACACCTGCCTTGGCGAAGTGGCCCTTGAGCGGCTGGGTCACCTTGCGCGGGTCGATCTGCCCGAAGCCGAGCTGGACGGCCGAGTAGCCGTCCACATCGGCGGTGCGGATCTGGGTCACGACGTTGGTGCCCACCCGCACGACGGTGACCGGCACGAGACGACCATCGTCGTCCCACACCTGGGTCATGCCGAGCTTCGTGCCGAGCACCGCCTTGACGACGCGCTCGGACTGCTGGGGAAGTGAAGTCATGACTGGGTCCTCAGAGCTTGATCTCGATGTTGACGTCAGCCGGAAGGTCGAGCCGCATGAGCGAGTCGACCGCCTTCGGCGTCGGGTCCACGATGTCGATCAGCCGCTTGTGCGTCCGCATCTCGAAATGCTCACGGCTGTCCTTGTACTTGTGCGGAGAACGGATGACGCAGAACACGTTCTTCTCGGTTGGCAGCGGCACCGGGCCCACGACCGTTGCACCAGCGCGTGTCACCGTGTCGACGATCTTGCGTGCCGAACTGTCGATGACTTCGTGGTCGTAGGACTTGAGCCGGATGCGGATCTTCTGTCCCGCCATGGCGTCGTCTGACTCTCTCTCTTCGTACCGCAACTGACCGACCCCCGCGCTCGGGCGTGTCGCGACTTTCGGACACGTACCCACCGGCGTACACCCTCAGGTGCCGGTCGGAAGATGACTTTGTGTGGTTCCCCCGCCTGCTCACAGTGGAGCAGTCAGGATCGAACCGAACAGGATGGTTGCCTGGCCCGGCGGGATCGTGCGCCTGCACTCAGACCGATCAAGATCGGGTGATGCACACGTTCGTCCGCACCTCGTGCACGAGGCAACCTGGTTAGTCTGCCACACCTGCCCGCATTTACCCAAGTCCGCAGAGGGTGGGATGGGCCACAGCGGCCGGCGGGCGGGGCGTGGAGAAGGCCCGTCGGCGCGGCCGACGGGCCTTCTCCTGTGCCGGGCAGAACCCGACGAGATCAGCTCAAGGTCACTTGAGGATCTTGGTCACACGGCCGGAACCGACGGTACGTCCACCCTCACGGATGGCGAAGCCGAGGCCCTCCTCCATGGCGATCGGCTGGATCAGCTCGACCGTCATCTCGGTGTTGTCACCCGGCATGACCATCTCGGTGCCCTCGGGCAGCTCGATGACGCCCGTGACGTCCGTGGTACGGAAGTAGAACTGCGGACGGTAGTTCGAGTAGAACGGGTTGTGTCGGCCGCCCTCGTCCTTGGCCAGGATGTAGACCTGGGCCTCGAAGTTGGTGTGCGGGGTGATCGACCCGGTCTTCACAACGACCTGACCGCGCTCGACGTCCTCACGCTTGGTCCCGCGCAGGAGCAGACCGACGTTCTCGCCGGCGTCGGCGGTGTCGAGCAGCTTGCGGAACATCTCGATACCCGTCACGGTCGTCTTCTGCGACGGACGGATACCGACGATCTCCACCTCCTCGTTCACCTTGAGCTGACCGCGCTCCACACGACCGGTGACGACGGTGCCGCGACCGGTGATGGTGAAGACGTCCTCGATCGGCATCAGGAACGGCTTCTCGATGTCACGCACCGGGTCCGGCACGTTCTCATCGACAGCCTCCATGAGGTCTTCGATGGACTTGACCCATTCGGCGTCGCCCTCGAGCGCTTTCAGCGCGGAGACGCGGATGACCGGCAGATCATCGCCCGGGAACTCCTGGCTGGAGAGCAGCTCGCGGACCTCCATCTCGACGAGCTCGAGGATCTCCTCATCGTCGACCATGTCGGCCTTGTTCAAGGCGACGAGCAGGTACGGCACGCCGACCTGACGTGCGAGCAGGACGTGCTCACGCGTCTGCGCCATCGGGCCATCCGTGGCCGCGACCACGAGGATTGCGCCGTCCATCTGCGCAGCACCGGTGATCATGTTCTTGATGTAGTCCGCGTGCCCGGGAGCGTCGACGTGCGCGTAGTGGCGCTTCTCCGTCTGGTACTCCTGGTGCGAGACGTTGATGGTGATACCACGCTGACGCTCTTCCGGAGCGTTGTCGATCGCGTCGAACGCGGCCGCGGTGTTCACCTCGGGGTACTTGTCAGCCAGCACCTTCGAGATGGCAGCGGTCAGCGTCGTCTTGCCGTGGTCGACGTGACCGATCGTGCCGATGTTGACGTGCGGCTTGTTCCGCTCGAACTTGGCCTTCGCCACTGGTGTTCCTCCTGGAACTCGGGTAGTTGTACGCAGCGTGGGGGTGACCTTCGATCACCCACTCGGAGCTGGTGCGTCCTACGGGTCGGTTGGTGATTGGTGAAGCAGGTCGACCTGTGGGACTCACTCGCCCCGGGTCTTCTTGATGATCTCCTCGGAAACGTTCCGAGGAACTTCGGCGTAGTTGCTGAACTGCATCGAGTACACCGCACGACCCTGGGTCCGAGACCGCAGGTCGCCGATGTATCCGAACATCTCGGACAACGGCACCAAGGCGCGAACTACCTTAACGCCACTGGCGTCCTCCATCGACTGGATATGTCCACGCCGCGAGTTCAGGTCGCCGATCACGTCCCCCATGTACTCCTCCGGGGTCCGCACCTCGACGTCCATGACCGGCTCGAGCAGCACAGGGTCGGCACGCTTGACGCCTTCCTTGAATGCGATCGAGCCAGCAATCTTGAATGCCATTTCCGAGGAGTCGACATCGTGGTAGGCGCCGTCAAGAAGGATCGCCTTGACGCCCACCACCGGGTAGCCGGCGAGAATACCGGTTCCCATCGCATCCTGCACGCCGGCGTCGACGCTGGGGATGTACTCACGCGGGATCCGGCCACCGGTGACCTTGTTCTCGAATTCGTACATCTCGCCCTCGGCCGAGTCCAGCGGCTCGAACGTGATCTGCACCTTGGCGAACTGTCCGGACCCACCGGTCTGCTTCTTGTGGGTGTAGTCGAACTTCTCGACTGCGCGGCGGATCGTCTCGCGGTAGGCCACCTGCGGCTTACCGACGTTCGCCTCAACCTTGAACTCGCGCTTCATGCGGTCCACCAGGATGTCCAGGTGGAGCTCGCCCATGCCGCCGATCTCGGTCTGGCCAGTCTCGTCGTTCAGGTTCACCGTGAACGTCGGGTCCTCGGCCGAGAGTTTCTGGATCGCCGTGGAGAGCTTGTCCTGGTCGCCCTTGGTCTTCGGCTCGATCGCCACGAAGATCACCGGATCCGGGAAGGACATCGACTCCAGGATGACGGGAGCGTCGGCCGCGGTGAGCGTGTCACCGGTCGTCGTGTCCTTCAGACCGATCACCGCGTAGATGTGCCCGGCGTGCAACTCCTCGACCGGGTTCTCCTTGTTGGCGTGCATCTGGAACAGCTTCCCGATGCGCTCCTTCTTCCCCTTGGTGGAGTTCAGGACCTGCGTACCGGGCTTACAGGTGCCGGAGTACACGCGGATGAAGGTGAGCTGCCCGAAGAACGGGTGTGCTGCGACCTTGAATGCCAGTGCGGAGAACGGCTCGTCCTCGGCAGGCTTGCGGATGACCTCAGTCTCCTCATCGTTCGGAGCGTGACCGATCATCGGCGGCACATCCAACGGCGAGGGGAGGTAGGAGATCACGGCGTCCAGCATCGGCTGGACACCACGGTTCTTGAAGGCCGAGCCGCAGAACACCGGGTACGCCTGCGAAGTGATGGTCAGCTCGCGAATACCCGCGATGAGTTCGTCGTTGGTGATCTCCTCACCTTCGAGGTACTTCTCCATCAGCTCTTCGGTGGACTCAGCCACCTGCTCGACGAGCTTGGCGCGGTACTCCTCGGCCCGTTCCTGCAGATCCGCCGGAATCTCCTGGACCTCGTACTCGGCGCCCATGGTCACGTCACCCTTGGCGTCACCGGGCCAGACCAGCGCCTTCATCCAGATCAGATCCACCACACCGACGAACTCGCTCTCGGCGCCGATCGGCAGCTGCATCACCAGCGGCGTGGCGCCTAGGCGGCTGACGATCGTGTCGACCGTGAAGTAGAAGTCCGCACCGAGCTTGTCCATCTTGTTGACGAAGCAGATGCGCGGCACGTCGTACTTGTCGGCCTGGCGCCAGACCGTCTCCGACTGTGGCTCCACGCCTTCCTTGCCGTCGAACACCGCGACCGCACCGTCGAGCACACGCAGGGACCGCTCCACCTCGACGGTGAAATCGACGTGCCCGGGAGTGTCGATGATGTTGATCTGGTTGTTGTCCCAGAAACAGGTCACCGCGGCGGAGGTGATGGTGATGCCGCGTTCCTTCTCCTGGTCCATCCAGTCAGTCGTGGAGGCACCATCGTGGGTCTCACCGATCTTGTAGTTGACCCCGGTGTAGAACAGGATCCGCTCGGTGGTGGTGGTCTTGCCTGCATCGATGTGCGCCATGATGCCGATGTTGCGGACCTTGTTCAGGTCAGTCAGCACGTCCTGTGCCACAGTTGCTCTCTTCTGGTCGGTGCGAGCGTGGTCAGTGGGTGAATCGCGCCGAGGGCCGCGCCGGTAGCCGGTGCCCGTCGGCGAACGATCACCAGCGGTAGTGCGCGAAGGCCTTGTTGGACTCAGCCATCTTGTGGGTGTCCTCGCGTCGCTTGACCGCGGCGCCGAGACCGTTGGACGCGTCCAAGATCTCGTTCATGAGCCGCTCGGTCATCGTCTTCTCGCGGCGCGCGCGGGCATAGTCCACGAGCCACCGCAGGGCGAGGGTCGTCTGGCGCGAGGTGCGCACCTCGACCGGAACCTGGTACGTGGCGCCACCGACGCGACGAGACCGCACCTCGAGGGTGGGTCGCACGTTCTCCAGCGCACGCTTGAGCACCACGGCCGGCTCGGTCTGGGTCTTCTCACGGACGCCCTCGAGGGCGCCGTACACGATCCGCTCCGCGGTCGACTTCTTACCGTCGAGCAAGACGCGGTTCACGAGCTGGGTGACGGTGGTCGACCCGTAGACAGGATCAACGACGAGCGGCCGCTTCGGGGCCGGGCCCTTACGAGGCATTACTTCTTCTCCTTCTTCGCGCCGTAACGGCTGCGAGCCTGCTGGCGGCCGCGGACGCCCTGGGTGTCGAGGGCGCCGCGCACGATCTTGTAGCGCACACCAGGCAAGTCCTTCACACGACCACCGCGAACCAGCACGATGGAGTGCTCCTGGAGGTTGTGACCCACGCCGGGAATGTACGCGGTGACCTCAATGCCGCTGGAGAGCTTCACACGCGCCACCTTCCGCAGAGCCGAGTTCGGCTTCTTCGGGGTGGTGGTGTACACACGCGTGCACACGCCGCGGCGCTGGGGGCTCCCCTTGAGGGCCGGCGTCTTCTGCTTTCCGGCCTTGGGGCTGCGGCCCTTACGGACCAGCTGCTGAATGGTGGGCACTACATCTCCGTCTCGAACGATCTGACTGCTCTGTGATCTGGTTGAAAAGCGATCGGGGTCGATCCTGTCGGCGTATGGCGCCGGATGAACCCCCCGATCAGTCCCCCGCGCTCGGGCGTGTCGCCACCTCCTGGATCACTGCACGACCGCACACCGCTACACAAGGGAGTAAGTCGTGCTCGCGTCCACGTGGTGGAAAACCACCGCACGCCCCCCGGCCAGCATCCCCTTGCAGGGACAGCGAGTCGGTTCGGCGCGCACGCGAGGGCCCGACAGAGCGGGCACTGCCGACCAGAGTACTCCGGGCGAGCCAACCAGGTCAAAGGCACCGGGGCCGGATGTGGCGGGAAACACTACCGTGCGCGGACGCCAGTGGCATCCATGGGTGGCTCTTGACCGCGCTGAGCGCTGGCGGTAAGTTCTCGTGCTTGTGGCCGCGCTGCTCCAGTACGCCGTGCTGGGCTTTCGTCGATGGTCATCTTATCGCCTCGCCGCCGCCGCCGGGGCGTTCACCAACAGCGTGTTCGGGCTCATCAAAGCGGCGATCACGATGGGTGCCATTGGCGCCGCCGGTGGCACGCTCGCCGGGTACGACCCACTCACCGGTGCGACCTACGCCTGGCTGGCCCAGGCTTTCCTCTCCACCGTGCACCTCTTCGGATGGTCCGATTTCGCGTTGCGTATCCGAAGCGGGGACGTGGCGATCGACCTGGCCCGCCCGATCGATCCTCAGTGGGGCTACCTCGCCGCTGACCTGGGCCGCGCGGCCTTCCAGCTCGTGCCACGCGGTGCGCCACCTGTACTCGCGGGCGCACTGGTGACCGGGCTGGCCTTACCCACCCACCCGCAGCCATACCTGATCGGGCTGGCCAGCCTGACCCTCGCCGTCGTCGTCTCCTTCGCGTGCCGTTGGCTGCTCAACCTGGCGGCCTTCTGGTTGATGGAGTTGCGCGGGCTGAACACGCTCTATCTCGTCTCCTCCAACGTTCTGTGCGGACTCGTGGTCCCCGTGCACTGGTTCCCGGACTGGCTCGCCACCCTCGCATCCTGTGCACCCTTCCCAGCGATGCTCCAGTACCCGATCGACATCGTCACCGGCCGTGCCACCGCAACGGACGCAGCGTGGCTACTCCTCGAGCAGGCGTCCTGGGCTGTGGGCCTGCTGCTCGTCGGACGACTGATATTCGCGGCCGGCGTCCGGCGTGTGGTGGTCCAGGGTGGCTGACCTCGCTCCGTACCGCGTGCTGCTCGGATCACGCCTTCGAGCCCAACTCACCTACCGCCGTTCCTTCGTGCTCGACGTCCTCGGCTCGGTGGCGATCGGCGCGCTCGAGTTTGCCGAGGTGTACGTGATTTTCTCCTCCATCACCGTGCTCGGTGAACTCGACTTCGCCGGTGCGGCTCTGCTGTTCGCACTGGCCAACATCTCGTTCTCGATCGCGGATATGGTGGTCGGCCACGTGGACACACTTCCCCAGTACATTCGTACCGGAACGCTGGATGCCTTCCTGCTGCGCCCGCTACCGGTGCTCGCCCAGCTGATCACGAGCGATCTGCAGCTACGACGCCTCGGGCGCACCGCGTTCGCCCTCGTGATCGGCGTGGTGGCTCTCGCTCAGGCCGACATCGCGTGGACGCCGGCGCTGGCGCTGCTGGCTGCACTCACGCCGGTGACCGGGGCAGCGATCTTCGCCGCCCTGTTCGTCTGCGCCGCCGCAGTGCAGTTCTGGCTTGTCGAGGGCGGCGAGTTCGCCAACGCATTCACCTATGGTGGGTCCTACGCCGCGTCCTACCCGACGTCGATCTTCACCCTTCCGATGCGGGTGCTGTTCACGTTCGTGATCCCGGCCGCGTTCACCGCCTACCTGCCCACCTTAGTGCTGCTCGGGCACGCCGGACCTGCGCTGACCCCCGCCGTACTTGGTTGGTTCGCCCCACTGGCAGCCGCACTCGCGTGGACCGTGGCCCTCCTCGGCTGGCGCGCGGGCCTGCGCCACTACACGGGAACTGGATCATGACCGCATCAGCAGACGAACCGATGATCATCACCGAAGGGCTCAGCCGGGACTTCGTGGTGCGCCACGGCCGCGGGCTGCGCCGCACCCGCCGGATCACCCACGCGGTCACCGACCTGACCGTACAGATCGAGCGAGGTTCCGCCGTCGGCTATATCGGCGCCAATGGTGCCGGGAAGTCGACCACCATCAAGATGCTCACCGGGATTCTGGTGCCCACCCACGGCACGGTACGTACATGCGGGCTGAACCCGGTGACGCGGCGGCGTGAGCTCGCGAGACGAATCGGGGTGGTCTTCGGCCAACGCTCGCAACTGTGGTGGGATCTGCCGTTGTCGGAGTCGTACACGGCGCTCGGCGCGATTCATCGGCTCAGCAGGAGCGCGCGAGAGACGCGGATGGCTGAGCTTGCCGATCGCCTCGACCTGAGTACCTTCCTGGACACCCCAGTGCGTCAGCTCAGCCTCGGGCAGCGCATCCGCGGGGAGATCGCGGCTGCCCTGCTGCACTCCCCCGAGCTGCTCATTTTGGATGAACCAACCATCGGGCTGGATGTGCTCAGCAAGGAGCGCCTGCGGCAGTTCCTCATCGCCGAACGGGCCGCCCACGGCACCACCTTGCTGCTGACGACGCACGACATGGACGATGTGGACCGGCTCACCGAGCGAGTGCTGGTGGTGGACGCAGGCACGCTCGTCTTCGACGGCACACTGGCGGGGCTCGTGGAGCGGGTGGGAGCGCACCGCGAACTGGTCCTGGACCTCGCCGCACCTACTCCCCCGCTCACCGGCATCCCCGGGACCACACTGGTGCGGCAGGAGGATGACGGGCTGCGGCAGCGGCTGGCGCTGCTGCCAGGGCAGACCACTGCGGCGGCCGTGCTCGCAGCTGTCTCCGCCCGCACCGAGGTGCGGGACCTCTCCATCGAGGAGCCGGATATCGAGCACGTCGTCCGGCGCCTGTACACCGGCGCGTGATCTTCTCACCCCAAGGCGTCGAGCAGCCCGACGGCGTCCGCGGGTCTGCGTAGCAGCAGCACCGGCGGGGCGCTCGGGTCAGCAAACCTGGCACGCATCCGCCACCGCTTGGGTCCTGCACCCTCCCCTGGGCTCACCATGCCGCACGGTACCGGCCCCAGCGGTGCCACAGACGCCGACGGCCCGGCACCCTGTGCGGGTGCCGGGCCGTCGGTCAGCGCTGATCGCTCAGCGGCGGTTCGCTCAGCGGAAGTCCGCCTCGAAGCCTCGACCGAGGTCGAGCTCTTCAAGGGCGATCGACTCACCGCCGTCGGCAACAGGGCCGTAGTCGATCTCGTCGTACCCGAAGCTCGGGTAGATCTCCGCCTTGGCCGCCTCGGTGGGCTCCACCCGGACGTTGCGGTACCGGGGAAGGCCCGTTCCGGCAGGGATGAGCTTACCGAGGATGACGTTCTCCTTGAGGCCCAGCAACGAGTCGGAACGACCGCTCATCGCAGCCTCGGTGAGTACCTTGGTGGTTTCCTGGAACGAGGCCGCGGACAACCACGACTCCGTCGCCAGGGAGGCCTTGGTGATACCCATGAGCTCGGGACGCCCTGAGGCCGGCTGACCGCCCTCGGACACCACGCGACGGTTCTCGTCTTCGAACCGGCCACGTTCGGCGAGCTCACCCGGCAGGAGTTTGGACTCACCCGAATCGAGCACGGTCACGCGGCGCAGCATCTGCCGCACGATGACCTCGATGTGCTTGTCGTGGATGTCCACACCCTGGCTGCGGTAGGTCTCCTGCACCTCGTCGACCAGGTGCTTCTGCACGGCACGCGGGCCGAGGATACGCAGCACCTTCTTCGGGTCGACGGCACCGGCCACGAGCTGCTGCCCGACGGTCACCCGGTCTCCGTCGCGCACCATCAGCCGGGAACGCTTGGTCACCGGATAGGTGAACTCCTCACTGCCGTCGTCGGGCGTGACGACGATCCGACGAGCCCGATCGGTGTCTTCGATGGCGACCCGGCCGGCCACCTCAGTGATCGGGGCCTCACCCTTGGGCGTGCGGGCCTCGAACAACTCGGCCACGCGGGGTAGACCCTGCGTGATGTCCTCCGCGCTCGCCACACCACCGGTGTGGAAGGTCCGCATCGTCAGCTGCGTACCGGGCTCACCGATCGACTGAGCGGCGATGATGCCGACGGCTTCACCGATATCCACGAGCAGTCCAGTGGCGAGGGAGCGGCCGTAGCACTTGGCACACGTGCCAACGCGCGACTCGCAGGTGAGCACGGAGCGCACCTTGAGCTGCTCCACACCGGCACTCAGCAGAGTCTCGATCAGCACGTCACCGACGTCCTGACCGCCCTCACCGAGCACCGTACCGTCCGGGCCCTCGACCGGTCCGGCCAGCGTCCGCCCGTACACGCTGGTCTCCACCGTGTCCGCACGCCGCACATCCCCGGCAGGGGACTTCTCGGCGATGGGCAGGGTGAGACCACGCTCAGTGCCGCAGTCCTCCTCACGAATGATGACGTCCTGGGAGACGTCCACCAGACGCCGAGTGAGGTACCCGGAGTCGGCGGTCCGCAGGGCGGTGTCCGCCAGCCCCTTACGGGCACCGTGCGAGGCGATGAAGTACTCCAGAACAGAGAGGCCTTCACGGTAGTTCGACTTGATCGGACGCGGGATGATCTCACCCTTCGGGTTGGCCACGAGGCCACGCATACCCGCGATCTGCCGCACCTGCATCCAGTTACCACGGGCACCGGACTTGACCATCCGGTTCACCGGGTTCTGCGAGGTGAAGTTCTCCCGCATCGCCGTGGCGACCTGGTCCGTTGCCTGGTTCCAGATCTCCACGAGCTCCTGACGGCGTTCGTCGTCAGTGAGCAGTCCGCGGTCGAACTGGCCCTGCACCTTGGCCGCCTTGCCCTCGAACTCAGCGAGAATCGCGGCCTTGCCCTCTGGAGCCTCGACATCGGAAATCGAGATGGTCAGACCCGAGCGCGTGGCCCAGTAGTAGCCGGCGTCCTTGAGCGCGTCCAGGCTGGCTGCCACGACCGCCTTCGGGTACCGCTCGGCGAGATCGTTGACGATCGCAGAGATCGACTTCTTGTCAGCCACCTCGTTGAAGAACGGGTAGTCCACCGGGAGCGTCTCGTTGAACAGCACTCGGCCGAGCGTGGTCTTGACCACGGCGGACTGACCGGGCTCCCATCCCTCCGGCGCCTCCCACTCCGGGTGAGGCACGAAGCCCTCCAGCCGGATGGTGATCTGAGCGTTCAGGTCCAGTTGCTTCGCGTCGAAGGCCATCATGCCCTCGGCCACCGACGTGAACGAGCGATCGGTTCCGAGAACCTCGCCCTCCTTGTCGGAGGTGAGGTGGTACAGGCCAATGATCATGTCCTGTGAGGGCATGGTCACCGGGCGACCGTCGGACGGCTTGAGGATGTTGTTCGAGGACAGCATCAGGATGCGCGCCTCGGCCTGTGCCTCCGCCGAGAGCGGCAGGTGCACAGCCATCTGGTCACCATCGAAGTCGGCGTTGAACGCGCCGCACACGAGCGGGTGCAGGTGGACGGCCTTACCCTCGACGAGCTGCGGTTCGAATGCCTGGATGCCCAGGCGGTGCAGCGTGGGTGCACGGTTGAGCAGCACGGGGTGCTCGGTGATGACCTCTTCGAGGACGTCCCACACCACGGACCGCGCTCGCTCGACCATCCGCTTGGCGGACTTGATGTTCTGCGCGTGGTTGAGGTCCACGAGACGCTTCATCACGAACGGCTTGAACAGCTCCAACGCCATCTGCTTCGGCAGACCACACTGGTGCAGCTTCAGCTGCGGTCCGACGACGATGACGCTACGGCCGGAGTAGTCGACGCGCTTACCGAGCAGGTTCTGCCGGAACCGTCCCTGCTTGCCCTTGAGCATGTCGGAGATCGACTTCAGCGGCCGGTTGCCCGGTCCAGTCACCGGGCGGCCACGGCGGCCGTTGTCGAACAGCGAGTCCACGGCCTCCTGCAGCATTCGCTTCTCGTTGGCGACGATGATCTCCGGCGCCCCCAGGTCGAGCAGGCGCTTGAGCCGGTTGTTCCGGTTGATCACGCGGCGGTAGAGGTCGTTCAGGTCACTGGTGGCGAATCGACCACCGTCGAGCTGCACCATCGGGCGCAGATCAGGCGGGATCACGGGAATGCAGTCGAGCACCATCCCCAGCGGGGAGTTGTTCGTGGTGAGGAACGCGTTCACGACCTTGAGGCGCTTGAGTGCGCGCGTCTTGCGCTGCCCCTTGCCGGAGCGGATGGTCTCGCGCAGCGAGTCCGCCTCCGCCGCCAGGTCGAAGGTCTCCAAGCGCTTCTGGATCGCGCCGGCACCCATCGAGCCCTCGAAGTAGTTGCCATAGCGGTCCTGGAGCTGGCGGTACAGCAGTTCGTCGCCTTCAAGGTCGGAGACCTTGAGGTTCTTGAAGCGGTCCCACACCTGTTCGAGGCGGTCGAGCTCGGCGTCGGCGCGCTTACGCAGTTGCGCCATCTCCCGCTCGGCCGAGTCCTTCACCTTGCGACGGGCGTCGGCCTTGGCTCCCTCAGCCTCCAGCTCCGCCAGGTCGGCTTCAAGCCGCTCGGCCCGCTGCGCGATGTCCAGATCGCGCTTCTTCGTGATCTCGTCCTTCTCCAGGTCGATCTCGTTCTGCAGGCTCGGCAGGTCGTCGTGACGACCGTCCTGGTCAACCCAGGTGATCATGTGGGCGGCGAAGTAGATGACCTTCTCCAGGTCCTTCGGCGCCAGGTCGAGCAGGTAGCCCAGCCGGGACGGGACACCCTTGAAGTACCAGATGTGCGTGACAGGTGCAGCCAGTTCGATGTGCCCCATCCGCTCGCGGCGGACCTTGGAGCGAGTGACCTCCACACCGCAGCGCTCGCAGATGATGCCCTTGAAGCGGACGCGCTTGTACTTTCCGCAGTAGCACTCCCAGTCCCGAGTGGGGCCGAAGATCTTCTCGCAGAAGAGGCCGTCCTTCTCAGGCTTGAGGGTGCGGTAGTTGATGGTCTCCGGCTTCTTCACCTCACCGTGCGACCAAGCGCGGACCTCGTCCGCGGTCGCGAGACCGATACGCAGCTCGTCGAAGACGTTGACGTCGAGCAATTTTCCTACTTCCTTCGGTGGAGCACCGTGTGGAACGAATCAGGTCGAGTTCGGCTGGTTCACTGCGGTGCCGTCTCAGTGACGGCACCGCAGTGCCTCAGCGGCCACTCAGATCTCTTCGACGCTGCTCGCGTCGGGGCGACGGGAGAGGTCGATACCGAGCTCTTCAGCAGCGCGGTAGACCTCCTCGTCGGTGTCACGCATCTCGATGGAGGTGCCGTCGGAGTTGAGCACCTCCACGTTCAGGCACAGGGACTGCATCTCCTTGATGAGCACCTTGAACGACTCGGGGATACCGGGCTCGGGGATGTTCTCGCCCTTGACGATTGCCTCGTACACCTTCACGCGGCCGGGGACATCGTCGGACTTGATGGTGAGCAGCTCCTGGAGGGCATACGCCGCTCCGTACGCTTCCAGAGCCCACACCTCCATCTCGCCGAATCGCTGACCACCGAACTGTGCTTTACCGCCGAGTGGCTGCTGGGTGATCATCGAGTACGGGCCGGTGGAGCGGGCGTGAATCTTGTCGTCCACGAGGTGGTGCAGTTTGAGGATGTACATGTACCCGACCGCGATCGGCATCGGGAACGGCTCCCCAGAACGGCCGTCGAACATCCGCGCCTTCCCGGTGGCATCGACCAGGCGGTCGCCATCTCGGGTCGGGCGGGTGCTTTCCAGCAGACCCTGCAGTTCGTCCTCGCGCACACCGTCGAACACCGGCGTTGCGACCGTCGTGCCCGGCTCGTTCACCAGGGCTTCGGGCCGAAGGTGAGCGGCCCACGCGGGAAGCTCACCGTTCTTCGCCTGCTCGATCCCGGCGTCCCAACCCTGCTTGGCAACCCAGCCCAGGTGCGTCTCGAGTACCTGGCCGACGTTCATCCGGCCCGGCACGCCGAGCGGGTTCAAGATGATGTCCACCGGGGTGCCGTCCTCGAGGAACGGCATGTCCTCGATCGGCAGGATCTTGGAGATCACACCCTTGTTCCCGTGCCGGCCAGCGAGCTTGTCGCCGTCGGTGATCTTGCGTCGCTGGGCGATGTAGACCCGCACCAGCTGGTTGACGCCCGGGGGCAACTCGTCGCCGTCCTCGCGGTTGAACTCGCGCACGGCGATGACCGTGCCCGACTCACCGTGCGGCACCTTCAGCGAGGTGTCGCGGACCTCACGCGCCTTCTCACCGAAGATCGCGCGCAGCAGGCGCTCCTCCGGGGTCAGCTCGGTCTCACCCTTGGGCGTGACCTTGCCGACGAGCACGTCACCGGCGCCGACCTCGGCACCGATCCGGATGATGCCCCGCTCGTCGAGATCGGCGAGCACGTCGTCGGAGACGTTCGGGATATCCCGGGTGATCTCCTCCGGTCCCAGCTTGGTGTCGCGCGCGTCGACCTCGTGCTCCTCGATGTGGATCGAGGAGAGCACGTCGTCCTGCACCAGCCGCTGAGAGAGGATGATCGCGTCCTCGAAGTTGTGCCCTTCCCAGGACATGAACGCGACCAGCAGGTTGCGTCCGAGCGCGAGCTCGCCTTCGTCGGTGGCGGGTCCGTCGGCCAGCACGGAGCCCTCGGAGACCTTCGCACCCTCCTCCACGAGAACCCGCTGGTTGTAGCAGGTGCCCTGGTTGGACCGGCGGAACTTCGCCACCCGGTAGGTCATCGTGGTGCCGTCATCACCGGCCACCACGACGGCGTCGGCGGAGACTTCAGTGACCACACCGGGCTTGGTCGCCACGATCACGTCACCGGCGTCGACGGCCGCACGCCGTTCCATGCCAGTACCTACCAGCGGTGCCTCCGACCGGACCAGCGGCACGGCTTGACGCTGCATGTTCGCGCCCATGAGGGCGCGGTTGGCGTCGTCGTGCTCGAGGAACGGGATCATCGCCGTCGCCACCGAGACCATCTGGCGTGCCGAGACGTCCATGTAGTCCACAGTGTCGGCAGGGATATCGATCGCTTCACCGCCGCGAACCCGAACCAGCACGGTGTCTTCGGCGAATCGGCCGCTCTCGGTGAGCGGGGCGTTCGCCTGGGCGATGACGAACCGGTCTTCGTCGTCAGCGGTCAAGTAGTCCACCTGGTCGGTGACCTTGCCCTTGACGACCTTCCGGTACGGCGTCTCGATGAAGCCGAACGGGTTAATCCGGCCGTAGGTTGCGAGCGAACCGATCAGACCGATGTTCGGGCCTTCAGGGGTCTCGATCGGGCACATCCGACCGTAGTGGGACGGGTGCACGTCACGGACCTCCATGCCGGCGCGGTCGCGGGAGAGTCCTCCCGGTCCGAGCGCGGACAGACGCCGCTTGTGCGTCAACCCGGCGAGCGGGTTGTTCTGGTCCATGAACTGGGAGAGCTGGCTGGTGCCGAAGAACTCCTTGATGGACGCCACCACGGGGCGGATATTGATCAGTGTCTGCGGGGTGATCGCCTCGACGTCCTGAGTCGTCATCCGCTCGCGAACCACGCGCTCCATCCGGGACAGCCCGGTGCGCACCTGGTTCTGGATCAGTTCACCGACGGCGCGGATCCGGCGGTTGCCGAAGTGGTCGATGTCGTCGGTCTCCACGCGCACAGCCACGGCTTCCCCGTGCCGCACGCCCGGGATCTCGGTCTCACCCTTGTGCAACGCGGCGATGTACTTGATCGAGGCGACAACGTCGCTGAGCGAGAGCACGGAGTTCGCCAGATCTGCGTCAACACCGAGCTTCTTGCCGATCTTGTACCGGCCGACCTTGGCGAGGTCGTAGCGCTTGGAGTTGAAGTAGAAGTTGTCCAGCAGGGCGGTGCCGGCCTCGACCGTGGGCGGCTCGCCCGGGCGGATCTTGCGGTAGATGTCCAGCAGGGCTTCGTCCTGGGTGTGAACCGCGTCCTTCTCCAGGGTCTCCAGCACGGTCGGGTAGTCGGCGAACTCCTCACGGATCTCGGATTCGGTCATCCCGAGCGCCTTGAGGAACACCGTCACCGACTGCTTGCGCTTGCGGTCCACGCGCACGCCGACCGCGTCCCGCTTGTCAATCTCGAACTCGAGCCAAGCGCCACGCGAGGGGATCACCTTGGCGGTGAAGATGTCCTTGTCGGAGGTCTTGTCCGGAGTGCGCTCGAAGTACACGCCGGGCGAGCGCACGAGCTGGGAGACGACGACCCGCTCGGTGCCGTTGATGATGAACGTTCCTCGTTCGGTCATCAGCGGGAACTCGCCCATGAAGACCGTCTGAGACTTGATCTCACCCGTGGTGTAGTTGACGAATTCCGCCGTCACGAACAGCGGTGCGGAGAAGGTGAAGTCCTTCTCCTTGCACTCCTCAGCCGTGTACTTCGGCGGCTCGAAGCGGTGGTCCCGGAACGAGAGCGACATCGTGGAGCCGAAGTCCTCGATCGGGGAGATCTCGGTGAAGATCTCCTCCAGGCCCGATGTGGTGGTCACGTCGTTGTTGCCGGAGGAGACTGCAGCCTCAACCCGGGCGCGCCACTTCTCGTTTCCGAGCAGCCAGTCGAAGCTGTCGGTCTGGAGGCCGAGAAGGTCCGGAGCCTGAAGCGGCTCGTGGATCCTCGCGAAAGATACTCGGCGAGAGGCAGTGCGTTGGGCGATAGCGTCAGCAGTCGGAGCAGTAGGGGTGCGCGAGGCAGCCAAGAGGGGTCCTTCCCTACGAATTGTGAGCACACGCGCTCACGCCCGCCAAGAGCACCACTTCCGACCCTGACGCCGATGCCCGGTCTACCGACCGGCATGGCACAGCGAGAGGTTCTGGAGAGGGTGGGCTGGGCAGACGACAGCGCAAAGCGACAGCATACCCGCTGGGCGGGGCGCTGTCCAGGAGCAGGCTGGAGCGCGGATCGATCCGGGTGGTTCGTCCACGCAGAACGCAGGGCACCTGGGCCCTGGTGCGGACCGACACTAGACGCCAAACGAGGCCCGCACCCCACAGGTGCGGGCCTCGTCGTCGCGGCAGGTCAGCCCGATGTGCCGGTGCGAGCGGGCCGGCGAACCGGGCCGCTCGCCC
The DNA here is from genome assembly GCF_021049285.1 of Ruania halotolerans. Taxonomy (GTDB): domain Bacteria; phylum Actinomycetota; class Actinomycetes; order Actinomycetales; family Beutenbergiaceae; genus Ruania; species Ruania halotolerans. The sequence continues at coordinate 3,387,496 of NZ_CP088017.1, forward strand.
TGATCACTTGAGGGAGACGGTCGCCCCGGCGCCCTCGAGGGCCTCCTTGGCCTTGTCGGCGGCGTCCTTGTCCACGCCCTCGACGACGGGCTTGGGAGCGCCGTCCACCAGGTCCTTGGCCTCCTTCAGGCCGAGGCTCGTGAGGGCGCGCACCTCCTTGATGACCTGGATCTTCTTGTCGCCGACGCTCTCGAGGATGACGTCGAACTCGGTCTTCTCCTCTTCAGCGGCAGCCTCGCCACCACCGGCGGCGGCGCCACCGGCAACGGCCACGGCGGCCGGCGCAGCGGCGGTGACCTCGAAGGTCTCCTCGAACTGCTTCACGAACTCCGAGAGCTCGATGAGGGTCAGATCCTTGAAAGCATCGATGAGCTCGTCAGTGCTGAGCTTCGCCATGAGGGGCGTTCCTTCCTGTTGTGCCTGCTTGCGCGAGACGCGAGAAGCAGTGGGGTGGGGGTGGTGAGGATGAGGCCGTCAGGCCGCAACCTCGCTCGCCTGCTTCTCACGCAGGGCTTCGATAGTGCGCACCGCCTTGGAGGCCGGAGCGTTGAAGACGTAGGCCGCCTGGTGCAGCTTGGCCTTCATGGCGCCCGCGGCCTTGGCCAGGAGCACCTCACGGGACTCAAGGTCCGCGAGCTTGGTGATGTCCTCGGCGCTCAGGGCGCGCCCATCGAGGACGCCCCCCTTGACGACGAGGTTGGGGTGCGCCTTGGCGAAGTCGCGCAGACCCTTGGCCGCCTCGACCGGGTCGCCTTCGACGAAGGCGATGGCCGTTGGTCCGGAGAGCTGGCCGTCGAACGCGTCGACCCCGGCTTCCTTGGCGGCAAGGTTGGTCAGCGTGTTCTTCACCACGGCGTAGCTGGTGGTGCTGCCGAGCGTCGTGCGCAGCTCCTGGAGCTGGGCAACGGTGAGCCCGCGGTACTCCGTCAGGACCGCTGCCGGTGACTGGCGGAACTTCGTTGCCAGTTCGGCGACAGCCGCAGCTTTGTCAGGCCGTGCCATGAGCCCTCCTTCCGTGATGTGCCGCCGGCCAGGTTCACACATGACGAAGGCCCCGCGCAGATGCACGGGGCCTGAGATTCCTCCGCATACGAGGATGCGGGGTTGTTCTGCAGATCACGGTACACCTGCGCTGGCTCCGCTTGTGCGGACTTAACCCCTGCCATAGTGACGGGGGACCTGCGGTCTAAGGCAAAGACCACAGTAGCGCCTGGGCCGGCAGAGTCCAAGTTCACTGTCGGTGAGGTGGAGCACAGTCGCGTCGATCCGGTCGCCGGTATGACGAACGGCCCAGGCCCCGCCGTAGCGGAACCTGGGCCGTCGAAGGCTCAGCTGGGTCTGGTCAGCTGGCATCCAGCGGGATACCGGGCCCCATCGTGGTGCTCAGCACTGCCCTGGTGATGTAGCGCCCCTTGGACGAGGACGGCTTGAGTCGCAGGATCTCCTCCAGTGCGGCCGCATAGTTCTCCTCCAGCTGGTCCTGAGAGAACGAGGCCTTACCGATGATGAACTGCAAGTTGGCGTGCTTGTCGACGCGGAAGTCGATCTTGCCACCCTTGATGTCCGTGACAGCCTTGGTCACGTCCATCGTCACGGTGCCGGTCTTGGGGTTCGGCATGAGCCCGCGGGGGCCGAGGACGCGGCCCAGCCGACCGACCTTGCCCATCAGATCGGGCGTGGCCACGGCTGCGTCGAAGGCGGTGTAGCCGCCGGCCACCTTTTCGATGAGTTCGTCTCCACCCACCTCGTCGGCCCCGGCGGCAATCGCCTGCTCGGCCCGGTCGCCGGTGGCGAAGACGATCACTCGCGCGGTCTTACCCGTGCCATGCGGCAGGTTGACAGTGCCGCGGACCATCTGGTCGGCCTTACGGGGGTCCACCCCGAGCCGGAAGGAGACCTCGACGGTCTCGTCGAACTTGGCGCTGGCGGTCTTCTTCGCGAGTTGCACGGCCTCAGTGGGCGTGTACAACTCGGAACGGTCGACCAGTTCGGTCGCCTTGCGGTAGCTCTTGCTGCGCGTTGCCATCTGCTTCTCCTTGTATCAGCAGTCGTGGTAGGGGTCCGCGCGGACCCTCCCACTGGGAACCTCCGGGCAGTGCGCCAGGAGGGGTGAGCCGTCATCACGGACAGCCCGAGTTCGAATGATCTCAGCCGGAGACGGTGATCCCCATCGACCGTGCGGTGCCGGCAATGATCTTCGCGGCCGCATCGATGTCGCGGGCGTTCAGGTCCACCATCTTGCCCTCGGCAATCTCGCGGACCTGGGCCTGGGTGAGGGTTCCGACCTTCGTGGTGTGCGGAGTTCCGGAGCCCTTGGCCACACCAGCGGCCTTCTTGATGAGCTCTGCAGCCGGCGGCGTCTTGGTGATGAAGGTGAACGAGCGGTCCTCATACACCGTGATCTCCACGGGGATGACGTTGCCGCGCTGGGATTCCGTGGCCGCGTTGTAGGCCTTGCAGAACTCCATGATGTTCACGCCGTGCTGACCGAGCGCGGGCCCGATCGGCGGGGCCGGGTTGGCGGCACCGGCCTGGATCTGGAGCTTGATGAGGCCGGAGACCTTCTTCTTGGGAGGCATATCAATTCACTTTCCTGTGGTGGGCCGACGCCGTGGGCGATGACCCGGTTGCACGACCTTGCGGTCCGGATGACGGTGCCCCGTGCGGGGCACCGCGTTGAGCACGATCAGATCTTGGCGACCTGATTGAACGAGAGTTCGACCGGAGTCTCCCGGCCGAAGATCGAGACCAGTACCTTGAGCTTCTGGTTCTCGGCGTTGATCTCGGAGATCGTGGCCGGCAGCGTGTCGAAGGGACCGTCGGTGACGGTCACGGACTCGCCGACGGTGAAGTCCACCTGCACAGCAGGAGATGCGGACTTGCCGCCGGAGGTCTGTGCCGGAGATGTCTTGGATTCGATATTCGTGGCCAGCATGGACATCACCTCGTCCACGGTGAGCGGGACCGGTGAATGCGAGTTCCCCACGAACCCGGTGACGCCCGGCGTGTGCCGCACTGCACCCCAGGATTCGTCGGTGAGGTCCATCCGCACGAGGACATAACTGGGCACCCGGACGCGCCGGACGACCTTGCGCACGGAGTTCTTGATCTCGACGACTTCCTCCATCGGCACCTCGACGCCGAAGATGTAGTCCTCCATGTTGAGGGACTGGATGCGCGATTCCAGGTTGGCCTTCACCCGGTTCTCGTAGCCCGCGTAGGAGTGAATCACGTACCAGTCACCGGGCAGCGAACGCAGTTCGGAGCGGAAGGCCGCGACCGGGTCCTCCGGCACCTCTTCGGCGGAGCCGGGAGCGTCGGTGGTCGCGTCCTCGGCCACAGCCTCGCCGGCACCGGCCACGGCGTTCTCGCCGTCCGTGACGTCCGTCGGCACGTCAGCCGCCGTCACGTCCCCGGTGGGGTGAGTCTCTTCAGACACGTCCTGACCTGCTTCCTTCAGTCTCGTTCAGTGTGCGAGCTCTTCGCTCAAATCGTTGATCGTTCGCGGCCGGGATCTGCTCAACCGCCGAATGCCCAGAGCACCAACTGGCCGAAGCCGTAGTCCAGCACGCCAACGTAGGCCATCATCACAATCAAGAACACGATGACGACGGCCACGTAGGTGAGCAACTCGGTACGGGTGGGCGTGACCACCTTGCGCAGCTCGGCGATCACCTGGCGGATGAAGCGCCAGATCCGTGCGAATGCGTTCGGTTCGGCGGTCCGGGCCGCTTCGGCCTCGGACCTGGAGGCGGTGCGTCGACCCTTACCGCCCTCGGAGGCGCGCACCGACGAGGGGGTGCGCTTCTCCCGCGGCGGTCGGGGCGCTACCGCGGCCGCCTCCTCGTCCGACGAGGACTCCGACTGCTCACGGGAATCAGTCGCGCCGGTGTCCGCAGCAGCGTTCTCGCGCTCGCTCGCATCGTCACCGTTGCGTGCATCGTCACCGCGACCGACGTCGTCGGGCTCGCCCGAATCGGCGTTGGTGGAATTGCTCACGGAAGTGTCCTTGGATCGGCCGGTCTACGTGGAGGCGGGTACTGAGCAGGGCAGGAGGGACTCGAACCCACAACCGCCGGTTTTGGAGACCGGTGCGCTACCAATTGCGCCACTGCCCTTCGACGATCGACACCGCCCGAACAGGTCCGTGGACCGGGAACCGGGCACGAACCAGCATGGCGGATGTCAACCACCCGGCGACGAGTCTACGGGACGAGTGCGACTGAGTCGAACTGCCCCGTAATGATCCCCGCTGTGGACGACCGGCGAGGATACTGGCACAGTGCCCACGCGCGTCTCCCGCCTCCGTAGCAGCGTTCGTTCACGTGCCCTCGCCGCCCTGACGATCCTCTCGGCACTCGCGCTTGCGGCAGCCGGAGTGAGTGCGTATTCCCTGGAGCGGGACCGCAGTCTGATCCGCCTGGACGACTCCCTCAGTCGGTCGGCGGCAGAGATCCGCACGCTCGCCGAGGAAGGGGTGGACCCCAGCACCGGTCAGCCGTTCAACTCGGTCTCGGCAGTGCTGCGCACAGCCTTGAGCCGGGTGGTGCCGGCCACGAACGAGGCGCTGGCAGGGTTCATCGATGGGGACGTCTCACACGTGCCTGAGATTGCCACATCGTTCCGGATCGAGGACGATCCCGAACTCGTGACCGCTCTAGCTCCCGTCTCCGAGTGGGACGAGGCCGACCTGTTCACAGTCGAGACATCCCAACGCACGTACCGCGTTCTCGCCCTCCCGGTGACGACCGATCCGCCCAGCGAGCGGGGGGCGATGGTTCTCGCCTTCGACGTCGATGCCGAGTACGACCAGATCGAGGGGACCTTTCGGACCTACGCCCTGGTCTCGGTGGCCGCACTGGCGTGGATCACGCTGATCGGTTGGTTCGTGGTGGGCCAACTGCTCGCTCCACTGAAAGTGCTGCGCAACACCGCGGAGGAGATCAACTCCTCGGATGACCTGAGCCGTCGCATCCCAGTCGCGGGCAATGACGACTTGGCCTTGTTGAGCGCCACGTTCAACGCGATGCTGGCCCGGCTGGACCAGGCATTCGGGTCCCAGCGCCAACTCTTGGACGACGCCGGGCACGAACTGCGCACGCCGCTGACCATCATCCGTGGCCACCTCGAGCTGATGGACCCCACCGACTCCGAGGATGCTGCGAGCACCCGAGCACTCGCCCTGGACGAGATCGACCGAATGAACCTGCTGATCGACGATCTGATGACGCTGGCAAAATCTCGCCGCCCCGACTTCGTCACGCCCACCGACGTTGATGTCGCCCTGCTCACCGATGATGTGCTGGCCAAGGCGGCCACGCTGGGCCATCGGCGGTGGGTGCTCGACTCCCTGACCGATGTGCGCATCCAGGCAGACCCGCGCCGGCTCACGCAGGCACTGCTGCAACTGGCGAGCAACGCGGTGAAGTTCTCTGCCGAGGGGACCACTGTGGGCATCGGCTCGGCACTGTCCGCCGACGGCTCCACCGTGTCATTGTGGGTGCGGGACGAGGGCGTGGGCATCCCCGCCACCGACCAACAGCGCGTGTTCGGCCGGTTCGAAAGACTCGATCCCACAGTGGAGGGCATCGGGCTCGGGCTACCGATCGTGGCATCGATCGCTGAGGCGCATGGCGGGCACACAACGGTCGCATCCGCCCCCGGCGCAGGGAGCACGATCACGATCCACTTGCCACGCACACCACCACTGGACGACGCCGCAACCACTCAGTACGGGGTCTCGGCCGAGGCGTCAGTGCACGTAGACCAGAAGGAGCAACGATGAGCCAGATCCTGATCGCCGAGGATGAGGCACGGATCGCGTCGTTCGTCGCCAAGGGCCTGCGCGCAGCCGGGTACACGCCGACGACAGTCGGTACTGCCGCCGACACCGTCGACCTGGCAAGCACGGGAGACTTCGACCTGCTGATCCTCGATCTGGGCCTGCCGGACCAGGACGGATTCGAGGTGCTGCGTGCGGTGCGATCGCTCGGCGTGACGATCCCGGTGATCATTCTCACCGCGCGCTCGTCAGTGACCGACACGGTCGCTGGCCTTGAGGGCGGTGCCGACGACTACATGGCCAAGCCGTTCCGGTTCGAGGAACTGCTCGCGCGTGTGCGGCTCCGGCTCCGCAGCGACATCACCAGTTCGGAACCGACCGTGCTCAGCCACGGCGGCCTGTCTCTCGACCTGCGTACGCGACGGGCCCGGGTGAATGAGCGAGACGTCGACCTGTCCGCCCGTGAGTTCACCCTCACCGAGACGTTCCTACGCAGCCCGGGACAGGTACTCAGCCGCGAACAACTGCTGTCCCGGGTGTGGGGGTATGACTTCGATCCCGGTTCGAATGTGGTGGACGTCTACGTGCGCTACCTGCGCAAGAAGCTCGGGGCGCACCGTTTCGAGACCGTGCGTGGGATGGGCTACCGACTCAGCTGACCTCGCGGGAGTGTTCAGCCATCGGCATCGTGTACCAGGAGCGCGAGCTGCGTCCGGTTCCCCAGGCCCAGCTCGGACAGCATGCGTGAGATGTGCGCCTTCACTGTCGCGATTGACATCCCCAGTGTGCGAGCAATCTCGGCGTTCGAGGCGCCGAGGGAGACCTCCCGGGCGACGTCGCGCTCCCGCACAGTCAGAGTGTTCACTGCGCGACGCGCCCGGGCGGCCGAGTCCGCACGAGTCCTCGCCCGATCGAGCAGACCCCGCAGAACAGCGACGGAGAAGACCGGTTCCCCGGCCGCGACCCGGCGGACAGCCTCGACAACCCGTTCTGGTTCGGTGTCCTTGAGCAGGAAGCCGGCGGCCCCTGCGCGTAGCGCGGCGAGAACATTCTCGTCGGCATCGAAGGTGGTCAACACGAGGACTTCGGGAGGGTCGGTCCGCGCCCTCACTCGCCGGGTGGCCTCGATCCCGTCCATCCGCGGCATCCGCAGGTCCATCACCACCACATCGACCTGGCGGGAATCCAGGACCTCACGAACCTGGCTGCCATCGCCCGCATCAGCCACGACGTCGATGCCCTCTGCCCCGTCGAGCATCAGGGTGAGCGCTCCGCGCACCAACGGATCGTCATCGACCACCAGGAGACGGATTCGTGGCGACTCACTCATCCGGCCACGGTATCCGGGCCCTGAGCCGGAACACGCCGCCGCCGGTCTCGATCTCGATCGCACCACCGGCGAGCTCCGCTCGCTCCGCCAGGCCAACCAGACCGGCGCCCGAGCCCGGCACGTCTGCTGAGCGAGCGCGCAGCGGATTGCTGATTTCGACGCTCAGCGATCCGCCCGCGATCCCGGTCAGCTGGACGTGGACCGGGCACCCGGCGGCATGCTTGCGAGCGTTCGTCAGTCCTTCCTGGATGATCCGGTAGACCGGCCGGCCGACAGCGGTCGGGACGGGACCGTCCACCTCGATCTGCGTCGTCACCGTGCTGCCGGCCGCCCTGGCCTCATCGACCAGTGTCGGCAGGTCGGCGACACCCGGGTCCGGAGGCCTTCGCCGGCTGAGCGGCCCTGAGTCCACCACCTCGTCCGCGCGAAGCACCCCAATCACCTCACGCAACTCCTCGAGGGCCTCGTGCACACCGCGGCGGACCGTCCCTGCCGCGATCGCCATCTGCTCGGGCGGGCCATCCGGGCGGTACTCCAAGGCACCGGCCGCCGTGGCGACGAGCGAGAGGCGATGCGCGAGGACATCGTGCATCTCCCGCGCGATCCGAGTGCGCTCCGCGAGCCGTGCGTCGGCTAGGCGCCGTTCCGCGTCGAGTTCAGCACGACGGGCACGCTCGCGCAGTGAGCCCATCAGTGCCCAGCGGGCCTGTGCGAACGCTCCCCACGCGATCAGGGCCGCATACGCCGTCAGCGTCAGGAGCACCCACCAGGTCATCGTGATCCCCGCAACGGGGCGCGCCACCGCCTGGACCACGTGCGCCAGCACACCGGCGGCGCCGATCAGGGCAGCCGGCACCAGGCGGTGACGCTGTGCCACCACCAGCGTGGCAATGGTCGAGGCAGCCGTCGCAGCCGGAGAGGCCGCTGCCAGGCAGGCGATCACGACCGCTCCCGCCGCCGGATAGCGCAGCGCAAGAGCGAGCGCCATCAGGGCCAGTACACCGACCACGCCGTCAAGAACCGTCCAGGCCGCGCCTCCGCCTGCGGACGCCGATCGAGCGAGCACTGTGGCCGTCGTCAGCACCGTGGCCACGCCGAGCACGGCGAACGTCCAGGTGGTCCCCAGGTGGGATCGGATCGGGGTGTCCTCGGTGTGACCCATGATCAGCCACCGTACGGCCGAGGCACCATCACACCACAGACGAAAGTCGGGGGGCGGTCCGACCATCGGGGGTTCGGCGCAGTCCAGGTGGCCGATGTGCTAGGTCAGCACCGGAGTGGACTCTGGTGATCGGCCGCCGACATGGCGCCCCTCGCGATTGCGGGGCAACGATCTGAAAGGACTTCTGATGACCGCTATCAGCGTTGATTCCACGACCCCCACCCAGACGAACCGACGTGCCCAGCTGCTGACCGTGATCGCGACGCCACTGCTGGCCGCCGTCGTCTGGATCCTCGCGGTCCCGATCGCCGGTGTCGAACTGGTGGCACAGCCGGGAGGGCAGCAATCATCGGCGATCACCATCTCGATAGCGTCCGTCCTCGCCGCCGGGCTGACCGCAGCCCTGCTGGGATGGGCAGCCTGGGCCGTGCTGGATCGCCTCAGTGGGCACGCCCGCAGCATCTGGAGAGTCCTCGCGGTCGTCGTGCTGGCTGGCTCGATGGTCAGCCCCGTCACAGCGGCCGACGGCGCAGCCTCAGTTGTCCTGATCGCCCTGCATCTGGTGGTGGGAGCCACCCTGATCGTCGGACTGCCGGTCCGGCCACGCCGTGTGGCGTGACCGGACCGGCAGTCCAGGCCAGGTCAGTCGCCCGAGTCGGCAGAGGGTGCACTGTCCGCGGACTCCGGGCTCTGCGCACTGGCCGGGCTCGGGGCGCTGACCGGACTCGGCGCACTGGCTGGGCTCGGTGGCGTCTGAGCACTCACCGGGCTGACCGGACTCGGCGCACTCGCCGGACTCGGTGGCGTCTGAGCACTCACCGGGCTGACCGGACTCGGCGCACTCGCCGGACTCGGTGGCGTCTGAGCACTCACCGGGCTCACCGGACTCGGCGCACTCGCCGGTGTCATCGGGGAAGCGGTAGGCGACGCAGCCGTCACCGACGAGATCGCACTTTCCGCGGCCACGGCGGCAGGGTTCGCCGTCACAGCCTCGGACGCGAGGGAGAGCTTCACGGCTTCGTCGGCGCCCGCCACCTGAACGGCAGGCTGGCTGAAATCCTCACCTGGTTCGGCGGCCGCGCTGACCGCGCCAGCGGTCACGGCCACCACACCGAGGGCGCCGGTGGTGATCCATACCTTGCGTGTGATCATGATGTCTCCAGTGATCGTCCCCAGGCGGGGTTCGTTGGTGTCAAGGCCGAGCCTGGCCCTCGGAGATGAGAACGGCGGGAACCGGCGATGAGAGGCCTCTCATCAATCGTCTGCCGACTCGGCTGACGGCGGGCTGTCCGGGCTGTCATCGGGGCTAGCGGGCGCATTCGGACTGTCAGCGCTCACCGGTGCAGCGAGCGATACCCGCTCCGGAGAGTCACCTCCCTCGGTCGCGGAAGTCCCGCCCGACGCGGCCGGCGGATCCGCCGGCGAGACGGCCGTCCGCACGGAGCTGTCTGTCGTGCCGGGGCCGTCGGTCCTGTCACGGCCGTCCGTGTCCCGGCCCGTCTCCGGGGTGGCCACCGATACCGCACGCTCCGACGCGGCCCGCGGAGCGGTCGTTGGCCCAGAGACGACGATGGCCTCGCCCATCGAAGGGGCGGTGAGCCCGGGTCCCGTCGCCAGCACCGCTGCGACCACGCCAGCCACGCCCAGTGCACCGGTGGCCATCCATGCACCACTGCGACTCATGGTTTCCTCCCGGCTCGTTCGTTCCGTGCACGGGTGAGCCAACGATCCGCGACCGCCAGTCGAGCCCGCCCCTGGTCCGCAGCCGTCCCGGCCACCAGCGAGAGCACCACCGCGGCCACTCTCGCGGCAAGAGCCGCCGGGTCCACACGCTCGGAGAACACGGCGAACCAGTCATCAGTGATCTCATCAACGTGGTGGTAACGCTCCGGGGCGAGCGCGGGGAGCACACTGAGGTGCCCGAGCATCGTGGCCAGGTCGTCCTCCCGCGCTCCCGGACCGAGTGAGTCCAGATCGATGGCTCCGTGCACCTTGCCTGCGGCGGTGAACACGTTGGCCTCGTAGAAGTCTCCGTGGGTGGGCACCTGAGCCGGAGCGGGCAGCTCGGACAGGAGATCGGCGACACCCCGCTCGATTGCGGTGATCCCGGCCATCGACGCGGGTTGCGCTGCCCGGGCAGCGCTCGCGTGGAAGTCGATCCGATCGACCCAGGACTGACGCCGAGGGAGTGCCCGGACGGCATCCGGAAGCGCGTCCAGCCAGGCCACCAGTTCCTCGGCGGCGGGCAGGTCCTCCGGGTGGCTGCGCGCGCCGGCAATGGCATTCGTCAGGGCGGTGCCGGTCATCACAGAGAGCACCACCACACCGGGAACCGGTTCACCCACGACCCGAGGGGCTGGCACACCTGTCTGCTCCAGCACCTGGTGGCGCCGGACCAGCCGCGAGGTGCGCGCCGGGGGCAGGATCTTGAGGTACGCCACGGGACCACCAGGGCCCATGACCCGGACCACTGCGCGGCGTGTCGGCCGATAGCCGAGGAGTTCCACCCCGATCGGGGTGGGATCTGAGGCACTGCTGCGGCCGCCATGGGCAGTGAGAGAGGGACGCAACCAGCCCGCAACCACACGAGGATCAAGCGCCGCTCGCAGGCCGGGAAGCGCAGGGTCATCTGCACGCCGCCATACGCGCACTCGATGCACGCCGTTGTCGAGCACGGCGACCGAGGGCGCATCGGGAACTGCGGCAGTGCTGGCAACCAGGTGTTCCCGGACCGGACGCCCCGCCACCCGGTAGTCGACGGCGTAGACCGCGCTCACGCCCAGACCTGGCCGGTGATGCACGGCGTCGACCTCGACCACGAGGCCAGCCAGCGCCTCATCCACACCGATCGCGGCCCGCACCAAGTCGCCGGCGTCCGAACCCGTCAACAGGGTCAGCTCTTCGGGCACGAGGGTGGTCATGATGCTCATTCCATCGGCCCTTGATGGTGTCGGTGTGAGAGGAAGATGAGAGAACTCTCATACAGTGACAATCGTGGCCCGTGATCTGCGAACGCTTCCCAAGGCACATCTGCATCTGCACTTCACCGGCTCGATGAGTGCGCTGACCCTCAGCGAGCTCGCCATCGAAGCAGGAGTGCGGATCCCGGAGACGCTCCGCGAGACGGTCGCCTCCGCGGACCCGCTGCGGCTGCCTGCGAACGAACGCGGTTGGTTCCGGTTCCAGCGCATGTACGACGCCGCCCGGGCCGTGGTGCGCTCCGAAGCGGCGATGCGCCGGCTCATCCACGAAGCGGCGCAGGCCGACGCCGACGAAGGCTCTCGACGCCTGGAGATTCAGGTGGACCCGACCTCCTACGCCCCGTTCGTCGGCGGCATCACCCCGGCGCTGGAGATCATCACCGATGCGGCGCGGGAGGCCAGCGCAACCACCGGCGTCGAGACGGGCATCATCGTGGCCTCCTCACGCACGCGCCACCCGCTGGACGCCCGGACCTTGGCACGCCTCGCGGTCCGGCACGCCGGGGACGGTGCCGGTGACGTGATCGGCTTCGGTCTGAGCAACGATGAGCGCCGCGGGAACACCGCGGATTTCGGGCCGGCGTTCCGGATCGCCGCTCGTGCAGGTCTGCTGCTCGCCCCGCACGGCGGGGAGCTGCTCGGACCGGACCACGTGGCCGAGGTGGTGGCCCATCTGCACCCGCACCGTCTCGGGCATGGGGTCCGAGCCGCCGAGGATCCGGCCCTCTTGGATCGGATCGTGGCAGAGAGGATCGCACTCGAGGTGTGCCCGGCGTCGAATGTCTCCCTCGGTGTCTTCCCCACGGCGCAGGAACTGCCCCTGCGCCGACTCCTGGCTGCGGGCGCCGATATCGCTCTCGGAGCCGACGATCCGCTCCTGTTCGGCTCCCGGTTGCTGGCCCAGTACGAGACCGCCCGGCATGTGCACGGCATGACGGATGCCGAGCTTGCCGAACTGGCCCGAGGTTCGATCCGCGCCAGCCGCGCCAGCACCGCCTCGAAGGCGGCAATGCTCGCAGATGTCGGCGCCTGGCTCACCGGACCTGGCCTCCGCGAGTGACCCTGCGGGACCAGTCGGCACGTGCATCGACACCGTGCCGCGCCACTGTGCGGCGACTACGACCCGCGTGAACCGGGCACTACAGACGCATACCGAGTAGCACCGGCTCCGGTACCAGCTCGATCTCGAACTGTTCCCATACCCCGTTGCGTACCTCGCGGGCCAACGCGAGCAGGTCCGCCGCCCTCGCGCCGCCTCGATTGGTCAACGCGAGAACGTGCTTGGTCGAGAGCGCCGCAGGCCCAGGCTGGCCGTATCCCTTGGTAAACCCCGAGCGGGCGATCAACCACGCGGCACTGGTCTTGACTCGTTCCCCTGCGGCGAACCTCGGAGCCTCGGGCGGCAGTAATGCGGCGCGCGAGGCGCTGAGTACGGGGTTGGTGAAGAACGATCCAGCGCTCCAGGTGTCATGGTCGGTCTCCTCGAGAACCATGCCCTTGCCGCGACGCAGACCGAGCACAGCCTCGCGCACCTCCGCGGCTGCCGCGCGCTCGCCCACGGCAACACCGAGAGCGGCCGCCAACTCGGGGTAGCGCACCGGAGCGCTGGACTCGGACAGCACAAACTGGAAGCCGACCTCGAGCACCACATAGCGAGGGCTCGGGCTCCACGCGGTGCCGGTGCCGTCATCAACGAAGGAGTCCTTGAGCACAGACCTGCGGTACCCGAAGCCGAGCTCAGCCCGGGCCATCGTGCGGATGCGACCGGTCGCCCGGTCCCAGGTGCGCACCGACGAGATCACCTCGGCGACCTCCTGCCCATAGGCGCCGACATTCTGTACCGGGGTGGCGCCGCTGGAGCCGGGGATCCCGGACAGTGCTTCCACACCGCGCCACCCCTGCGCCACGGCCCGGAGCACGACGTCATCCCACGGCTGGCCGGCGGGAACCCGCACTGAGGCCCCACCGCAGGCGTCCTGGCTCTCTACAGTGATCCCGCGGCGGGCGTCGCGCACCACCACGCCGTCGAAGCCCTCGTCGGCCACCAGCACGTTCGAGCCGCCGCCGAGTACGAGCACCGGTTCACCGCTGCGGTCGGCCGAGGAGACGGTCTCAACCAGCTCTTCTTCGGACGTGGCCTCCACAAACCTGCCGACCGGTCCCCCCACCCGGAACGTCGTCAGATCGGCCAGCAGCGGCAACTCGGTACCAGTAGTCGCAGGCTGGGAGGTCATGGGCGTCCACTCTACGCAGGCGAGGCACACTTGGGGGGCTGACTGATCAACGAGATTCCACCTCGGCCTCGACGGCTGGCAGCGGACGGGCAGCCGGGATCACCAGCAAGCCGACCACCAGCGGCACCATGATCGCGAGCAAGGCATGCCGGATGCCGATCACGTCGGCCAGGAGGCCGATGAACCCAGGCCCGATCAGGAACGCGGCGTACCCGATGGTGGAGACCACGGACAACCGGGCCGCCGCTTGAGCCGGCTCGTCGGAGGCAGCGCTCATCCCGACCGGGAATCCCAGCGCCGCGCCCATCCCCCACAGCACCGCTCCCGCGAGCGCCACCGGCAACGAGGGCACGAGGGTGAACACACCGAGGCCGATGATTGCCAAGGTGGTGCACAGTCGAAGGACGGCGACCCGGCCGAACCGGTTCAGCAGGGCGGTCCCGAGGAACCGCATCGCCGTCATTCCCACGAGGAAGATCGCCAGGCCAATGGCGCCGACCTCGTTCGGAGCCTCGAAACCGTCGACGACGGCGAGGGCCAGCCAGTCATTGGCGGCGCCCTCGGTGAGCGCGGCCGCCAGCACCACCAGGCCCACCAACAGGGTGCGCGGCTCGAACCAGACGCGCAGGTAGGAGACGCCTGGGCCCCGCCTAGCTGCGACGTCAGGAGTTTCCAGGCCTCCAGATTCAGGCGATGCAGGTTCGGTCAGGTACCCGCGGGTGCAGACGATCACTGCCACCAGGACCGCGCCAATCACGGTGAGCACGTGCAGTGGCACACCGATCCCCGCACGAATCACCAGCGCGCCGACTCCGGCACCCAAGACCGTGCCGATGGAGAACCCACCGTGGAACCAGGGCATGATCGCGCGATCGAGAGCACGCTCGACCATCGTTCCTGCGTAGTTCATGGACACGTCCCAGCCACCGATTCCCATCGTGGCCACGAACAGCCCGCCGACGAGCAGCCACACCGTCCCCGTGGCCACGCCCGTCACCGCAACCGTCAGACCCAGGGCAGCGACGATGGCGGCAATCGCCACGCAGGCGCGCGCGCCGAGGCCCCCGATCAGCCGGCCGGTGAGCGGCATCGCCACGAGCGAGCCGAGCGAGCCGAACAGAATGATCAGACCCAACTGCCCCTCGGACAGGTCCAGCTCGTCGCGGATCGTCGGGATACGAGAGAGCCAGTTCGCGAACGTGAAGCCATTCAGCGCGAAGGTGGTGAAGACCAGGGCGGCGGCCCGGCGCGCACGTACCGCGTCGGCAGGAGGAATCATGAACGGCTCTCAGCGATGGTCTCGAAGGGACACCAGGTATACGCGCGGGGCGGCCCGGATGTGAGGTGGTGATTCTCCGGGATGATGGCGTGATCCACCGATGATGCTCAGGAACGTGCCTGCACGCGCCTAGGCTATGGTGCGCACCTGCTCAGGCCTGGTCAAACTGCGACGAAGGGAGCCGACGTGAGCACTCGTGCCACGTTGACCGACGTCGCCCGCACGGCCAACGTTTCCCTGTCGACGGCGTCCATCGCCTTCTCCGGTGCCGGTCCGATCGCCGCCGCCACCCGCGAGCGGGTCTTGGCAGCGGCCGCCGCGCTCGGATACGCCGGTCCGAACCCGGTGGCCGCCTCATTGCGGCGGGGCCACAGCAAGATCATCGGCGTTCTGGTGGGGCAGGACCTGCGGGTGAACTTCCGTGACCCCGTGGCCGTGCAGACACTCGCCGGGGTGGCCTCCACACTCGGCGATGCCGCCCGAGGGATGTTGCTCGTGCCGTCCGGCAGCGATGCGGGCCAGGATCGCACCGGTGTGGACTTGGTGCGGCACGGGCCGATGGATGCCGCCGTGGTGTTGCACCAGATCACTCCGGAGACGGCCCGCATCCTGCGGGAGCGTCAGGTGCCGCTGGTCTGGGTGGATCGGCCCCGGCGCGGCGAGATATCGGTGCGGGTGCAGGACAGGGCCGGTATGGCCGCACTGGGTGAGCATCTGCTGGGGTTGGGGCATCGCCACGTGGGACTCGCCACGATGCCGTGGTCGCCGAAACGACAGCGGGGCCCGATAGATCCCCGTGGCGGCAGCAGCCCCCGTGAGCGATATGTCACCGACCGGCTCGCGGGAATCCGCGACGCCGGGCTGATGCCAGCCGCGATCGAGACGACCGCGCGGTCCCTGGTGGAAGAGGGGATCCGAGCAGGACATGCGCTACTGGACCGCGCGCCACAGGTGACGGCGTTGGTCGGATTCAGCGATCTGATCGCAGCCGGGCTGTTGCTTGCCGCGCAGGAGCGGGGTCTGCGTGTCCCGGAGGATGTCTCGGTGGCGGGGTTCGACGGCGTCGATCTGCCATGGCTCGGCGAGCATCGACTGACCTCCATCGTTCAGCCGATCCAGGAGAAGGGTGAGTACGCCGCTCAGGCGGCAATCATGCTGGCCGACGGTGGCCGGCCCACGTCGGTGGCGCTGGAATGTGACCTGCGGATCGGAACGACCACGGGCCCGGCCCCGACCTGAGCGCATCTCCGCAGTTCCCGGGACCCCGCCCAGCCCACCCGGCCGAAGGGTGCGGGAGTGGTATCAGTGCAGGCGGATGTGCGCCTGGCTCTTGCCCAGGACGGCAGCGCCGTCGAGCGTGACGGAAAGGTCCACCCGGGCCGTGCCGGCATCGGCGTCGACGGCACCCAGCTTCGCGACGATCTCGAGCTCCGCGACGCCGGGGTCGGGCACCGGCACGGGGCGGGTGAATCGGACGGCATAGGAGAGGAGAGCCCCCGGATCACCCAGCCAGTCAGTGAGTGCGGACGCGGCGACACCCATGGTGAGCATGCCGTGCGCGATCACCCCTGGCAGGCCCACCTCGACGGCGAACCGGTCGTTCCAGTGGATCGGGTTGAAATCGCCACTGGCACCGGCGTAACGGACCAGTCGAGTGCGGTCCACAGCGACCGTGGTCCGGAACAGCTCAGCGCCGATCTCGGTGGCGGCGCTGACGGCGTTCTCGCTCGTGGTCATGAGCTCTCCCCGCGCACGGCGAGCGTGGAGGTGACGGTGCAGACCGGCTGACCTGCGCCGTCGGCAATCTCGCACCGCGTGGTGACCATCGCGATACCCGCGCGTTCAGTGACCGAGTCCACATGGACAGCGGCGTGCAGTTCGTCTCCGGCCACGATCGGTCGGTGGTGGGTGAAGCCTTCGTTGGCGTGCACCACGCGGGAGAAGTCGATCCCGGCGCTGGGGTCCTCGATGTACTCGGCCTCAGCCTGTTGGGCGATCAGCACCGCGAACGTGGCAGGGGCCACGACGTTGGTGTAGCCGAGTTCGCGGGCCGCAGCCGGATCGGTGTGCACGGGCGCGGTGGCCCCGACAGCCGATGCGAACTCGGCGATCTTGGCGCGGGACACGCCATAGGGCGGGGTTCCGGTGAACACCCGCCCTATGAAGTCCGCATTGACTGCGCTCATCGCTGCAGCGATCAGCGAGTCTCGCGGTGGTTGGTCTTGGCGTTACAGCGCGGGCAGTACTTCGCCAGCTCGAGCCGGTCGGGGTTGTTCCGCCGGTTCTTCTTGGTGATGTAGTTGCGCTCCTTGCATGCGTCGCAGGCAAGGGTGATCTTGGGACGGACGTCCGCGGACTTGCTGGCCATTGGTCTTCCTCACGAGTTGCCCGCCCGGTCCGGGCTGGGATTGCGGCGCTGATTGTGTAGCGGGAGCGGGGATCGAACCCGCGACCTCACGATTATGAGTCGTGCGCTCTGACCGTCTGAGCTACCCCGCCGCGTCTTGCCTCAAGGCCCGCGACCCGGCGGGTCGCAGACCAGGCACAGACCAGAGCCCCGAAAGGGAATCGAACCCTTGACCTTCTCCTTACCATGGAGACGCTCTGCCGACTGAGCTATCGGGGCAGCGGGATCGAGGGTACATGCTCTGGCGGCCCAAGGTGAAATCGGCAGGAGATCTGTGGTGCGGACCACGTTCCCGAGACCGCCACAGTCCGTGGGGACGGCACGTTCCGGTGGTGCCGTCCGGTCAGAATCCACCACCGGTACCGCCCATGTGCCGGCCGCGGTAGTTCTGCGCCGGGTGCATCCGATCGTGAAACCGATCCACCTGGTCGGTGACAGAGGAATCGGTGAGGCCGGCGAAGAAGCTTCTCAGCGCGGCTGCGATGCGCGCCCGTCGGCTGCGTGACTTGCCGGCCATCGTGACCACCCTCCTCCAAGCGATCGCACGCTGCGACCGGCGGTCGATCTCACGCTACCCGCCCTCGTGCGATGGCGCACGAGCGCCAGCAAGTCTCCTCAGGTGGCGCCGGACGCCGAATGGGGCGCCTCCCCGAAGGAGACACCCCATTCGCGCAGCTGGTGGCGGGTGCAGGATTCGAACCTGCGAAGCATTCCGCGGCTGATTTACAGTCAGCTCCCTTTGGCCGCTCGGGCAACCCGCCGTATGGTCGAAGGACCGGATGGAACAATACCAAGTTCAGCGGGACTTCGTGACCACCGGCTGCCGCCAGGCGGCCGCCGCAGCCGAGAAGGAGACCAGCGTGGCGAGTGATTCCTCGTTCGACGTCGTGAGCAAAGTGGACCGACAGGAGGTCGACAACGCCCTGAACCAGGCGGCGAAGGAGATCTCCCAGCGGTATGACTTCCGCAATGTCGGAGCCTCCATCGCCTGGAGCGGCGAGTCGATCGTGATGGCGGCGAACACCGCCGAGCGCGTCCTCGCCATCCTGGACGTGTTCCAGTCCAAGCTGATCCGCCGCGGTGTGTCGCTGAAGGCGATCGACACCGGCGAGGATGAGCCGCAGCCGTCAGGCAAGGAGTACCGCCTGGCCGGCACCCTCAAGGAGGGCCTGTCCAGCGAGAATGCGAAGAAGATCACCAAGCTGATCCGGGACGAGGGCCCCAAGGGTGTCAAGACCCAGATCACCGGTGACGAGGTGCGGGTCAGTTCGAAGAAGCGGGACGACCTGCAGGTGATCATCGCGATGCTCAAGGATGCCGATATCGACGCGGCGCTGCAGTTCGTGAACTACCGCTGACCGCGTGAACTACCGCTGACTGGAGATCTGCGGGCGGTGAGCCACGTCGCCACGTGGTCGCCGCCGTCGGGGTATCAGCGCTCCCAGCCGCCCCGGGCCATCTCCTCCAGGCGGGAAATCCGCTGTGCCATCGGCGGGTGAGAGGCGAACAGCTTCGAGACCGCCCCGGCCTTGAACGGGTTGGCGATCATCAGGTGTGAGACATCGGCCAGGTCACCGTCCGGGCGCAACGGGCGTGCCGCCGTCCCGCTCTCCAGCTTGCGCAACGCCGAGGCCAGGGCGAGCGGGTCCCCGGAGAGCGTGGCACCGTCGGCGTCGGCGTCGTACTCCCTGGTGCGGGAGATGGCCAGCTGGATCAGTGTGGCCGCGAAGGGTGCCAGCAGCGCCATCGCGAGCATCCCGATGACGCCCAGCGGGCCCGCGTCCCGGCCCCGCCCTCCCCCACCGAAGAACAGCAGGAACTGCGCCACCGAGGTGATCACCCCTGCCATCGCGGCAGCCACCGACGAGGTGAGGATGTCGCGGTTGTAGACGTGGGAGAGTTCGTGCGCGAGCACCCCGCGCAGTTCCCGCTCATCGAGCAGCCGCAGGATCCCCACCGTGCAGCACACGGCCGCGTTGCGCGGATTGCGCCCGGTCGCAAAAGCGTTCGGCGCCTCCGTAGGCGAGATGTACAGGCGTGGCATCGGCTGCTGCGCCTTCGTGGACAACTCACGCACGATGGCGTACATGGCCGGCGCCTCGGCCTCGCTCACCGGCTGGGCGCGCATGGCCCGGATCGCGATGGTGTCCGAGCGCCAGTATGAGACGAACGTGGCCACCACGCCCACGCCTGCGAACACCCAGATCCAGATCGAGCTCCCGGTGCCGGAGGCCACCAATGCCCCGAGGCCGAGTACCACAAGCCAGAGCACACCGAACAGTGCGGCGGTCTTCACGCCGTTCATCCACGTGCGCGTCACAGACGTCCTCCCTGCTTCCGAATCGGAGCAGGGCCGCGATCACGCGCGGGCTGTCACTCCACGGGAGATCTCGGTCATCTCCGCGCGGGGTACCACCTTGATGCGCTCGCGTCCTTGCTCCTCACCCAAGGAACGCTCGTAGGAGTCGAGGAGTTCCCAGCCTTCCCACGTGGTGTACGGCACACCGTCGCTCTCGAGCCGGTCCAGGATTGCTTGTGGATCCCGCACCTCGGCCCCGGTGAGAGACCCTGCCTCGATCGCACTGGTGAGGTCCTCGACCAGGTGCCGGATGGTCTCCGCGGCGTCAGACTTCGTGTGCCCGATCAGGCCGACCGGACCTCGCTTGATCCACCCGGTCGTGTACAGGCCCGGGATGTGCTCGCCGTCGGCACCGAGCACTCGACCGCCGGCGTTCGGGATCACCCCGGCCACGTCATCGAAGGGGACGTCCGGCAGCGGTGAACCGAAGTAGCCCACCGCACGATAGACGGCCTGCACATCGAAGTCCTCGTAGGTGCCGGTCCCGCGTACGTTCCCGTCACCGGTGAGTTCGGTGCGCTCCGTACGCAGTCCAACCACCTTTCCATCCTCACCGAGCACCTCATGCGGGGCGTGCAGGAAGTGCAGGTGGATCCGGCGCGAAGCGGTGAGCTCACTCGGATCCCGCAGCGTCCAGTCCGTGAGGGTCTTCACCACCTGCTTGGTCTGGTTGGACGAGCGGATCGCCTCCTCTGAGCCCTCGTCGAAGTCGAAGTCCTCCGGGTAGACCACGA
Organism: Ruania halotolerans; assembly: GCF_021049285.1. Taxonomy (GTDB): domain Bacteria; phylum Actinomycetota; class Actinomycetes; order Actinomycetales; family Beutenbergiaceae; genus Ruania; species Ruania halotolerans. The sequence continues at coordinate 3,407,764 of NZ_CP088017.1, forward strand.
TGTCCACATCGGGCACATGGCCAAGCTCGCGCAACTCCAGTGGAGTGAATTTCACCTGTGCCGGGCCGCGTCGCCCGAAGACGTGCACATCGGTGACCGGGCTCTTTGCGAGGCCCTCGACCACGTTCTCTGGGATCTCGGTGGGCATCAGATCCTCGACATGCTTGGCCAGGATGCGCGCCACATCGAGAGCCACATTGCCAACGCCGAGCACGGCCACATGCTGCGCCTCCAGCGGCCAGGTCCGCGGCACATCGGGGTGCCCGTCGAACCAGGACACGAAGTCTGCAGCACCGTAGCTACCGTCGAGATCGATGCCGGGGATGTTCAGATCGGCATCGCGGATCGCACCCGTGGAGAAGATCACGGCATCGTAGTAGCGGCGCACCTCCTCCAACGACAGGTCGCTACCGAAGTCGACATTGCCGATCAGGCGGATGTCACCACGCTGCAGCACCTTGTACAGCGCCGTAATGATGCCCTTGATGCGCGGGTGATCCGGCGCGACGCCGTAGCGCACCAGGCCGTACGGCGCCGGCAGGCGCTCGAACAGATCGACCGAGACCTCAAGGTCCGTCTTGGACAGGATGTCGGCAGCGTAGATGCCGGCGGGGCCGGCACCGACGATAGCGACGCGGAGGGGGGTGGTGGTAGGCACGGTGACGAGATGCCTCTTTCGATGACGTTGGCGGGGGCACGATGATGCCTGGGCGAGTACCAACGACCAGTGTAAGGCTGACCTCACCGTCGGCGCCGCTTGGCGCAGTCGTCTCACGTTTCGGGAGCGGCCTCCCCGCGCCCGGCGCTCAACCGCCCCGCCACCGGCCCGCCAGAGCGCCCCGATCACTCGGAACGAATGGTTCGGCCGGACTGCGCGGTACGTTGGGCGGGTGCCTGCCCCCACCGATCGAGCCTCGGATCGGCTCGATCCGCGAGGGATCGCGGCTGGCTTCGCGGGATACGCATGGTTCGGGCTGCTCCCGTTGTACTTCCCGCTGCTCGCACCCGCGGGGCCGCTCGAGATCACCGCGCATCGAGTGGTCTGGTCGGTGGTGGCTTGCCTGGCCCTGCTGGCGATCCTGGGCCGGCTGGGCGCCTTCACGAGCCTGCTGCGGCAACCACGGCTGACCGCGCGGCTGGCACTCGCGGCCACTTTGCTGTGCGCGAACTGGACCGTCTACGTGTTCGCGGTGATCACCGGTCACGTGGTGGACGGCGCACTCGGCTACTACATCAATCCACTGGTCACGGTCGTGCTCGCCGTGCTGGTACTCGGTGAACGGCTGCGGCGGGCCCAGTGGGTGGCGGTCGGTTTCGCCGCAGCCGGGGTGCTGGTGATCGCCATCGGGTTCGGGTCCTTCCCGTGGATCGCGATCGTGCTCGCCCTCAGCTTCGGTGGATACGGGCTGATGAAGAAGCAGGTAGGTGCACGGGTGGAGGCCCTGCCGGGGTTGGCGGTGGAGACGCTGGTCCTGACGCCGGTGGCGCTGGCCTTCCTCGTGGTGCTCGCCGTCCGGGGAGAAGGAACCTTCGGGAGCCCCGGCTCCGGTGCAATGCCGGCTGCGGGGCTCGCCGCCCTGTTGATCGCTGCCGGGATCGTCACCTCAGTGCCACTCGTGCTGTTCGCGACGGCGTCACGTCGCCTCCCGCTCGCGATGATGGGGCTCCTGCAGTACGTCACCCCCACGATGCAGTTCCTCACCGGGGTGCTGATCTACCGCGAAGCCATGGACTCCAGCCGGTGGGCGGGCTTCGCCCTCGTCTGGGTGGCATTGGTGCTGCTCACCTGGGACATGTTCCGGGCCGGACGCCGCATGCCGCGACTGGCCCCACCGGACCAGTAGCACGCGCCTAGGTCCCCTCACGCGGGCACACCCCGTGGGAATCCAGTTCCGGGGTTCGAATCCCCGCCCGGGTACCCGCAGATGGATTCGAGTGAACGCCGTGGATTCCTACGCTCGGGTAGGGGGTTGGGCTAAGCCATCCGGTCCACGAGGAGCCCGGCGAACACTTCGAGTGCGTCACGGGCTGCGGACTCGGGCAGCGGTGCCAGTTCGGCGATGGCGTCGCTGGACCACCGGCGGGCCATCTCGCGTGCTTCGTCGAGCACGTCATGAACACGTAGCCGAGCGAGCACATCGGCGACCGCCTCGTCCGTGCTCAAGTCGCCATCCAGATCAGCGAGCAACTGCTCACCCTCGGCATCCAACGTTCCGGCCGCCGCGCGAGCCCGAAGTAGCAGCACCGGCATCGTGGCCACTCCCTCGCGTAGATCCGTTCCGGGTGTCTTGCCGGTGGTCTCTGCATCGGAGATCAGATCGATCACATCGTCGGCGAGCTGGAACGCCACCCCCACCTTCTCACCGTAGGAGATTACGGCTTCCTGGGCCGATTCCGCAGCTCCGCTGAGCATCGTGCCGTAGCACGCGGCGGCCGCGATCAGCGAGCCAGTCTTGTCGGCGAGCACCTGTAAGTAGTGTGCGATCGGATCGCCGCCCTCACCTGGCCCGAGGGTCTCGTGCAACTGACCCATCACCAACCGCTCGAATGCTTCCGCCTGCACGCGCACTGCGATCGGGCCGAGGTCCGAGACGAGCCTCGAGGCCCGCGCGAAGAGCAGATCTCCGGTGAGGATGGCCACCGAGTTGCCCCACAGCTCGTGTGCGCTCGGCGCTCCGCGGCGCATCGGCGCGGAGTCCATCACGTCATCGTGGTACAGCGTGGCCAGGTGCGTGAGTTCCGTGGCCACGGCCGCTTGCAGCACCTGTTCGTTCACCCCATCGCCGAACTGGCTGGTCAGCAGAACCAGCACCGGCCGGATCCGCTTGCCTCCGGCAGCGAGCAGGTGACGTGACGTCTCGTCGACAATGCTCTCGCTGTGACGCGCGGCCTCCACGAGGCGACGCTCGATCTCGTCGAGATCGGCGGCGAGCCGAGACTCGAGCTCAGAATCGTCCAGGCCGGGCAGGGGGGAGGTCACGGAATGAACTTAGCCGCTTCAGCCGCGAGGGACAGAATCGGCGTCGGAAGCACACCGAGAACGACAGTCCCCACGGCGCACACGATCACGGCGACCGCGGTCAGACCCTCGGTCTTGACCACCGCGGCCTCGGGAATACCTGCCACGACAGCGCTGCCTGTCTCCACACCCTCGGCGCTCTCCGCTGCGGCTTCACCGGGGTCGGTGAAGAACATCAGCACGATCACGCGGACGTAGAAGAACGCGGCGGCCGCACTGGCCAGCACCGCAACCACCACCAGCGGCCAGGCGCCACCCTCGACCGCCGCTGCGAACACGGCGAACTTACCGATGAATCCCGCGGTCAGCGGGATACCGGCGAAGGAGAGCAGGAACAGGGTGAAGCACATAGCGAGCACCGGGTGCCGGCGCCCGAGGCCGGCCCATTGGCTCAACCTGGTCGCCTCACCGGTGATGTTGCCTTCGGCGTCCTTCTCCCGGACCATGCTCACCAGGGCGAACGCACCCACCGTGGCCAGCCCGTAGACGAGCAGGTAGACGAACACTGAACTGATTCCACTGCTGGTCAGGGCGAGCACACCCAGCAGGACGAACCCGGCATGCGCCACCGAGGAGTAGGCGAGCATCCGCTTGATGTCGGTCTGCACGATCGCAAGTACCGTGCCCACACCCATGGTGAGGATCGCGATCCCCCAGAGCAGCGGGCTCAGATCCCATTCCAGGCCGGGCGCGACCACGTAAACGAACCGCACCATGGCCGCGAAAGCAGCGATCTTCGTACAGGCGGCCATGAACCCGGTAATCGAGGTGGGCGAGCCCTGGTAGACGTCCGGAACCCAGGAGTGGAACGGCACGGCGCCCACTTTGAACAGCAGTCCGACGAGCACGAACACCACACCGGCGAGCAGCACGGTATCCATTCCCACCATCGCCGGTACGGCGGCGGCGAGGTCGGCGAAGCGCACTGAGCCGGAGTACCCGTACAGCAGTGCCACGCCCATCAGGAAGAACGCGGAGGAGAAGGCGCCGAGGAGGAAGTACTTCAGTGACGCCTCCTGAGAGAGCAGGCGACGGCGCCGCGAGAGACCGACCAGCAGGTACAGCGGGAGGGAGAGCACCTCCAGCGCAATGAAAAGGGTCAGGAGGTCACCGGCCGCCGGGAACACGAGCATGCCTGCCACGGAGAACAGCACCAGCGGATAGACCTCGGTCTGTACCAGACCGAGCCGGCGCGCCTGGGCCTCGTAGGCCGAGCCCGGCACTGCCGCCGCCACCGGGGTGAAGGCGTCCTCGCCACCAGAGCGATCAGCGATCACGAGCATTCCCACGAAGGCGCAGATCAGCACGATGCCCTGGGCCAGCAACGCCGGCCCGTCCTCAAGCATCGCCCCGCCGACCAGTTCAGCAGGACCCTGGGACTGCACCACGGTCCAGCGCCAGGCCACGCTCACCAGTGCCGCACCGAGGGCGAGGACGGCGAGCGAGACCTGGACCGCCCGGCGTACCGAGTCCTTCACGAAGGCCTCGATCAGCACGCCGAGCACGGCAGCGCCGAGCACGATGATCAGCGGAGACAGGGCTGCCCAGTCGATCGACGGTGGGATGAACGGGTTCATGAGGCGCTCCCGAGGATCGCGGCGAACTGGTCAGCGGCCGGAGTGAGCAGGTCCAGGACAGGGCCGGGGAAGAACCCGAGGGCGATCATCGCGATCACCAACGGCGCCATCGTCCACCGCTCCCGCGCACTCAGATCGGACATCGTAGGCAGTCCCGAGACGGTGGTGTCCTCGATCGCCGGGCCGGTGAAGATCTTCTGGTAGGCGAGCAGGATGTACAGCGCCGAGAGCACCACACCGACCACGGCGAACACACCGGCCGCCGCATTCGCTTCGAAGCTGCCGAGCAGCACCAGATACTCGGGCACGAATCCGCTCAGCCCGGGTAGGGCGAGCGTGGCGAGTCCAGAGATCAGGAAGACTCCCGCCAGCACAGGCACCACTCGCTGCATCCCGGAGTACGCGGACATCTGCTGGGAGCCACCGCGCTGAGTGAGGAACCCTGCCACCAGGAACAGGGCGGCGGTGGAGACGCCGTGGGCGACCATGTAGATCATCGAGCCGGTCATCGCCGTCTGCGTCCCCACGAAGATGCCCAACACGATCAGCCCGAAGTGCGAGACCGAGGTGAAGGCGATCAACCGCATCACATCGCGCTGGCCGATGGCCAGGATGCCGCCGTAGATGATCGAGATGATCGCCAGCACCACCAGGTAGGGAGCGGCGTTGGCCACGGCATCGGGGAAGAGCGGCAGGCAGATCGCGATCATCGCGAATGTACCGACTTTGTCCAGTACCCCCACGAGCAACGCGGAGGTTCCTGGGGGTGCCTGCGACGCCGCATCCGGGAGCCACGTGTGCACGGGCACCATCGGAGCCTTGATGGCGAAAGCGAGCAGGAAGCTGAGGAACACCCACAACTGCGCGGTGTCGTTCCCTTCGAGCGTGCCCGCCAGGTTGTCCAGGAGGAGGGCCTGTGCCCCGCCTCCGGTCTGCACCAGCAGGTAGATCACGCCGGCGAGCATCACCAGACCACCGGCCAGGGAGTACAACAAGAACTTGATCGCCGCAGGGCGCCGGTTCGGACCGCCGAAGACGCCGATCATGAAATAGACCGGGATCAACATGGCCTCGAAGACCACGTAGAACGAGAACAGGTCCCGCACGGCGAAGATGGCAATCATCATCGCCTCGAGCAGCAGCACCAAGGCCACATACCCCGCCCGACGGCGGTCCAGGGCCTTCGTACGGGCGTCGCCATTGGCAACGCCGTCAGTGCCATCAGTGCCATCAGTGCCCTCGGTGCCGACTGTCGCCACGATGGTCGGCGGCTTCACCTCGTTCCAGGCCGCTGCGATCACGATCGGAACGAGCGCAACCGCGAGCAGGATCATCACCAGCCCGAGGCCGTTGATACCCAGCGCCCAGGAGGCCCCGATCGCGGGAATCCAGGAGTAGCTCTCGGCGAACTGATACCCGCCGCTCGCGTCGAAGCCCGGCACCATCGCCACCGCACCGGCAAGCACCAGCAGGCTCACCACGAGAGCGAGCGGTCGAGCCACTTTCTGCAGACCCGGCACCAGCCAGATCAGGGCAGCAGCGGCCACCGGGACGGCCACGAGCACAGAGAGCCAGGGCAGATCGGCAATAGGGGTAGTCATGGATCCTCCGACTCTAAACTCGCGTGGCGAGGACGACGACAACGGCGAGTACGACACCGATCACCATGACCGAGGCGTAGCTGCGCACATACCCGTTCTGCAGGCGGCGCCAGCGTTCGCCCAGACCCACGGCACCTGATCCGAGGCCCCGGGCTGCGCCGTCGACGACTGACGTATCGGCCTCGGTGAGCACCTCGGTGACTCGCTGGCCCGGAGCGGCAAAGACAGTCTCGTTGACGGCGTCCTGGTACAGATCCACGCGGGCCGCGCGGGTGAGCACGGATCCCTCTGGTGGGCTGAGGGGCACCTCGCGGGCGCCGTACTGCCGCCAGGCCAGGAAAGCGCCGATCAGGACGATGGCGACGGTGGCGACGATCAGCACCGGGATGGGAATCACCGGGTCGTGGTGCTCGACGTGCCCAGTCACCGGCTCGAGCCAGTGGGTGAACGTATCCCCGATGGAGAGCAGCCCACCCAGGGCGACGGATCCGATCGCGAGGATGATCATCGGGACGGTCATCAGTGCCGGTGACTCGTGCGGATGCTGCACGGGACCGGGCCGGCCATTGTCCCCGTCGTTCCAGCGTGCCTTGCCGTGGAATGTCATGAAGAAGAGCCGGGACATGTAGAACGCCGTGATCCCGGCACCCAGCAGCGCCACCGGCCCGAACACCCAGGGCTGCCACCCGTCACCGACGAACGCGGCCTCGATGATCTTGTCTTTCGACCAGAAGCCGGAGAACGGCGGGATACCCAGGATCGCGAGCCAACCGGCCCCGAAAGTGATCCAGGTGATCTGCATCGTCCGGCGCAGTGCGCCGAAGCTGCGCATGTTCACCTGATCGCCCATCCCGTGCATCACCGACCCGGCACCGAGGAACATCCCGGCCTTGAAGAAGCCGTGGGTGAGGAGGTGGAAGATGGCGAACGCGTAGCCGATCGGGCCCAGGCCTGCGGCGAGCACCATGTACCCGATCTGGCTCATCGTGGATGCCGCAAGAGTCTTCTTGATGTCATCCTTCGCGCACCCGACGATCGCCCCGAACAGCAGAGTGACCGCACCGATGATCGCGGCCACCAGCTGAGCTGTCGGCGCCCCCTCGAAGACGGGGCCGGAGCGGACGATCAGGTACACCCCGGCGGTGACCATGGTGGCTGCGTGGATCAGGGCCGACACGGGGGTGGGGCCAGCCATCGCATCCCCGAGCCAGGCCTGGAGCGGGAATTGGGCCGACTTACCGCAGGCGGCGAGCACCAGCATCAGACCGGTCGCGGTGAGGATGCCCTCGTTCGTTCCCTCGGCCGCAGCGAAGACGGTCTCGAAGTCCACCGCACCGATGGAAGCGAACATCAGCATCATCGCGATGAGCAGGCCCATATCACCCACGCGGTTCATCACGAAGGCCTTCTTCGCGGCCACGGCGTACTCGGTGCGCTGGTTCCAGAACCCGATCAGCAGGTAGGAGGCCAGACCCACGCCTTCCCAGCCGACGAAGAGCAGGGCGTAGGAGTCGGCCAGTACCAGCACCAGCATCGCTGCCACGAACAGGTTCAAGTAGGCGAAGAACCGGCGCCGGGCGGGATCGTGCTCCATGTACGCGACCGAGTAGATGTGGATCAGCGCACCGACGAACGTGATGAGCAGCACGAACGTCATCGAGAGCGGGTCAACCAGCAGACCGGCGTCCACGCTCAGGTCACCTGCGGGGATCCAGGAGAACAGGTGCACACCGGCAACCCGGTCCTCACCCGGGAGGCCGAGCAACTCCACCAGGATCGCGATGCCGAGCACGGCCGAGGCGATTGCGGCCAGCACGCCGAGCCAGTGTCCCCACGCGTCGGTGCGGCGTCCACCGACCAGCAGCACCGCGGCGCTCACCAGTGGGATGGCGATGAGCAGCCAGGCAAGATCGGTCAAGGGCGTCATTTCCACAGCTGTCCGGCCCCTATCAGTTCTTCAGCAGGTTGACGTCATCGAGGGACGCAGACCCGCGGGTTCGGTGGATGGACACGATGATCGCCAATCCGATGACCACTTCGGCCGCGGCAACCACCATCACGAAGAAGGCAATCACCTGCCCCTGCAGGTCGCCGTGCATGCGGGCGAAGGTGACGAGCATGAGGTTCGCAGCGTTCAACATGAGCTCCACACCCATGAACGCCACCAGTGCGTTGCGCCGAACGAGCACGGTGATCGCACCGATGGAGAAGAGAATCCCGGAGAGCACCAGGTAGTTCACCAGGGTCATCGCTCGTCCCCCTCGTTCTCGGCGGCCTGACGGTCCGGCATATCCGGCAGCGTGTCCTCCGGCAGCGTCTCTTCGGGCACTGTCTCTTCGGGCACTGTCTCTTCGGGCACTGTCTCTTCGGACACTGTCTCCTCAACCATCCCGTCGGAGGACTCGCGGGACTGCGCATGAGCGTCGTCGGTCGTGTCGACCACGGGCGCGCCGGAGGCGATCATCGCCACCCGGCCGGTCTCTGTGGTGGCCTCGTCGTCGCGGATCACCTGGCCCCGCGTTCGCAGCACGGTGGTGATGGAGGCATCGAGTGTCTCGCCGCTCGCACTCATGGCGGGCATGTCCGCGGAGTTCGTTCGCGCGTACACGCCCGGGCCGGGAGCCGACAGCACCGCGACGTGTCCGCCACTTGCCTTCAGTGCGTTCAGTTTGCGCTCGACAGTCTCCTTCTGCCCCGTCTTGGGGCCGAGGCGACGGCGGTGGCTGAGTACCAGGGCGCCGAGCGCAGCGGTGATCAGGAGGGCAGCGGTGAGTTCGAACGGGAAAACGTAGTCCCCGAAGATCAGCCGGGCCACCCCGACCGGATTCGTGTCTGCATTCGCCGAGGCCAGACCCACCGGGGCTCCGAACGTGGCCCGGGTGACGATCGCCACCACCAAGGCGAGGAGTCCACCACCACCAAGAACAGCGATCCAGCGTTGGCCGGCGAGCGTCTCGGTGAGCGATTCGCGTGAGTCCACGCCGATCAGCATGATCACGAAGAGGAAGATCATCATTACCGCACCGGTGTAGACGACCACCTGCACGGCCCCGAGGAACGGCGCCTCCAGTGCCACGTACAGCACGGCCAGGGCCACCATCACACCAGCGATGCTCACCGCGATGTGCACGGGGCGCTTGACGAACAGCAACGCGAGTGCGCCGAGCACCATCAGCGGGGCAAGTACCCAGAACAGCACCGCCTCGCCGGTGGAGAGGACGAGCTCGTTCATCGCGAACCTCCCTGCGAGCGGGTCGGCGCACTCGCCGCGCTCGCGGCGTCCTTCAGGCTGGGATCGTCCGGGCGATTCTCCTGTACCCAGGCCACCTGCTCTTGACTGGGCCCGGTCACAGCGCCGCGGTAGTAGTCACCATCGGTGGTGCCTTCGGCCATCGGGTGGGGGGCGGAGAGCATCCCCGAGCGCAGCGGAGCCAGCAACTGCTCCTTCTCGAAGATCATTCCGGCGCGTGAGGTATCTGCCAGCTCGTAGTCATTCGTCATCGTCAGCGCACGCGTGGGGCATGCCTCGATGCACAGCCCGCAGAAGATACACCGCAGGTAATTGATCTGGTAGACCTTGCCGAACCGCTCGCCGGGTGCGTACTGCGCCTCCGGGGTGTTGTTCCCGGCTTCGACGTAGATCGCATCTGCGGGGCACGCCCAGGCGCACAGTTCGCACCCGATGCACTTCTCCAGTCCGTCCGGGTGCCGGTTCAACTGGTGGCGTCCGTGGTACCGCGGTGCCGTCGGCTTCTTCTCGAACGGGTACTGCTCGGTCACCACCGGGCGGAACAGCGAGGCCATCGTCACCCCGAAGCCGGCCACCGGGGCGAACATCTCCTCGATCGCGTTCTTCTCGCTATCGCCGTCAACCTCGAAGTCGTTCACGTCGTAGGTGGCGCCGATCGCGTTCTTCTGCTTGTCCACGTCCTTGCGCGGGCTCGATCGCTTCCGGTGGGAGTCAGCCATCGGTCTTCTCCTTGTCGGTTGCACTCTCGGCCCCGGCGGGAGCGGTCACTTTCGCCTTGCGGGGTGAGGGAGGAAGGCTCTGCCCGGGCAGCGGGGGCACCGGATATCCGCCTGCGAAGGCGTCGAAGGCGGGCTCCTCATGCGTGCGCGCTTTTCTGCCCGTGGCCGAGGTCGCCTTGCCTGTGCCGGCCTTGCCTGTGCCGGCCGTGCCTGTGCCGCCTGCCTCGGCTGTGTCGGCTTTCTGCTTCTCCGGGAGGAGGAGCAGCACCACGGCGAAGGCCACTAGCGCCCCGGCCAGGATGAACAGCAACGTCTGCAGGCTGATGTCGGTGAACTGGCGCACACCTTGGATCACGGCGACGCCCACCACCCAGGCCAGGGAGACCGGGATGAGGATCTTCCAGCCGAGGTTCATGAACTGGTCGTAGCGGAACCGCAGCAATGTGGCGCGCAACCAGACGAAGAAGAACATGAAGCCCCAGAGCTTGATGAGGAACCACAGCAGTGGCCACCAGCCCTCGTTGAACATGCCGTCATTGATGGTCGAGATCGGCCAGGGGGCGCGCCAGCCCCCCATGAACAGGGTGGTCGCGATCGCCGAGACGTTCAGCATGTTGATGTACTCGGCGAGGAAGAACCAGGCGAACTTCATCGACGAGTACTCGGTGGTGTACCCGGCCACCAGCTCACCCTCGGCCTCGGGCAGGTCGAACGGGAGCCGGTTCACCTCACCGGTCATCGAGATCAGGTAGATCACGAATGCCGGCGCCAGCGCGACCGACCACCACAGCTGGGTCTGGGAGTCCACGATCTCGGAGGTGGACATGGAGCCGGACACGATCAGCACGCTGACCAGGGACAGGCTCATCGCCAGTTCGTAGGAGATGATCTGGGCGGTGGACCGCACCGATCCGAGCAGTGGGTAGGTGGAGCCGGAGGACCACCCGCCGAGCACGATGCCGTACACCCCGAGACCGGCGATGCCGAGGAAGTACAACACGGAGACCGGCAGGTCGGTGAGCTGGAGCGGGGTGACGATGTCGGTGAACGGGATCTGTACGGCCGGGCCGAACGGGATGATCGCGAAGATCATGAAGGCGCAGAACACCGAGATCAGTGGTGCCAGGAAGTAGATGACCTTGTCCGCGCCCTTGACCGTGATGTCTTCCTTGAGCAGAAGCTTCAGGGCGTCCGGGATCGACTGCACCAGTCCGAACGGTCCGCGCACATTCGGACCGAGCCGCTGCTGGAACCGGCCGATGACGCGCCGCTCGAACCACAGCGCGAACAGTACCGAGAGCAGCAGGAAGACCAAGATCGCGGCGGCCTTGATGAACATCAGGCCGATCGAGTCGCCGGAGAAGTCCGCCGCGCCGGTACTGGCGAGGATCGGCACGTTCGGGGTGTTCATCGCTGCACCTCCGTGCTGAGGGCGGTCAAGTCCACCACGGACCCTGCCCCGGCGCCGAGCATCCGATGGACCGAGGAGCCGGGTGAGTGCTGCGGCAGCCAGACCACGCGGTCGGGCATCGTCGTGATCGCGGCCGGAAGCTCGATCGATCCGGCGGGTCCGCTCACCCGGACCAGATCGCCGTCCGAGACCCCCACCTCGGCGGCGGTACCTGCCGAGAGCATGGCCACGGGCCGGCGCGCCGTTCCAGCCAAGTGTGGCTCGCCGTCCTGACCGCGTGCCGAATCGAGCTGCATCCGCCAGGACGCAAGGACTGCGCCACCGGCACCGACCTCGGGCGCACCCGAGGGCGCGACCTGCGGTGCCGCGGGATGAGTTCCATCCCAGCCGCTGAACTCAGCCAATTCTGCGTGCAGTGCCTCCAGGCTTCGCCCACCGAGCTGCGCGCCGGCGGCCGTGGCCACCATGTCGAGCACCCGGGAATCGCTGAGCCCGCCTTCGAACACCGGGGCGAACGGGCGGGGCCGCCCTTCCCAGGTGAGGAAGGTGCCGCCCTTGTGGGTGGGCGGGGCCACGGGGAACACCACGTCCGCGTGGTCGGTCACAGCGGAGCGGCGCACCTCGAGCTGGATGACGGTCCCGGCGGCGGACAGCGCCTGCTCCGCCAATGCCGGGTCGGGGAGGTCCTCAAGGTCCACACCGCCCACCAGCAATGCACCGAGCTCGCCATCGCGAGCGGCTTCCAAGATGCCGGTGAGATCGCGACCGCTCGCCTCAGGCAGGGAGTCAACACCCCAGACGGCGCAGACATCCACGCGGGCCTGGGCGTCGGCGACGGGCCGGCCGCCAGGTAGCAGCCCGGGCAGCAGCCCGGCCTCCACCGCGCCGCGGTCCCCCGCACGCCGGGGCACCCACGCCACCCGCGCACCGGTCTCTGCGGCCAGCCGCAGGAGGGCAGTGAAGGCACCCGGAACGCCGGCCAGCCGCTCACCGGCGAGGATCACGGTCCCCTCGGTGCGCACGCGCTCACTCAGTGCAGAAAGCGGCGAGGCGGAACTGTCCTCCTCGCGGGAAGGCGCCGGAACGCCGTCGGCCAGCGAGGCGAGCACCTCGGCCTCACCACCTGGGACGGTGTGCAGCACCTCGGCGCGCAGTTTGGTGCTGCCACGGCTGGTGAGGGGCGCGATCGCGTTGACGTGCACCGTCCCTGCCAGCACACCCTTACGCAGGCGCAGGAAGATCGTGCCCGCTTCCTCTTCGGGCTCGAACCCGACGAGGAGCACTTCCCCCGCCGTCTCGAGGTCAGTGAAGGTCACGTCCATTCCGGTGCCGGCCACGCGGTGGGCGAGGAAGTCAGCCTCCTCTGCCGAGTGTGCCCGCGCCCGGAAGTCGACATCGTTGGTGCCGAGCACCACGCGGGCGAACTTCGACCAGGCGTAGGCGTCCTCGACAGTCAGCCGGCCCCCGGGGAGTACGCCCACGCCGGAGCTGTGACGGGCGGCCGTGAGCGCTTGTGCCGCCAGGTGCGCCGCCTCGGACCAACTGGTGGGGACCAGTTCACCGGTCTGCTCATCTCGCACCAGCGGGCTGGTGAGCACATCCGGTGCACTCTGCCAGGCGAACGCGAACCGGTCCTTATCGGTGATCCACTCCTCGTTCACTCCCGGGTCGTCTCCGGCGAGGCGGCGCATCACTACACCGCGGCGGTGGTCGATCCGGATGGCGCTCCCGCATGCGTCGTGCTCGCCGATGGAGGGCGTGGAGACCAGATCGAACGGACGGGACCGGAACCGGTAGGCAGCCGAGGTGAGTGCGCCCACGGGGCAGATCTGCACAGTGTTGCCGGAGAAGTAGGACGCGAACGGGCGGCCCGATGCATCCAGGGCGGCCTCGCCCATCGTCGGAGTGCTCTCCCCAGTACCGGCGATCAGCGCAGCACGCCCCCCGGGCCCGACGGTGCCGTCGTCGGTGGCCTGCACCCCACCGGCGAAGCCGAGGATGGCCTCGTCGAAACGGCCGATCTGCTGCGCCGGCAATCCGTGGTCGTCCCCGTGTGGGGTCCCACCACCCCGGCCTTGCAGGTCGATGAACGTATCGCCGGCGATCTCATCGGAGAACCGGGTGCAGCGTTGGCACAGGATGCACCGATCCCGGTCGAGCAGGATCTGGGTGGAGATCTTGATCGGCTTCGGGAAGGTGCGCTTGACCCCAGTGAAGCGGGAGGTGCCGCTGCCGTTGGAGAGTGCCTGATTCTGCAGTGGGCACTCGCCGCCCTTGTCACAGACCGGGCAGTCCAACGGATGGTTGATCAACAGGAACTCGATCTGCCCGCGCTGCGCCTTCTCGGCCACCGCCGAGGAGTGCTGGGTACTCACCTGCATCCCCGGCATCACCTCCAGGGTGCAGGAGGTCTGCGGTTTCGGCATGGGGCGCACGTTGCCCTCACGGTCCGGTGCAGCCACCTCCACCAGACATTGCCGGCAAGCGCCGGCCGGCTTGAGCAGCGGGTGGTCACAGAATCGTGGGATCTGCACACCGATCTGCTCGGCCGCGCGGATCACCAGGGTGCCCTTGGGTACGGACACCTCAACGCCGTCGATGGTGAGGGTGACGTCGTCAGGCTTCGTGACGGCGTCGGTCGTCGTGGCAGGAGCGGTCATGACGTCACTCCGATAGCGGTGTTGGCTTCGTAGGGGAACAGCTCCCAGGCGGGGGTGTGCAGACCCTGCTCGAACTCGGAGCGGAAGTACTTGATCGCGCTCTTGACGGGTGTGGCGGCGGCGTCGCCGAGGGCGCAGAACGACCTTCCCTCAATGTTGCCGGCCACATCGAGCAGCAGGTCGATATCGGATTCGGTGCCCTGGCCGGCCTCGATGCGCTGCAGGATCTGCTTCAACCAGAAGGTCCCCTCGCGGCAGGGCGTGCACTTGCCACAGGACTCGTGCTGGTAGAAGTCGATCCATCGGGTCACGCAGCGCACCACTGAGGTGGTCTCGTCAAAGATCTGCAGAGCGCGGGTGGCAAGCATCGAGCCCGCTGCACCGACCGACTCATAATCGAGCACCACATCGAGGTGCTCATCGGTCAGGATCGGGGTGGAGGATCCACCCGGGGTCCAGAACTTCAAGCGATGGCCATCACGGACTCCGCCGGCCATGTCGAGCAGCTCACGGAACGTGATTCCGAGCGGGGCCTCGTACTGCCCCGGCCGGGTGACGTGTCCGGAGAGGGAGAACAGGCCGTGTCCCTTGGACTTCTCCGTGCCCATGCCCGCGAACCAATCCGCGCCGCGGCGCACGATCTGCGGCACCGAGGCGATGCTCTCCACGTTGTTCACCACGGTGGGGCGCGCGTACAGGCCCGCCACCGCGGGGAACGGAGGCTTGAGCCGGGGCTGGCCGCGCCGGCCCTCCAGGGAGTCCAACAGTGCGGTCTCCTCACCGCAGATGTAGGCGCCCGCGCCGGCGTGCACGGTGACCTCGAGGTCATAGCCGGTACCGAGGACGTCGTTGCCGAGGAACCCTGCCTCTTTCGCCTCTCGGACGGCCGCGAGCAGGCGCCGGTAGACGTGCACGACTTCTCCACGCAGGTAGATGAAGGCGTGGTTGCAGCCGATCGCGACGGCGGTGATCGCCACTCCCTCAAGAAGGGCGTGCGGGTTCGCCAGCATCAGCGGGATGTCCTTGCAGGTCCCAGGTTCGGACTCATCCGCATTGACCACGAGGTAGCGGGGGCCACCGTCCGGTTTCGGCAGGAAGCTCCACTTCAGGCCCGTCGGGAAGCCGGCTCCGCCGCGACCGCGCAGTCCGGAGTCCTTCACCATGGTGATCAGATCCGCTGGGTCGGTCGTCATGGCCGTGCGCAGACCGTCATAGCCGTGCCGGGACACATAGGTGTCCAACTTCCACGACTGCGGTGCGTCCCAGATATCGCTCAGGATCGGTGCGAGGGTACTCATCGGTCGGTCCCCTTCTCGTCTGTCTCCGCCACGGTCTCGGCCGAGGTGTCCGCCGGCGTGCTCGGCTCGCGCTCGGCGCTGGAACCCTCGTCTCCCACAGGGTCAGCGCCGGAGGCGGCCGCATCAGCGGCCACGTCCGGTCCCGCGGCGCCCTCATCGGCTCCGTCCTCGTCGCCAGGGGCTCGCCATCCGTTCTTGCGAGCCAGCTCCAGCCCCACCAGCGTGGCGGGGCCGGCAGCGATTCCCTCATCGGCGCGGCCGTCCTCGAAACCGGCCAGTACCCGGGAGACCTCCTTGAAGGTGGCCACGGAGCTTGCTCCCCTGGTGGGGGCGACCGGCTCACCGGCGAGCAGCTTGTCCACCGTCTCTGCGGCGGAGGCGGGCGTCTGGTTGTCGAAGAACTCCCAGTTGATCATCATCACCGGGGCGTAGTCACAGGCGGCATTGCACTCCACCCGCTCCAGGGTGATCGTGCCGTCCTCAGTGGTCTCGTCGTGCCCTATGCCGAGCTTGTCCGCGAGATGGTCGAAGATCGCGTCACCGCCCATGACGGCGCAGAGCGTGTTGGTGCAGATGCCGACCGTGTAGGTGCCATTGGGGTGGCGCTTGTACTGGCTGTAGAAGGTGGCCACGGCGGACACCGAAGCCCGCGAGAGGTCCAGGACGTCGGCACAGAAGCCGATCCCGGCAGGGCTGACGTAACCGTCCTGGGACTGCACCAGGTGGAGCAACGGCAGGAGCGCCGATCGGGGCTCGGGATAACGCGCCAGGATGGCCTGGGCGTCCGTGCTCAGACGCTCGAGAACCTCACCGGAGTAGCTGCTCGTGATCGTGGCCATCAGCGGTCCACCCCTCCCATCACCGGGTCGATCGAGGCAACGGCGACCACCACATCGGCGATGGTCCCGCCCTCACACATCATCCCGACCGTCTGCAGGTTGTTGAACGACGGATCCCGGAAGTGTGCCCGGTACGGGCGCGTTCCGCCGTCGGAGACGAGGTGCACCCCGAGAACACCCTTGGGGTGCTCGATCTGCTGGTAGACCTGACCGGCCGGCACCCGGAATCCCTCGGTGACAAGTTTGAAGTGGTGGATGAGCGCCTCCATCGAGGTCCCCATGATGGTGCGGATGTGGTCGAGGGAGTTGCCCTGCCCATCGCTGCCCACGGAGAGCTGCGCTGGCCATGCGATCCGCTTGTCCTCCACCATGACCGGCTGCTTGCCCGTCCGGTCCTGTGCCTCCAGGCGATCAAGCACCTGCTGCACGATCTTCAGCGATTCCCGCATCTCCTTGAACCGCAGCACCACGCGGGCGTAGGAGTCGGCGTCGGTGTGGGTCGGAACCTCGAAGTCGTAGGTCTCATACCCGCAGTACGGCTGCGCCTTGCGCAGGTCGAACGGGTGGCCCGCAGAACGCAGAATCGGCCCGGCCGCACCCAGAGCCATCGCTCCTGCGAGCGGTAGGTAACCCACGCCCTGCAACCGGCCGAGGAAGATCGGGTTCTTCAGGGTCAGCTTCTCCATCTGGGCGATCCGGTCCCGGATCGTGGGGATGGATTCGCGCACCTGCTGGGTGGCTCCCGGCGGGAGATCCTGGGCGACGCCACCGGGGCGAATGTAGCCATGGTTCATCCGCAGACCCGTGATGGCCTCGAAGATCAACAGGATCTGCTCGCGCGCGGTGAACCCGATGGTCATCATCGTGGTGGCGCCGAGCTCGTTCCCACCGGTGCCCAACGCGATCAGGTGCGAGGCGATCCGGTTCAGCTCCATCATCAGCACCCGGATCAGGCTGGCCCGCTCGGGTACGTCCTCAGTGATGTCGAGCAGCTTCTCCACCGCGAGGCAGTAGGCGACCTCCTGGAACAGCGGGGCCACGTAGTCCATCCGCGTGCAGTACGTCACGCCCTGGGTCCAGGTGCGGTACTCCATGTTCTTCTCGATGCCCGTGTGCAGGAAGCCGATCCCGGCGCGGGTCTCAGTGACGGTCTCGCCCTCGATCTCCAGCACGAGCCGGAGCACACCATGCGTCGAGGGGTGCTGCGGGCCCATGTTGACGACGATGCGCTCGTCCGCATTGGCCTCCGCGTCGGCGCTGATCTCGTCCCAGTCGCCGCCGCTGGCGGTGTACTCACGAGCACCGCCGGCATCACCGGCCGGGCCGGTGGACGTGGGGCGGGACGTGGTGGGTGGAGTAGTCATCAGTTGTACGACCTCCGGTTGTCGGGCGACGGCACTTCGGCGCCCTTGTACTCGACCGGGATCCCGCCGAGCGGGTAGTCCTTGCGCTGTGGGTGGCCGGGCCAGTCGTCCGGCATCTGGATGCGGGCCAACGAGGGATGCCCGTCGAAGATGATCCCGAAGAAGTCCCACGCCTCGCGTTCGTGCCAATCGTTGGCCGGGTAGACCTCGACGATCGTGGGGATGTGCGGGTCAGCGTCCGGCACGGCAACCTCGAGCCTGATCGCACGGTTGTGCGTGATGGAGAACAGCGGGTACACGGCGTGCAACTCCCGTCCCGCATCGCTGGGGTAGTGCACGCCACTGACGCCCAGGCAGAGCTCGAAGCGCAGATCCTGATCGTCACGCAGCGCGCGGGCCACCAGCGGGAGGTGCTCGCGGCGTACGAACAGGGTGCATTCGTCGCGGAAGATCACCACCTTCTCGATGGCATCGTCGTAGGCCACACCAGCCTCGCCGAGCACCTCGGCGAGAATGTCAACCACCTCGTCGAAGTAGCTGCCGTACGGGCGGGGCGTGGCTCCCGGCAATGCCACCACGCGCTGCAGACCGCCGAATCCGGAGGTGTCCCCGGTGCCGCGGACCCCGAACATCCCCGAGCGGACCTCCACGAGGTCCAGCGGGGCGCGCCCGCCCGGCTCGGCCACCTGGTCCAGGTGCTGCGAGCCGGCCTCCTGCGCCTCCTGGGCAGGGCTGGTGACGTCGTTGTTCTTCTCCTCGTCCGTCACGCGAGCAAGCCCTTCATCTGGTGCGTGGGAACCGCCTGGAGCGCGGCAGCCTCCACCTTCGCGCGCACCTCGGCGCGGTTACCGGCGAGCGGCTCGTTCTTCACGACCTGCTCGTGCAGTTCGAGGATGGCGTTGATCAACATCTCCGGCCGTGGCGGGCAACCGGGCAGGTACACATCCACGGGAAGCACGTGGTCCACACCCTGCACGATCGCGTAGTTGTTGAACATGCCGCCCGAGGAGGCGCACACACCCATGGAGATCACCCACTTGGGGTCGCTCATCTGGTCGTACACGGTGCGGATCACCGGGGCCATTTTGTGACTGAGCCGGCCGGAGACGATCATCAGGTCCGCCTGACGCGGCGAGGCGCGGAAGACCTCCATACCGAACCGGGAGATGTCGAACCGGGAGGTCCCGGCCGCCATCATCTCGATGGCGCAGCACGCCAGGCCCATCGTGACGGGCCACATCGACGAACTGCGGACCCACCCCACCAGGTCCTCCACCTTGCCGAGCATGAAGCCGCTAGGAAGCTTGTCTTCGAGTCCCATGGTTTCTCCTCCTTCCTCAGTCCCAGTCCAGGCCGCCGCGGCGCCATTCGTAGACGAATGGCACCGTGATCAGCACGAGGAACGTGAGCATTGCGATCAGCCCGAAGGTGGCGAGTTCGGAGAACGCGACCGCCCACGGGTAAAGAAACACGACCTCGATATCGAAGATGATGAACGTCATCGCCACGATGTAGTACTTCACCGGGAATCGACCGGACGCCGCATGTGGGGACGGCTGAATACCGCACTCGTAGGCGTCCACCTTGATCTTGTTGTACCGCTTGGGGCCGATCACCGTGCTGGCGGCGAGCCCACCCAGGCCCATCACGAGCGCCAGCAGGCCCATGATCAGCAGCGGGACGTACGGATTCGTCATGAGTTCTTCCTTCGGGCGGTGCTTCCCGACGGCGGCTGGCCGAGGTGGCAGGGCGCCGTCGTCTTGGTCTGTCGGTGTCTCATGCGGCCGGCACCATCTTGGTCAGCGCGGTGATGACCCGGTCAGTGGGGTCCCCACCGCGGGTGTCGTAACTGTCCGAAAGCAGTTTCAGCACGATCTTCATCAGCGTCGGGCGAGGCAGGCCGTACGTGGTGCAGATCCGCATCACCCGCGGGTTCTCGATGAGCTTCACGAATGCCCGGCCGAGGCTGAAGTAGCCGCCCAGGTCGGCTCGCATCCGCTCCGGGTAGGTGGCCAATGTCCGTTCCCGCGCTGCGTCGCTGGTCCGGGCGAGTGCCTGGGCGATCACGTCGGCCGCCACGCGTCCGGCTTGCAGACCGTAGGCGATGCCCTCGCCGTTGAACGGGGAGATCATGCCGCCGGAATCGCCCACCAGCAGCAGACCGCGGGTATACAGCGGCTGCCGGTTGAAAGCCATCGGCAAGGCCGCGCCACGCACAGGGCCCTCCTGGTTCTCCGGGGTGAACTCCCACTCCGGCGGAGCGTTGCGCATCCAGGCCGCGAACAGCGACTTGTAATCGAGCTGGGTCGCCTTGGCAGTTGAGCTCACTGAGCCGAGCCCTACGTTCGCCAGCCCGTTGCCGAGGGCGAAGATCCAGCCGTAGCCGGGCAGGAGCTGGGACCTGCCCGGTTCCCCGTCCCACAGCTCGAGGTGCGATTCCATCCACTCGTCGTTGTGACGGGGAGTGCGGAAATAGGTCCGCACGGCCACACCCATCGGACGTCGCTCCATCTTGGCCAACCCGAGCGAGGTGGCCATCCGGGCGGAGACGCCGTCGGCCCCGATCACCACAGGGGCACGGAAGGTCAGCGGCTCGCCGTCCACCCGCCGACCCTTGCCGTCCACCTGCTTGGCTTCGACACCGATCACCCGGCCGGTGCGGTCATCGAGCAGCGGGCCGGTCACTGACGTGCCCTCAAGGAGCTTCGCCCCGGTGGCGCGCGCGTGGTACGCGAGCGTGGCGTCCAGATCGGTGCGGGCCTTCGCCAGGCCGTAATCGGGGTAGCGCTCGATCTGCGGCCACGGCAGGTGGATGGTGTGCCCGCCACCGATCACGCGTAGGCCGCGATTGCGGATCCAGCCGTCCTCGGCCGGGGTGGGCACACCCATCCGGATGAGTTCCGATACCGCGCGCGGCGTCAGCCCGTCACCGCAGATCTTGTCCCGTGGGAATGTGCCCTTCTCCAGCAGGAGTACCTCGAGGCCCGCAGCCGCGAGGTAGTGCGCGCTTGCGGCACCGGCCGGGCCTGCGCCGACGACGATGACGTCTGCGTCATCGACTGTGCTGCGCACGTTCCACCCGACCTGTCTCGTCGCTGATCTGCCTCAGGTTCACCGTCCGCACCAGGTGAGCTGGGGCCCTCCCGGGTCAGCCCAGCAACCGGCATGCGGCCACGGCGGAGCACCGAACCTGCATCGGCGGGTCGGTTCTCGACGCCTAGGCTACCCCGCTCTGGGTGTGCACGAGACCATCGGCGCCCTGGCTTTGGCGCACGATTCTGCGGTTTTTTCGCTATGCCTGAGTATCGTAAATCCCTGGATGCGATTCATGCGGCGGTCCGTCTGGAGCGATGGTCGCTGCGATGGTCCATCGGTGACCATGCGATGTCCGATCCCCGGGATCGGACGACGGTTCACGCGGGCTTCGTCGCTCGGTGCAGCGCCACAATGCCGCCGCTCAGGTTC
The DNA here is from genome assembly GCF_021049285.1 of Ruania halotolerans. Classification (GTDB taxonomy): domain Bacteria; phylum Actinomycetota; class Actinomycetes; order Actinomycetales; family Beutenbergiaceae; genus Ruania; species Ruania halotolerans. Next base: position 3,428,967 of record NZ_CP088017.1, read on the forward strand.
CGGTAGGCCACCGAACGCCAGCCGGCCTCGTGCAGCAGACCCGCCAGCGCCCGCTGGTCCGGCCACTGCGCGATCGACTCCGAGAGGTAGGAGTAGGCGTCATTGTTGGAGCTCACGAGCGCGGCCACCCTCGGGAGCACCTGATCCCGGTAGAAGCCGTACAGCCGCCGCCAGGCGGCGTTTGGTGGTGTGGAGAACTCACAGATCACGAGCCGGCCCCCCGGTACGGTGACGCGGAACATCTCGGCGAGGGCCGCCGTCGTATCGACGACGTTGCGCAGCCCGAAGGAGATCGTGACCGCATCGAAGCTCGCCTCGGCAAACGGAAGGGCGGTGGCATCGCCCACCACAAAGTTCAGGTCGGGCCGGCGGCGCTTGCCCACGGCCACCATCCCGGCAGAGAAGTCGCACGGGACGACGTCAATCCCGGCATCGGCGTACGGCTCGCTGGAGGTGCCGGTGCCTGCGGCCAGATCGAGCACACGCTCCCCCGGCACTGCACCGACTGCCGCACGCGTGCGAACCCGCCACAGCCGGTCCATTCCCATCGAGAGCACATCGTTGGTGAGGTCGTAGGCGGGTGCGACACCGTCGAACATTCCTGCGACCTCGCGCGGATCCTTGGCCAGGCTGGCTCGTGACATACCTCTAGTATCGCCACACTCCACAGTTCCGCGGAGCGTTCGCCTGCCACGTGACCAGCATCACCGATGCCAGCGGGTGGAACAGCCCCAGCCCGGAATAGGCTGGCGAGCGATGACCGATGCAGCTGCCGAACCCTGGCCGCCGACCCTGCTCGCGCGAACGATCTCCGTTCCTGAGGAGGCGCTCGGCTCCCTGTTCGACCTCCTTCCGGCGGCCTCGCCCGCCTGCGCGTTGGCGTGGGTCCGGCGCGGCGAGGGGATCATCGGCTGGGGTGAGGCGCTGCGGATCGAGACCAGCGGCGAGCAACGTTTCGCCGAGGCAGATCAGCGCTGGCGTGACGTGGCTCAGCACATGGTCGTGCGCGACGAGGTACGCCGGCCCGGGACCGGGCCGGTCGCGTTCGGCTCTTTCGCGTTCTCGCCCGAGTCCGAGGCCGGCGGCACGCTCGTGGTCCCCCGGGTGGTCGCCGGGCGCCGCGGCACAGCGGCGTGGCTGACCACGATCACCTCAGCGTCCGAACTGCAGCCTCCGCCCAACCCGACGGCGCTGCGCACCGCCCGCGAGGAGGCCCTCGCTCGGCCTGATGTGACCTACACCGACGGTGCGTTGCCTGCACCGCAGTGGGGGGACGCCGTCGCCGACGTGGTGCGACTGATCAAGTCCCGGGATGTGGCCAAGGTGGTGATGGCCCGCGATGTCATCGCACAATTGGACTCCCCCGTGGACGTGCGCCGGCTGCTCGGTGCTCTGGCCGAGGATTACCCGACCTGTTGGACGTTCGCCGTCGACTCCCTGGTGGGTGCGACCCCGGAGTTGCTGGTACGCCGCGAGCGCGGACTGCTCTCGTCCCGCGTGCTGGCCGGGACGATCCAGCGCACCGGGAACGACGAAGCAGACTTGGCCCGCGCGGCCTCCCTGGCCCGCTCCTCGAAGGACCTCGAGGAGCATGAGTTCGCCGTGGACTCCCTGACGCGCTCGCTGGAACCCTATGCGGCGTCCACCAGCGCACCCGAGGCGCCCTTCGTGCTGCACCTGCCGAACGTGATGCACCTGGCCACGGACGTGACCGCGGTGCTCGATGACGCTCATGCCGACATGTCCTCACTGCAGGTGGCGGCCGCACTACACCCCACGGCAGCCGTGTGCGGCACTCCCACCGACGTGGCCGCCCGGATCATCGCCGAACACGAGCACATGGACCGCGCGCGATACGCCGGGCCGGTGGGCTGGATCGGCGCCGACGGTGACGGTGAGTGGGGCATCGCCCTGCGCTCTGCCGAGGTGGCCCAGGATGGCCGGTCGTTACGGTTGTTCGCTGGGTGCGGGATCGTCGCCGCCTCAGACCCAGCGGCTGAGATCGCTGAGTCCGAGGCGAAGCTGGAGCCGATGCGGACCGCATTGGCTCACTAGGACGTCACATCCTCCCGGGCGGCGAGCGTGACCATCACCTCGTCCAGCTGACCATCCCGGACCACGCCGAGGCTTACCTGGTCGCCCGAGGAGTAGGTCCGCACGTACCCGGTGAGGGAGGTGGCACCTCCCACGGCGTGGTCGTCGATCTGGACGATCACATCGCCGGACTGCAGGCCGGCCTCGGCAGCCGGCGTGCCATCCATCACCTCGTGCACGGCGGCGCCCGATCGAGTGGATCCGTCCGCCGTGACGGTCTCGTCGGTGAGGGTCACGCCCAGATAGGCGTGCTCTGCTGAACCGTCGGAGATGAGCTGATCGGCGATGTTCGTGGCGAGGTCCACGGGGATCGCGAAGCCGAGGCCGATACTGCCCGACGACTGGCCGTCTGTGGCGATGGAGGAGGTGATGCCGATCACGTGGCCCTCCGAGTCGAATAGCGGACCGCCGGAGTTCCCGGGGTTGATGGCCGCGTCGATCTGGATGGCATTGGTGACGACCGACTCCTGCGACTGCTGGTCGGTGGTGCCCACCGGGCGGTCCAGGGCCGAGACGATCCCCGTGGTGACGGTGGAGTCCAGCCCGAGCGGGTTGCCCACGGCCATCACGTTCTCTCCGACGGCGACATCCTCCGAGGTGCCGAGCGTTGCTGCCGCGAGGTCCTCCGGCGGGTCGGAGAGCTGGAGCACGGCAAGGTCGGTGGCGGGGTCGGTACCGACGATCTCCGCCTCGTACATCCGCCCGTCGCTGAGCGTGACGGCCAGCTGCTGGGCGCCCTCGACCACATGGTTGTTGGTGAGCACGTAACCCGAATCAGCGTCGATGATCACCCCGGAGCCGGCGCCTTGCCCCCGCTGGGACGCGGCGTCGATGGCCACCACACTCGGACGCACCGATTCGGCGACCGCCTGCCAGTTCGGGCTGCCATCGGCGGCCGGGGCCACGGTGGTGCCAGCGGACACCTGGGTCAGCGCGGAATCGCTTGAGTCGGCGATGCCGTGGAGCGCCAGGGCGGTGCCGCCGCTGGCCAGCATGGCCGAGAGGATCGCGGCCGCGCCGACCATCAACCAGGGGCGCTGCCGCTTGCCGCGCGGTGCGAGAGCCGGTGGGTGATTGCCCGGCTGCGTCGCCTGCTGGGCGGCCGGTGGTGCAGGTGTGGGCATCGGGTTCGGCCCGTGGGGATGACCGTGCCCGCCTGCATGGCCGGCACTCCCGGCACTCCCGGCACCGCCCGCCGGTGTGGGAGCGGACCAGGCGTAGGGGTTCGGCGGTGTAGTGGTGGCCGTCCAGGAAGCCGGGCCGGCCTGCATGGCAGGGCCTGCGGCTCCGTGTGCCGAGGCGGGCTGCTGGGACGACTGCTGCTGTGGCGGTGGGGCAGGGATGGGGTGGTCTGGCGTCGGTCGGTGACCCTGCGGCTCGGCGGCGGGCCCCTCTGAACCGGGACGATACTGCTCGTTCATGAGTCCTCCTTACGGTGATGGACCCATCTCAACGCCTTGACCTGTCGTGCGGCTGAACTGTTCCTGAGAGCCTCCTGGGAATCACAGCCACAGGTCATGTGAACCCAGTTTTCCTGGGTGAACCCACGACGGCGCAGGTTCAGTCACGAGAAATGGATTCAGAGTGTGGGCGGTGCCTAGCTCCGGACGACCTCGCGCAGCCGGGCCGTCATCGTCTCCGCACGTTGCCGTGCGGTGTCGGGATCCAGCCGGACCTCGACCACACTGCGACCGCGAACCGGCATCGTGAGCGTCTCAGCCAACTCCGCGGCTGTACTCACGCGGCGGTAGACCGCTCCAAACCCGGCCGCGAGCGCCGCGATGTCGACACCCTGCGGGGTGGCGAAGAACCGGCCGAAGGTGTGGGCGTACTCGTTCTTGCCGTGCTCGAGCGTGGCGAAGATGGAGCCGCCATCATCGTTGAGCACGACCACCTGCAGGTCCACCTCGCGTTCGAGGCGGCCGCGGGCGAGGCCTCCGACGTCGTGGGCGAAGGTGAGGTCTCCCATCAAAGCTCGCACCGGGGTACCGGTCAGCGCCAGCCCGGTGGCCGTGGAGATGGTGCCGTCAATGCCCGCGAGGCCACGGTTGGCGAACACCCGTGTTGCTCCCGAGGGTGCTGGGCCGGCTGGTGCAGCCAGGTCGGCGTCGCGGACCGCCATCGAAGAGCCAAGCACCACCGTTCCACCGGCCGCGAGCACGGCGTGGGCGACCGCCGGGCCGTCGAGCGGACGCGGCTGGGCCAACTCCGCTGCCACCGCGACCGAGGCCGCCAGCCATCGGTGCAGCCAGTCCTGCTCGCCGTCATCGAGTTCGCCGGGGACGGCGACGGCGTCGGCGATCACTCGCGCGGTTCCGGCGACATCGGCCCAGTCGGCAGTGCCGGGCACCACAACCACGTCCACGTCGTCGCGGGCGAGTAGCCGGGTGACCGGGCGGCTCAGCGTGGGCCGGCCGAGCACCACCACCCGCTCGATCTGGTCGGCCAGCTCCTCGACGATCACACGACCGGCGACCACCGCAGTGGCGGCGCCGCGCAGGCCGGAAGAGGGTTCGGCGAGGATCGGCCACCCCCAGGAGGCCGCCTGTTCGACAGAGGCTGCCGATGGGGCGCCGTCGCCGGCCACCACCACCGTGCGCGGACCGCGCGGCAGCGCCACGGGCTCGCCCGGTTGACTGCCGATCACCTGCACCGGCGAGGGGATCTCCTCGACCCACGGACCGTCGTCGGGAGTGAGCGGGTCACGGAAGGCGACGTTCAGGTGCACCGGCCCGGGTGTGCGGGTGCGGGCGCCGATGGCGGCCAGCACGGCGCGAGTGACGGCACTGCGTACTCCGCGCGCCGGGTCGGCATCGTCGGCGGGCAGTTCGGTGAAGCTGCGGACGGTCGAGCCGAAGATCTTCACCTGGTCGGTGGTCTGGTTCGCCCCGACGCCGCGCAGCTCGTGCGGCCGGTCGGCACTGACGACCACCAGCGGTGCCCCGGAGTGGGCGGCCTCGAGCACCGCGGGGTGCAGGTTCGCCACGGCAGTGCCGGAGGTGGTGACCACAGCGGCCGGGCGCACCCGGGCGATCCCGAGTGCGACGAATCCGGCCGAACGCTCGTCGATGCGGATGTGGACCTGGAGCCAGCCGGCGCTCTCAGCTGCGTGCAACGCATAGGCGAGCGGTGCGCTCCTGGACCCAGGCGCGAGCACCACATCCCGGACCCCAGCGGCCACCAGAGCGGTCACGACGGCCCGCGCACGCGCGGTGGACGGGTTGGTCATGCCCGCGATCCTGTCACGGCAGCCAGTCGATCGTGCCAGCGCGCGGTGACCGCCTCGTCGGCAGCCGCAGCCTCGAGCAGGTGTGGTTCGGGGGCCACGCGGCGTACCGGCAGTTCGCCGTTCGTGGGAAGCAGCGGGTCGCCGACGACGTCCCGTTCGAACAGGTGCACGGTGGCCAGACCGCAGGCGTAGGGCAGTTCGGGCAGGGCCGCCGCGAGCGCCACTCCGGCGGCGATCCCGACGGAGGATTCCAGCGCCGAGGAGACCACCACCGGCAGACCGATCTGCTCCGCGATCCGCAGCGCTGCTCGCACACCGCCGAGCGGCTGCACCTTGAGCACCACCACGTCCGCCGCCTCGGCGCGGACAACGGCGAACGGGTCGGCTGCGCGGCGGATGGACTCATCGGCAGCGATCGGGACGTTGCCTCGGCGGCGGAGCGTGGCCAGGTCCTCGACGGCGGCGCACGGCTGCTCCGCGTACTCCAGGCCACCGGCGGCACGGTCCAGGATCGGGAGGCGGCGCGAGGCTTCGTCCAGATCCCACGCAGCATTGGCGTCAATCCGGATCGCCCCACTCGATCCGAGAGCGTCCCGCACGGCCTCCAGACGGGCCTGCTCCTCGCCCAGGGTCTGGCCCGGTTCGGCCACTTTCACTTTGGCTGTGCGGCAGCCACCGCTGGCGGTGACGATCGCGTGGGCGCGCTCGGGCGTGGTGGCCGGGACGGTGACGTTGACCGGGATGCGCGTGCGAACAGGGTCCGGGTACGGGAGGGTGGCCGCTTCATGGGCGGCAGCCCACCAGGCGCGGGATTCTTCGACGCCGTACTCCCAGAACGGGGAGAACTCACCCCAGCCGGCCTCGCCCTCGATCACCATCCCATCGCGCCGGTCCAGTCCGCGGAACCGGGTCCGCAGGCCGATCGAGTAGCACGCCGTTCTCACCCGCTCAGGATAGGGGTCCGCCACCTGCCCGATTGGGAAGCAACCATTCTGGTACGTTAGTACTAGAAAGTTGAGGTGGAGTCATGGCGTGGGTCGTGTTGATCGTGTCGGGGATGCTGGAAACGGTGTGGGCGACGAGCCTCAAGGCGTCGGAGGGTTTCACGAAGCTGTGGCCGTCGGTGGTGTTCGTGGTCTCGCTCGTGGCGAGTATGGCGGGGCTGGCCTACGCACTACGCAGCCTCCCGGTCGGCACTGCCTACGCGGTCTGGGTCGGCATCGGCGCCAGCCTGACGGCGGTGGTCGGGATGGTCTGGTTGGGCGAGGGTGTGAGCGTGCTCAAGATCGTCTCACTGGTGCTGATCGTCGCTGGAGTCGTGGGACTCAACCTCTCCGGCTCCGAGCACTGAGGTGACCTCTAAGGGAGAGCGGCGCCGTCAGGCCGTGCTGACCGCGGCCGTTCAGGTGCTGCTCGAGCAGGGCCCGACGGCCCTCACCCACCGGGAGGTCGCTACCCGGGCAGGCTGCTCGCTCTCGGCCACCACGTACTACTTCGCCTCGCTCAGCGATCTCGTCACCGCCGCCGGAACCCAGATCGTCGCTCGGTGGGCCGAGCAGGCAGAGCGGGTGGCCGACCGCCTCGAGGCGGCCGCGCCGCAGCACACGCGGATCTCCGCGGCGGTCGAGGCAGTGCTCCCCGAACCTGACCAGGTACGTGGGCACTATGAGCACCTCGCCGGCGCCGGCCGCAGTGAGGCGGTGGCCGCCGCCTACGCCGCCGGGCGGGCCCGCGTGGACGCAGCGGTCGAGCGCATCACCGGCCCGATCGGTCTGGACGCCGAACTCGTGGTCGCCGTCATCGATGGCGCCGCCATCACCGCGCTGAGCGAAGGCCAGGACCCGGCCACCCTGGCACGGGACCTGCTCGCCCGGACGCTCGTTACAGTGGGCGGGTGAGCGAGAACCCACCCGTGCCGGCGTCCGTTTCCGAACTGTTCGACCCGCAGCGGTGGAGGACGATCAACGGCTTCGACTTCACCGACATCACCTATCACCGCGGCGTGGATCGGTCGGCCCGCACGGGCGAGGGCGCCGCTCGCGACCTGCCGGTGGTGCGGATCGCGTTCGACCGCCCCGAGGTACGCAACGCATTCCGTCCGCATACCGTGGACGAACTGTTCCGCGCCCTCGACCACGCGCGGATGAGCTCCGATGTGGCTGCAGTGCTACTCACCGGGAACGGACCGAGCCCGAAGGACGGCGGCTGGGCGTTCTGCTCCGGTGGTGACCAGCGCATCCGGGGCAGGGACGGCTACCGCTACGAAGGCGAGACGCCCGGCGAGGTGGACCCCGCACGCGCGGGGCGACTGCACATCCTCGAGGTGCAGCGACTGATTCGCACCATGCCCAAGCCGGTGATCGCCGTCGTGCCCGGGTGGGCCGCCGGAGGGGGACACAGCTTGCACGTGGTGGCCGATCTGACCATCGCCTCGGCCGAGCACGCGAAGTTCATGCAGACCGATGCGAACGTCGGGTCTTTCGACGCCGGCTACGGCTCCGCACTGCTCGCCCGGCAGGTGGGCGACAAGCGCGCCCGGGAGATCTTCTTCCTCGCCCGGGAGTACTCTGCCGAGCAGGCCGAACGATGGGGCGCGATCAACGAGGCGGTGCCGCACGCCGAGCTCGAGGAGCGGGCGCTGGAGTACGCACGGATCATCGCCACCAAGTCACCGCAGGCGATCCGGATGCTGAAGTTCGCATTCAATCTCGCCGACGACGGGATGGCCGGCCAGCAGGTGTTCGCCGGGGAGGCCACCCGGATGGGCTACATGACCGACGAGGCCGTGGAGGGGCGCGACGCGTTCCTGGCCAAGCGCGACCCGGACTGGTCGGGCTTCCCGTACTACTACTGACGGCCCCGACCGGCCGATGACGTCCGCCGCCTGCACGTTCGAGAGCGCTCGCACGGTCAGGAACGCAGCGGTCAGCCGATCACATAGGTGGCGACCGCCCGGACCACGAGGCCCGCGGCGGCAGCGAGGCCGCTGACCACCGCAAGCACGGCCACCAAAGAGATCGCGGCGGGAAGGAGGGAGTCCCGCACGGGGCGCGGGTCGGTCGGCATCGGAGCATTGATCGTTGTCATATCTCGATCCTGGGCGAAGCACCCGCTCCGGTCATCGCCCCTGGGACGGGACCTCCACCGGGTCTGTCATTCCCGCGCACGAGCGCCTCATCATCCTGGGGAATGATGGTGAGACGGTGCCCGGTCAGCCGCGCGCGTCACGCCAGGCGAGGGCCGCCCGCACCTCGTCCAGGTTGTACTCCGGTCCGCTGGTACCGATGGTGAACAGGCTCGCGCCGACCTCGACGAACTTCTCCGCCTGGTCCACGCCGGGCCAGGCCGTGGATCGGGCGATCGTGGCAGGATCGCGTCCGACATCGGCGCAGTGCTGCTCGAGAACGCCGCTCTTGTGGGTGAACGTCTCCAGATCGCCGAAGCCGTGCCAGATGTTCGCGTGCTCAGCCACCAGCCGCAGCGTCTTGCGCTCACCGCCGCCGCCGACGAGTACGGGCAGATCGCCCACGGCGCGCGGGTGAAGCCGATCCAGCCGGGAGACAATCCGCGGCAGATAGTCCTTGAGCAGCGCCAACCGGGTGCCGGGGGTGCCGAACTCGTACTGGTACTCGGTGTAGTCCCGCTCGTTCCAGCCCGCGCCGACACCGAGGATGAGCCGCCCGCCGCTGATGTGATCGACAGTGCGAGCCATATCGGCGAGGAGGTCCGGGTTGCGGTAGCCACCACCGGTCACCAAAGCGCCGATCTGCACCCGCTCGGTCTGTTCCGCCCAGGCACCGAGCATCGTCCAGCACTCGTAGTGGTACCCCTCCGGGTCTCCGGTGAGCGGGTAGAAGTGGTCCCAGTTGAAGACCACGTCCACACCGGCCTCCTCGGCACGCAGGACGGCGTCGCGGATCAGCCCGTACTCCCCCGCATGCTGGGGCTGCAGTTGAACACCAATACGCACATCAGTCATCGATTCTCCTCCAGGGCCTGCTTTGTCGTCGGGTCATGACACAGCAACGCTGGAACCCGAGGTGGGAACCAGCTCGATCCACGTGTTGCCAGGAGCGAGGTCGACCGACTCGCCATCGGCCGAGGTGAGCACCACGGGTGCGCTCGGGTCATCTTTGGACCAGGACACCTCGATCGAGTGTCCACCGCTGGCAACAATCGCCGCACCTCCTCCGGAGAGGATCGTCTCGGGCACATTCGCTCCCGACGGGTCCACGTAGGCGGTGGTGGAGATCTCCACCCGCAGCACCACGACGTTCACCGCCGTGATCCGGCCGGCGTCCTCCGTGGTAGCCGGCTCACCGCTCTCGTGCCGCTCCCAGACCTCATCACCGGCGTTCCAGGACCACGATGGTCTCGCGCTCGGGAAGGAGATCGTGACCTCGTCGGCCGGCGTTCCCTCGCTCATCGCGGTGGCCCCGTCCGCGCGGCGCGCGAACTCCAACTGTTCAGCCGGTGGTTCGGTGTGGCTCTCATCTGCCTGGTCCAGGAACAACGACGGCGTCCCATACAGATTGTGTGGTGCGAGCCGGGCGCTGCTGCGGGTGAAGCCGCCGTGTCCCAGATCGTCGGTGAGGATCTGCAGACCGGCGTCTCGAGCGCCATTGATGAACGGAGCCTGACCGCCCGAGGCCACGAGGAGCCCGCCATAGGATGCCGAGATCGCCGCGTCCATCGGTCGCACCGACCGCACCGGGCCCACTTGGGCCGGCAGGTCGGAGTGGTAGACGGCGTTGAAGCGGGTGATCCCGCCCTCCACCATCTCCTCCCACACCACGTCGGCCGCCTGCAGCCCTGTCTGCGGGCGCGCCGCTTCCGAGTTCTCGATCTTGATCGACATCGCCGGGCGTTCCACCAACTCGTCACCGGCCACGGCACCGGTGAGCGGCCACCTCGGAGTGATCTCGGGCTCGGGCGGCGCCTGCTTGTCCGCCACCACCGGGCTCGGTGAGGCCGTCGTGGGCGTCGGCGACGGCTCGGGATCCTCGGTCGCGGTGCAACCGGCGATCAATGCCACCGATAGTAGCGGCGCCGCCCAGCAGCGCGCACTGGCAGGTCGTCGCGAACGACCTGTGGTCCGGGCGGGGGCAAGCACTGCGGCGGGCACGCGCCCACTCTACGACCCGTATCTCGCCACCCCGTACGCTGAGCGGGTGCTCGGTCGCGACCTGTCCACCCTGCTACCCCGGCTGCGCGATGCTCTGGACGGCGGACCGCCCCTGATGCTGGGTACCACGGCCCAGCGGGTGGGCGAGCAGGTGGCCGAACATCCACGGACCGCGCTGGTGCTCGGCACCTCCGGATCGACCTCAGGTACGGGCAGGGCGGTAGCCCTGAGCGCCGACGCACTGCTCACCAGCGCCGCGGCCACCCACGCCCGCCTCGCCGGCCCCGGGCAGTGGCTGCTGACCCTGCCGCCGGACCATGTGGCCGGGATACAGGTGCTGATCCGCTCGCTGGCGGCCGGCGTCGAGCCCGAGAGCACCCCCGACGGAAGGTTCGACCCGGCGGAACTGGCCGCCGCCGTCGTCCGGATGCGCGCGGACCTACCAAGGTATGTCTCCCTGGTTCCGACTCAGCTCATGCGACTCCTCGGCCCGGGCCACTCGGAGCCCGATGCCGAGGTCGCACTCGCGGCTCTGCGGACGTGCGCTGCCGTTCTCATCGGTGGGGCTGCCACACCCGCGGCCCTCCTCGTACGAGCCAGGTCGGCCGGGGTACCGGTGGTCACCACCTATGGGATGACCGAGACCTGCGGCGGGTGCGTGTACGACGGCGTCCCACTTGACGACGTCCTGGTGCGCCTTGGCGAGGGGGGCCGGATTGAGATCAGCGGCCCGGTACTGGCCGAGGCCTACCTCCAGGAGACTGCAGATGATCCATCGAACGGCGCGGTGCTCATCTCGGAGTTCGTGACCGAGAACGGGCGCCGATGGCTGCGCACCACCGACTCGGGTGCGTGGGCGGACGAGAAACTCGTGGTGCACGGCCGGTTGGACGACGTCCTGGTGACAGGAGGCGTGAACGTGCACCCGGGTGAGGTGGAGCGCAGGCTGTCCGGAACGCCAGGTCTGGCCGAGTGCGTGGTGGTGGGGGTACCCGACCCGACCTGGGGTGATCTCGTGACGGCCGTCATCGTCGGCTCGGCGACGTTGGCGGACCTGCGCACCCGGGCCGGGGGTGGACCACACGCCCCCCGTGCCATGGTGCGGATGCCTGAACTGCCCCGCCGCGGCCCGGGGAAAGTGGACCGGCTGATGGCTGCCAGTCTCGCCGCCCAGGCGGTGGCCGACGGCTCCGCCGAGGTCCATGGCGCCAGCACCTGAGCCCACCGCCGATCGAATCAACGATCTCCACGTGCAGGAACCCTCGTCGAGATGGTCGACCGGATCGACGGCGGATTATCCTTCTCCGAGCCCTTCCCTCCTCTGATCGGAGCCCGCATGCCCACCCTGCGCGACTGGGCCACCGGCGCCCGCCCCCGCACCCTGCCGGCGGCCCTCGCCCCGGTGCTCGCCGGTACCGGTGCCGCGGCATTCTCCGGAGCTGCCTCACCAGTGCGTGCAGTCCTTGCCGCGGGGGTCGCGCTCGCCCTGCAGGTGGCGGTGAATTTCGCCAACGACTACTCCGACGGCATCCGCGGCACAGACGATGCGCGGGTGGGCCCGGTGCGGCTGACCGCCTCCGGTGCCGTTTCCCCGAGGGCAGTGAAGCGAGCGGCATTCGCCGCCTTCGCCGTGGCCGGTGTGCTCGGGCTCCTGCTGTGCGCCCTGGCCGGGGCGTGGTGGCTGATCGCGGTGGGTGCCGCATGTGTGCTGGCCGGCTGGTTCTACACCGGTGGTCGAAACCCCTACGGCTACCGCGGCCTCGGTGAGGTGGCCGTGTTCGTGTTCTTCGGCCTGGTGGCGACGCTCGGCACCACCTACACCCAGGCCGGCACGATCACCGGACCGGCGGTGTTGGCGGCGTGCTCGATCGGCGCCGTGGCGTGTGCACTGCTGATGGTGAACAACATCCGGGACATCCCCACGGACGAGGTGGCCGGCAAGCGCACCCTCGCGGTGCGGTTGGGCGAGGGGCGTGCCCGCCTGGCCTACGTGATCCTGCTGATCGCTGCCGTGGCCTGTGCACTGGCCATCGCGTTCTGGGCACCGTGGGCGCTGCTCCTGATCTGGCTGGTACTGCCGGTGTTCCAGCTCTCCGCGCAAGTCCTCGGGGGTGCTGCCGGCCGCGAGCTGATCCAGGTGCTCGCCCGGACCGGGCTGCTGGAGCTAGCGCTCGGCCTTGGGCTCGGGATCGTGCTGCTCGTCTGAGGTCCGCGCTGGTGGCGCGGCCGCTGGCGGTTCATCACCGGGTCTGGCGATGATCTCGTCTTCTTCGCGCGCGTCCGATCCCAGCGCCGCGGCGAACCGACTGGGCCTGCCACCGCCCCGTGCTTGCAGCCATGCGGCCGACGCCCGGCGGAACTTCTCCAACAGCACGTAGGAAAGACCCGCGCCGATGAGCACGGCGCCGGCAACGAGCAGCACACCGCGCATCCCCGCCAGGTAGAGGCCGAAACCTGCCACCACAATCAGGAGGATGCGCAGCACGCTGTAGGCGAGGACTGGCATGAACACAGCGTAGGCTCATCGGATGAGGTTTGTGTTGCTCGGGCTGGTCGTGCTGGCCCTCACCGTGTACTCGGTGATCGACTGTGTCGGCGGTGAGGAGCAGCGGCGCAAGAACCTACCCACGTGGCTGTGGGTCACCCTGATCGTCGCGCTACCGGTGCTCGGCGCGCTGATCTGGCTGTTGGTCTCCCGCAGCGCAGGCGCCTCCGGTCAGCCGGCACCACGGCGTCGCACGGGGCCACTCGCCCCGGATGACGACCCGGCCTTTCTGGCCGATCTGGACCGGCGTACCCGGCCACATCCTGGTGCCGACTCCCCCGGCGGCGATGAGGCGACCGAAGGGGACACCACCGGTGAGCCGGGCGCTGCGGAGACCGATTTCGAGTCCGATTCGGACTCCGAGAACGGCACCTCAGGCGGTCACAAGCCCGAGTAGGAGTGCCGCCCGTTGAAGAAGATGTTCACGATGTAGAAGTTCGCGAGCAGGGCCACGAATCCCATCAGGGCGAAGTAGGCGAACCTGTTCGCCGCCCAGCCGGTGGTCACCCGTGCGTGCAGGTAGGCGGCGTAGATCACCCAGACCACGAACGTCCAGGTCTCCTTCGGATCCCAGCCCCATGGCCGGCCCCAGGCGTGCTCGGCCCAGATCGCTCCGGCCACCAGGGTGAAGGTCCAGGCCACGAAGCCGACGGCGTTCAACCGGTAGGCGATCCGCTCCAGGTCCGTAGCGGCCGGGAAGGCGTCGAGCACGCGGGTCAACGGGGAGACCGTGCCGGCCTTGACCGCCGTCGCCACGCCCCCAGCGGCGCCGGATCCTCCGGTGACGGGATCGGGACCGGACTCCTGTGCAGCGACCGAGCGTGCGCCGGAGCGCTCGCCACTGCCCTTGACCAACTGCAGGATCGAGAGCAACGCACTGACCCCGAACAGACCGGTGGCCAGCGTGGCTACCGAGACGTGGATGATCAGCCAGTAGCTGTCCAGGGCGGGCTGCACGCCGTCAGCTGCCACGTAGAGAACTGCCACGGCCAGGAACAGGGCGAGGAACGAAAGCAGGGCAACACCCACTCCCACAAAGCGGATGTCCCGGCGGCGCTGCACCACCAGGAAGATCGCCGTCAGGAAGAACGTGAACATGAGGGTGAACTCGTACATGTTCGCCCACGGCACCCGTCCGGCAGCGAATCCGCGCAAGACGAGCGCTACCAGCAGGACCACGGCGGCGAGCCACGTCATGGCCATACCGATCCCAGCGGCCCGGCGACGCCGATTCTTGCTCGCTCCGGTACCCAGGGCTGAGACGTCCACCGCAAAGGCGACCATGGCGATCACATAGCAGGCCATCGCTGCGTAGACGAGGAGCGTGCTGTACGTCCCGATCATGATCTGTTCTCCTTCGTCTGCTCGCCGAGGGGGCCGAGGATCCGGTCCAGCTCACGACGTAACCCGGGGTCGTCCCCACGGGCCAGGGCTGCTGCCGTCACCACTGTAGTGCCGCCGGGTCCGGGGGCGATCTTTGCCCAGACGCGACGCCTGGGCAGGAACAGGGAACCGATCAGGCCCACGAACGCCAGACCGGCGAAGATGCCCATCCACACGATGGACGGGTCGTAACGCACGTCGAGCGCGGCGAACCGGGGCAGGTCCTCGAAGGTGATCGTGCCGAGTCCGTCTGGCAGGTCGAGCGTCTCGCCCGGTCGCAAAACGAGGCGCACGGGCTCGCCGTCAGCACCGGTGACCTGCTCCATGTTCGTGGTGTCCAAGGTGAACAGGCTCTGCGGCTGACCATCATCCAAGCCGAGGTCGCCGACGTACAGGGTGAGCACGAGCACCGGATCAATCGCCTCCGGGTAGGCCGAACCGATCGGTTCGCCCTCAGGGCTCTCCACCACGGTGGGAAGCAGCACCCCGCTGAATCCGAGCTGCTCCTCGGCCCGTGCGGCGCCGGGCGCCATGATCACCCCGTTGGAGGTGTAGAAGAGGTCACCCGAGGGCAGGAACATCGTCGGCCCGGCGAACGCCACCTCTCCGTCGGCATCGGTGACCGTGACGTCCGGGGCGTAGCCGTTGCCCGAGAGGTACACGCGCGTCGAGTCGGTCTCCAGCGGGTGGTTCAACCGGATGTCCTGCTCCCGTGCGGCACCGTCCGGGGAGAGCATCGTCACCGAGGCGGTGAACTCCCGCGGTTGGGCGTCGTCGGTGAACACGGAGGAGAAGTCGTCCAGCCGGAGCCGGAACGGTTCCACGGAGTCGGCATCGAACCAGGCTCCGGTGTCGAAGGAGTCGTAGTCGAGCGGAGCGTTCACGAAGGTGTGTCCCTCGACCACCACGATCTGCCCCCGGTAGTGCACCAACTGGCCCCACGCCGTCACCACGAGCAGGCCCACCAGGGCGAGGTGGAAGATCAGGTTACCGGTCTCGCGTCCTCTTCCCCGTTCGGCGGAGATGGTGCGAACCTGACCGGACGCCGTCGCCCGCTGTTCGGTACCGCTACGGCGGGTGTACCGCCGGCCCAAGGCTGCCAGCAGCGTGCGCTCAGCTTCGGCGGGATCACCCGGAACCCGCAGTTCGGAGCGCACCTCGAAGCGGGACAGCTGGCGCGGTACGCGGGTCGGCTCGGCGCGAAGGTTGCGCAGATGGGACCAGGTGCGCGGCACGATGCACCCGATCAGCGAGGTGAACAGCAGCAGGTACACCGCGGAGAACCACGGGGAGGAGTACACATCGAACAGATGCAGGGTCTCGAGTAGTTCGGCCGTATCCGGGTGGTCCCGGTAGTACTGCAGCACGCTGTTCGGATCGGAAGGCCGCTGCGGGAAGAACGCACCGGGCAGGGCCACCACCGCGAGCAGCAGCAGGAGCAGGAGCGCCACCCGCATGCTGGTGAGCTGACGCCAGATCCAGCGCAGCCAGCCGCGAGCGCCCAGGCGCGGACCACCGGCCGTCCGCGTCCCTGAATCGGGCGATGAGGCATCTTTGAGACCGACGGGTTCGTAGCGGCTCACACGAGCACCTCGAAATCGGCGATGAGACCTTGGATCCCGCCCACGAACTGCCCCCACAGGCCAGTCACCAGGGCAAGCCCGATCAGCACCAGCAGGCCACCGCCGATGCGTTTGATGAGCAGCCGATGCCGGCGCAGCACCGAGAGCATCCGCTGTGAGGAGCGCAGACCCAGCGCCACGAGCACGAACGGCAGGCCCAGTCCGAGGCAGTAAAGCAGGACGAGCACCAGGGCTCGCCCGGGGTTCGCGCCGTCAATGGCGAGGGTCTGCACGGCGGCGAGCGTGGGTCCGATGCAGGGTATCCAGCCAAGACCGAACACCACGCCCAGCAGCGGGGCACCCCA
The DNA here is from genome assembly GCF_021049285.1 of Ruania halotolerans. Classification (GTDB taxonomy): domain Bacteria; phylum Actinomycetota; class Actinomycetes; order Actinomycetales; family Beutenbergiaceae; genus Ruania; species Ruania halotolerans. Next base: position 3,445,270 of record NZ_CP088017.1, read on the forward strand.
CACGCCGGCCCGCGGGCTGAGCTGGATCCGGCGTTCGCGCTGCAGGAACGGGACCGCGCCGAGAAAGGCCAGGCCCATCAGGATCACCACGACCCCGAGTACCCGGGTGATCTCCTCCTGCCACTGCACGAGGGCGAGGCCCACTCCGGCCAGGGCCATCGTGGTCGCTGTGAACACAGCGGTGAATCCGGCCACGAAGGCGAGCACGCCGAGGACCAGGCGGCGGCGCGCCCGGGTGGAGACGGTGGCTGTACCGCCGCCTCCCGACCTGGTGCCTGAGGCATCGGCACCGACCATCCCACCGACGTAGCCGAGGTATCCGGGCACCAGTGGCAGCACGCATGGGGAGGCGAAGGAGATGAAGCCTGCGATCAAGGCCACGGGTGCGGCGGCCAGCAGCGAACCGGAGAACACTGTTTCGGCGAACACCGCGCCGAGGTCGCTCAGCCAGTTCACGGTGCTTCGGCGAGGACGTCATCGAGTAGGCCGCTGAGGGTGCTCGCCTCAACGAGCCCGATCACCCGCGCGGCCACCCGGCCCTCCTGATCGAGCACCACCGTGCTTGGCATCGCCTGCAGCGGCACGGCGCCCTGCATCGCAGCCACCCCTTCGGCGTCACGATCGTGCAGACTCGGATAGGGCACCTCGAAGCGGCGTTCGAAGGCCAGCGCGGTGCCGGCATCGTTCGTGTGGTTCACGCCGAGAAAGCGCACGCCGGCGTCGGCATAGTCCTGGGACACCTGGGCCAGGTCCGGTGCCTCGGCACGGCACGGCGGACATTCGGCGTACCAGAAGTTCACCACCACCGGCCCACCGCGCCAGTCGGCGATGTCGATCGGTTCCTCGTGAAAGCTCTCGCCCCCGAGTTCCACCGGTTCGCCCCGTTCGTCGAGCGCCCAGGTCTCGATGGTGCCGTCACCGGCGACGTATCCAGAACTTGCCCCATCGTCTTCGATCGCGTCCTGACCGGCACATCCGGCGAGGAGGGCTGCGCCGGCGACCATCGCCGCCACCCGGAACATTCCCCGGCGGCCCGGACCGGTGAACGCAGTGGTCACGGAAGGACCGCCGTGGAGGAGTCCGGAAGAAGATCACGGCACGGTTCGTCGTAGTCGAGCGCCACAAGTGTGCCGTCGTCGAAGGTGAGGGAGGTCAGCGAGGCGAGGGTGCAGCGCCGCTGACGCGGGTCGTGCAGCATCGACCGACCCTCCAGGCGGCGGCGCATGGACCAGATCGGGAGCTGGTGGGAGACCACCACGGCCTCGTGACCCTCGGCGCGGGCGCGCACGTCCCGGATGGCCGCCGTCATGCGGGCGATGACCTCGACGTACGGTTCTCCCCAGGAAGGGCGCCATGGGTTCAGCAGTTTGGCGAATCGAGCGGGGTGCAGCAGCTGGGCAGGATCTTTCGCCACGGCGGTGCCCTCGAAGTCGTTCCCGGCCTCGATCACCCGGTCGTCGGTAGTGATCTCCAGGCCAAAGGCCTCGGCAACGGGCGCGGCGGTCTCCTGGGCACGCAGCAATGGTGACGCCGTGACGGAGACGATGTCGGCGCCGCGGTCGCTGAGCGTGTGCGCCACCCGCGCGGCCATCTCCCGGCCTCGTTCGGAGAGGTGGTAGCCATCCAACCGTCCGTACAACACACGCTCAGGGTTATAGACCTCGCCGTGCCGCAGGAGGTGGACCGTCGTGTACGCCATGGCACCAGTGTCGCAAATTCCCGCCGGCACCAGGCACGACGGCGAAGCACCGCACAGTGAGGCGCCTCACTATGGCCAATGCTGATTCGCTCGGAGCGGGCAGCGGGCAGCGGGCAGCGGGCAGCGGGCAGCGGGCAGCGGGCAGCGGGCAGCGGGCAGCGGGCAGCGGGGACGGGCGCTAGCGGCCCTCTCGTTCGGCGTCGATCTCGGCGGTGATGCGCTCGAACGCCTCGCCTACTGTCTTCAGTTGCTCCGGGGAGAGCTGATCGACGAGGCGGCGGCGTACCGATTCCACGTGCGCCGGAGCCGCCTCTACCAGGCGGGCGTAGCCGGAATCGGTGAGCACACAGTCCACACCACGGCCATCGTCACAGTTGCTGCGGCGCTCGACCAGACCGGCGGCTTCCATCCGTCGCACCGTGTGGGTCAGCCGAGAACGCGAGGAGACCACCTGGTCGGCAAGGTGGGACATCCGCAGCGAACGATCCTCGGATTCGCTGAGCCGGACGAGAACCTCGTACTCGTTCATCGAGAGGTCGGCGGCCTCCTCCAGGTCGTGGCCAAGTGCCTCAAAGAGCGACCAACACCCTTCGAGGAGGGACCGCCAATAGCGCTGCTGTTCCTGATCCAGCCATCGCGGCTGCGTCATCTCGGTCCTTCCTGGTGAGCCGATCACGTGCACCTCTTGACAGGAGGGTAGTTGTCCGTCACGGTAATTACTACAACATTCAATCATCCACATGAAGGAGCACTCGTGAGCACGACCACCGTGAGCACCATTCCCGTCGGCACCTACGCCATCGATACCGTCCACAGCGAGGTCGGCTTCGTCGTCCGCCACTCCGGCATCTCCAAGGTGCGCGGCCGGTTCACCGATTTCAGCGGACACTTCACCATCGCTGAGAACTTCGCCGACTCCTCAGCTCAGGTGACGATCCAGTCCGGATCAGTGCACACCGGCAACGAACAGCGCGACGGGCACCTGACCAGCCCCGACTTCTGGGATTCAGCGAGCAACCCGGAATGGACGTTCGCGAGCACCTCGGTGGAAGGAGCCGGCGAGGAGTTCACCCTCCACGGCGACCTCACGATCAACGGCGTCACACGGCAGGTGGCCCTTGATGTGGAGTTCAACGGAGCCCTCGCCTCCGGGGATGGCGAGGAGAAGGTCGGGTTCTCCGCGCAGACGGTCATCTCCCGCAAGGACTTCGACCTCACCTGGAACGTCGCTCTGGAGGGTGGCGGCCTTCTCGTGGGCGACAAGGTGACGATCTCGATCGAGGTTCAGGCGGCGAAGCAGGCCTGAGTACTCCGGCAGGAACGAGCGAGGGTGGCTTGAGTGTCGCAATCTGAGCGATCGGCGACACTCAGGGCACCCTCGTCGCTCGCCTGACGTTCGTCGTCTCAGGCGAGCGCAGCCTCGAGCCGTGCTGGATCGATCCGGAAATAGCCGACCTGCGCACCGTCGACCAGTACCATCGGAATGAGTTCGCCATATCGCTGGGTCAGTTCGGCATCGCCGTCGATGTCGATCTCAACCCACCCGTCTCCGGTGCGTGCACAGATCGCCCGCACGACGCGTCGGGCGTCATCGCACAGGTGGCAGCCGGGGCGGGAGTACAGAACTACGCGCGCATCCACCGGGCCAGGCTACGCGAGCCGCATCGTCAGGGCACTACCAGGGTGCTGCGACGGAGCCCGGGCGCGCGAAAGGCCGGACCGCACCCGCGAACGGGAACGAGCGATCCGGCCCGGCGCAGGCGCGCCGTCTACTTCTTGTTGCGGCGCTGGTGACGCGTCCTGCGGAGCAGCTTGCGATGCTTCTTCTTCGACATCCGCTTACGACGCTTCTTGACAACTGAACCCACGGGACCTCACTACGACTGGACGAAAAACGAGAACCTAACCATGCACTCACGGTGCGTCTCGGTTCACGTCGGACAGAACATCAGGACATTCTACCCGTCGCACCGACCCGTCTGGCCCGCCACCGGCGCCGGTAGGGCTCAGTGTCCGGAGATGGACCGGGTCTCTCCCCAGTCCTCGAGGCCACCGGAGAGCATCTCCTCAACGGCCGCCTGGGGCACGCGGTACGACTTCCCGACGCGGATCGCTGGGAGTTCACCCGAGTGCACCATGCGGTACACGGTCATCCGCGAGACTCGCGCCATCTCGGCTACCTCAGCAACGGTGAGGAAGCGCGGCGCGGCGGCGTCGGCCATGTCCCTCGTCTCCCTCGTCTGCGTCTGGTCGCCGGTGCGATCGGTGCACCGCCGGCTCACTTGTGTGGGGCCCCAGAAGTGCATCTTAGGGGTAGGAGGGGCTCAACGGGAACCTCGTGCACCATCACTCGGCCGTCAGCGGGTCAAGACCGCGCCATGGAAATGCCGCTCGCCGGGTAGCTGCGATCGCCTGATCCACCGGGTCAGCCGGGTCGAATCCATCCACCCAGGAGCGCAACTGCGGGGCGCGACCGTCCGACATCGTGACTGGGATCTCGCCATCGGTGAGCGTGCGAACTCGGCGCAACCACCCCTCCGGAACCAGAGTCTCCACCGGAAGGTGCGCTCCGGCGCTCACGGCGAGGAGATGCGCCCACGATCTCGGCACTGTGGAGATGACGTCGTACCCGCCGCCACCGGTGGCCAGCCATCGCCCGCCGCCGTGGCGATGTGCCCAGTGCTGCACCATCTGTGCGGCCATCCGTTGCCCATCCACCGAAATGTCCATCCCGGTGAGCGGATCCCGATGATGGGTGTCGCATCCGTGCTGGCTGACGATCACCTGCGGTGCGAACTCGGCCAGCACCGGCGCCGTGACCGCCTCGATCCCCCGCAGCCACGCATTGTCCCCTGTCCCTTCGGGCAGCGCGAGGTTGATGGCCGAACCGCGGGCATTCGGGCCGCCGATGTCCTGGGCAAATCCGGTGCCGGGAAACAGCGTCTGGCCGCTCTGGTGTATCGAAATGGTCACCACCCGAGGATCGTCCCAGAAGGTGCGCTCCACGCCATCACCGTGGTGGGCGTCCACATCCAGGTACAGCACCCGTTCACATCCGTGTTCGAGCAACCAGGCAATCGCCACGGCCACGTCGTTGTAGATGCAGAATCCGCCTGCCCTGCCCGGCATCGCGTGGTGCATTCCGCCGGCGAGACTGACAGCCTGCCGCGGCACGTCTTGCCAGACGGCGCGTGCAGCGGCCAGCGTGGCTCCGGCGATCCGAGCCGACGCCTCATGCATTCCGGCGAAGATCGGGTCATCAGTGGTTCCGAGCCCGCGTGCACGGTCCGGCGTTCCGGTGGAAGCGGCCCGTACAGCCGCCACGTAGTCGGTCTCGTGGACCAGCGCCAACTCCTCATCGGAGGCAACCTCCGCACCCACCATGCACACACCCGGGATCTCCCACAGACCAAGGGCCTCGATCAGGTCCAGGGTGAGCCGCAGCCGAATCGGCGCCATGGGATGCCCGGGCCCGAAATCGTAGGAGAGCAGATCGTCGCTCCACGGCACGGTGACGGGAAAGGCCATGCTTCACGGTAGCGCGGCTTGGCGATGCTGGCGGCACGGTCGTGGACTGGCCGCCCTTTTCGGAACGGCACGGGTGAGGTTTGCGCGCGGGCGGGCCACAGACCGGCGTCGCCATGGCACAGTGGGCACGTTCGTGAGTGGCGGCGATCAGGAGAACCGTGGCACGGGAGGGCACTTACCGCATCGGCGACGACGTCGGTATGCTGGCGCGACTGCGCGAACGCGTGGACGACGTCGCCCGCCGTTCCCCAGCACGGCTGACCCTCATCGTGTTCGCATCGGTCATCGCCATCGTGACGGCGCTGCTCTCGCTGCCGATCGCCACCGCCAGCGGGGAGACCGCACCGTTCGCGGACGCCCTGTTCACGGCCACCTCGGCAGTGTGCGTGACGGGGCTGGTCACCGTGGACACGGCTGTCTACTGGTCCACGTTCGGCCAGGCGGTGATCCTGATCGGGATCCAGATCGGCGGTCTGGGGGTGATGACGCTCGCCTCGATCCTCGGGCTGGCCGTCTCGCGCCGGATCGGACTGACGCAGAAGCTGCTCGCAGCGGCGGAGACCAAGACGACGCGCCTCGGTGAGGTCGGCTCCCTGGTGCGCGTGGTGCTCGTCACGATTGCCGTGCTCGAGAGTGCGTTGTTCGTGGTGCTGCTTCCGAAGTACCTGCTGCTCGAGCACTCGCTCGGCACGGCGATCTGGCACGCGCTGTTCCAGTCTGTCTCGATCTTCAACAACGCCGGTTTCATCATCGAGGTGGGCGGCCTCGGTCAGTTCGTGGGTGACTGGTGGATGAACCTGCCGATCATCATCGGCGGTTTCGTCGGTGCACTCGGATTCCCGGCGATCCTGTCCATTGCCGGCAGTTGGCGCAGACCGCGGCACTGGTCGCTGCACGCCAAGCTCACGCTGGCCACCAGCACCATCCTGTATGTGGTGGGCGTGGTGGCGATCGGAGCGTTGGAGTGGGCCAACCCTCGCTCGTTCGGAGCACTCCCCGTGGGGGACCGCATCCTGGCGGCGCTGCTGGCCGGTGGCACGCCCCGGTCCTCGGGGTTCTCCACCGTCGACATCGGCACGATGTCGGAGGCCACCTGGCTCGTCCAGGATGCGCTGATGTTCGTCGGTGGAGGCAGCGCCTCCACGGCCGGCGGGATCAAGGTGACGACGTTCGCCGTCATGGTGTTGGCCATTCTTGCCGAAGCGCGTGGTGACCCGGACATCGAGGCTTTCGGACGACGAGTGGCTCCGACCATGCTCCGGCTGGCGATCGCCGTAGCGTTCGTAGGTGCGACATTGGTGGGGGCCGGCACCCTGTCCCTGCTCATCCTGACCGATCTGCATCTGGATGTGATCCTGTTCGAGGTGATCTCGGCGTTTGCCACGTGCGGTTTGAGCACCGGGATCACACCTCATCTGCCCGACTCGGCCAAATATGTGCTGGCGGCGCTGATGTTCACCGGACGTATCGGCACGATGACCTTGGCTGCGGCGCTCGCCCTCCGTGATCGCCGCCGCGTGATCCGACTCCCCGAGGAGAGGCCGACCATTGGATAAGAAGTTCGCACGAGGAACCGCGTCCAACACCGACCAGGGCCATGACGCGAGCGTGCTCGTGATCGGCCTGGGCCGGTTCGGCGGCGCGTTGGCTGCCACATTGGACGAACTGGGCCGGGACGTCCTCGCCGTCGAACGGGACCCCGACCTGATCCGTGACTGGAGCGGGCGGATTCCCCTGGTCGAGGCCGATGCCTCGAACCCGGTGGCACTGGAACAGGTAGGTGCCAAGGACTTCCCGATCGCCATCGTCGGCGTGGGCACCTCACTCGAGGCAAGCGTGCTGATCACCGGGAACCTGGTGGACCTGGGCACCCCGCTGATCTGGGCGAAGGCGATCTCCGCCGAACACGGCCGGATTCTGCAGCGGATCGGTGCCCACCACGTGGTCTATCCCGAACATGACGCCGGCGCACGCGTGGCGCACCTGGTCTCGGGCCGGATGCTTGACTTCATCGAACTCGAGGACGGCTTCACCATTGTGAAGATGCGCCCGCCGAAGGAGACGCACGGATTCACCGTGGGTCAGGCTGATATCAAGTCCAAGTACGGCGTGACCGTGATCGGGGTGAAAGCACCCGGGCAGCCCTTCGAGTATGCGACGGCGCAGACCCGGATCGACGCCGGCGATACGCTCATCCTGTCCGGTGACACGGTACTGCTGGAGAAGTTCGCCGCCCGGCCATGACGCGTCGGCGGCGCGGCTACTTCACATCGTAGGTACGCAACGCCGTCACCTTCTCGCCGGGTTTGGGGTTGATCACGACGACGGCCCTACGCTCGTGCTTGCTCGCACTCAGGAGCGGCCCGTCCGGCGTTCCAGGAATGATCTGTGCCAAGGACACAGGTCGGTCGAGCGCCTTGGACTTGCCCAGCGCGGTCACCCACTGGACGACCTGCGGTCCACCGGCGCCAACCTGCTGTCGCACGTACCCGAGCAGGCTCTCGTTGTCCTGCTGAGAGAGCGAGGGATGAGTGAGCAGGTCGACGCTGATCGAGCCGGACTTCTTGTTCTCCGACACCCGCAGACCGGTCTCGCGGGCGAGCGCCAGGTAGCCGCGGTCCAGGTAGTCCCGGTACAGCTTGCCGTACAGGGAGTTCCGGGAAACCGCAGAGTAGAGGAACAGCGCAACGGCGAGGATGAGCAGAATCGGTCCGCCGTACACAGTGGCGTACAGCAACGCGGTGACCGCGTCATTCTCCCCGAGCGTCGACCAGAAGACCCGCCAGAACCGAGGACTACCGATCGTGGAGTAGTCGTTGTTCAGTGTGCGCAGAGTGGATCGAAGATTCCACAGAACCGCGACGATCCCGAAGATGAAGAGCAGGCTCGCAACCGAGACGGACGCGCGATTGATGCGCAGTGACTTGCCGAAGCTACGGTGGTCGTTGAGTTCCCTCTGGATGTGGTCGATCGCCATGCGCAGCAGAATAGCCAGGTCGCCAGCGCGTGGAAGGCGCTAGGCGCCGTGCTCGCGCCCCATCTCGATCGAGCGGGTGCGCACTGTCTCAGCGGCAGCGATCACGGCAGCGCGCACGCCACGTTCGTCCAGTTCGCGGATGGCGGCAACAGTGGTGCCGGCTGGGGAACTCACCTTCTCCCGGAGCACCACCGGGTGTTCGCCGGTCTGCTGTGCCATCGCTCCGGCGCCTGCAACAGTGCGCACGGCGAGGTCTCGAGCAAGGTCGCGGCTCAGCCCTCCGAGCACACCTGCTTCGGCGAGGGCGTCGATGAGATAGAAGACGTAGGCGGGTCCGGACCCGGAGATGGCCGTGACGGCGTCCTGGTAGGGCTCGTCCACGCGGTAGACCGCGCCGGTTCCTTCGAGGAGAGCCGAAATCTGGTCCAGGTGGTCCTCAGTCGCGTGCGTGCCTGCGCTGAGCACGCTGACGCCCTCGCCGATCGTGGCTGGGGTGTTCGGCATCACCCGCACCACCGCGGTGCCGGCAGGCAATCGCGACTCGAGGAACGCCGTCGAGATTCCTGCGGCCACGCTCACCACCACCGCACCCGGTGCGAGCGCAGGGGCGATCTCCTCGGCCACCGCACCGATGTCCTTGGGCTTGACGGCGAGTACGACGACGGTGGCACCGTCGACGGCCTCGGTGTTGTGCGCTGCCGCGTGCACCCCGAACGCGGCGGCGCGCTCCCGGGCGTGCTCGATCCGCCCGTCCGCCACTCGGACGCTCTGTGGGTCGACGGTACGCAGCACGGAGGTGAGGATCGCCTCGCCCATCACCCCGATGCCGATGAACGCTGTGGAACTGGGGGTCGCCATCTGTGCTCCTTGGTGTCTGGGTCGCTTCGTCAAAGCGGGTAGGAGAGGTAGAACTCGGTGACGGTTTCGACGTCGCTGCCCTCGGCGATCATGACGACCGTAGCGTTCGTCCAGATCGCGCGGGCACCACCATCGGCTTCCACCACGACGTACTGGCCCGCCTCGTCGCCGTCCACCACGACGGCGCCGGAGTCCACGGGCTCCAAGTCATCGGTGAGAGTTGTCAGCACGTCCGTGGCCTCCTCGACTTCCTCCCACTGGGCCAGCCGGAGAGTGACGGCGTCCTCGGCGCTGGTGTAGGTGAGCCGCCAGCTCTCCACAGCATCAGCGTCCAGTGGCTCGGGGTCCTCTTCCTGCGCAGTGACGGCGTACCCGTTCACTTGGTCGGGAAGGGCCGCCACGAGCGGCGTGGAGGTGTCGCGGTCGATGGGGTCCGGTGCCGTCGGTTCGGGGGCGGGTTCGGCGGTCGTGGGCGCTGCCGAGGTGCCCGGATCGCCGATGATGCGAGGAACCACTAGGACGGCCAACACCGCCAGCAGAACGAGGACGAGGCCACCGAGAGCGATGAGGCGCCGCTTGCCGGACTTCGCCGAGCGCGCACGCGTCGTACGGGGAGCGGGTGAGGACGCCGTCTCGGCGGCATCGGATTCGTCGCGCTCCTGGGGCCTGTCGGACCTGCCCCCGCTGATGGTCATCTCGTGTCCTTCTGCTGGTCGATGTGCACTAGCAGGCACTGTACGGGGCGGGCCCGGGCAGGACGAAGCACTCCAGGTGAGGCGACGGCGACAGACCGGACGGGGCGCCGCCGTCGGCCTTGAAGCCTCATGTCGGCACCTAGCGATACCGTGAGCGCAATGGAGCAGATGGGGAGCACACCGGCATGAGGGCGAAGAGCACCTTCGTGTGCGGCGACTGCGGCGCGGAATTCGGCAAGTGGTACGGACGCTGCCAGAAGTGCGGCGCATACGCCACGATCGAGGAGGCAGCGCCCACCACTGCGGCTGGGCTCAAGTCCACTCGCACGACCCGTGCCCCCGTGCGGCCGGCGCGTCGGGTCCGTGAGATCGAGATCGACGCCGCTGATTCGCGCCTGTCCACGGGGCTGCGCGAGCTCGACAGGGTCCTGGGCGGCGGGCTGGTTCCCGGGCAAGTGGTGCTCCTCGCAGGCGAACCGGGTGCCGGCAAGTCCACCTTGCTGCTGACCGCTGCCGATGCCGTGGCTGCCGCGACCGGCAGGCCGGTGCTGTACGTCTCCGGTGAGGAGTCGGTCCAGCAGTTGGCCACGCGGGCGCGGCGAATCGGTGCTGCCGATGAGCACCTGCTACTCGCCGACAGCAACGAACTGAGCGAGACGCTGGGGCATTTGGAAGCGCTCGACGGCGAGCCCGCTCTGATGATCGTGGATTCCGTCCAGGCGATCGCATCGGCCGAGGTGGACGGTCGCGCCGGTGGCGTCGCGCAGGTGATGGAAGTGGCCTCTACCCTCACCCGCCTGGCGAAAGCGCGGAACCTGCCGATGTTGCTGGTGGGTCAGGTGACCAAGGAGTCCACGTTGGCAGGGCCGCGGGCGTTGGAGCACATCGCCGACACCACGCTGGCGATGGAGGGCGACAAGCAAACCCCGCTGCGGATGCTGCGCACAATCAAGAACCGGTTCGGGCCGGCGGACGAGGTGGCCTGCTTCGAGCAGACCGACGGGGGAATCGTGGAGGTCGCAGACCCGAGCAGTCTGTTCCGCAGCCTTCGCGCCTCCCCGGTTCCGGGTACCTGCCTGACCGTCACGGTGGAGGGACGGCGGCCGATGATCGCCGAGATGCAGGCGCTGGTCTCGCCGAGCACGGCGCCGAACCCGCGCCGCGGGGTGAGCGGTCTGGACACCTCCCGGGTATCGATGTTGATCGCCATCACCGAACGCCTCGGCGGGGTACGACTGCACGATAAGGACGTCTTCACGGCGACCGTGGGCGGGATGCGCTCGACCGATCCCGCGACCGACCTCGCCGTGTGCCTGGCGATCGCCTCGGCGGTGAACGAGATCGCGATTCCGTTGGATTTCGCCGCCATTGGAGAGGTCTCCCTGTCTGGGGACATCCGCCGTGTCGGGATGATGACGCAACGACTCGCTGAGGCAGCACGGCTCGGATATCGCCGCATGTTGGTGCCGATCGGCACCAGCGGCAGTGCGGGGCGCGTTCCGGAGAATGTCGAGCTCCTGGAGGTAGCGACGATCCACAATGCGCTGTTCACGCTGGAGGGACTTCGACCGGCAGCACCTGAACGGCGCTCGCCGACTACGATGAATCGCGAGAAGGGTCGACTCACGTCCATCAAACCTGTCGATTCATGATCACTCGCGCAGTTCAGCAGAAAGGTCCTCGGGTGCCCGATTCCACGCTCCCCCCACTGTTGCGCGAGACGCTACGTGCCGTAGCACCGGGGACGGAGCTGCGCGATGGCCTCGAGCGCATCCTGAGAGGGCGTACCGGCGCCCTGATCGTGCTCGGGTACGACGACACGGTGGCCCAGATCTGCTCAGGCGGGTTCGAGCTGGACGTGCTGTTCTCCTCGACGCGGCTGCGGGAGCTGGCGAAGATGGACGGGGCCATCGTGGTGGATCACGGCGCCGCGCGGATTCTGCGGGCGGCCGTCCAGATGCTCCCGGACTCCTCGATCGAGACCACTGAGTCCGGCACCCGGCACCGGACCGCTGAGCGGACGGCCAAGCAGACCGGGTTCCCGGTGATCTCAGTGAGCCAGTCGATGCGGATCGTTGCGCTGTACGTGGGTGGCCAGCGGTATGTGCTCGAAGACTCCGATGTGATCCTCTCGCGGGCAAACCAGGCATTGGCCACGCTCGAGCGGTACAAGGCTCGGCTGGACGAGGTCTCCGGCACGCTGTCGGCGCTGGAGATCGAGGATCTGGTGACGGTGCGTGACGTCGCTGCGGTGATGCAGCGCCTGGAGATGGTGCGGCGAATCTCAGCCGAGATCTCCGACTACGTGGTCGAACTCGGCACGAATGGCCGGTTGCTCTCGCTTCAGTTCGATGAACTCATCGGCGGGATCGGGCCCGACCTCGAACTGGTGGCGAGGGACTACGTGGACTCCCGCAGCGCACGCAGCCTTGACGATGTGCTCGGCGCGCTCGCCGGGCTGGACTCGACGCAGTTGATCGATCTCACCCAGATCGCCCGCATCCTCGGCGTGGGAGGTAGGCAGGGAGATTCGCTCGACTCTGCGATCGCACCCCGTGGCTACCGGATTCTCACCCGTATTCCACGACTTCCGATGTCGGTCGTCACTGATCTGGTGGAACACTTCGGCACTCTGCAGAAGATGCTCGCCGCCACGATCGATGACCTCGAGGTCGTTCACAGCGTCGGCGCCCAGCGCGCGCGCTCCGTGCGCGAAGGGTTGTCCCGTCAAGCAGAATCGTCGTTGTTGGAGCGGTTCGCCTGAGAGAGCGTCGTAGCGCGTCGCCAGCGCGCGCACGACGAGCCACCGACCGGCTTGAATGCGGTGCTGATCCTTGCTCGCCCCGCCTGGCGGTCGGACGGGCTGACCAGTGCACTAGTTCTTCACGACGGTTCCGACCTATTGAAATCGTCAGGCAGTCGACCTCCTCACGTTCGCGGCGTGCGCTTTCGTAGCCAGCGTCGCCGTGCGAGGGGGTCATCGATCCATAGCCCGTCTCCTGTACCGATGCACCCGGCGCTGACCTGGGCAAACATCCAATGTCGGTGGTCGCTGAGATGATCTGGACATGACTTCGACAGCCAGCGGTTTGGTGTTCTCGGCTTCGGCCGAGGGCACTGTGTTGGCTGCTGTGCGTCAGAACCGGACGGCGGCTCGCGCGGTCGAGGTCGAGCGTGCTGAGTTGGTCGTGGAGTGGGTCCGCGAGGGTGCGATCGCCCCCGAGAAACTGAGCTCCGGGGCAGGGGTGTTCGATCCGGAGGAGCATCCCGGGTTGCCAGGCAATGAGTTCTCGAGCGCTGGTTCCTCGAGCTCTGAGTTCTCGAGTACTGGTCTGCCGGGGACTGCGGTGCCGATGCGGCTGGCTGGTGAGGGTGCCCCGCTGGTGTCTGATTTGGGGTTCACCCGGTTGGCGGCAGCGTTGGGTCAATCGAACGAGGCGGCGCTCTATTACGTGGGTTCGGTTGTGGAGTTGGCGTTCCGGTTGCCGGTGTTGTGGGGCCGGGTGCGGGCCGGGCAGATCAGTCTCCACCGCGCCCGGGCGGTGACCCGGTTGACGAAGAAGCTCCCCTTCGCCGGTGCTGGGTGGGTGGATGCTCAGGTGGCCTGGACCATCGGGACCTGCTCGATCTCTCAGATTGAACGCACCGTTGCTGCTGCGATGGAGTCTTTCGACCCCGCACAGGCCGAAGCCGATCGCCTGGCAGCGTTGGAGGGGCGCCGGTTCGATATCCACCTCGACGAGGTCGCGACTCCGGGTGTGGCGGGCTCGGGGGCCATCGTGCAGGTTGACGGCGGGTTGGATATCGCTGATGCTCTCGATCTGGACGCCGCAGTGCGTGAACGCGCCCGAGCCCTCGCCGGGCTCTTGCCCGGCACGAGTGAGAACGTGCGCCGCTCCCTCGCTGTGGGTGACCTCGCCCGCGAACAAGACACCCTCCCCCTGACCACCACCGACACCAGTGCCGGTGCCGGTGATGGGGCTGGCGACAGTTCTGGGACTGGCGACGGTCATGACACCGACACCAGTGCCGACACCGGCGCGGGTTCCGCGACGAAGACCCTGACCCGCGACGTCGCTGACACCGACTCTGGCCCAGGCCGGGGTGCCACTGGTCGCACGGTGATGCTCTACCTCCACCTGCCCGCCGACGCCCTCAACCCCGGCACTGGTCAGCCAGATGACTCCACGAACAGTGTGTTCAGCACCGGGACCATCGGGCGGTGTGAGAACACCAAATCCCCGGTCACCACCGAGCAGGTCCGCACCTGGTGCCAAACGGCCGGGCGGGTGATCGTGCGACCAGTGATCGATCTGAACGCCCACTACAGCGCCAGCACCTATGAAGCCAACCCACGACTACGCGAACAGATCATCTTGCGTGATGGGCACTGCCGGTTCCCGTACTGCCAGCGCACCGCCCGCGCTGCCGATCAGGACCACACCATCCCCTACGACCAGGGTGGGCCCACCAGCACCGCCAACCTGACCGCGTTGTGCCGACGTCACCATCGAGCGAAAACCCATGCGGGCTGGTCCTACCTGATGATCACCCCCGGCACCTACCTCTGGACAGACCCCGACGGGGTTCAGTACTTGGTCACCACCACCGGCACCTACCTGATCCCCGGAACCGGTAGCGGAAGCGCGCCACCATCTGGTGGAAGAACCAGCACCCCGCCCGGCCAGAGAACCGGTGGCCCGCCCGGAGTGCGATCACACCGCTCATCCGATGACAAAACCAGCAGCCCACCCGGTCACAGTCAGAACAGCCCGTTCGGCGTGCTCGACCCGCACGTGGCCAGAGTGCGCAAACGCGCCATCACCGCCATGAAGAAGACAGCCACCGCCACACCACCACCACGGCTGCGCACGGATCCACGCCAGCACGCGGACCCCGACAGTGACCAGCCGCCGCTGAGATTCCAGAGCCCGCCACCACGCACCGGCTCGGAACCGAACGCCGACCCACCACCCTTCTGACCACCCCGCCCCGACCCCGCCGACACCCACCCGTCGGCGGGGATATAAGCATGTTCACAGTGCCTTGATCGTGCGCTCCGCTCATGTGCTCGGGACGATCAGAACTCACGATGGCTTCACGTCACTGCAGCGTGAGAACCTCGTCGTTGCTGACCTCGGTGCCATCGACGTCGAGGGACACATCGATCCTGTACGTACCTGGCTCCGCCTCAGCCGCTCCACTCGGGCAACCCTCGGCGCTGCGCTGCCCGCTCCAGGCGAGGACTCTCTCCTCCTGTGCGTTGATGTCCAACAGAATCGGTCGCTCGGCGCTCCCGGACGGGCACTGTTCATTCGTCCACACAGTGTCATCCCCGGAGCTGACAGCCATCGCGAGGCTTCCATGGCCCACATCCAAGAGGCACGGAACCTGGCCAGTGTTCGTGATCGTGACCGCTACTGGAACCTCAGACCCTGCGCGCACGCTCGCCGATTCGAGCCCCACAGCCACATCGACGATCTCGGGCACACACGCGACAGGGTTAGCGAGGGCCTCCGCGTCCGGGGTGGCCGGCCCGGTCGGTGTGGTCTCGGTTGGATCGGACTCCGACTCCTCCGCGACCGCACCGGCGCCACCGAATCTGTCCATCCCCATCCGAACGAGCAGGGTCCCCCCGAATGCGATACCGGCCACCAGCAGCAGTGCCAGCACGGCGACGGTGATCCGACGGCGCCGATAGACATGCGGGTCGGCGCCGCGTCTTGCTGACTGCCTCCGCTCACTCCCACGCGGAGCAGACGCAGTGCCACTTCTCGCCGACGAACTCCGAGACGCTCCGGCGCTCGCCGTGGACCGGCCGCGGCGCGGTCCCGACGCGCCACCGGCGCCGGAACCGCGGCCTCCTCGCCCGGTCGAGTTCGCTGTTCCAGTCCGATTCGACGTTCCAGTCCGATTCGACGTTCCAGTCCGGTTCGATGTTCCAGCCTGGCGTGACGCGACTGTCGGCCGAGAAGCTCCTGCTCGGGGCGAGCTTGTCGATCGACCCCGTCCCGTGGTCCTAGTTGCGGGAGTCGCACCACCCGAGCCCCCCGCGCCTTTGGTTGCGGCGCCTGTGCCCTTGGTTGCGCCCGCAGCCTTCGCACCCTTGGTAGGCCCCGGACGTCCCTTCGCGTTCGGGGCACCGGCGCTGCGCTGCGTGCCGGACCTGCTCCGAACGCCCCTGCCCCGCTGGGCGCCCGAATCCTCTCCGGACCTCACCCGCGGGCGACGTCCGGAGGAGTCGGGACGGTTCTGCTTCGGCACAACGCGACGGTAACCCGAGGACGACCAGCTTCGATGGCGCCACGTCGGCAAAGGTCACTTGCGAGCCAGTGATCGCCCCGATCCAGCACCCAAGGGCGGACCATCGCCGCGGGAACCCTCCGCCCGACTTGTATCGCTACTCGCCCAGTATGAGCGGATCAACAGCCTTCCCCGGGTGCCGCTCGCTTCAGCCTCAGCGATCCCTCACTGCATCGGCAGGCTCAGGTCGCTGCATCGCCCGGCGTGGCACCATCTGCCGACTTGGCCCTCTTGGACTCCGCAGCTCGCTGGCGTTGCTGCTCATCTTCGGCGACGACCTCCTCGTGAATGGCCCGCTCTCGCACCAGCCATTCCGGCGGGTCTGCCCGCAGCGCATTGATCTCGTCGGTCGTGAGCGCCTCAGTCACACCTGCCCGGAGCAGACCCGAGATCGACACTGCCAGCCGACCCGCCACCACCGGTCGCGGGTGCGGACCGTGCCGCCGGAGCTCGGTGAGCCAATCCGGTGGGTTCCGCTCCAGCTCGTCCAACTCGGGGCGCGTGAGCAGCGCGTGCTGGAACTCCTCCGGCGCGGCAGGGAGGTAGATCCCGAGTTTCTTCGCGGCGGTGATGGGCTTCATCCGCTGAGCGGCATCCGAGGCGGGCATTCCGTCAGTATGCCCGCTTGCGGGCCTCAAGCGAGACCAATCCGGAAGACTAGGCTAGCCGGATGACGCCGCAGCCCTTCCGCCTCGGCTACGTGCCGGGGGTGACGCCGGCGAAGTGGGCCCGCACGTGGTCGCAGCGCCATCGCACACCCCTCGAGCTCGTGCCGCTGGAGGCCGCCCAGGCCGAGCATGCCGTTCGCGAGGGCGAGGTCTGCGCGGCACTGCTGCGGCCCCCAGTCGATCGGGATCTGCTCAGCGCGATCGTGCTCTACGAGGAAACCGCCGTCGTGGTGGTACCCACCGACCACGTCATCGCCGCACTCGAGGACGGCGAAGAAGTCACCCTCGCCGACCTCGACACCGAGACCGTTCTGCATTGCCTGGACGAGGTGCTCGACTGGCCGAATGGTCCGCCCGGATCCGTCGCCGAACACCGGCCCGAGAGCACAGCAGCAGCGATCGCACTCGTGGCCGCGGGTGCGGGCGTGCTCGTCGTTCCGCAGTCACTGGCGCGCCTGCACCACCGCCGCGACCTCACCTACCGATCTCTCGCCGGTGGCCCTACCGCCCCTGTCGCGCTGAGCTGGGTCACCGATCAGAAGACTGACGAGATCGAGGACATGATCGGCATCGTCCGTGGCCGCACCGTCAACTCCTCGCGCGGTCGCCCCACCGGAGCGCCCGCCAAGGAAGAGACACCCACGGGCGCCAGTCGCCGCGATCGTTCCGCCGGCAGAACGGCCAACTCCACGGGAGGTGGCGCACGTCGCCCCCGAGGCAACGGCGCTCGGCCTGGGCGCCCGGGAGGGCGCCGTCCCCGCCGCGGCAAGCGCTGAACCGTCGGCACGAACCCTAGGCTGGGTACACGATGAGCACCGTCCGCGTTCCGGCCACAGCTGCGGCCACCCTGCATTCCGCCGTCGTGAACTGGTACGCCACGCACGCGCGCGATCTCCCCTGGCGTGCACCTCACGCATCTGCCTGGAGCGTGCTGGTCAGCGAGATCATGCTGCAGCAGACCCCCGTGGTGCGGGTTGAGCCGGCGTGGCGGGCGTGGATGCAGCGCTGGCCCACACCGGCGGACCTGGCCGCAGCAAGCCCAGCAGAAGTGCTCCGGGCATGGGACCGGCTCGGCTACCCGCGCCGCGCGCTCCGGCTGCGGGAGGCCGCAGCCGCGATCACCGAGCACCACGACGGCGAGGTGCCCGCCGACGAGGAGGCACTGCTCGCGCTACCCGGGATCGGGAGCTACACGGCTGCCGCCGTCGCCGCCTTCGCGTTCCGACGGCGATCAGTGGTCCTGGACACGAACGTACGCCGGGTGCTGGGCCGGCTGTTGAGCGGAACGGCCCTGCCACCACCGTCACCACGACGCACCGAGGCGGAGATGGCAGCCGAGGTGCTTCCTGCCGACCCGGAGGCCTCGGCGCGATGGAACGTGGCCGTGATGGAGCTCGGCGCATTGGTGTGTACGGCTCGCTCACCCCGGTGCGGGCAGTGCCCGGTCGCAGACCAGTGCCAGTGGCGGACGAGCGGCTACCCGGCCGATGAACATGCCGCCCGACGGCGCACCCAGGCCTGGCATGGCACCGACCGGCAGGCGCGTGGCCGGGTCCTCGCCGCATTACGCACTCAGGACGAGCTGCGACCGGAGGAGGTGCGGGAGCTGTGGCCCGACGCCACCCAGCTCGAGCGCGTGCTCACCGGCCTGCGCACCGATGGGCTCGTGAGTGCCATCGCCGACTTGGACGGCGTAGTGACCGGCTACCGCCTGCCACAGGGCTGAGGAACTACGCTCATTGACATGGCCGCCGTACCCACCACACCACCGGACGTGGTGATCGCACGCGCGTTGCGGGCCCACACCCGCACGTTGCTGGCGATGTGCACGATGGCCGTGGTGCTGGCACTGATCGGCGCCGGGGCGCTGCAGATGGCCGGGCCGAACTGGGACGATCTGCGCATCCTTGCCGGGCTCACCATGCTCGGTTCCGGGCAGCTGCTGGCGATCGTGGCTGCGATCGTTTCGGCTGTGGGCTGGATCGGACTTGTCCGAGCCGTCGGGGCGCCCGGTACTGCCGAGAGCACCCGCGCTGTCACCGAGGGTCTTCC
Organism: Ruania halotolerans; assembly: GCF_021049285.1. Classification (GTDB taxonomy): domain Bacteria; phylum Actinomycetota; class Actinomycetes; order Actinomycetales; family Beutenbergiaceae; genus Ruania; species Ruania halotolerans. The sequence continues at coordinate 3,464,050 of NZ_CP088017.1, forward strand.
GCGCCGGCAAGTCGAGACAACTGCCCGCAGGCTCGCTTTACTGATCCGGGTCACGCTGGCAGTGGCGGCGGTGGGCATCACCGTGTGGGTGCTCGCGGCGCCAGGTGGTGTGATCGGTGCCGCGGTCGGGGCCGTCCTGGTGCTCCAGGTGGCAGTGGTGATCGCGATCGTCAGGGTCAGTGTGCTGGTGCGTCCGCGCCGGCCGTAGCGGCACGGCGGAGCTGTTCCACCGTGCATGATCCGGGGGCCTGCCCCGTCCGTGCCGCTCGCCCGGCCCAGCGGGTGAGCGTGCCATTGACTGGTGTGGGAACCCCGTGCTGCTTGCCGAGCATGACAATCTCACCGTTGAGGAAGTCCGCTTCGATCGACCCGGTGCCGCGCCGCAGGGACTGCCAGCTGGATCCGCCGAGTCGCGAATGGCCGGGAACGTCGCCCACACGCAGTGACGGGCGCAGGGCAGCCTCCTCATCCGGCGTCGCCCAGGAGATTCCCGCGGCGGCGAGCGCCGCCTCGCCCTCCGTCCGGGCCTGCGCGGCCAGATGCGCGCTGTCGGGGTCATCGCCGGCCAACGCCTCGACGGCGTTGCCCAGGTTGGCAAGCAGTTTCGCGAACTTCCAGCGCATCACGTCCGCGCGCACCGGGGCGGCGAAACCGGCCGCTTCGAGGTCGGCAGCCACCTGACGGTCAACGTCGTCCACTCCGTCGGGCCACCGGCCCACATGCAGCACACCGTGCACCGGAGTGCCCTCGGCCACGACCACTCCGGGTTCGAGATGGGTGGTCGGCAGCCACAGGCACATGGCGTGCACATCGGCGAACACCCGGGCAGCGTGGGGCTCGTTCGCCACACCGTTCTGTGCCAGGAACACCGGAAGCCGCTCCGCGGCCGTACCGCCGCTCGATACGGGCACATGCGCCCACGCATCGAGCGCCCCTGCAGTGTCCTGCCCCTTCACCGCGAGGATGAGTACGTCATCCTCCTGCAGGCCCCTCGGCGCCGATGGTTCCCCCAACTGCTCCGGTCGGTTCACCACGGGAATCCGGTGCCTGCTCGTCCCGTTCGGGGTGAGTAATGTCAGACCGTCAGTGGCCAGCGCACGGCCATGCGCGCCCCGCGCCACCAGCACCACCTCGTGACCGGTGGCATGCAATGAGGCGCCGATCGTACCTCCGACGCCGCCGGCACCGATCACGATGTATCTCACCGTCTCAGCATCTCATTTCGTGACGCACCTGGCTCAACCGCCGGAGGTGTTGAGCCACAGGAAGACGATCACCACGATGATCAGTAGCAGCCACGCCCACCCGGAGGTGCTGGATGTGCCGTCACCGCTTCCATACCGGTTCCGCCGGGACCGATACGAACTGGAGGACGAACCTCCCCAGGACCTGCTGGACCGACTCGATCGGGACGAGGAGCGCCCGAACGAGGACGATGAACCGCGTGAACGTCGCGACGAGCCGAACGACCCGCCACCGGATCGCCGCCCGAAGGATCGACCGCCGGAGCGTCGACCGAAACCACCTCTGACCTTGCCCATGGCGATGAACGTAGCCGCTGCCGAGCCGGAGCGCACTGGGCAGAACTCCCCGAGGGCCGCCGGTCCTAGCCGAGCGTGCGCAGCATTCGCGTATTGCCGAGCGTGTTCGGCTTCACCCGGGCCAGATCGAGGAACTCGGCGATGCCATCATCGCGCGAGAGCAACAACTCGCGATAGACCTCCGGATCCACCACGTCCCCCTCGATCGGGGCGAACCCGTGCCGACTGAAGAAATCCACTTCGAAGGTCAGGCAGAACAGCCGGCGCAACCCGTACTCTTCGGCGCGCGCCAGCAGCGCCTCGAGGAGGGCGTGCCCGATCCCCACGCGGATCAGGTCGTGGCGCACGGCGAGTGTGCGCACCTCACCCAGGTCCTCCCACATCACGTGCAGGGCGCCGCAGCCGACCACCTCCCCCTCCAGCGTTGCCACCAGGAACTCCGGCACTGATTCGAAGTACCCCACCATGTCCTTAGCGAGGAGGATCCGTTCGTCCGCATACGGCTCAACCAGCGCCCGGATCGTCCGCACGTCCGCCGGGCGAGCGGGGCGGATCTGGAGTTCAGCGTCCGTACTCATGGGATCACCCTGCCACGGGCGCATGGCGCAGCCGCTCCAGCACCGTGCGCGCCGTGGTCTCATCGATGATCAGATCGGTGGCCACCCGGGCCCGCAAAGCGCCGAGCAGGGCCGGCACTTTCGCCTCTCCCACGGCCACGCAGACCCGCCGCCGCAGGGTACGCAGCTCCCGCGGTGAGGGTCCGGTGGCACGAGCGTTGATGGCGATGTCCCGATACGTCCCGTCCTCGCGAAGGAAGACCGTGCACACATCGCCCACCACGCGATCGGCCGTCAGTTGGGTGATCTCGGAATCATCGAGGTACCCGGCGTTGTAGACATGGCTGGGAACGTCTGCGGCCAGCGCGCCCACCCCGAACAGGGCGATATCAACACGGCGCTGGATGTCCAGCACCCGGCGAACACTGCGCTCGCGCCACATCGCAGCCTTCGTCTCGGCAAAGTCGAAGAATGCCGGCACCGGGAACAGGTGCGGGGTGGAATCGAAAGCCCCGGCAATCGTCGCGATCAGGTCGCCTGCGTAGGTGACTCCCCCGGCGAAGGTGTTGGCGGCGCCGTTGAGCTGCACCACGGTGCTACCACGCACGGGGTTCGGCGCCAGATGACCAGCGATCGCCGTCACGGTAGTCCCCCACGCCACACCCACGACCATGTCGGCACTGACCCACTCGCCCATCAGCCGCGCGGCCACCATGGCCACCTGCTCGAGCCGATGCACCTCCGTGGCCCGTTCGCGCACCGGCACCACATGCGCCTTGATCCCGAACGTGGCCGAGAGCCGATGGCCGAGGTCTGCACCCGATCCGCTGGGCTGACGCAGGGAGATCCGCACGATCCCCTCCTCGCGCGCGGACTTGATCAATCGCGAGACGGTGGACCGCGAGACCCCGAGCGTCTTGGCGATGACCTCCATCGTCTGGTCCTGCAGGTAATACATCAGCGCCGCACGATAGGCGTCGTCCTCACGCACTCTCTCACCCTTCCCCGGCCTCGCCTGCACATATGTGCACGATGCTTGCGCACTCTTGCGGTGAGAGCAAGCATGAGCCGCGAGGGTGCCCCCGGTAGCGACGCGGCATCTTCCACGACTCAACGGAGAGGCAGACGCGTGCAGGGAGACCAAGGGGCTCACACCCGCTCTGCGGCCAGCGCGAGACAGCCCCTCTCCAGCCGTGCAGTCGGCGCGGACGCCGGGTCCGCACCGCAGAACACTTCCCCTGACGAAAGTGAGAACCGATCGTGAACTTCTCCGCGATCTTCGTGCCCGAGCTGTTCGGGACGATGATGCTGACGCTGCTCGGTTGCGGTGTCGTCGCCAACGCCGCACTCCCGGGCACCAAGGGCAATGGTGGCGGCTTCCTGATGGTGAACTTCGGCTGGGGCCTCGGCGTCTTCGCCGGTGTGTTCGTAGCACTCTCCAGCGGTGCACACATCAACCCGGCCGTGACCATCGGGCTGCTCGCCAACGGGGCCGAGGAACTCGGCCCCGACATCCCCGCGACAGCCGGCAATGCCCTGATCTACATCCTGGCGCAGGTGGCCGGAGCCTTCCTCGGAGCAGTGGTGTGCTGGTTGGCATACAAGCAGCACTTCGACGCCGACTCCGACGGGCCCACCAAACTAGGGGTGTTCTCCACGGGCCCGGCGATCCGGTCCTACGGCTGGAACGTCGTGACCGAGGTGATCGGCACGTTCGTGCTGGTGTTCGTGGTGATCTCGTTCGGCTTCGCCGGCGAGCAGGCAAGCGCGATCGGTTCGCCGCTCGCTGTGGCTCTGCTGGTGGTCGGCATCGGCGCCAGCCTCGGTGGCCCCACCGGCTACGCCATCAACCCGGCCCGTGACCTCGGTCCGCGCATCGCGCACGCGCTGCTGCCGATCAAGGGCAAGGGCACCAGCGACTGGAGCTACTCCTGGGTTCCGATCGTGGGCCCGCTCATCGGCGGAATCATCGGCGGCCTGAGCGCTGCCGCGATCTTCTGATCGACCCCGCTTAGCACTGACACATACCGTCCGCCCTCCTGCGGACACCAACACGAGCAGAAGGAGCACTCATGGCGCAGTACGTCCTCGCAATCGACCAAGGCACCACCAGCACCCGGGCGATCGTCTTCGACCATGCCGGCGAGATCGTCGAGAGCGGCCAGCTCGAGCACGAACAGATCCTCCCGAAGGCGGGATGGGTCGAACACGATCCGATGGAGATCTGGCGCAACGCTCGTGAGGTGGTGGGGCTCGCCCTGACCCGCGCGAACATCACCTCCACCGATCTCGCCGCCGTCGGTATCACGAACCAGCGTGAGACCACCGTGGTGTGGGACAAGAACACCGGCGAGCCGGTGTACAACGCGATTGTCTGGCAGGACACCCGCACCCAGAAGATCGCCGACGAACTCGCCGGTGACGAAGGCCCCGAGAAGTACAAGGCGAAGGTGGGGCTCCCGCTGGCCACCTACTTCTCCGGACCGAAGATCAAGTGGATCCTTGACAACGTCGAGGGCGCTCGCGCGAAGGCCGAGGCAGGCGACCTGATCTTCGGCAACACCGATTCCTGGCTGATCTGGAACATGACCGGCGGCACCGACGGTGGGGTGCACGTCACCGACGTCACCAACGCCTCGCGCACCATGCTGATGAACCTCGATTCGCTCAGCTGGAACGAGGACATCGCCGCCGATATGGGTATCCCGGTCTCGATGCTTCCTGAGATCAGGTCTTCCTCCGAGGTATACGGCAAGGGACGCCCGAAGGGAATGATCCCGGACATTCCCATCGCCGGAATCCTGGGCGACCAGCAGGCGGCCACCTTCGGCCAGGCCTGTTTCGAGGTGGGGATGGCCAAGAACACCTACGGCACCGGCAACTTCATGCTGATCAACACCGGTGAGGAGATCATTCCCTCGGAGAACGGTCTGCTCACCACCGTTGCGTACAAGATTGGGGACAACAAGCCGATCTACGCGCTCGAAGGTTCGATCGCCGTGACCGGATCGCTCATCCAGTGGCTGCGGGACAACCTTGGTCTGATCTCTTCCGCACCCGAGGTGGAGGATCTCGCCAAGACCGTCGAGGACAACGGCGGCGCATACTTCGTGCCGGCGTTCTCGGGCCTGTTCGCCCCGTACTGGCGCGGTGAGGCCCGTGGGGTGCTCGCGGGACTGACCCGGTTCGTGAACAAGGGCCACATCGCCCGGGCCGCACTGGAGGCCACCGCCTTCCAGACCCGTGAGGTGCTGGACGCGATGAACGCCGACTCCGGTGTGGATCTGACCGAGCTCAAAGTGGACGGCGGCATGATCGCCAACGAGCTGCTCATGCAGTTCCAGGCCGACATCCTGGGCGTGCCGGTGGTACGGCCGAAGGTGGCCGAGACCACGGCACTGGGCGCCGCCTACGCGGCGGGCATCGCCGTCGGCTACTGGTCCGGTGAGCAGGATGTGATCGACAACTGGGCCGAGGACAAGCGCTGGGAGCCTGCGATGGACGCGGACGAGCGTGAGCGCACCTATCGGCTCTGGAAGAAGGCGGTCACCAAGTCCTTCGACTGGGTGGATGCCGACACCGAGTGAGCACCGCGGCCCGGCCGGCCGGCTCGCCGCACTGATCGGACGGCGGTCCACCCAATGGGTGGGCCGCCGTCGTCATCATCGTGGTCGCACTCCCCCGTCGTGCTCCGCGTGCACGTTCGCTCGAGGAACCGGTTTCTTCTACGATGGGCAACGGACGCGATCATGACACCCGGGGAGGCACCGTGAGCAGCCGCGTGCCCACCATCGCCGAGGTCGCTCGCGAGGCGGGCGTATCCCGGGCCACCGTCTCCCGGGTGATGAACGGCCGATCCACCGTTGATCCCGACCTCGCATCGCGGGTGCGCGAGGTGGCCGCCGGCCTGAACTACTCCCCGAGCCGGGTGGCCCGCGGCCTCTCCCTCGGTCGTACCCAGACGGTGGGTCTGCTTGTGCCGGACCTGGGCAACCCCATGTTCCAGCAGGTGCTCCGCGGGGCCAATCAGGCCGCCACCCGCGCCGGCTACCGAATCCTCGTGGCGGATAGCATCGAGGAACCGCATCGGGAGGCCGAACTCGCCATCGAGGCGCGACGACGATGTGATGCATTAATCCTGTGCTCACCGCGGATGCCCGAGGACGAGCTTGCCCAGGTCCTCGCGTCCACGCACCCCGTGGTCCTGGTCAACCGCGAGCCCCAGGGCACCGGCGCCCCGGCTCTCTCGGTCGACTATGCCGCCGGGATCAGGGACCTGGCCGAGCACCTGATCGGCCTGGGGCACGAACGTCTCCTCTACCTGGCCGGGCCGGCGAGCAGCGCCTCGAACGCTGCCCGCGTGCGGAGTCTCGACGCCGTCGCGGCGCAGTACCCGCACGTGTGCCTCACCCGTGCAGACTGTGGCTCGATGATCGACGATGGCTACCGCGCCCTCGATGTAGTGCTCGGATCAGGAACGACGGCGGTCCTCGCCTTCAACGACCTCGTGGCATTCGGGCTGCTCGGCAAGCTCAATGAGGCAGGAGTACGGGTGCCGGAGGATCTCTCCGTCGCCGGATTCGATGACATCGCCTTCGCCAAGTACGCCACACCATCGCTGACCACGATGTCCGTCCCGCAGATGGACCTCGGACGGCATGCGTGGGAACGCCTGCATCAATTGCTCGAGGGGGAGCCGGAGAGTCCGTCGCTGCACCTGCGGCCGCGCCTGGTGGCTCGATCCAGCACCGGCCCCGCCGCTCGCCGACCTGGCGGGCTCACCACCGACGGAGACCGAACCCCTCGATGACTGCCGTCCTGACCGCGCTGGGCACTATGGCGGTGATCGCGTTCGCCGGCTGGGTGCTGGCCACGTTTCGTGTGCTGGGCCCAGGTGCGCAGCAGGTGCTGGCCCGCCTCGTGTTCGCCCTGGCCACGCCGTCGCTGCTGATCACCACGATCGGCGAGGCGAACTTGTCGCTGCTCCTCACTCGGACCGCCGCGACCACCGTCATCAGCACCTTGGTCGTCGCCACCACGGCAGCCGCGATCTTCGGCGGACTCCTGCGGCGTGGACGGGGACAGGCCACAGTGGCGACCCTGGCAGCGAGCTACGTCAATGCCGGCAACATCGGCATCCCCGTGGCCATCTACGTGCTCACAGACGCACTCGCGGTGGTGCCGACGATGCTGATGCAGCTGCTGGTGCTCGCCCCCACGGCCTACGCGGTGCTGGACACCGCGGGCGCCGGACGGCGCGAGCTGGTGCTCCGGCCATTGCGCAGCCCGCTCACCATCGGGGCGCTGATCGGTCTTGCGCTGGCCATCGTGCCCTGGACGCCGCCAGACGCCGTGCTGCAACCCCTACGGCTGGTGGGCAGTACCGCCGCGCCGCTGGCACTGCTCACCCTGGGGATGTCTTTTGCTCCCCTGCGCCGCAGCGATGCCCCCTCGACAGCATCGGCGTCGAAGCCGGCGCCCCCGCCAGGGCACTGGCTGGATGTGGCCATCGTGGCCACATTGCGGGGGGCGGTTCATCCAGCGCTCACCTTTGCGGTGGCTCACGCCCTCGGCGTGGCCGAGGAGGACATGCTGGCGGTCGTGCTGATGGCTGCACTCCCGACGGCGCAGAACGTGCTGGTCTATGCGCTGCAGTTCGACCGCGGCCTGAGGATCGCGAGGGACTCACAGGTGATCACCACGGCGGTGTCGATCCCGTTGCTGGTGGGTGTGGTCGCACTGCTGCACTAACCGCCTAGGCTCCGAACGTCATCTCCCGGGCCTGCGCATAGCGCTCGGTCAAAGACTGCGCGGCAGCCCCATCGAACGGGTACTCCTTCGCGCCCGAGAGCGGCCACTCGGGCGCCTGAGCCGCCCCGGAGAGCGCCCATGCCGCCTGGCGGGCGGCGCCATCGGCCACGTACTCGCCCGGTTCCGGCACGGTCACGGGCACACCAAGCACGGCCGGTGCGATCTGCCGCACTGCCTCAGACTGCGCGGCACCGCCGATGAGGAAGACCCGCCGCACCGGTACACCCTGGGCGCGCAACGCCGTCATGCCATCAGCGAGTGAGCACAGCACCCCTTCGACGGCGGCCCTCGCCAGGTGCGCGGGCGTCGTGTTGCCCAGACGCACACCATGCAGCGCGCCCGAGGCGTCCGGTTTGTTCGGGGTGCGCTCACCCTCCAGGTAGGGCACCAGGGTGAGTCCGTCCGCGCCGGCGGGTGCGGAGAGCGCCAGCGCGGAGAACTCCTCATGACCCACACCGAGGAGACGCCCCATCGCATCGAACACACGACTGCCGTTGAGCGTGCAGGCCAGCGGCAGGTACCGTCCGGTGGCGTCGGCGAATCCGGCGACCAGCCCCTCGGGGTCGGCCACCGGAGTGTCGCAGACGGCGCTGACCACTCCCGAGGTGCCGATCGAGACGGCCACATCGCCGGGAACCATACCGAGGCCGAGCGCGGCCGCGGCGTTGTCGCCGGCACCGGCACCGAGGACGGATCCCTGCCTCTCGCGCGCCACTGCGCCGGGCGCCACCACCGTGGGCACGCCGATACGGCGGCCGAACGCGCGCTCGAGCAGATCGAATCGGTACTCGCCGCTGGCAGCGTCGAAGTAGCCGGTACCGGAGGCGTCCGAGCGGTCAGTGGTGAGCCGCTCGAGGCTGTTCCCGCCCGCACGGCTCCCGGGGCCGTCTCCGGCCAGGCGCCAGGTGAGCCAATCATGCGGTAGGGCCACTGCGGCCACCCGCTCGGCGTGCTCTGGCTCATTCTCGGCAAGCCAGCGCAGCTTGGTGGCGGTGATCGAGGCCACCGGAACTACGCCGACCTGTTCGGCCCAGGCACGCGCTCCGGCATCAGAGTCACCCTCGCCCAGCTCGGCGATCAGATCCGTGGCGGCCTGCGCACTGCGGGTGTCGTTCCACAACAGCGCCGGGCGCACCACATGTCCGTCGGCGTCCAGCGCCACCATGCCGTGCTGTTGCCCACCCACTGCCACGGCCGCAACATCGTCCAGTCCCCCGGCGGCAGAGACCGCCACCTGCAGGGCGTCCCACCACGCCTCGGGGTCCACCTCAGTGCCTTCCGGGTGGGGCGCGGAGCCGAAGCGTTGTAGCGCCCCGGTCTCCGCATCGCGGATGACCACCTTGCAGGATTGGGTGGACGAGTCCACCCCTGCGACCAGCGTCCCCGTGTGGGGGTGTTCGGATAGGTGCGATGTCGGCGTCGTCATCTGGCTAGTTTCACCCGATCAGGTGCCGCAGGGCCAACTGGTTCAGCTGGACGAAGCCGGCATTGCGAGCACCGGCCGCGTCGACGTCGTAGTCCTCGAATGCGGAGCGGTCGGCAAGCAGATCGGCAAGGGCCTCCCCCTCGCCCAGCGTGGGTTCGGAGAGCTCGAACACTCCGGAGGTCTCCAGCGCGGCCTGCACCTCGGGGTCGGCTCGGTAGGCCTTCGCCTTCTCGGCCAGCAGCAGGTAGGTCTCCATATTCGCGCGGGCGGAGTCCCACACACCCTCGAAGCCCTCGGTGCGGGAGGGCTTGTAGTCGAAGTGGCGCGGACCGTCATAGGTGGGGCCACCGCCGGGGAACCCGTTCTCGATCAGGTCCACGGTGAAGAAGGCGGAGAGCAGATCGCCGTGCCCGAACACCAGGTCCTGGTCGTACTTGATGGAGCGCTGCCCGTTCAGGTCGATGTGGAAGAGCTTGCCGGCCCACAGTGCCTGGGCGATGCCGTGGGTGTAGTTGAGGCCCGCCATCTGCTCATGCCCGGTTTCGGGGTTCAGACCCACGATATCGCCGTGTTCGAGCTCGGCGATGAAACCGAGGGCATGGCCCACGGTCGGCAACAGGATGTCCCCGCGCGGCTCGTTCGGCTTGGGCTCCAGGGCGATCTTCAGGTCGTACCCCTGGGACTTGATGTAGGCGGCGACGGTGTCGACACCCTCGCGGTAGCGATCGAGCGCGGCGTTGACGTCTTTCGCCCCGTCGTACTCGCTTCCCTCGCGCCCGCCCCACATGACGAATGTGGCGGCCCCCATCGACGCGGCGAGATCGACGTTGCGGATCACCTTGCGCAAGCCGAATCGGCGCACGGACCGGTCATTGGCGGTCAAGCCGCCGTCCTTGAACACGGGGTGGGAGAACAGGTTCGTAGTGACCATCTCGATGGTCAATCCCGCCGCATCCGCGGCCTTCTTGAACTCCGCGAATCCGCGCTCGCGGGTGGCGTCGTCAGCGCCGAAAGGGACCACGTCATCGTCGTGGAAGGTCACGCCCCACGCGCCGGCCTCGGCGAGGTGGGGGAGGTACTCGGTGGGGTCCAGTGCAGGCCGAGTGGCCTGGCCGAACTGATCCTGCGCCGCCCAGCCGACGGTCCACAGACCGAAGGAGAACTTGTCGTTGGGGGTGGGGGTGGGGGTGCGCACCATCGCGGGCTCCTCGTGAGGTGAGAGTCAGTGTTTGTTGTACCGTACAACTTATCGACGGGATCGGCTAGGGTCAAGGAATGGATCGCCCCGCTCGCGCTGCCCGCCAGGAGAGTCTGCGAGAGCACAACCTCGCCCTGGTGGCCCGCACCATCCTGCGGGCCGGAGCCCCTCCCTCGCGGGCTGAGGTCGCCACCCGCACCGGCCTGAACCGAGCAACGGTCTCGCGGCTCGTGGCCGAGCTGGTGGCCGGCAAGCTCGTGGTCGAGGAGGCGCCCGTCTCAACGGGTGCCGGCCGCCCCGCCACGCCGCTGCGGCCGGCACCACGGACGATCACCGGGCTCGGGCTCGAAGTGAACGTCGATTTCATCGGAGCACGTCTCGTGGACCTGGCCGGTGGGCTGGTGGCCGAACGGATCGAACCGGGCGACTACCGCGGCACGGACCCGAACAGAACTCTCGCCCGGGTAGCGATCTTGGGGCGCACGCTGATCGACGAGACGCCGCAGGTGCGGATCGCCGGCACCGGGGTGGCCTTACCGGGCCTGGTCCGGGAGGAGCGCCTGCTCACCGCACCGAACCTGGGTTGGCAGAATCTCTCGCCAGGGACTCTCATCCTCGACGCCGCCCCGGAGCTGGCGCCCTTCCCCCTCACCTTGGGCAACGAGGCACGCTTCGCCGCACTCGCCGAGTTGACTGCTGGACCGGACGATTCGTTCCTGTACGTCTCCGGCGAGGTGGGGATCGGCGCTGCGATCATCAAGGACGGCTCGTTCTTCACGGGGTTGCACGGGTTCAGCGGTGAGCTTGGCCACGTGTGCGTTGACCCGAGCGGCCCGCGTTGCCGGTGCGGTGCCCGCGGCTGCCTTGAGACCTTCGCGGGCACTGAGGCGATGATCGCGGCCGCCCACCTTCCGGACGGCGCCGGCCTCACCGAACTCGCCGCGCGGCTCGCCGAGGGGGACGCCCACGCACAGGAGGCGGTGCGCAACGCTGCCGCCGCACTGGGCATCGCGCTGGCCTCTTTCGTGAACCTGGTGGACATCGGCCACATCGTGCTCGGGAATGCACTCGCCGAACTCACCGACGACCTGCGGCCAGGGATCGAGGCAGAGCTGCGCACTCGAATACTGGCCGCACAGTGGGCACCGCCACTCTTACGGACCGCCACGGCGATGGCCCACCCGGCCCTGACCGGTGCAGCTCGCGCCGCACTCGATCCCGTGATCGCCGACCCGAGCGCGTGGATCGCCGAGCACTGAGCCCTTCCGATCTGTCCGCGAATCAGTCACCGGTGGGCAGCGGGAAGGCGTCGTAGTACATGCGCACGCGCCGTTCATCAGAGGGCGCGCCCTCACCGCTCTCCCGGCGACGACTGGCCCTGTTCGTGTGCTCCTCCAGCACCTCCTGGACCGCATCATTCATCGCGGCGAACTCGTCCAGCGTCAAGGAAGCCGTGGTGGACTGCTGCAGGCTCGCCTCCACCCAGGATGGCGAGGCCTGCGCGTCCTCAAACCACGTGCGCAGCGCCAGCACCCGCTGCTCGAGCAGCCCGGAGAGCACGGTCCCAGCCAGTGAGCGCAAGGCCGGATCTTCGCGCGCCTGCGCATCCGGGATGCTGAAGGACGACGCCTGCCACCACCGCTCCCGGCCGGTCCCCCGCCCGGCATCCTCCTCGACCAGACCGTGCCGGGCGAGCTGACGGAGGTGATAGCTGGTCTGAGCACTACTCTCCCCGAGCTGCTCAGCCAGCTGCGTGGCCGTGGCTGCACCTCGATCGGTGAGGTAGGCGAACATCCGGATCCGCAGCGGATGGGCGAACGCCTTCATCGCGGCATGGTCCAGTGGCGGCTCCCGACGGCGCTCCGGCATACCAGTCTCACTCTCCCTCTAGACATGCAGAGTTTTCTCTGCAAAACTTTCTCTGCATAGATACCTCTGCAACAGACTACCGGGAGCACACCATGGCGCAGCAGACCACTGCCACACCGCTCGGGCGGCGGTTCTGGGCGCTGTTCGGAGCGACTGCCACCTCCAACCTGGCCGACGGCGTGCTGATGGTGGCCGCACCGCTCCTCGCGCTCACACTGACGACGTCGCCCTTGCTGATCTCGCTACTGCCGGCGGCCACCTGGCTCCCGTGGTTGCTCCTCGGCCTGTACTCGGGCGTGCTCATCGACCGGGGCGACCGGCGGCGAATCTTCCTGATCGCCACAGCCGTGCGAATCACCGTGCTCGCTGCACTGGTGGGCACCGCATGGGCGGACGCGCTGTCCATGCCCGCACTGCTGCTCGCCCTGCTGGCGTTCGGATGCGCCGAGGTGTTCGCCGACGGTGCGGCGAGCACGATGATCCCTGCCGTCACCCCACGCTCGCGCCTGGGTGCCGCGAACAGTCGATTGCTCGGGGCTCAGCAGGTCGCCAACGGATTCCTCGGCGCACCCTTGGGCGGCCTCCTCGCATCGGTCGGAGCCGCCTGGGCATTCGGCGTGCCCGGCCTGCTCTGTGCACTGACCCTGATGACCGTGGCTGCAGGGCTGCGAGGCCCCTACCGGGCCCGAGGCGCCAACGCCAACGGCCCCTCGGCCACCAAGCCCAGGATGCGCGCCGAGGTGCGCGAAGGGCTGGTCTTCCTTGTTCGGCATCCGGTGCTGCGCCCGGTCCTGATCGGCGGAGCAGCGCTCAACTTCGCGAACACGGGATACTTCGCCGTCTTCGTGCTCTGGGCGGTGGGACCGGAATCCGCAATCGGCCTCGACCCGGCGCAGTTCGGCCTCATCTCCACGGCAATCGCAGCAGGCGCCGTCGCCGGTTCCGTGGCCGCCGAGGCACTGCTGCGCCGATTCTCCGAAGCCCGGTTGATCGGAGTGAACTGGCTCGTGAACTCGACTCTGCTACTGGTGCCGCTGCTCCTGCCGAACCCGTGGGCCGTCGGGGCAAGTTTCGTGCTGATCGGGGCCACCAACACGGTCGGCAACGTGGTCAGCCGATCGATGCGCCAGCGTCTGGTCCCCGACGCGATGCTCGGCCGGATCGGTGGAGCCTCGGCCACCGTCGCCTACGGCACGATGCCGCTGGGAGCCGTCCTCGGGGGCGTCGTCGGCGAATTCGCCGGACTGCCCACCGTGTTCGTCTGCGCCACCGCGATCTGCATCGCCTTCTCGATCTTTGTCCTGCACACCGTGACCCCACCTCTGGTTCGGGCGGCCGACGAGGCAAGCCTGAGCCACCAACCGAAGGAGAACGTATGAGCCCGCTCACCGGCACCCCATGGAACTCGCAGCGTTGGCTGCCACCGCAACCCACGCCGTCGGGAAGGCCCGCACACCAGGGGCGAGGAACGCGCCGATTCGCCACCCGCCGCACCAGCACGCACGGCCTGCGAGACTGACCATCATGTCCGCTGCGCACGTACGCCATTCGACCGCCGATCGCGCGTGGTGCGACGATGCCATCCGCAAAGTCCAGGCTGATGCGCAGCGGTCAGCGGACACCCACTTACACCAGCTGATGGTGCCCGAGGGCTGGGGCGTGGACGTCTATCTCAAGGACGAGTCGGTCCACCCGACCGGCAGCCTGAAGCACCGGCTCGCCCGCTCGCTCTTTCTGTATGCATTGGCCAACGGATGGCTGACCTCCACCTCCACGGTGATCGAAGCGACGAGCGGCAACACGGCAGTCTCGGAGGCCTATTTCGCGAGAATGCTCGGCCTGCCCTACATCGCCGTGATGCCGCGCAGCACCTCCGCCTCCAAGGTGGCGCGGATCGAGGCCTACGGCGGGCGCTGCCACTACGTGGACGCCGCACCGGACATCTACGCCGAGGCCGAGCGACTCGCCGCCGAGACCGGTGGCCATTACCTCGACCAGTTCACCTACGCCGAGCGAGCCACCGACTGGCGCGGGAACAACAACATCGCCGAGTCGATCTTCGAGCAGCTGAGCGCCGAACGGCACCCAGTCCCCACCTGGATCGTGGCAGCGGCCGGGACCGGTGGGACGTCCTCCACGATCGGGCGCTACCTGCGGTACAAGCGATACCCCACCCGGCTGCTCGTGGTGGACCCCGAGAACTCCGCCTACTACCCCGGGTGGGCCGATGGCGTGGCCGACTACAGCACCGGTATGCCCTCCCGGATCGAGGGAATCGGACGACCCCGGACTGAGGCGAGCTTCATTCCCTCGGTGATCGACGAGATGATCCCCGTGCCGGACGCAGCCAGTATCGCCGCGATGCGGCACCTCGACGCCACCTTCGGACGGCGTGCCGGCCCGTCCACCGGAACGTGCCTGTGGGGCGTGTGGTCGATCGTGGATCGGATGCGCAGGGCCGGTGAAACGGGCAGCATCGTCAGCCTCATCTGCGACTCCGGCGACCTCTATACCTCGACCTACTACGACGACGCCTGGGTGGCCGACAAGGGACTCGACCCTGCGCCCTACCTCGCCCGCCTAGGGGCGTTCTTCGAGGGCGGCACGCTCGCCTGAGCACGATCCCGTCCGGCAACGGTCTGGGAGACGGAAGCTCCGCCGTCGGAAACTGAGAGCGCTTACCATGAGGCCATGCCCTCCGTGACCCTGAGCGACGTTGCCCGAGAGGCGGGAGTCTCACTGGCGACGGCATCCCGCGCCATCAACGGCAGCGCCAACCGCACCGTCCGGCCTGAGCTGCAGGAGCGCGTGCTGGCCGCTGCCGCCCGGCTCGGCTACTCCCCCGACGCGAACGCCCAGGCGATGGCTCGCGGGCGCACCGCCACGCTCGGTCTCATCGTGCATGACATCGCCGATCCCTACTTCTCCTCGATCGCCGCGGGGGTGACGGCGGCGGCAGAGGCCGAGGGGTTGATGGTGACGCTGGCCAGTACGGGCCACCAGCCGGAGAAGGAACTGGCGTTCGTCGAAGTGCTGCAGAGCCAACGCGCTCGGGCAATAGTGATCGCCGGTGGTCGCCAGGACGACGATGAGGTGAACTCACGGCTGCGCGCCGCCCTCTCCGTGTACCAGGCACGGGGAGGCACGGTGGCGCTGATCGGACAACCGATCTTCGAGGTGCACACCGTGGCGATCGACAACATCGGCGGTTCCGCCGAGCTGGCCCGGGCGCTCCACGGCATCGGATACCGGGAGTTCGCCATCCTCTCCGGCCCACGGCGCCACCTCACCGGCGCCGAGCGCACGGAGGGATTCCTGACGGCGCTCGCCGAGCTGGACATCCAGGTACCCGCTGAGCGCGTGGTGGAGTCGGCATTCACACGGGACGGCGGCTACCAGGCGATGACCGAACTGCTCAGGCGCACGGGTGCCCGGGCACAACCACAGATGGCCGTCTTCGCCGTCAATGACGTGATGGCGATGGGCGCTATGGCGGCCACCCGCGATGCCGGACTCGCCGTGGGTGTGGACGTGCCGATCGCCGGATTCGACGACATCGTGACCCTGCGCGACGTCACACCCGGGCTGTCCACCGTGGCCGTGCCACTGCTTGAGGCGGGCCGCAGCGCCACCGCGATGGCACTGTCCGCCGTCACCGGCGAGCCGGTGGTGGAACGTCTCGGCGGCGAAGTCGTGCTGCGCGACTCCACGCCTGCGGTCTAGGACGCGGCCTGGCCGGCGGGCACGCGCATCAGCCGATGAACTGGCCCAGCCACTCCAGGTCGTCCGGCTGGTCGATCCGGTACGAACCGCCGATCCCGGTGCAGGTGGTGTTCACCCCGTAGGAGGTCACGCCCACGACGACGTCGGTATCGGCGATGAACGTCGGCCCGCCCGAATCACCGGAGCAGGTACCCCCGGTGTTGGCATTGTTCGTGAGCGTCACGGAGTGGCCCGCACCCTGCTGACCGAACATCCGGTCATCCCGGATGAGATCGACGGTGGCCTGCAGTTTGATCCACTCAGCCTGGGTCAGTGCCGCGGCACCGCCGGAATTGGGAAGGCTGCGCTGGAGACCGTAGCCGACCACGTCGAAGGAGTCGCGATCCTTCTTCTTCGTCGCGAGCTGGGCATCCCAGTAGCCCTGCTCGGGTAGTTGGCCGTAGGAGTCGAAGGTGACCGGCTCGTCGAGTTCGACCACGCCCACGTCATGCAGGAAGAACTGCGCGTCGTCATACTCCGGGTGCGAGTACGGGGTACCGGTGGCATCCGCGGAATCCAGGTCGACGATGTCCGGACGCTCCTCTCCTTGGAGGTCGTCGTCGAACCAGATCGCGACGGCGTCCGCACCGAAGGTGCAGTGCCCTGCCGTCAGGTAGGTATCCGGGTCCATCATCGTTCCGGAGCAGCGCCATTGTGGCTGAAGCACACCGGCGTCGTCTTCCGCATAAGCGATCATCAGTCCGACGTTCGGATGTTCGCCCGCGTCTGCGTCGCCATATCGAATGGCCGAAGCGGGTGCTGCGGTGGCAGCGATCACGGCCAGTCCAATCACACCGGCGGCCAGGGGTCGAGTACGCATCGTTGCGAGTCCTCTCTCGTGTTCTCGGTGAAAGAACTCTAGGCGCGCCTGCAGGTTTCGGCCATCAGGCCGCTCCAACGAGCGTGATCGGCTCGCGTCACGCAGATGGATCGACCGCACCACACCCGTGTCGACCACGCCTCGTGCTCTCTGCGTGGGCGCGATCCCGCCGTCCGATCCCTGATCCGCAACGCCATTGCACCCCACAGAGCGAACGGGTTGACCGCTCCACCCGGCCGACCGTATGCTCCGGAAAGCGCATTCCACTAGAGACCTGGTCCACGATCTTTCAGGAGATGTTCATGAGCACCCGAACCCTGCGTATCGCGATGAACGGCATCACCGGCCGGATGGGGTATCGCCAGCACCTGCTCCGGTCGATCCTGCCGATCCGCGACCAGGGCGGCGTGCTGCTGCCCGATGGCACCAAGGTGCAGGTGGAGCCGATTCTCGTGGGGCGCCGGGAGAACGCCCTTGCCGAGATCGCCGCCGAGCACAACATCGCCGAGTGGACCACCGACCTCGACGGCATCATCAACGATCCGGCCACTGACATCGTCTTCGACGCCTCGATGACCAGCCTGCGCGCCGACACCCTGACCAAGGCGATGAAGGCCGGCAAGCACATCTTCACCGAGAAGCCCACGGCAGAGACCCTCAGCGAGGCCATCGAGCTCGCCCGGTTGCGCACCGAGACCGGCGTGACCGCCGGTGTGGTGCACGACAAGCTGTACCTTCCGGGCCTGGTCAAGCTCCGCCGTCTGGTCGACGAGGGCTTCTTCGGCCGCATCCTCTCCCTGCGCGGGGAGTTCGGCTACTGGGTGTTCGAGGGCGAGCACCAGGCCGCCCAGCGCCCCAGCTGGAACTACCGCGCCGAGGACGGCGGCGGCATGACCACCGATATGTTCTGCCACTGGAACTACGTGCTCGAGGGAATCCTCGGCTCGGTGAAGTCGGTCACCGCGAAGACCATCACGCACATCCCCACCCGCTGGGACGAGAAGGGCGCCGAGTACCCGGCCACGGCCGACGATGCGGCCTACGGCATCTTCGAGATCGCCGGGCCGAACGGTGAGGACATCGTCGCCCAGATCAACTCCTCCTGGGCCGTGCGGGTCTACCGCGACGAGCTGGTCGAGTTCCAGGTGGACGGTACCCACGGTTCGGCCGTGGCGGGACTGAACAAGTGCGTGGCGCAGCAACGCGCGCACACCCCGAAGCCCGTGTGGAACCCGGATCTGCCGGTCACCGAGTCCTTCCGCGATCAGTGGATGGAGGTGCCGGCCAACGGCGACCTCGACAACGGCTTCAAGGCCCAGTGGGAAGAGTTCCTGCGCGACGCCCTGGCTGGGCGCGAGCACCGCTACGACCTGCTCTCCGCCGCCCGCGGCGTGCAACTGGCCGAAGCGGGCCTGGCATCCTCGGCCGAGGGTAAGCGCGTCGAGCTCGACCCGATCTCCCTGTGACCACCGCACCCCCCGACGGCGGAGCTGCTATGACCGACCTCTCTCGCCTCTCCCTGAACACGGCCACCACAAAGAACCTGACCCTCGCCGAGGCGGTCCGGGTGGCCGCCGAGGCCGGGCTGCCCGCGGTCGGGCTGTGGCGCGACCGGGTCGCCGAGGCCGGGCTGGAGAACGCGGCCCGCATCGTGCGTGATGCCGGGCTGCGGGTGTCCTCACTGTGCCGGGGAGGCTTCCTCACTGCCGCCGACCCGGCCGAGCAGGACCGCGCCATGGAGAGCAACCGCGCCGCGATCGTCGAAGCCGCCACGCTGGGTACATCCGAGCTCGTCATGGTGGTCGGCGGCCTGGGGGCCGCGAGCGCCCCGGGTGGCCCGGCACTGCCCGGCGGCGATAAGGACATCGTGGCCGCACGCACCCGGGTGGCGAACCGGATCGCCGAGCTCGCGCCGTTCGCCGCCGAGCACGGGGTGCGCCTGGTGCTCGAACCCTTACATCCGATCTTCGCGGCCGACCGCGCCGTGCTGTCCACTCTGGGCCAGTGCCTGGATCTGGCCACGGACTTCCCGCCGGAGCAGGTGGGCGTGGTGGTCGATACCTATCACGTGTGGTGGGACCCGGCCCTGCGCGACCAGATCGTCCGCGCAGGCCGCGAGGGTCGGATCGCGTCCTATCAGGTGTGCGATTGGATCTTGCCGCTGGCCGAAGACGCCCTGCTCTCGCGGGGCTTCATGGGTGATGGGTACATCGACTTCCCCACGATCACCCGGTGGGTGAGCGAAGCCGGGTACAGCGGCGACGTGGAGGTAGAGATCTTCAACCAGGAGATCTGGGACGCCCCGGGCGCCGAGACCGTGGCCACGATGGCCAAGCGCTATACCGAGTTGGTTCAGCCCTACCTCTGATCGAATCTGCCCGGTGATCCCTTCTTCAGGTCATGATGGAGAGATGGGGACGGGGCAGGTCGAGGATTTCATCCTCGATAGCGAGCCTGCGGCGGCAGGACATCGTGGCCCGGGCGGGGGCGAAGCGGAGCGCCCTGATGCCAGCGCCCGGCGGCGTAGCGCGCGCAGGTGGCGCCGCTCGCCCTGGCCGTGGGCGGCCGTGGCCGTGGTGCTCGTCGCTGCCGGGGCGCTGGTCTCCCCACGCGGTGAGCGCTCCCCAGAGACCGCCTGGGCGGTGGACCTGGAAACCGGCTCTGCGGCCGGGGCGTGGCTGGTCGATGACCGCATCATGGCCACGACCGCAGCCGGCCTCATCGCGCTCGATCCAGCCGATGGCGCCGAGATCTGGACCCTCCCGCTGGATGACCCCACCTGCACCAGTGAGGGCGGCACCCTGACCTGCGTCGACGGGGAAGGCCAGGACGCCACCATCACGACCGTCGATAAGGGCGGCATCAGATCGACGCTTCCGATGCCGGACGCGCAGGTGGCAACAACGGTCGGCAGTGACCTGATCGTGGCCGGAATCGCCGACGGTCGACACTGGCTGGGCCGATACGACGCCGAGGGTTCACAGCGTTGGAAGGAGGCTGTAGAGGTTGTCTCCACCGACAACACATGGAGGAACATCGAGGTCCAGAATGGAGTTGTCATAGCCCACGCGTCGGGATCACTGCGTGTGACCAGTGGAGTGGTCGTGCCCCTCGCGCTGCATCTCGACACTGGTGAACCGGCAACGATGACGTTCCCCGGGCCAGGCGGGTTGAGCTCGACCGGCAACGTGAGTGATGCTCGATCCGAGCACAGGGAGATCGCGCCTCGCCACCATCCGGTGTGGCTCTCGCTCGCGCAGCTGAACATGCCCGAATATCCAGATGCCCTCGTCACGCTCGGAGCCGTCCGTGCAAACCCGAGCGGCAACGACGTGATGACGTTCGACGGTGCGCCTCTTGCCGCCGTGGGATCGACCGTCTACACCACAGACGTGGCACACGACCGGACCGACCTTCTGGCCTATGACGTAGCGGACGGAGATCTGCTTTGGTCTGCCCCGCTTCCGGGCCGGACCGCTGCCATCTGTCCGTGCGCAGCATCCGACCAGTATCTCCTGCTCGTCACCGCCGAGCACCCGATAGACGACGCTCTCCCTGCTCACGTGGTTCGGCCGAGCGTCCGGTCGCCGCCAGGCTCAAGTCAGCGTCTCGCCACACCTGCATGCGTTGGTTGCCGACGACTCCCGGTTCTTCGTACTCACCGAAGGAGCCCTGACTACCTACGAGCCGACCCGCTCCGGCCCTTCTTGAGCGAGCACGCCCCTAGGTCTTTCTCTGCCGCGGGACCATTCCGCCCAACTGGCGAGCCGGCTCATCTTGCCTACGATGGATGGAGCAGGTGCCCGGCGGGACTTCCGCCGCAGCGTACCGATGCCAAGCACGACTTCTCAGGAGGCGACGATGACGAACATCACCGGCAACGACGGGCCCATCACCGAGGTACGTGAGGGTATGACCGTCTTCGACTCCACTGGAGAAAAGGTCGGAACTGTGCGGGAGATCCAGATGGGCGACCCGCAGGCAGCCACCGCCAAGGGCCAGGACAGCGGCAACACCGGCGGCATTGTTGGCTCCATCGCGGACGCATTCAGCACCGGCTCGCTCCCGGATGCGGCCAAAGAACGGCTCGCGCGGCTGGGCTTCGTGCGTGTGGATGCCAGCGGTTTGTTCGCCGGCGACCGATACGCCGCCAGTGATGAGGTCGCTGCAGTCCGCGACGACGCCCTCCACCTTTCGGTCCCGGGCGACCAACTCATCGGCTGACTCTCGGTTAGCCAACCGGTCGCGGGTACTCGCCGAAGGGCACACCCACCGCGTGTATACGATCGGTGAATCACCGAATCGCTCGTCGATCTGGCTCCCAGATCGACGAGCGATTTCTTTACGGCGGTGCATGATGGACTCAGCACCTGGCGCCGCTCCCCCTGGCCATGGGCCACCTCGGCTGCGGTGTTGGTACTGGCGGATGTGCTGATCTCACCGCGCGGAGAGTGGCGATCACCGAGGTCAACGGGCTGTCAGCCTACGGGCCGGATGGTGAGTTGGTCTGGACCGTCACGCTCGACGATCCCGCGTGCACCCGGGCCGACGATGGACTCACCTGCGTGCACGGCGAAGGCAATGAGGCATCGATCGCCACGATCACGGCATCCGGCGAGATCGTCGCCGACCTGTCGTTTCCCCGAGCAGATATCGGCCATGCGGTAGACGGCGAGGTCATAGTCGCCGGGGCGGGACCTGCAGGACAACGGTCCCTGGCTGGGCCTGTATCGCACGCCGGGTGAATGGGCCAGGATCTGGAAGGTGGAGTCCGAGTACCCGGCCGATATCACCGAGCGCTGGCGAGCCATGACATTCAGTCAGGGTGTGGTCGCAGCGTCCACGGCACTCGATACCCATGATCTCCGGAGCTTCCCGAACGCTTAGAAGCCGGCGAGCTCGGTCCAGCGCGGGTAGCCGCTGCACTTCTCGGCCTCGACCCAACGACAGGTGACCACCGCTGGCCCCCGCCGATCACCGACGCCCCAGACAGCCTCAGCGGCGGGTCTCGCCAGGCCTACGTCCTCTCCGAAGGCGCCCTCACCGCCTACACCGATCACTGAGCACTGATCGTGAGGCGTGTGAGGAGCCATCGCGGAATCCTGCAAGGAGGGCGCGGCTCCCTCCTACTCTCGATGTAAGGCGTCTTTCGCCGCGCCCGCCGCCTTCTCCGCCACATTCGGCAGAGCCGTTGTGCCGTAAAGTCGCGTGTCGGGTCGAGTGGGAGGAGGCATCGGTGCACTGCTCGTCGGGCCGTCGTGGTAACTGAACTCGCCATTGCCGTCCGGCGTCGGACCCTTGGCCCACGGCCCGTCCGCCGCTTTGGCACCGTCGGAGAAGTTGAGGTACTCGTACGAGTGCTCGGTGTGCTCCTTCTCCTGCGGGAAGTTACTCGGCACGGGCAGTTCCTCCAGTCCGTCGGCCTTGAGCTCCTCGATAGCGCGCAGCCACTGGTTCTGATGCATAGTGTCGCGGGCGAGCAAGAAGGCCAGCAGGTCACGCACGCCTGCGTCGTCGGTCATGTGATAGAGACGGGCCACCTGAACGCGGCCCTGCATCTCGGCATTGGCATTCGCGTGGAAGTCAGCCATCAAATTGCCGCTGGCAGTGACATACCCAGCAGTCCAGGGGTTGCCGTTGCTGTCGACCGGGCGCGCACCTGCACCGGCGACGATGGCATGCTGGACGTCGGTGCCACCAACGATGGCGGCGACTGTCGGATCCGACTGGACCGCGTCATCGGTGGCCCCGATGGGCGCATCTTTGAGCAGTTGCGCGATCATCGTCGCAAGCATCTCCACGTGACCGAATTCTTCGGCACCGATACCGAAAAGCAGGTCACGATACTTACCGGGCATATGCGCATTCCAGGACTGAAACCCGTACTGCATAGCCACCGTGATCTCGCCGTACTGCCCGCCCAGGACCTCCTGGAGCTTACGGGCGTAAACGGCGTCGGGCTTATCCGGTGTACTGGCATGCTGCAGTTCTTGCTTGTGGAAAAACATCATTGCTCCTGACGCGGACCGATCGGCTCGACGGTGGATGGCTTCAAATGATCGGGCGAGCTTTCGCCAGTGCCGCGCCCGCGATGCACAGTGAGATGTGCCGACGATGCGAGAAACCTCGCGTACTGATCAGTCTGCGCCCGGGGTACAGTCCGCGCATCTGGTGGCTCTCGAGATGCGTACATGCCCGGTGAGGAGGACCGTGGGTGATTCACCCAATGACGGAGGAACGTATGAGTACACCCACACCCACCACCGCTGGCCGACGCCTCCCGCATCAGTGGATTGCTCTCATCGTCGGTGTCGTCTATCTGCTCGTCGGAATCGCGGGCTTCTTCGTGACTGGTTTCGACGGATTCGTCGAGCACAACCACGATCAGACCCTCTTGGGCTTCGCGGTTAACCCGTTGCACAACATCGTCCACCTCATCATCGGGGCTGCCGGCGTCGTCCTCTGGTCAACGCCGTCCCGTGCCCGGATCTACGGCTGGCTGCTCGCCATCGGGTACGGCGCAACGACCATCTACGGGCTCCTCGTGGTGAACGACCCGGATGCGAACATCCTGAATATCAACGGCGCAGACAACGGACTGCACATCGCCAGCACGATCGTTGGTCTGGTCATTGCTCTCTGGCCGAAGAAGACCACGCGATCCACCAACGGCCCCACGGACGGAACGCACTGACCGCAACGCTGTTCGCCTCCCGGTAGCCGCACGGCGGTCTCTGCCCCGTCGTGCAGATCGCTCGTTCACACCCCGGCCGTCCAATCCCCGAACGACTCTGGCGAAGGAAATGCATGATGGGGTGATGGGGAATGCGCGAGTCGAGGAGTTCACGATCGGGGGTGTCCAGCCGGCCGACAGTGAACCACCCACGGATCCCCGACGGCGGCCGTCCCGTCACGCGGGCCGCTCGCCCTGGCTGTGGGTCGCCGCGGCCGTCGCACTGATCGCGTCTGGCGTCGTGGTCTCTCCCGGTGGTCAACGCCCACCGCCGGCCACGGCGTGGACCGCTGAGGTGCCCGAGGGTCGAGCGCCCGAGGCGTGGGTGCTGGGCGACCGGATCATCGCCACCAGTGCCGTCGACGTGGTCGCATTTGACGCCGCCACCGGTGAAGCGCTCTGGGCGGTCCCCCTCGACGATCCCGCTTGCACCGAGGCCGGCGGAGAATTCACCTGCGTGCACGGAGAAGGCGAGGACGCAGCCATCGCCACCATCACGGCCGACGGCCAGAGGACCGACCGTGCGCTTCCGTTCGCCAACGTGGCCCTGACGGTCGGCGACGCTCTCCTCGTGGCTGGTGCTACGCCGTCGGGGGCACCGTGGGTGGACCGGTACGGCGCGGGTGAGCAGGAGCGCACCTGGCGCACTGCACTGGAATTCCCACTCGACGATGAGCGTTGGGGGCGAGGGATCCTCAGCCAAGGAGTGGCGACATTCTTCACGCCGATGGGCGATCCACTGTCGTTCGGAGCCATTCTTGCCGTCGATGCCGAGACAGGGGATCAGCGACCGGTGGTCCTTCCGACACCTCGAGGGAACCTCGTCGGCATGAACGCCGGGGTCGAGGACGACCACCACCGTCTCCTTCCGACGGCCGGACCTGGACTCGACCTCGCTGAGCATCCGGACGCGATCATCACGACCACAGGTGTGCTCGCCGGTCCGGACGGGGAACTGCTCTACGACAGTACGGGTGACGCCATCCTCGCGTCTCTCGGCCCGGACATCCTGGAATGGGTTATCGAGCCGATGGATCCGTCCTGGGAGCCGTCCTCGCTACCGGAGGAGTTCCCGGGCTCACTCAGGCGAGTGGACGTGTCCACCAGCGACGTTGCCTGGCGAACACCCACCGAGTCCATCCTGGGATGCCCATGCACGGTTGGCGAGTCCACCGCGGCATTCCTCACGAGCACGTGGTCCGGCGACGATGGCGGGTTCGAGCCCGTCGCCGAGGCGATCCTCGGGTTCGACCTCGACACCGGGCGGCGCAAGTGGTCGATCCCGCTCTCCGCCATCCCCGACGCACTGACGGCCGGAACCGACCATGTCTACATTCTCTCCGGCGGAACCCTGACGGCCTTCGCGGATCGCTGATCACTTCCTGCTGGGTCATGATGAAGTGATGTGGCCGAGGGATATCGAAGAGTTCCCCACCCGCTGGGCGCTCACCACAGGGGACGTCACCCTCGACTTCACCCGTGACGGCGAGCGCCTGTACGTTCTCGACGAGGCGGGCCTCACCGCCTGGGCGTTGGGCGGCTGATGGCACGAAGCGACGAGTTCACCCTCGAGCCGAACGCAACCGAGTCCACGCCGGGCGGCGACACCCCGGACCGGTGGCGCGCATCCACCCGCTCGCATGCGTGGCCGTGGGCAGCCCTCGCCCTGGTCCTAGTGCTGGCCGGAGTGGTCACCTCACCGGGCGGCGAACGGCCCGTTCGGCAGCTGCAGGCTGCGTGGTCGATGGTCACCGAACCCGGTACGCACCCTGGAGTGTGGGTGCTCTCCGACGTGGTGGTCACTGCGGAACGCAGCGAAGTGGTCGGGCGGTCCGTCGATGACGGCGAGCGCCGGTGGCAGGTGCCGATGAACGAGCCACACTGCGCCGCTGAGGGATCGCGGATCGCCTGCATGCCGTCCGGGCCACCATCGCGTGCCAGCGAGGGGACCATCACGATCATCGATGCCGCGGGCAGCACCAGCGTCACGACGGTCCCGGACGCCCGGCTCGCGAGTCCGCTGGGTGAGGACCTGGTGGTAGCGGGAGGTTCCGGCGACGGCAACCGCTGGCTCTCCCGGGTCAGTCCGGACGGCAGCGAGATCTGGCGCACCGTGGTCGCGGCCGAATCGTCGGACCGGACCGACGCGCTCGACTTCCACAACCTCACGGTGGACACGCGTCGGATCGTCTGGTGGTTCGGGGAAGGCGAGTTCGCATGGCCGGATCCGGGAATGCTCGACCCGGACTCGGGTGAACGGCTCCCCACACTGACGGCCGCGCCGTACACCTCAAGCCTGCCACTGGAGTTCGAACGAACCTTGACCTACCTCGGCGCAGATTCACGCGAACCTGGCAACGGGGCGATCATGAGCGGTGGCGTCGCCGAGAGTCTCGATGGGCCATGGTTGTGGCACTGGCAGGTGGACGAGCGTCCACTGGGAGTCACCGACCACCACGTGACCACCGTGATCCGTGCGGATCTCGGCGCCGCTATCGACGGCGGTGAGCCATTCGGTCATGCGAGGCTGCGCACACGCACGCTGCAGGATGGTGATGTCCAGGAGTCCCCCACCGAGTATCAGTCGATGGGGTGCCCGTGCGAGTGGGTGGAGGACACGCTGCTTGCGCACGGGATCCGGGTCGCCGATGCAGACGCGCTGATGGCCGGACGGTACGGCATCGACATCATCATGATCGAGGGGACGGACATCGTCGGTAGCTACCTCCTGCACGACGAGGCACCCTCCAGCTTCGCACCGTCGCCGTTCTCGCTCGCCACGGACGGCTCCCGGGCCTACCTGCTCGAAGGCGAACGTCTGACGGCGTTGCCCATGCCCTGACCCTGCGGGAATCCGCCGCTCCCCCAGAGCCGATCCTGCTGTGAATCGGACCGCAGCTCAGGCCGAGATCTCCAGAACCGCCTGGGACACCTCATGCCGGAGCGGCACTCCGGCAACGAGACGCTCGATCTCGCCGAGCACGCTCTCCCCGAGGCGGCCCAGCTCGTTTCCAATCGAGCCCGCGATATGGGGCGTCACGATGACCTGAGGATGGGCACGCAGCCGATGCTCACGGGGCAGCGGCTCGGGTTCGGTCACATCGAGAACAGCGAACAAGGGCCGACGGTCCAGCTCCACCAGGAGCGCATCGTGGTCGATCAACGACCCACGCGAGGTGTTGATGAGGACGGCTCCGTCTCGCATCCGGGCGAGCACGTGCGAGTTCACCATGTGGCGCGTAGCCGGGAGCGCCGGTGCATGCACGGACAGCACATCGACCTGTTCAGCAAGCTCTTCCATCGATGTGGCGCGCACTCCCCACCGGGCAACCTCCACATCCGAGATATGCGGGTCATAGACCACGATGTTCACGTCGAACCCCATTAAGAGGTCCATCACCTGGCGCCCGGTCCGCGAAGCACCGACGATTCCGACGGTCCGCCCGTAGTTGCCCGCTGCCTGGAGTGGACGCCACGCTGCGGCTTGACCTCCGCGATCCGAGGGCGCCGAGGGCCACAGCACGCGCTTACCCGAGAGCAGGATCATCGCCAGGGTGTACTCGGCGACGGGCTGCGCATTCGCCGCGGCCGCTGTCGAGACGACGATCCCGCGTTCCCAGAGCACCGGATCTGCCCAGTGCTTCACCGAGCCCGCGGCGTGGATGACCGCGCGCAGCGCCGGTGCCCGCTCAAGGAAGGCTGCATTGATCCGTGGCGCACCCCAGCTGGTGATGAGGATTTCCGCTTCAGCCAGCGCATCCGACATCCGCGCGTCACCCTGATCGTCGAGAATGCGCCGATCGAGGTCCACGAGATGATCCAGCCGAGCGATGGCCCCGGCGTCGAACAACGCATCCCGCAGCTGCGCGGACTGCATCGCAAACACCGCACGAGGTCTACCCAATGATCTACTCCGTCCTTGGCTCAAGATCCTGGGCACACATCGTGGAGTCCCGCGCTCGCCCCTGTCGATCAAATGGACAAAAGTGAACGCGGTGCGCCACGATGCCTCGATCACCGAGCACTTACCCGGAGCTGATCATGCTGCCGCACGCACGACAAGAGTTCCTGCTGCGCCAGTTGGAGCTGCACGGCAGCCTCCGGGCAACTGAGGTTGCCCAGATGATGGGCGTCTCACCCGTCACGGTACGGCGCGATATCGCCGAGCTCGCGGACCAAGGCCGGGTGGAGCGCGTGCACGGCGGCGCGCTGTCCAACGGGAGCAGGGCCGGGCGCCCCGACGTGGCCAGAACGCTCATCGGAGTGGTGGTTCCCTCGCGAACGTTCTACTACCCCGATGTGCTCCATGGCATGGAGTCAGTGGCAGCCACCATGCGTGCGAGGATCGTCCTGGGCGTGGCGGGGTACAGCCCTGAAGCCGAGCGAAGCCGGGTCGAGCGCCTGCTCTCCTTGGGCGTGGAGGGCCTCGTCCTCACACCGAGTCACGTCCAGGCGCCGGAGGAAACCGCGCCCTGGCTTGCCTCCATCCCTGTGCCTGTGGTGCTGCTCGAGCGACATCTCGATGCCACGCGCAAGGTACGGGAGATCGACAGCATTCGGTCCGACCACTCCTACGGGGCGATGCTCGCCGTCGATCATCTCGCTGCTCTCGGGCACACCAGGGTCGCTCTGGCGCTGGACTCGTGGACGCCGACGGCTCCATGGATCCGCACCGGGTATCTGGAAGCAGTGGACAAACTCGGCCTGGATCCCGTTCCGGTGACCGAGATGCCTTCGGGTTTCAACGACCTGCAGGCGATCACGGACGCGGCCGATGCAGTCCTGAACATGTGCCTGGCCTCACAGACCCGGGCGGTGCTCGCCCACTCGGACCATCACGCCATCCAGATCGCGGAGATCGCGCAGCTGCGCGGTCTGCGAGTCCCCGAGGACATCGCGGTCATTTCCTACGATGACGTCCTGGTCGCGCACGCCGCCGTGCCGTTGACGGCCGTGACCCCGCCGCGGGTGGAGCTGGGCAGAGAGGCGCTTCGCATGCTGATGGGCCGGGTGGACGGCACCGAGGAGCCGAGTTCTCCTCGTCATGTGCAGCTCCTGCCTCGGCTGACCATCCGCGAGTCGTGCGGTGGATCGGTGCGCCTTCCCCCTCCACGCCGTACCGCAGTTGCTCGCCCACGACGTCGATGATCGCTTTTGTCCTTTTTCTCGTTCCGACCGCTCTCGCTGGCTAGCCTGACGACCGCAAGAGGGACACCGGCGCAGGTGTGAGGTTGACGAGCCATCACCGAGGAAGGCTCTGGACGTCACACCTATGGTGTGCTCGTGCCGACGACGGCACGCGTACGGCACCGGTCGCCCTCCCACGGATCAGTTGTCAGCCGTTAGTTCGGTCGAGGAGGACCACGATGCAACACACCAACGTTGGACAGGCACCACGAATCTCTCGCCGCCAGCTCCTGCAGGCCGGCGGAGGAACGGCCGCCCTGGTGACGCTGTCACTGGCCGCATGCGACGCCGACGGTGAGGGCACCAGCCCCGACGGCGAGGCCGTGGATCCGAACCGCCCACTCGAGGCCCCGGAGTTGACCGAGCGCGTCGAAGCCGGTGACCTGCCTCCGTTGGAGGAGCGGTTACCGGTGGAGGCAGATCGACTGGTTGTCGAGTCAGCTGCGCTGGGCGTCTACGGCGGCGTCTACCACGGCGCGGTCGCCGACCAGGGCGACTCCCCCTGGTTGGAGCGGGTGATCGCCCACGAGCCGCTACTGCGCTACGACCCGAACCTCGATGAGTTCGGCCTTCCCGGAGCGCTGAAGGAGGTCACGGTGAACGACACCGCCACCGAGTTCACCCTGCACCTGCGCGAAGGCATGAAGTGGTCCGATGGCGAACCCGTGACCGCCGAGGACATCATGTTCGCCGTCAACGACGTGTTCCTGAACACCGATCTTCACGGGAGCCCGCTCAGCCTGTTGCTGTCGGGAGGCGAGGCGTGCACAGCCGAACAGATCGATGAGTACACCGTGACGCTGACCTATCCGCACCCGAAGGGCGACTTCATCGAGGAGATCTCCCGGGTGGCGAACGCCGTCGCAGCGAATCTGCTCTTCTTCCCCAAGCACTACATGGAGCAGTTCCTCCCGGACTACAACCCGGACGCCGAGGACATCGCCGAAGAGGCCGGCTTCGGCGACTGGACCGACTACTGGGTCGACCGTCGCGACTGGTGGAACAACCCCGAGCGGCCGGTGCTCTACCCGTGGATCATCACCGATCCGCTGAACGAGGGCAATGTCACGGTCGCCGAGCGCAACCCCTACTACTGGAAGGTCGACTCCGGCGGCGCGCAGTTGCCCTACATCGACCGCCTCGAGTTCGAGGTGATCCAGGAGGAAGAGGTGATGCTGCTGAAGGCAGTCAACGGGGAGCTCGACATGCACTCACGACACTTCAACTCCGACGCCAACAAGCCTGTCCTCGCTGACGGGCGGGAATCCGGCGGCTACCACTTCGTGGACGTTCAGCCCACCTCGATGAACCGGATGATCATCGCCCTGAACATGAACCACCAGGACGAGGAGCTCGCCGAGATCTTCCGGAACAAGGACTTCCGCGTCGGCCTTTCGCACGCCATCAACCGCCAGGACATCATCGACACCGTCTACCAGCGTCAAGGGGAGCCCTGGCAGGCAGCTCCGCACCCGGAATCGCCGTTCTACGACGAGGAGTTCGCCAAGCAGTTCACCGAGTTCGACCTCGACCTGGCGAACAGCCATCTGGATGCGGCAGGCCTGACGGACAAGGACTCGGACGGATTCCGGTTGCGGCCCAACGGCGAACGCCTTCGGATCAACCTTGACGTCACTAACCTGTTCCCGGAGTGGGCTCCCGCCTCCGATCTGATCCGCCAGACCTGGGCCGAGGTCGGCGTGGACATGCAGGTGAACACGATCGAACGGAGCCTGTTCTACGACCGCAAGACCGCGGAGGCGAACGAGCATGACGCGAACGTCTGGGCCGGCGATGGCGGTCTCAAGATCGAGATGCTGGAACAGCGCTGGTGGTTCCCCTCCGGTGGCGAGTCCAACTTCGCCATGAAGTGGGCCGAGTACTACTCCACGCGAGGTGACGGTGAGAATGCGGTTGAGCCTCCCGAGGCGCCGATGCGTCAGATGGAACTGGCCTGGCAGATCCCCCAGGAGCCGGACCCGGAGGCGCAGAAGGAACTCTTCCGCGAGATCCTGCAAATCGCGAAGGAGCAGTTCTACGTGATCGGGATAGCGCTTCCCACGCCGGGGTACGCGGTGGTCAAGGACACGCTGCAGAACGTACCCGAGTCCTTCCCCGACTCGTGGCTGCACATGACGCCCGGTCACATCGATCCGCCGATCTGGTTCTTCTCGGAGTGACCTGGCAGCCATGATCCACATCGCACGACCCGATGACACGAGGAGGTGACCAGAGGTGCTGCGTTACATCGCTCGCCGTCTGCTGATCCTGATCCCGACCCTGGCGGCGATCTCTCTGGTCACCTTCATCGTGATCCAGCTGCCACCGGGGGACTACCTGACCACCCGGGTGGCTCAGCTCGCCGCCCAGGGGGACGGATCCCTGAGTGCTCAGGAACTCGACCGGTTGACCGCACGATACGGCCTCGACCAGCCCGTGTACGTGCAGTACTGGACCTGGATCTCCAACATCGTCATGCACGGCGACTTCGGAGATTCCTTCGTCTACAACCGCTCCGTGGGCGCACTACTCGCGGAACGGCTTCCGCTGACGATCCTGCTCTCGGTACTCACGCTGCTGTTCATCTGGGCCGTGTCCTTCCCGATCGGCGTCTACTCGGCGATGCGCCAGTACTCGGCCGGTGACTACACCTTCACGTTCCTGGGCTACCTCGGACTGGCAGTCCCGAACTTCCTCATTGCGCTCGTTCTCATGTGGCTCAGCCTCACCTACTTCGGCACGAGCGTGGGCGGACTGTTCTCCCCCGAGTACCGGGACGCACCCTGGAGCCTGGCGAAGTTCGGAGACCTCCTGACCCACATCTGGATTCCGGTGGTGATCTGGGGAACGGCTGGGACGGCGGCGAACATCCGGGTGCTCCGCGCGAACCTCCTGGACGAACTGCGCAAGCCCTATGTCACCGCGGCCAGAGCCCGGGGCATGAAGAGAGGGCTACTGACGATCAAGTACCCCGTGCGCGTGGCAATGAACCCGTTCTTCTCCACGATCGGCTGGATCCTGCCGGGTCTGATCGCCGCCGATGCCATCACCTCGCAAGTGCTGAACCTCAGCACCACCGGGCCGCTCCTGCTCCAAGCTCTACTGGCGCAGGACATGTACCTCGCAGGCTCCGTCCTGCTGATCAGCGCCCTGCTGGTGATCATCGGGACGCTGATCTCCGATCTAGCACTCGCCTGGCTGGACCCCCGGGTCCGGCTCCGGTACTGAGAGGAGGAACAAGATGACTGAAGTATCCGCTCGGGTATCCGGAGACGAGCTCAGCGACGGCGGCAAGAACTCGATCGAGTCCGTGCAGCTCTCCGGTGACAGTGAGGATGTGCGCGAGTCGGTCGCGCTAGCCTCGCAGTCGCAACTGGTGTGGTGGAGTTTCAAGAAGCACCGAGTTGCACTGGTCTGCGGTGTGATCTCCGTGGCGATCTACGCCATCGCGATCCTGGCGCCGTTCCTCGCCCCGTATCCGGCAAGCGCCCATAACAACGAGTACACCTACGCCCCGCCACAGTCCATCCACCTGTTCCATGAGGGCTCCTTTCGCCCGCATGTGAATGGGTACACCTTCGAACAGGACCCCGACACCCTCGCGCTCACCTTTGCGGTGGACACCGAGCAGGTGGTGCCGATCGGGCTATTCGTCCGTGGTGCCGAGTACGAGATCCTCGGTGTCATTCCGTGGGACCGGCATCTGATCGGACCCACGGACCACGAGGGCCCACCCATGTACCTCCTCGGTGCCGATGCGAACGGGCGAGACCTCCTCTCCCGGATCATCCACGGCACCACGATCTCCATGTCCGTCGGCCTGATCGGGGTGCTGCTTTCGCTCTTCCTCGGCGTGCTTCTCGGAGGAATCTCCGGCTACCTCGGTGGCAAGGTGGACACCGCGATCCAACGGCTCATCGAGTTCATCATCGCGATACCCACGATCCCGTTGTGGATGGCGCTCTTCGCGGCGGTTCCCTCCTCGTGGAGCCCGGTGCAGCGGTATCTCGCCCTGACCGTGGTGATCTCACTGGTGGGCTGGGTGGGGATGGCCAGGGAGGTACGCGGGAAGTTCTTCGCCGTACGCAACGAGGAGTACGTCTCCGCCGCGATCGCCGACGGTGCCAGCCAGGGCCGCGTGATGTTCCGGCACATGCTGCCCTCGTTCACCAGCCACATCATCGCGAACCTGTCCCTCTCCATCCCGACCATCATCTTGGCCGAGACCGCTCTCTCTTTCATCGGGCTGGGGCTACAACCACCCACCGTGAGCTGGGGCGTTCTGCTGCAGGAAGCACAGAACATCCGGGCCGTCTCTACAGCCCCGTGGATTCTCTTGCCGGGCGTTGCCGTGGTGATCACGGTGCTCGCCATGAACTTCTTCGGCGACGGCCTCCGCGACGCAGCCGACCCCTACAAGCACTGACGTGTCCCGGTCCGGCGCGTCCCACCCGAGCGGTGGTCTCAGCCAAACGACTCTCAGGGAGAGCACCATGGGCGACATCCTCGCCGACGCCAGCCCCCGTCCCGACGCCCGCCCTACAGCACCATTGCTGGAGATCGCGGACCTGCACACACACTTCGATACCGCAGACGGCGACGTCCGAGCCGTCGACGGCGTCAGCCTCAGCGTGCGCCCCGGCCGCACGCTCTGCGTGGTGGGTGAGTCCGGATGCGGTAAATCCATCACGGCTCGCTCGGTGCTCCAACTGGTCGATCCGCCCGGCCGGATCGTCAGCGGCAGTGTCCGCTGGGAGAAGCCGGGCGATGATCCAGTCGATCTCACCACCCTGGAGCCGGACGGGGAGCGAATCCGCGAGATCCGCGGGAACGAGATCGGCATGGTGTTCCAGGAGCCGATGGCCTCACTCTCCCCCATGTACACGGTCGGGGCCCAGCTCACCGAAGCCATCCGACTGCACCGCGATGTGGACCCGAAAGAGGCCCGCAGAATCGGTGTGGAACTGCTGGGCCGGGTCGGAATCCCGCAGCCCGAGGACCGTTTCGACGCTTACCCCTTCCAACTCTCCGGCGGCATGTGCCAACGCGTGATGATTGCGATCGCGCTGAGCTGCGATCCAGCCCTGCTCATCGCTGATGAACCGACCACTGCGCTCGACGTCACCACCCAGGCCCGAATCCTGGACCTGCTCAAGGAGCTCCAGCAGGAGACCGGTATGGCGATGATGTTCATCACCCATGACCTGGGCGTGGTGGCCGAGATCGCCGACGACGTCACGGTGATGTACCTGGGCCGTGCCGTGGAGCACGGCACAGTCGAGCAGATCTTCACTGCACCGAAGCACCCGTATACGCGCGCACTCCTCGGATCCCTGCCCACGGTGGACGAGACCGCGGCACGGCGACCGTTGACGGCCATCCGTGGCATGGTGCCGCACCCCCAGAACAGGCCCAGTGGCTGCCCGTTCCGGACCCGGTGCGATTTCGCGATGGAAGGGGTCTGCGATGTGGACGCACCATCGGAGACCGAATTCGCCGATGGCCACCGGGCTTACTGCCATCTATACAGCGAATCGGAGGAGCGCAGCGCCTTCGAGCTACCGACTCCCGAACTGCGCGAACCCGTCGCAGCCACCACACGCACCGAACCGGCCGAAGGTGCGCCGCTGCTTGAGGTCAAGGGTCTGACCAAGCACTACGCCGTCTCGGGTGGAATGTTCCGGCGGCGTAAGGGAAGTGTGCACGCCGTCGACGGTGTGGACCTGACCATCCGCCCCGGCGAGACACTGGGCCTGGTCGGTGAGTCCGGCTGCGGCAAGACCACACTCGGGCGGAGCATCGCCCGACTCGTTGACGCCTCGGCCGGGCAGATCCTCTTCCGCAAAGAGGACGGCGCTCAGGTCGATCTCGCACAGTTGCAGGGAGCGGCACTGCGCAGCTACCGAACCCAGGTGCGCGTGATCTTCCAGGATCCCTTCTCCTCACTGAACCCACGCATGACCGTGGAACAGATCGTCGGCGAACCGCTCAAAGCGAACGGGCTGGCCAGCGGCAGCGCCCTGAGCGACCGAGTCGCCCAGATGCTGCGACGAGTGGGGATCCGCCCGGAGTACATGCCGCGATACCCGCACGCGTTCTCCGGTGGAGAGCGCCAACGCCTGAACATTGCCCGCGCCCTGATCACCGGACCACGCCTGGTCATCGCCGACGAGCCAGTCTCGGCACTGGACGTCTCGGTGCGAGCACAGATCCTGAACCTACTCGGCGACCTCCAGGACGAGTTCGGGCTCACCTACTTGTTCATCTCCCACGACCTGTCCGTGGTCGAGCACGTCAGTGACCGGGTCGCAGTGATGTACCTGGGCAAGATCATCGAAGAAGGGCCCACCGACGACCTGTACCGCGCACCACAACACCCGTACACCCAGACGCTCCTGCACGCCGTCCCGATCCCGGATCCGAGCGCCCGCCCTGAACGTGCAGCGGCAGGTTCGGACGAGCTACCCGACCCGATGAACCCGCCGGCCGGTTGCTCGTTCCACACCAGGTGCCCGTACGTCAAGGACACTCCGTGCACGACGGTGCAGCCGGAGCTGCGCCCGGCAGGTGAGGACCGCAGCGCTGCCTGCCACTTCTCGGACGAGCTCACCCTGCCAGGAATCTCCCGCATGAGGGTCGAGGATCGCAGCAGCTCCTGACGTTCTGCCCAGGAGCGCGCGCAGATCAGTGGATGTTGCCGTCCTCGCGATAGGCCTTCCACACGTTCTCGAAGAAGTCATCGCCCTCGGGAAGCGGACGGACCGGGCGCCACCGGAAGACGGGCACACCGGCCTGGTCTGCCTCCTCCCGGGTGACGACCTCGGCAAAGGCGGGAGACGCCGTCGGGACCTGGGACGGGGCGCACGCACCGTTCTGGCCCGAGGGGGCCACCCACGCAGCCTCCTGCACCTCATGGGCCAGCGCTCCGCCGTCGAGGGTGAACCGGAACAGTTCGGGCAGGTCCAGTTCGGCCTCAGCGTTCTCCCCGTACCCCACGAGCGGCAACTGACCCTGCGGGTCGGTGTAAAGCACCGATCCACGCGATTTGCCACCGTGGGCCACGTAGTCCGCCATCGCACTCAGGTAGATGTAGGCGGTGGTGAGGATGTCGCGCACCAGGAACGTGCGGTTCATCGACCGGCGCGAGGACTGATCGGCGCTGATGAGCTCGCCGTAGGTACTCAGCCACTCGTGTACCTGAACCAGGGCTTCGTTGATCGATTCGGGTGAACGCACCGGCCCTGCCTTGGCGCTCATCAGTTCTTGCACCTCACGCAGCAGGTCACCGGTGTTGTCCGGTGCGCCCGCGGCTTGGCGCGCCGCGGCGGCCTCGGCCAGCGCGCGTGCACCTGTGACTACCGGTGCCGCGGCCTCGGCGAACTCCGCCTGGTCTGCGGGTTCCTCCGTGCGGCGAGCGGCGATGAACTGCGCCGCGCGAGTGGCGCCCACCTGGCCGCTGTTCAGCGCGGCACCACCGGGGCGGTACACCCCGTGCGCACCGCCGGCCTCCCCCACGGGGAAGAAGCCGCTGATGTTGGACTGCCACCAGGCGTCCACGAGCAGGCCGCCGTTGTTGTGCTGCGCGCACACGTCCACTTCGAGCATTTCTTGCTCCAGGTCCACCTGCGGGTTCTTCTCCAGGTAGAACTGGTAGGCGGGTTCGTTCATCGCCCGCAGCCGCTCGATCGGGGTGCCGAAGAGTACGCCGGCCTTCTCCAGGTACTCGCGCGCCTCGGGCTCGAGAGCATCCGGGTCGAAGGTCTCCTGCACTGGGTTGGAGCGGAAGTCCAGGAAGACCCGCCGCCCGCGCAGCACCGTCTCCCGGTAAACCAGCAGGTCGATCAGGCTGGACCCATCCCGGGCTTTGCGGATATCGAACGGCCACTGATAGCCCTTGAGGAACACCAGGGTGATCAGGCGCCCGTAGTCCGGGATCGACTCCGGGAGGAACTCGCGCTCGTCACCTCCGTCGGCATCGGTGGAAATGAACCGCGGCACCACTTGCATGTAGGTACCGGAGACGTTCCAGCGCGGTTTGATCGAGGCGAGCCCGAACTGCCATTCGGTGAGGTTCTTCCCGTGGACGCCGGCGCGGTAGGCGGCGCCCGATGCGCCCCACTGCCCGTTCGGGAACACCCGGGTGGCGTAGATGCCGGCAGGGCCGCCGGTGGCGTAGACGACGTTCGTGCACCGGATCAGCAGGTAGGGCGAGCGTTCGCCGTCGTGCGGCACGTCGGTGCGCAGCAGAAGAATGCCGCGCACGGCCCGCTCCTCACCCGAGCCTGCGACGATCAGGTCCACCACGCGGCAGTCGTCGTAGATGGGCGTGCCGTTGCGGGCGACCTTCTTCTCCAGCTGCTCCACCATGGAACGGGAGGTGTACGGCCCCACGCTCGTGCCCCGACGGCGGGGGTCGTGGTCGGTCTTGTACCCGACGAACTCCCCGTACCGGCTCTGCGGGAACGGCACCCCCAGGTCGCACAGGCGAAGGAAGCCTCGAGCGGAGAGGGCGGCCTCGGCGAGGGCGTTGTCACCGTCCATGGCGCCGCCGGAGAACAACGTCTGCGCCATCTCGTGGACGGAGTCACCCTCAGGACCGGACAGGCTGAGCTTGTAATAGGTCTGCTTATCCGAACCCGCGTTCCGGCTGGCCCCGGCGCCCACCTTGTCGGTGACCATGACGACGTCATCCTGACCGAACTCCCACAGCCGGTCGGCGGCGCAGAACCCGGCCGAGCCGGTGCCCACCACCACGGTGTTCGCGGTGACCACGGGGATATCGATGCCGGCAATCGTTTCGATCGTGGCACCGGGTACGTCGGACACCTCAGTGGTGCCGGACGCGTCCGTGGTGTCGGACGCGCTGGCGGTGACGCTGCTGCTGCTCATCGGTCCTGCCATCCTTCATCGCGAGTGCGGCCGATTTCGCTCATTTCGTGAGATATAGCCGAAATCGGGGGCACTCGCTGGAGTGTGGGTCGGGTGTCGCGGAGATCGAGTGCGGCCAATTATGGGTACATCTCGCAGAATGAGCGAGATTCGCCGCACTCGCGTGTAGGGGTTAGAGGCGGGGGATGTGCATGCCGCCGTCGACGTTGATGATCTCGCCGGTGGAGTAAGGCATCTTCCCTGCCGAAAGTTGCACGACGGCGCCCGCTACATCGGACGGAACACCCCACCTCGGGATCGGGGCCAGTCCGTCAGCGAACTGCTGGTCGTACTTCTCCTTGACGCCGGCGGTCATGTCCGTGGCGATGACGCCCGGGCGGACTTCGTAGACGACGATGCCCTCCGGGGCCAGACGGGCCGCGAACAGCTGGGTGGCCATCCCCACGCCGGCCTTGGAAATGCAGTACTCGCCGCGGTTGGTGGAGACGAACGTGGCGGAGACGGAGGAGACGTTGATGATCGTGCCGACCACGCCGTCGTCGGGTCCATGTGCCCTTTCATCACGCCCGGCGAGCATCGCGTTCGCCACACGCTGGGTGAGGAAGTACGGGCCGCGCAGGTTGATGCCGAGCACCCGGTCGAAACTTTCCGGCTCCGCCTCGAGGATGTCCGCGCGCACCGATGGCGCCACGCCGGCATTGTTCACCAGCAGGTCGATCCGGCCCCACTGCTCGAGTGCGGCATTGACATACCGCTCGTGAGACTCGGTCTCGGCCACCGACCCCTGCACGTACAGCACCTCACCACGCTCGCTCAGCTCAGCCATGAGCTCAGTCGGTTCGGGGCGGGTCGCCAGGATGGCCACCGCGTACCCCTCGTCGAGCAGGGCGTGGGTGATACCGAGGCCGATGCCGCGGTTGCCTCCAGTGACGAGTGCGACCTTGGGCACGAACAACTCCTTGAGAATCGGGTAGGCGTGCGGCCCATCATGCCTCAAGAACCCGATTCCGGCAAGCGCTTTCCGTCGTAGTGCGCAAGCCTCCACACGCTAAGGTGACCGTCCATGACGCAGTTCGATCCGCGTTACCCGGACGGCCCCCTTCCCCGGCCCGACCGCTGGACGACGGGGCGAATCGTGGCCGTCATCGTGAGCGCCATCGTGGCGGTGCCGTTCCTCGTCATCATGGCGATGCTCGTCTCGTTCATCGTCGCGCCCGATCCGGCGACCGATCCGCACGGCTACGCCCAGATCTTCGGATCTGTCACGGTCATCGTGCTCGGGTTCCTGCTGGTGTGTATCGGACCGTGGGCCCTCCCCCAGCGAGTGCGCGCCCGGGCATTCACCATCAGCGGGCTGTCCCTCCTTGCCCTGATCGTCGGCCTGTTCCTAGCTCTCGACTAGCGGTAACGATCACGCCGGACATGTCAGCAATTCGTTCGCCTCGAGCTGGTCCTCCAGGCTGAAGGCCTCCGGCAACAGTGTGACGTGAATGGGCTCGCGAGGCGGGTTGCTCAACCCTCGGGTCTGTGACCGGCGGTGATGTTGGCTCAACTGGCGCAAAACTGGCGCACTCATCGGCGTGGCAGCATCGGTCGTGGCTGGCCTGTGGAGCACGGGGACGGCGTTGCGGGCGGTGACCACCGGGGAGCTGCCGAGCCCGGCCTGCGCCGGCGAATGCGCCGGTTCTGGCACATGAGAGCGCAAAGAGACCCGCGGAACTGCCAGGGCTGGTGGGAGCGAGCAGTCACACAATGCTCGCCACCGGGCAACCAACGTGGCTCAGCATCGTTGCTCAACCCCACGAGGGTGGCTTCAGTGTCGTTTCCGCGCAGAAAATCGACACTCAGGCAACCCGCGCGCACCCTTATCGGTGCCCGACGGCTATCGCTGATCGTGCCGCCTCACCATCCTCCGCCTTGAAACACCACGAGCACCCCGTCCAGGGCCGGAGACAGCTGGTGGTTGCTCCGTGATGCCGCAGTGCCTCACCTGTCTCCCGGGCCGGGCCCCAGGGGAGCGAGTGCGGCCCATTCTGGGCATATCTCACAGAATGATCATGATTCGCCGCACTCGCGTGGGTGGGGGGATGGGGGGTGTGACGTGGCTGCAGCCGGACCCACGGGGCGATCGTCACTTGATGGCCCCGGTGCTGCAGCAGCTTCGGGCGCCGGACAGCGTCCCTCGGGACACACGCGTCAGCTTGCCGGCAACGCTCGTGATCCGCGGGACCACTGCTCCTCCAGCGCGGCGCAGGCGAGCGAACTGACCACCGCGATCAGAAGGGGCGGGTGGGCAGGCCGTTCGCCTCGAGCTGGTCCTCCAGGCTGAAGATCTCGGGAAGCAGCTCGAACCCCTCGTCGGGGTTGCCGGGGTTGACGAAGAACCGTTCCATACTCGCCTGCCAGCGTCCGTTGACGGCGGTCGTGGCCATGGCTGCCTGCGCCGCCGCGTAATCCTCGGCTTCGAAGTGCCCGACGAGCAGGCCGTCCGGCGCCAGATACAGCTGGTAGTTGCGCCAGCCGGAATCGCGCAGTGCCTCAAGCATCTCCGGCCACACCGCCGCATGCGCCTCGGCATACTCGGCCAGCCGGTCCGGCCGGACCCGGTTGATGAAGCAGTACCGGGGCACGGTCAGTTCCTCCCGGCAGTCGGGTCGAGGTCCTGATCCGCGAGGTTCACACCCAGCTCCAGCTCGTCCACGGTGACCGCACGCCCCTCGGCGAGTGACACATTCCCAGCGATACCCACACTCACGGCACGCACGCCGTCCAGTACACCGGAGGCCCTGCCGAGCGGGTCGTCCTGGGTGCCGGGCTCGAAGATGTCCCGCAGTAGGATCGCGTCTCCCCCACCATGACTGCCGGCCCCCATGGGGATGGCCACCTCGCGCGCCGGCTCCCAGTGCCGCTGCACCACGAGGCGCTCGCCCGTCGGGCGGACCTCGTCACCGGCCGCCCCCTCGGGGGTGGCGGAGGGATCCACCACGTTCGGGTTGTCCACCCAACCGCGTTCGACCACCTCGAGTTCGGCGCGCCCCTCGGTGCCATTCACCGTGACCCGGTACCCCTCCCAGGGAGCATGGGCGTTCAATGAATAGGTCAGGAACGCACCACTGGCGTAGTCCACGGTCAGGCCGAGGTTGTCCTCGATGGTGATCCCGGATGCGAACACGTCCTGGTCCCGCACGTAACCATCATGTTCCTCAGCGTCCAGGTAGAGCGCCTTGAGCTTGGGGTCAGCGGCCATCTTGATCGCCCACGGATCCCCGGCCGCGGCGTCCCGGCCCTTCGCGGGTCGCTCGCCGGCACCGGCGGCACCTGCGCCATCGGGCCCGTAGAACGCCAACCCGCCGGTGGCGTAGACCCGGGTGGGGTTCGAATCGATCCACCAGTTCACCAGATCGAAGTGGTGTGAGGACTTGTGCACCAGCAGACCGCCGGAGTTCTCCTTCTCCCGGTGCCAGCGGCGGAAGTAATCCGCACCATGCACCGTGTCCAGCGCCCACTCGAAGTGCACCGAGAGCACGCGCCCGATCTCCCCGTCGGCGATCACCCGGCGCAGCTCGGAGTTGCGCGGCGAGTACCGGTAGTTGAACGTCATCACCAGGTCGCGCCCGGTCTCGCGCATCGCCCCGGCAATGGTGCGCACCCCATCGGCCGTGGTGGTCAGCGGCTTCTCCACGACGACGTCCGCTCCAGCCCGCATCGCACGCGCGACCAGGTCCGCATGGGAGTGATCCGGAGACGTCACGACCACGCGGTCAATGCGCTGTTCGGCGATCATCGCCTCGAGATCGGCCGGCTCGTACCGTGGCACGTCGAAGCCGAACTGCTCGGCGTGGTACCCGGCGCGGGCCGGGTTCGGCTCGCACACCGCCACGATCTCGCCGACGTGGGCATAGGTGTCGGTGAGCGAGCTCAAGTACATCGCGGAGCGGGATCCCGTTCCGACGACGGCGTAGCGGCGGGTGGTCATCGTGGACTTCTCCAGGGGTCGGGTTCGGAGGCGGCGGTGCACTGCCGTGCATCAGGATAGGCGAGAGACCGGTTTCTCACATGTGCGACCGAAGGGTGAAACGCCGTCGGAACCTTTCGTACCGCCCACCCTCAGAGCTCCGGACGGCCACGCCGGGAGGCCACACCCACCACGGCGAAGGTGAGCAGACCCGGCACGAGGATGACGAGCAACGCGTACATCCACACAATCGTGACGCACAGACCCACGGCGGTAAGCAGCAGCACTGAGCCGACCGGATCACCGGCGGCGAGCCGGGCGCCGTCGGTGACGGCGCTGCGCCAGGTGCCGTGCGGGTCGAGTCCGCGCAACTCGACGGTGCGCAGGAGGACCAGCACGACGGCCACGAGACCGGCGATGCTGACGACCCGGATCATCTCCGCACCAGGCAGCGCGGTGAACCGTGCGATATCCAGGTTCAACACGAGCACGAACGCGAGCAGCAGAGCGCCGGCGGCCGCAAGCCATGAACCGCGCAGTTGGCGGCGGAAATCGGCCAGCATCTCCCGCACCGTGTCCGAACGCCCCTCCAGGTGCCTGCGTAGATGGGTGACGCCTGCCGCCAGAGCAGCGGGCGCCGTCAGGACGGGCAGGCAGAGTGCGAGGACCACCACTGACGTGGACATCAGTTCGGCGAACAGCGGCAGGGCCGCGGGGCGGGGCGCTTCCCCGCCGACCCGCGGCCCCGATGCGTCACCGCCTGGCATCTCAGCCCTTCAGACCCTGCGTGGAGACACCGTCGATCAGATAGCGCTGGAACACGAAGAAGAAGATGATCACCGGGATCAGCGCGAGTACAGCCATGGCCACCTGTGCACCGTAATCGGACGTGGTGGTCTGGTCCACGAACAACCGCAGGGCGATCGGCAATGTGTACAGATCCGGCCGCTTCAGGTAGAGCAGCGGGCCGAGGAAGTCATTCCACGAGGCGATGAACGTGAAGATGGCCGCAGTGATCATCGCCGGCCGCAGCAGCGGCATGATGATGGAACCGAAGACCCGGATATGTCCCGCACCGTCGATCCGCGCGGCCTCGTCCAGGTCACGGGGGATGCCGCGCAGGAACTGGATCATCAGGAACACGAAGAAGGCCTCGGTGGCGAGGAACTTCGGGATCAGCAGCGCTCCGAAGTTGTTGATCAGCCCCAGGTTCTGGAACAGGATGTACTGCGGGATGATCGTCACGTGGAACGGCAGCAACATCGTGGCCACCATCAGCGCAAACCACAGCGGCTTCGCCCTGAACTGGATCCGAGCGAACGCGTAGGCCGCCACAGCCGAGGACACGACCACGCCGACCACCGAGAACACGGCGATGATCACCGAGTTCACGAAGAACGTCCAGAACGAGACGCCGCCGATACCAGCCAAGGCCGTCGCGAAATTGTCCAGCGAGCCGTTCTCCGGCAGGAGCGAGATGTTGCCGATGATCTCACTCGACGGCTTGAGCGAACTCGTGAACATCCAGACTGCGGGATAGAGCACCACGGCGCAGACCGCGATCATGCCCAGGTGATAGCCAAGGCTGCCGAGGCGACCACGACGTTTGGCGTCCCGGCGCAGGCGTGAGCTGTCGTCACGGGAGGGCATCACCGTCTGCAGCGGAACCCCTGGCTGTGGCGACGAACCGCCACTGACTTGTGTGCTGGTCACTTGGCGTCTCCCTGGTAGTGCACCCAGGCTTTCGAGGTGCGGAACAGCAGGATCGTGATGAGACCGACGGCGATCACCAGGAGCCAGGCCATCGCGGAGGCGTACCCCATGGCGAAGTCACGGAATCCGCGCTGGTAGAGGTACAGCGTGTAGAACAAC
The DNA here is from genome assembly GCF_021049285.1 of Ruania halotolerans. GTDB lineage: Bacteria > Actinomycetota > Actinomycetes > Actinomycetales > Beutenbergiaceae > Ruania > Ruania halotolerans. The sequence goes on from NZ_CP088017.1 coordinate 3,507,670, forward strand.
GTGGACCCGGCCGGACCGCCGGTGCCTCCGGAGATGATGAACGCGGAACCGAACACCTGGAAGGAACCGATCGTCTCCATCAGCAGATTGAAGAAGATCACCGGACTCAGCATCGGCAAAGTGATGTTCCGGAACTGCCGCAAGCGCCCGGCCCCGTCCATCTCCGCTGCCTCGTAGAGCTCACCCGGCACCTGCTTGAGGCCGGCGAGGAAGATCACCATCGGTCCACCGAAGGCCCACACGGCGAGCAGGATGAACATCGGCATCGTCATATCCGGGTTGCCCACCCAGCCACCAAGTTCGACGCCAAAGATCCGAAGGCTGCTATCGACCACACCATCGTCGATGAACATCGCCTTCCAGACGATGGCGATGGAGACCGAGGCCGCCACCAGTGACGGCGCGTAGAAGGCCGACCGATAGAAACCGAGACCTCTGCGCTTGGCGTTCAGCAGCATCGCCACACCGAGCGCGGCAGCCAATTTGATCGGCGTGCCCAGCACCACATAAATGACAGTGACCTTGATCGACTGGAGGAACTGAGGGTCGGAGAGCAGTCGAGCGTAGTTATCCGCACCAATGAACTCCGGTGGCGCGAACAGGTCATAGTCCGTGAAGGACAGGTACAGCGAGGCGATCATCGGTCCCACGGTGAGGGCGAAGAAACCCGCCAACCAGGGCGCCATGAAACCGTAACCGGCGAGCGACTCCCGCAGCCGGGCCCGTCGCAGCGACGGGCGCTCGACCAGAGCATCCGCCGGGGCGTTCGTGGTGGTCACGCGTTTCCTCCTCGGGTACAGGTCCCGCCGCCCGGCATACCAGGCGGCGGGACCACGTGATCGGTCAGATCCAGGCGGATCAGCCGAGGGCGATCTCCGCCTCAGCGAACCACTGGGACGCGAACTCCTCAGGTGTGATGTGCCCGTAACCGAGCTCTTCAGCGAGCCGCAACCACTCGGCCTCGATCGTGCCGAACCCTTCGGGCAGCACAGGCGTAGCAGCGGTGATCTCCGGGGTCCATTCCTCCTCGTAGGCGAGCACCTGCGCGTCGGCTCCCTCCGCCTCGAGCTGCGAACGTGCCGATTCGGTGGCCGGCACCCCGCGTGAAGTACCGAAGATGGATCCGACCTCGGCATCGTTGGTGATGAAGCTGATGAACGCCGCCGCGGCCTCCGGGTGCTCAGTGTTCGCCCCGGCGGAGAGCAACATGGACGGCTTGAAGAACATGTTCCGTTCGCCACCCTCGGGCACCGGCAGCGGTAGCATCTCCAACGAATCCGCACCGGAATCAGCCAGGTAGCCCGCGAGGAAGTTGTCCCAGGAGAACTCGGACGCCACCTCGTTGACCGTGAACCCGCCGAGTGGGGCGAGCTGGACGGTGCGTTCAGCCGGGAACAGCGCATCGGCATCACGCAGCGGCTGGGCGACATTCAGCCACTCGATCACGTCCTGTTCGGTGAAGGCGATGTCCCCCTCGGCGGTGAACACCTCGTGCCCGTTCTGCACCAGGTACTGCACGAATAGCCACAAGACGCCGGTGAAATCGCCTGTGCCGTACAGCCTCGGATCCTCGTCAGCGCCGGCTGCAGCCGCCTCGGCGGCCCAGGCAACGTACTCCTCCCAGGTCTGGTCCGCCGTCGGCGGCTCGATCCCGAGGTCATCGACGATCGCCGGGTTGTAGAACAGCGCCAGCGTATTGGTGCTCTGGGGGATCCCGTACTGTGCACCGTCGATCTGGCCCGAGGCGAGCAAGGCGTCCGAGAGCCCGCTCGTGTCGAGCTCTCCGCCGGCATAGGGTGCCAGGTCGACGAGCTGGCCGCGGGTGCCGAACTCGCTCAGGTAAGACAGGTCCATCTGAAAGACGTCCGGCAGCGCGTTACCGGCGGCCTCGGTGGCGCGCGCGGTCCAGTAGTCCGGCCAGGCCTGGAACTGGGACTGGATGTCGATGTTGGGGTACTCAGCTTCGAACAGCTCGATCGCCTGCTCGTAGCGGTCGGCACGGTCGTCGTTGCCCCACCAGACCACCGTGAGGCTGATCTCCTCGTCCGGGTCGACGGTGCCTCCGCTACCGGGCTCACCACCGCCAGCGTCGTCACCACCGCCGGAACAGGCGGCGAGAACGAGTGCACCTGCCGCGGACATGGCGGCAATCGGAGCCAACCGCTTCGTGGCCCTCTTCCTTGCTGAGTTCATTCCGGAGCCTCTCTGCTCGAGGGTCGGGTGCCAGTGCGACTGCTGCACGAGGTTCCGACACATCCTGTGAATCGTTACAAACTATCGCATCGGCAAGGACGGAGCGCAACCCAGCAGGAAAGCGCAGTCCGCCAGTAATCATCACGATCTGGTCACGATAGTGATCGATCACTACTGGGATGTATCGCAGCTGCTACCAGGGCCCGTCATCGCCGGCATCGCGCTGAGCACGCAGACGACTGCGCCGGGACCTGGATGGTCCCGGCGCAGTGGTACTGAAACGCACGCAGGCTAGATCAGCCCCACGATCACTCAGAGGCGGGCATCAGCACGCCGTCGATGATGTACACGGTGGCGTTGGCGGTCTGAACGTTGCCGCAGACCACAGCGGCGCCGTCGGAACCAACGGTGAAGTCCTCACCGGACCCCTCGACGGTCAATTCGGCCCCGTTCAGGGTCTCGAACGTCCCAGCCAGGTCTTCCGGTGCCAGCGTCTGCGGGACCACGTGGTAGGTGAGCACGTCAGTCAGCAGACCGGACGGGTCGGCCTGCACGGCCTCGACCGTCTCCGCCGGCAGTGCCTCGAAGGCCGAATTCGCCGGTGCGAAGACGGTGATGCCCTCGGCACCGTTGAGGGTGTCGCCGAGTTCTGCCAGGCCGACGAGCTCGACGAGTGTGGACAACTCAGGGTTGTTGCTTGCCGCGGTAGCGACCGGGTCCTGAGCCATACCGTCGAAGCTCCCTGCCCCCGACTCGGGGATATCGGCGCAGGCGGGCCCGAACTGGGCACCCATCTCCCCGCCCATGTCGTCCTCTTCAGCCATGTCGTCCTCCTCGGCCATCTCCTCGGAGGTGGTCTCCTCAGGAGCGTCCGGGGCGTCGGTGCCCTCGTCGGATTCGCCACCGGAACACGCGGCCAGAGTCAGGGCCGCCGCGAGCGTCAGGGCCGGGGCAAAGGTGCGGATCTTCATGGTCATTCTCCTTGTGTCGAGTCGACTGGAGAATCCAGTCAGCTTCTGGGTCTGTCGGGAGGGGTTCGGAGTACGGGCTCCATCGGATGGGTCCGGAGAGGACTCAATCTCGCGAGCACCCATCGGCCGCAGCTAGTTCTCGACCATGAACGCGATCGAATGCCAGCCGCGCGCGCCGTCAGGCACCGGGTCGGTGCGCTCCTGCGGCTGCGTCGATCCCGTGCCATCCGTCGCTCGCACCTGAACGTCGTGCCGGCCGGCCCCCGTGCTCTCCCAGTCGAGACGCCAGTGGCGCCACAGGTCGACTCCACCGTCGGCGGCCAGCTCGGCCTCCTGCCAGTCCCCGTCGTCGATGCGCACCTCGACCTTCTCGATACCGCGATGCTGGGCCCACGCGACGCCCGCCATCGTGATCGAGCCGGCCGGCACACGCTCCAGCGATCCCGGCACGTCGATTCGCGTCTGCGTGAGCACTGGCGCATCCGTCGCCCAGTCGCGTTCGGTCCAATAGGCCACATCCGCCGCATAGGTGGACAGCCGCATGTCGGTGATCCATTTGGCCGCCGAGACGAATCCGAACAGTCCCGGCACGATCAGCCGGGCGGGGAAGCCCCGCTCAATGGGGAGCTGCTCGCCGTTGAGACCAACGACCAGCATCGCGTCCCGTCCGTCGGTGGCGGCATCCAGCGGGATACTCATCGTCAGTCCGTCGGCGCTCTCCGTGAAGATCTGGTTCGCCTCAGGCTGCACACCGACCTGCTCGAACAGGTCCAGCAGCGGTACACCGAGCCACCTACCGGTGCTCACATAGGGGCCGCCAACCGGATTGGAGACGCAGGTCAGGGTGATCCAGCGCTCGGTCAGCGGCATATCGAGGATGTCCTCATATCGCAGCGTGACCGGATTGTCGACGAGTCCGCCGATCGGCAACGACCACGAGTCCACGTCAATACGGGGCGTGCTCAGTGCGATGTCGACGCGGTAGAAGTCCGCAGACGCCGTGCGAAACGGCGTGATCCCGGGGACCTCGAGTTGTACCCCGTCAGGTAGCGGGTCGGCCGGATCGGCGGCATCGGGCAGCGTCCGATCGCGTCCGATCGCCTCATCCCCGCTGCGCAGCTGGGCGAGAACCCTACCCCCGCCCACTCCGACGGCCGCCAGCGCCGCCGGCCCACCGATCAGCACCCCCCGCCTGCTCGGGACGAACCGGCCGCTGCGAACCTGTGGGCTGTCCAGAGGAGAGACGGCAGATGGGACGCGGGCCTGCTCCGGCGCGACCTCCGGGTCCGGGTAGGAGCTGCGCAGTCCGGCCACCACCCAGAGCAAGCCCGCGGTGGCGACAGCGCCGGCGGCGACGGCGGGAAGGACAGCAATCGGCTCCGGTGAGCGGGAGAGCGCGGCCGCCGCGGCGACCGCGGCGAGCGCGACCATCCCGGCCACGCCGACCCATCGTCGGCGGAACGACTGCAGGCCGAGCACGACCGTCGCTACCACCAGCACGAGGCCCACCCCGGCCAGCAGCACCGGTTTGTCCGCATTGCCGAAGGTCCGGACCGCGAACTCCTTGACCGGAGTCGGCGCGGCATCGATGGCAACACTGCCCACCGCCAGCAGCGGCGAGGCAGCCGGCACGGTCAGCGCGGCGACGGTGTGCGCAACCCCGATCCCGGCAGCGGCGCAGACCACCCCGGTGAGCCCGCGGAGCCAGCGCGGTGGTGTGCAGGAACGGGCGGCACGGCGTCCATGAGATCCAGGCATGCCCATAGTTCGCAGCCATGGACGGATCGGATGGGCCGGGCTACCTGCGGCGAGTCATTTCTCAGTCCCAGCGCACCGCGGGTTCGTCGGCACCGAAATCGACCACCGGTCCGCCCAGGGATGGGCCGAGCCAGATCTCGCAACGCCCGTCCTGGCCGTCCTTCGTGCAATCGGCCTCGGTGTCCACACTGCCGATGTACTCACCGGTCACGATCATCGGATCCGAGTAGTCCGTCGTCGCGTCGAGGGAGTCTAGCGTCGCTTGCGCTGAGGCTGTCAGTTCACGCGTGACAGTGCCGTCGACGAGTTCTGCGCCATCGTCCAAGGTCTCCGGCAAGTCCAGACCGCATCCCGCGTCAAGATCGGTCGAGGCGATGCACTCCTCGACGTCGGCGATGACCAGATCCCGGAAAGTCGTCAGGCCTGCATCGGTCATCACCACCTCGGGCTCGAACCGTCCCGATTCGTACTGCGCGGTGACAGGGGCCGTCAGCTCTCCCTCAAGTGCGAACATCTCGTGCTCGAGGGTGACCTCGTAGACGCCGGGAAACACCTCGACGTCGGCAGCCGTGACCGGCACGCCGTTGACCGCGGCCCCCACCGCCACCAGCTGCTCGCCCGCGTAGAGGTAGCCGAACGGGGAGGTCACCTCGTAGTCACCTTCGTCTTCGGCGTCCACTGGACCGGTCACGCTGAAGACCGTGCTCACCTCGGTGTCGCCGAGCAGGTAGGTCGCGGGCACGTCCCAGTACCCGTATCCGCTCTCACCGTCGACCGCAGGCACGTCGATCGCTGTGATCGGGGCGATCTCGTTCGACACGGCAAGGACCTCATCGGTCATCAACTCCGTCGGTGACGGTGATGAGACGAAGGACAACGCCGTCTCGGCGTCACCGTCTGCGAGCGCCTGCAGGTAACCGGCGACGGGTGCGGTGATCGCCTCGTCCCGCGCCTGAGCCGCGGCAGCCGCCTCCTCCTCGGCGTTGCGTGCGTTCGTGGTGACGAAGACAACACCCAGCACGACGATCAGCACGAGCGCGAGCAGCCCTCCCCCGAGACCGAGCAGGAGCTTGCGAGAGGACGTCTTCGGTGGCTGAGGCGGGCCACCGGCGTGCGGATAGGTGCCGTGCTGGGACCATCCCGGCCCGGCTGGGGGTGCTCCCTGCTGACCGGGATGACCGTACTGACCCGGCTGGCTCTGCCAGGCCGGCTGACCCTCCGGGGGACGCTGCCATGGCGGCGGCTCGGGCGTCGGTCCTGGCTCGCCTGGCGCACGCCCGTCGCCCTGTGGATATGTCACTGATCTGGCCCCTCTGCTCCCGCTGCGATTCTTGCGAACAGCATCGTAGCGGCCAGTCGATCAACCGAAGGCACTCCCGACGGCGGCCCAGGCCTGATATTCCGACAGGTCCGGTTCGTAGTGGCGCAACTCGAGTCCGCGAGCTCCCACCCGTCGTAGTGCGGAGAGGTCGCCACCGAGCACACGGGCCGCCCGTGCCTGCACCAGCACGTTCCCCAGGGCCGTCCCCTCCTCGGGCCCGGCAATCACCGGCAGACCGATGGCGTCCGCCGCCGCCTGGCACAGCAACGCGTTCCTGGACCCTCCGCCGACGATATGAACCACCCGCACCGGTTTTCCCGACAGCGACGTGGCGTCGGCGATCGCGCGGCGGTAGGCCACCGCGAGCGAGTCGATCACACACCGGGCCACCTCGCCTGGAGTCACCGGCTCCGGCTGCCCCGTGCTGCGCGCATGGGCGGCGAGCCGGGCCGGCATATCACCTGGTGGGAGGAAGTCCGGGTGATCCACATTGAGCACGGTACGCCGCGCCGGCACGTGGGCAGCGCCGGTGAGTAACTGCTCGATGCCGATCTGCTGCCCGCGTTCGGCCCAGACCCGCTGGGACTCCGAGAGCACCCACAGGCCCATCACATTGCGCAGGTACCGGACGGTGCCGTCCACACCGAGCTCGTTGGTGAAGTTCGCCGCGCGCGATTCCTCGGTCAGCACGGGAGCGTCCAGCTCCACCCCCACCAGGGACCACGTGCCCGAGGAGATGTAGGCAAAGTCGCTCCCCTCGGCGGGCACCGACGCGACGGCGGAGGCCGTGTCGTGCGAGCCGACGGCGTAGACGGGCACCGCTCCCAATCCGGTGCGCTCCCGTATCTCAGCGGTGAGCACCCCGATCTGCGTTCCTGGTTCGACGACGGGCGGGAACAGATCGGCCGGGATACCCAACCGGTCCATCAGCACCTGTGACCAGGCCCGGCTGCGCTGGTCGAGCAGTGCCGTACTGGAGGCGTTGGTGAGTTCACTGACCCGTTGCCCGGTGAGCCAGTAGGCGAGCAGATCCGGCAGCAGCAGCGCCTGGTCGGCCCGGTCCCACAGCTGGCCACGCCGTTCGGCGGCGAGCTGGTAGATCGTGTTGAACGGCAGGTGCTGCATACCGGACACCCCGTACAGCTCATCGGGAGGGACGGCAGCGTGCACCTGCTCGATCACCTGCTCAGTGCGCGAATCCCGGTACGCCACCGGTTCGGCGAGCAGCTGACCTGCCGCATCCAGCAGGCCGTAGTCCACGGCCCACGTGTCGATCCCGATGCCGAGCAGCGGTCCGGCTTCGCCGGCGGTCTGCAGACCCTGAAGCACCTGCTCGAACAGCGAGCTGAGATCCCAGCGCAACGTTCCGCCGTCATCGGCTTCGGCGGCATTGGCGAACCGGACCACCTCACGCAACCGGACGCCGTCGGCGCCGGAGGGGTCCACCTCAGCGCGGATCACCCGCCCCGAGGTGGCCCCCAGATCGACGGCCGCAAATGCTGCGACCTGCTCCCCCATCAGCGCAGGAAGGCAGCGGCCACGCCGGAATCCACCGGAACGTGCAGACCGGTGGTCTGGCTCAGGTCACCGCCGGTGAGGGCGAAGACGGCGGCCGCCACGTGTTCGGGGAGCACCTCACGCTTGAGCAGCGTGCGCTGGGCGTAGTACTGGCCCAGTTCCTCTTCCTTGACGCCGTAGACAGCGGCCCGCTTGGCGCCCCACCCGCCGGCGAAGATGCCGGAACCGCGGACCACGCCGTCGGGGTTGATGCCGTTCACGCGCACGCCGTGCTCACCGAGTTCGGCCGCGAGCAGGCGGACCTGGTGGGCCTGATCGGCCTTGGTGGCCGAGTAGGCGATGTTGTTCGGGCCGGCGAAGAGGGAGTTCTTGGAGGCGATGTAGACGATGTCGCCGCCGAGTTTCTGGGCGATCAACGCACGGGCTGCCTCGCGGGCCACCAGGAACGAACCCCGGGCCATCACGTCGTGCTGCAGGTCCCAGTCCTTCGTCGTGGTCTCCAGCAGCGGCTTGGAGATGGACAGGCCGGCGTTGTTCACCACGAGGTCCACGCCTCCGAAGGCGAGTGCAGCGGCGTCGATGAGGGCGCTGACCTGGGCCTCGTCGGTGACGTCACACGCCACGGCCGCAGCGACGTCAGGGCCACCGAGCTCGTCGGCCACCGCCTGGGCCGCTTCCAGGTTGAGGTCGGCAATGACGACGCAGGCGCCCTCAGCAGCCAGTCGCGTGGCGATGGCCTTGCCGATCCCGGACGCCGCACCGGTCACCAGGGCCACCCGGGTGGCGAGCGCCTTGGGCTTGGGCATCCGCTGGAGCTTGGCCTCCTCGAGCGCCCAGTACTCGATCCGGAACTTCTCCGACTCCTCGATGGGCGCGTAGGTGGAGAGGGCTTCCGCGCCGCGCATCACGTTGATGGCGTTCACGTAGAACTCACCGGCCACACGAGCGGTCTGCTTGTTCTTACCGAAGGAGAACATCCCGACGCCGGGAACGAGCACGATCGCCGGGTCCGCACCGCGCATGGCAGGCGAGTGCTCACCGGCGTGCCTGTCGTAGTACGCGGCGTACTCGGCGCGGTAGGTCTCGTGCAACTCCTCGAGCCGGGCCACCACATCCGCCACGGGCGCGTCGGCCGGCAGGTCCACCACCAGCGGCTTGACCTTGGTGCGCAGGAAGTGGTCCGGGCACGAGGTGCCCAGCTCGGCCAGCGGGGCGAGCTTCTCGCTGGCGAGGAAGTCCAAGACGACATCCGCATCGGTGAAGTGGCCGATCTGCGGGGCATCGGTGCTGGCGATGCCGCGGATGGTCGGGGCGAGGGCGGCGGCCTTCGCGCGGCGCTCAGCCTCGGGGAGCGCTTCGTAGCCAGGCCGCACGGCACCGAACGGGTCGGCCTTGCCGTTCTCGGCGATGTAGGTCTCGGCGGTGCGGATGATCTCCAGGGAGTTCGCCTCGGCCTGCTCGGAGGTCTCACCCCAGGCGGTGATGCCGTGGCCGCCGAGGATGCAACCGATCGCCTGGGGGTTCTCTGCCTTGATCGCTGCAATATCCAGCCCGAGCTGGAAACCGGGGCGGCGCCACGGCACCCAGACGACCCGGTCGCCGAAGATGCGGGAGGTGAGCGCTTCGCCGTCGGCGGCGGTGGCGATCGCGATGCCGGAGTCCGGGTGCAGGTGGTCCACATGCGGGGCGTCCACGAGAGCGTGCATGGCGGTGTCGATGCTCGGGGCGGCGCCGCCCTTGCCGTGCAGGCAGTAGTCGAATGCGGCCACCATCTCGTCTTCGCGGTCCACTCCCGGGTAGACATCGATGAGGGAGCGCAGGCGGTCCAGGCGGAGCACGGCCAGGCCGGTCTCCTTCAGGGTGCCGAGGTCACCGCCGGAGCCCTTGACCCAGCACAGTTCGACGGCTTCGCCGGTGACCGGATCGGTGTCGGCGCCCTTGGCGGAGGTGTTGCCGCCGGCGTAGTTGGTATTGCGTGGATCGGCGCCGAGCCGGTTGGAACGGGTGATCAGGTCGGTGACTGCCTGGTTCGTCATGGGTGCCTTCCGGGAGAGGGTCTGGCTTGTCGTCGGCGATGCAGTGGTGGTTCGAGAGGTCAGGCGCCCCAGCCGGCCTGCTGTCCGCCTACGCGCTCGGCAGCGATCGTGTCCTGATAGCCGGAGGCGATGAACGCGGCGATGGGATCCTCGGCGAGGCCCTTCGCGGCGCGGACCTCGGCGAGCAGGGGGCGCACGTCGGTGTTGTACGCATCCATCAGCAGCGCATTCGCACCGAGCACATCACCGGCGAACTGCGCCGCACGCAGCGCCTCGCGGTCCACGAGCAGCGCCTTCGCAGTGGCCTCCTGCACGTTCATCACCGAACGGATCTGGCCCTGAATCTTCGGCTCGATGTTGTGGCACTGGTCGAGCATGAAGTTCACGCCGGAATCGGGGCGGAGCGCATCGGCTGAGACGATCTCGTTCATGATGCGGAACAACTGGAACGGGTCTGCCGCGCCCACGATGAGGTCGTCGTCGGCGTAGAAGCGGGAGTTGAAATCGAAGGCGCCGAGCTTCCCGAGCCGCAGCAGCTGGGCCACGATGAACTCGATATTCGTGCCGGGGGCGTGGTGGCCGGTGTCGAGCACCACACTCGCCTGGTCACCGAGGGCGAGGCAGTGCACCAGCGACGTGCCCCAGTCAGGGATGTCCATCGTGTAGAAGTACGGCTCGAAGAACTTGTACTCCAGGATCAGCCGGTGATTCGGGTCGAGCTCGGCGTAGATCTGCTGCAGTGAGTCGGCGAGGCGGTCCTGGCGGCCGCGGATATCGTCCTGGCCCGGGTAATTCGTGCCGTCCGGGAGCCAGAGCTTGAGATCGGTGGATCCAGTGGCCCGCATCACGTCGATGCACTGCTTGTGATGGTCGATGGCCTTCGCGCGGATCGCCGCATCCGGGTGAGTGAGAGAACCGAGCTTGTAGTCCTCATCCTGGAAGAGGTTGGAGTTGATCGCACCGATCTGCACGCCGAGGTCACCTGCATGGGCGGCCAGCGTGGAGATGTCGTCCACGAGGTCCCACGGGATGTGCAGGGAGACCCTTGGCGCCGCTCCGGTGTAGGCGTGCACCTGGGCGACGTCAGCGATCTTCTCGAATGGATCCCGCGGCACGCCGGGGGTGGAGAACACCTTGAAGCGGGTCCCGGAGTTGCCGAACGCCCAGGAGGGGAGCTCGATGGTCTGGGCAGCGAGGGCGTCGCGCACCTGCGGGGCGTCAGTGGCCGAGGTGGTCATGGGGGTGCACTCCAAGTCCGGTGATGACGACGGCGGTCGCCATTCGATCTGAAACGATTCATCACTCGGGGTCACGATAAGAGATCCGGGCTGGAGCCGTCAAGGCACCCGTGCCCGCTGCGCTCTGACCCGGACGACCACCGGGAGGGCCATGAGCACGCCCGCCCCCGGTATGGGCCAGACTGTTCCCGTGCTCGCCCCCGGCCCGCTGCCCACCTTGCTCGCCTCTGACCGCGCCGCCCCCGCTCGCACGTTGCTCGACGTCTTCACGGACTCACTCAGCGCCCACCCCGAGGAACTCGCCCTCGACAGCGGCGTGGCCCAGCTGACCTATCGCGAGTTCGCCGAGGCCGCCGGTGAACTCGCGGACCGGCTCACCGCCCTGGGCACCCGTCGCGGCGACCGGATCGGCCTGCGAGTGAGCTCTGGGACCACCGAACTGTACGTGGCCGTCCTCGGCATCCTGATGGCTGGCGCTGCCTACGTCCCCGTCGACGCTGACGATCCACCCGAACGCGCCCGCACCGTCTTCACCGAGGCAGCTGTCGTGGCAGTCGTGGGGAACGGTCTGGAGATCACCGCGGCCGCTGCGGCCGGTGGCGCGCAGGCTTTCGCCAATCGCGACCGCGCCGCCGCGACCGCCCCGGAGCGCGCACCCCGGCCCGGCGATGACGCCTGGATCATCTTCACCTCCGGCTCCACCGGGACTCCGAAGGGGGTCGCCGTCACGCATCGCAGCGCCGCGGCCTTCGTGGACGCAGAGTCGCACCTGTTCCTCACCTCCGATCCGATCGGCCCTGGCGACCGGGTGATGGCTGGGCTCTCCGTCGGCTTCGATGCGAGCTGCGAGGAGATGTGGCTCGCGTGGGCACACGCTGCCTGCCTCGTGCCCGCACCTCGCTCCTTGGTGCGTTCGGGAGTCGACGTCGGCCCCTGGCTCACCGCCAACGACATCACCATCGTCTCCACAGTGCCGACCCTGGTGGCCCTCTGGCCAGCCTCGTCCCTGGACCGGGTCCGTCTGCTGATCCTCGGCGGCGAGGCGGCTCCCGCCGAACTCGCCGCCCGGCTACAACGCCCTGGACGTGAGGTCTGGAACACCTACGGTCCCACCGAGGCGACCGTGGTCGCTTGCGCAGCGCCGATGGACGGCACCCAGCCCGTACGGATCGGGCTACCACTGGCAGGCTGGGACCTCGCCGTCGTCGATGGTGGTGGCGCCCCGGTGGCTGAAGGCGAGACGGGTGAGCTGATCATCGGTGGCGTCGGGCTGGCCCGGTACCTCGATCCGGACCAGGACGCTGAGAAGTACGCTCCGATGCCGAGCCTTGGCTGGGCTCGCGCGTATCGTTCGGGAGACATGGTCCGCAATGACGCTGCCGGCCTCGTATTCGCCGGCCGCGCCGATGATCAGATCAAACTCGGCGGCCGTCGGATCGAACTCGGGGAGATCGACGGTCAGCTCCTTCGCCTCCCAGGCGTGGTCAGTGCGGCAGCCGCCGTGCGCGGCACAGCGGCAGGCAACCAGGTGCTGGTCGGTTACCTCACGGTGGACCAGAGCTTCGAGCACGGCGCCGCCGTGGAGCTCCTCCGGGATCGCATGCCTGCCGCACTCGTGCCACGCCTCGCCGTGGTGGAGGAGATGCCCACCCGCACGTCCGGCAAAGTGGATCGGGACGCGCTGCCGTGGCCACTGCCCAGCAGTTTCACCACGTCCGGCACAACCGAGCCCACTCAGCGGTCCGCGACCCAGGAATGGCTCGCGGGCATCTGGCACGACGTGCTCGCCGCCGACCCGGTGGACCTACGGGCGGACTTCTTCGAGCTCGGCGGCGGCTCGCTCACTGCGGCACAGACCGTGGGAAGGATCCGGGAGCGCTACCCCGAGGTCGCCGTCGCGGATATCTACGCGAACCCGACCATCGGCGCGCTCTCTGCGTACCTGGAGGGCCTGCGCACCACCACCGCGCGCACGAACACCGCGGTCTCGCCCATTCGCACGAAGACGAAGGCGGGTCAGCTCCTCGCCTTCTACCCGCTGCGCGGGCTGACCTCGATGCGATGGCTTTCCTGGCTGCTCCTGGTGAGTCTGCTGGTGCATCCGGCCATCGACTGGCTGCCCGCACCGCCCGTGTGGCTGGTGGCCCTCACCACCGCGGCATTCGTGATCCCGCAGGGCAGGATGCTGGTCGCGGCCGGGTTGATCCGGCTCGTGTTGCGCGGCGTCCGGCCCGGCACCTACCCGCGCGGCGGGAAAGTGCACCTGCGGTACTGGCTGGCCGGCCGCATCCAGGATGATCTCGCCGCAGCCAGCCTCGCCGGTGCCGCGTCGATCACCTGGTACGCCCGGCTGCTGGGCGCCCGGATCGGGCCGAACGTGGACCTGCACGCGCTGCCACCGGTCACCGGGTTCCTCGATATCGGCGCTCGCGCCAGCGTGGAGCAGGAGGTGGACCTGACCGGAGCATGGATCGACGGCGATCGCGTGCACCTGGGCCGGATCACGATCAGCTCCCGGGCACGGATCGGCGCTCGCAGCACTCTCGGCCCCGGCGCCACGGTCGGCCAGCGTGCGGAGGTCGCACCGGGTTCATTCGTCGCCGGCCGGGTACGGGCCGAGCGCTTCGTCTCCGGATCCCCGGCCGAAGACACCGGCCAGGCACGCGGCCCATGGTCCAAGCGAGAGCCGTCGGGTCGGCGCGCCTGGGTGGCCGGGTACGCCGTCACCGGGGTTCTGCTCTCCGCCCTGCCGTGGCTGGCAGCCACGATCGGAGGGCTGGTGCTATGGCCCGCGTTGCGCGATTCCGCCAGCCTGAGGCAGGCATGGGCGACGGCGTGGCCGTTGCTGCCGCTCGCGGCGTTCGCCGGATACGCCGCCCTGATCGGCCTGGTCCTGGTGACCGTGCGTCTGCTCTCCCTGGCGATCCGCACCGGGCCCGTCCCCGTGCGCTCCGGAGGCGGTCTGGCCGTCTGGGCCACGGTGCGGCTGCTGGATGAGGCGCGGGATTGGTTGTTCCCGCTCTACGCGGGTGCACTCACACCCTGGTGGCTGCGGGCCCTCGGTGCCACCGTGGGCCGAGGTGTCGAAGCATCCACTGTGGTCCTGATCCCCAAGCTCACCCAGATCGGTAGTCAGTCCTTCCTCGCCGACGACACACTCGTGGGTGGCTACGAACTCACCGGAGGCTGGCTGCGCGCGGAACGCGTGAAGGTCGGCAAACGAGCCTTCCTCGGAAACTCCGGGATGGCCGCGCCCGGGCGGAAGATCCCCAAGGCCTCCCTGGTCGCCGTGCTCTCGGCGGCGCCGAAGCGTGGCGCCGCCCGAGCGGGGTCCTCCTGGATCGGGAGCCCGCCCACCCAGTTGCGCCGCGTGGCCGGTAGCGCCGACGAGTCACGCACGTACCAACCGACCATCCGCTTGCGCGTGCTGCGCGGACTCGTGGAAACCTGCCGCGTGATTCCGCTGTTCCTCTCCGTGTGCCTCATGGTGGGAGTAGGTCTGAGCCTGCTGATCCTGCTCGGCACGGGCCCGGTCGACCAGGGGTGGTCCTGGGGGCGCTTCATCACCGCGGGATTGGTCGGTCCCGTGATCCTGCTTGCTGCCGCTCTGCTGGCTGCGGGAATCACCGTGGCCGCGAAGTGGCTGCTTGTCGGAGCCCACAAGGTGGGCGAGCACCCGCTCTGGAGCGGGGCCGTGTGGCGCGGAGAGCTGGCCGATGCATTCACCGAGGTGCTCGCCGCGCGCTGGTTCTGTTCCCTCGCGCAAGGCACGGTCGCGTTGAATATGTGGTTCCGCGCGCTCGGCGCGAAGATCGGTGACGGCGTGTGGTGCGATACCTACTGGCTACCCGAACCTGATCTCGTCGAACTTGGCGCAGGATCGTGCGTCAATGCCGGGTGCGTGGTGCAGACGCACCTATTCCACGACCGCGTGCTTGCGATGGACCGGGTGATCATCGGCCCCGGCGCCACGCTCGGGCCGAACAGTGTGATCCTGCCAGCTGCCCACCTCGATCGTGAGGCGACCGTCGGGCCAGCCTCCCTCGTGATGCGCGGCGAATCCGTGCCGAGCCGCACCCGCTGGCTCGGCAACCCGATCGGCCCCTGGGAGGAGTGACAGTGACCCGCCCGGACGCGCTGACCACCGCAGACTCGACCGATCCGTACATGCCCGGACACGGCGATCTGAGCTACGCCGTCGACCACTACGACCTGGACCTCGTCTATCAGCCCCGTAGCAACTTGCTTGACGGCGTGGCCGAGGTACGGCTGCGCACGCGCGCTGAGACCACCACGCTGCGGTTCGATCTCCACCACCTCCGGGTGACGACGGTCTCCGTGGCCGGGGCCCCGCTGCGCAAGTACACACGTAACCAGAGGCACCTGGACCTCACCCTGAACAGCGCCGTCCCCGCTGGCACGGGCCTCACCGTCCGGATCGAGTACGGCGGCAACCCACGGCCGGTGCGCTCGGCCTCCCTGGGTGAGGCCGGGTGGGAGGAGCTGACGGACGGGGTGATCGTGGCCTCCCAACCACACGGTGCGCCGTCGTGGTTTCCGTGCAACGACCAAGCCCGGGACAAGGCGCGCTACGACGTGCGGCTGACCGTACCTGCCGAGTACACCGCAGCCTTCAGCGGTCAGACGCACGCGGTGAAACGGCGAGGATCGCGGTGCACCTGGACGTTCCAACAGCGCCACCCGATGGCGCCGTACCTCGCCAGCCTGCAGATTGGCAAGTACCGCGAGCAGGTCGTGGACGGAGCTGGCGTGCCGATCCGCGTGCTGCGCGCCGAACGCCTCCCAGAGGCCGCATTCGTGGCATCCTTCGGCCGCCAGCGCGAGATGCTCCGCTGCTTCGAAGAGGCGTTCGGGCCATACCCGTTCGATTCCTACACCTGCGTGATCACCGATGACGCACTGGAAATCCCCCTCGAGTCGCAAGCACTCTCGACCTTCGGGCGTAACCACTGTTCGGCGGACTTGGGCGCGGTTCGCCTCATCGCACACGAGTTGTCACATCAGTGGTTCGGCAACGCGGTCACCGCCGCTGCGTGGCGGGACATCTGGCTGCACGAGGGATTTGCCTGCTTCAGCGAATGGGTGTGGTCGGAGCATTCCGGTGGGCCCAGCATCGCCGACCAGGCGCGCGCCTCCCATGACCGGTTGAGCAGGCTGCCGCAGGACCTCACCCTCGGGGATCCGGGTGCCGCAGACATGTTCGACGACCGCGTGTACAAGCGCGGGGCGCTGACCCTGGCCGCGCTCCGGGACCTGATCGGTGTGCACGCGTTCACCCTCCTGATGCACCGCTGGGTGGCGCAGAACTGCGGCGGAGTTGTCAGCACGGAGGACTTCATCGCGCTCGCCGAGGAGGTGGGTGGGCAGTCGCTGGGTACGTTCTTCGACGGGTGGCTCTACCGGCGCGACCTACCGGCGTGGAGCTGAGCCGCCCACAGGTCAGCGCCCTACCCCACGCACACGCGGGCGGTGAATCCGGACGGTGCCGGGATCTCCTGGACGCGGAAATCTGCCGCCCGGATCGTTGGCATCGGCACACTCAGCCCGGTTCCGAGCATCTTCAGAATCGCCTCCTTGGCCACCCAGAGGCCGAGGAGTTCCCGGCTGGACTCGTCCGGGTGCCGGACGAGCGAAGAGTCCACTGAGATCGACGCGATCTGCTCCACGTCCGCGCCGATCCCGATCGCTGCCCCATCGAGATCTGCGACGGTGAGCAGGTGCGGCCCGGCACGAGCGGCCGATACCGGGATGGCCAGGGATCCCACTCGTGCCCACGGGCGGCCGTGATCCGACCCGCCGCACGCCGGGCACAGGTGGCCGACCCTGAGGTCGGCCACAGCAGGCATAGCCAACGCGGTCCCGAGGTGCTCGCGCAGCGCCTGAGCGGTGCTCGACTCGGCACAGTGCCAGCGCACACTGACCGGCACATAGGTGGGCATCGCCGTCATTGTGGCAGGCGCTTCCGCCACGGGTCGGCAGTGAAACGATAAACTCCCCGGATGGGTGCAAGCCCAGTGAAGAAGGGGAGAGACATGGCTAAGCGCGGCGCGGCGAAACGTCCAAGCGTCACCGATGTTGCCAAACAGGCGGGTGTCTCAGTCGGCACTGTCTCCAATGTGCTGAACCGGCCGGACTCGGTGGCACCGGCCACCCGCGCAAAGGTCGAGCAGGCGATCAGCACACTGCGCTTCGTCCGCAACGCGTCCGCCCGCCAGCTCCGCAGCGGTGAGATCAGCACGGTCGGTGCGGTGGTCTTGGACATCGCCAACCCGTTCTTCACTGAGATGGCCCGCGGAATCGAGGACCGGCTCGCCCAGGACGATCACACGCTGATGCTGTGCAGTTCGGACGAGAATCCCAGCCGTGAGGCGCGATTCCTCCGGCTGTTCGAGGAGCACGGGGTCCGGGGCGTCATCGCGACCCCCTCGAACGGCAGCCTGGACGGCCTGCTGGCGCTGCGCGAACGCGGTATCGAGGTAGTCCTGCTCGACCACACCTCGCCCGACCCGGATGTCGGTTCGGTGGCCGTGGACGACGTCGGTGGGGCGGGCCTGGCGATCGAACACCTGCTGAGCCTGGGCCACACCCGCTTCGCATTCCTGAACGGCCCGCTCACCCTGCGCCAGTGCGTGGACCGGCGCGAGGGTGTCATCGCCACGCTCACCGCACACGGGTTGGATCCCGCCGAAGCGCTCACCGAGATCAACCTGGATGCACTGAACGCGACCACTGCCGACGCGGCCGTGCGCCGCTTGCTCGCCGAGGACGGACCTCGCCCGACGGCGATGTTCTGCGCGAACGACTTCACTGCCCTCGGCGCCCTGCGCGCACTCCGCGATAGCGGCGTCTCGATCCCCGAGGAGATGGCCGTGGTGGGCTACGACGACGTCATCTTCGCCTCCATGCTGACCACGCCACTGACGTCGGTGCGCCAGCCCATGCACACACTGGGGTGGACCGCCGCGGACATGCTGCTCACCGAATCGGGTACCGACGCGGCACGACAGGTGGAGTTCGAGCCCGAACTGGTCGTGCGCGCCTCCAGCACGTCCGGTCAGTGAACGCTTCCGCGGAAGCGCCGCCGTCCTCATCGATCTGGATGTCACACCCCCGTCCTACGGTGATTTCAGGCATCGACGAAGGGGTGGAACATGACGGCGGAACTGGTGATGGAGCGGCCCGCGAGCGGTCTTCCGGGAGTCGAGGGCACGGCGCGGCCACTGAGGGTCGTCACCGCTGACGACACGACTGATCACACGCCTGATGGTGCGACGCGCTCCGTGCAGGATCTGGCGATCGAACTGGGTTCGCTGGCGGCAGCGATCGCAGCGCAGACGGGCCGTTTTCTGATGGTGCTGGCCGAGTTCGATGCCCGGGACGGTTGGACGGTGTGGTCGGGGATGACGTCGACGGCACATTGGCTGTCCTGGCAATGCGGCATGGCCCGGGTCACAGCCCGCGAGCATGTCCGGGTCGCCCGGGCGCTGGTCGCACTCCCTGTCACGGCGGCAGAACTCGGGGCAGGCCGGCTCAGCTACTCGAAGGTTCGCGCGATCACGCGGGTGGCTACGCGCGAGACCGAGGCAGACCTGGTCGCGGTGGCGCAGGCGGCCACGGCTGATCAACTGGACCGGTTCTGTGCGGGTGTACGCACCGGCACCTCGGTGGATGAGGTGAGCGACCGGCACGAGCGGCGCCACCTGACCCACCGTTTCGACCCGGACGGGATGATGAGCATGCACGCGCGCTGCTCTCCAGAAGAAGGTGCGGTGATCATCGACCTGCTGCACCGGGTGCAGCGCTACCTGGACCGCTCCGCCGTACCCGAGGATGAGGACGATCATCGCCTCCCGGGAACCGGTCACGGATTGATCGATGCGCTGGTGCTGGTGTGTGAGCAGTTCGAGCTCAGCTCGGACGACTCGGGCGATGGCAGTGGGAGTGAGTCGGCCGATGCAGCGACTTCTCCCTCGCGAGCTTCCCGGCGTGGTGAGGCAGTGCTGCACGTGACTCTCGATGATCTGACCAGGGTCCGGCTGAGCGAGTCACCGCCTGTGCTGCCAGGGCAGCCGGAGACGCTGATCGGGCCACATCTGGAGTGCGGACCGGTGCTGCACCCGCACACGGCACGACGCCTCACCTGCGACACCGGCGTCGTGCTACACATCCACGACACTGCCGGCGACAGGCACGACATCAGCCCCGATGGGACTACTCCTGCGACCGTGGTCACACCCAGCGCCAGGCCCGGTCGAACGATCGATCTGGGCCGGCGCTGGCGCACCCCGAACGCGGCTCTGTGGCGCGCACTGTGGGACCGAGACGGAGGCTGCGTCTTCCCGGCATGCGGCCGGCGCCGCTACGTCCACGGCCACCACCTTGTGCACTGGGCCGACGGCGGACCCACGGATCTGGATAATATGGTCCTGCTCTGTGGAGCCCACCACCGGGCACTCCATGAGGGCGGCTTCGAGATCACACGCCGCCGCGACGGGACCCTCCGCGTCCAAGACCGCGACGGAGAAACAGTTCCCAGAGTTCCCGCAGTGCCACCACCACCCGCTCGTGCTGGACATCAGCACACCTTCCCCGGCACGGAGCCCGCCACGCAGGAACCACCGCCCGGCCACCCGCTACCGCTCGCCGCCACCGATGGCGGTCCCCTGAATCTGGGCTACGCCGTCAACGTCGCACTCACCAACTGGCAGATCCGGGCCAACCGGCGCGAGCAGCGTCGTCACCGGCCCAGCGACGGCGCAGCGGCCTAGCCGGCCACGACCGGCACAGTTGCGCGCACGCCGTGCCTGGGTGTTCGGGTCTGTGGCGTCAAGAGCCCGGGCAGCGCTCCCGCGGGAGCACTCAGGGGCGTCGACCGAACGCGTCGAGCAACCGGACCTGTTCCGAAGCCTCCGGAGGCAGCGAACCGCTCGGCCCGTCACCGTAGACGCCCAGGGCCAGCATCGCGGGCAGGTGGGGTTCCACCAGACGCGCAGTGGCAACGACAAGGTCCGGGTCGAGCGCTTCGTCGAGACCTGCTCCGCGCCGAAGATCCCACGCGTGCACCACGAGGTCGACGAGCCGGAACCGCAGGTAGTCGGAGGCCGTGGCTTCCCCGGCCGGGCCCGGCAGTGGCTGGTCCGGCGAGGCGGTGGCGAAGGCGGCTGTCTGCTCCCGCGCCGAGGTGAGGACCGCAACGAGCGGATCGTCACCGAGCAGGTCACCCTCGATCTGCGCAAGAGCTTCCGCGCGTGAGTGACCGGCCAGCAGGAGCGCCGTCAGGCGGTTCCCGGCCACCACATGCGTGACCAGCTCACGGATGGTCAGCGCCGAGGGCGTGGGATGTGACCACACCTGGGGCGGCAGCTCTCGAACGGCGCGCTCGAACTCGGTTGAAGCGGCCGCCACCAGTTTCACTGCACGCACGCTGTGCCTTTCGGACGGGTCGGACACACCGGGATACCGGTCGCGCCACCGGGGTCAGGCGACCGGCGGGCCAGCCAGCCGGTCCAGCAGTACCGGGCCGACCAGCAGATCCGTCTCCAGCACCACCTGGCACCGCGCCCCGGGAACATCCACCGGACCACGCCGCTGGCCCCGCATGTCCACGATGGTCTGCCCGCGGCCAGGTCCATCCCCCTCGTCCACCACCACGGGCACCCGAGCCGCCCGGGTGGCGGTCACCGTTCCGACGAGTAGGGCCGCCGCGAGCGGATCATGCAATGCACAGGCCCGGTAGCCGTAGATGTCGAGGTAGAAATCGAGGTAGGACTCGAGCGCCTCCCCCACCACTCTGGACACCGCATCCGGTGCCTCGAGCAGGCGCTTGCGTGCCTGCTCGTCAAAGATGTGCTCCATCGTCACGTCCAAGGGCACCATCGTGATATCCCAGCCCGCCTGGAGCACGGCCGCCGCCGCTTCGGGATCGTTGGCGATATTCGCCTCCGCCACCGGTGAGGTGTTGCCAGGCGCGAGCGCCGCACCACCCATCACGACGACGTCCCGCACCAGTGCGGGCAGATTCGGCTCGCGTTCGAGCGCCACGGCGAGGTTGGTCAACGGTCCGACTGCCAGGACGCGCAGTTCACCTGGGTACGCCTTGGCGAGGTCGATCAGCATGTCGGCGGCGTGGCGGGAGTCGGGGCGGGCGACAGCGGGCTCAAGCACCACTCCCCCGATTCCGTTGCTGCCGTGCACGTGTGGAGCGCCACCGCGAAAGGAGCCACGCACAGGATCGATCGCTCCGACGGCGACCGGGATCTCTTCCCTGCCGGCCAGCGCGAGCAGAGCGAGGGTGTTCTCGGCCGCCACGGTGGCAGAGGTGTTTCCGCTCACCGTGCCGATACCGGCGAGATGCACCTCCGGGGAGGCGAGCAGGTAGGCGAGGGCCAGGGCGTCGTCGATTCCGGTGTCACAGTCCAGGTAGATCGGCGCGGCGTCACTCATGCTGGGGTCAGCTCTCCATTCGTGGGACGGGGCTCGCCATTCGAGGCGTCGGGCACCGCGGACCATTCTCCACCATGGTGCCCGCCGCCCACGTCGGGATGGCTGCTGGCCTGGAGTCGCTCAGTACCGCCTACGATGAGGCGAACCGGATGGAAGGCAGGCCCATGGCTCGGATCGTCGATGTCGCGAGCCACGCAGGTGTCTCCACGGCCACCGTTTCCCGTGTTCTCAACGGCAAGACCGTGAACCCGGAGCTGGCGGCGCGAGTGCGCAGTTCCGTCGATCTCCTCGGCTACGTCCCGGACCGGACGGCCCGCTCACTGCGCCGCCGCGCGAGCGATGTGGTGGCGCTCGTGTTGCCGGATGTGGAGAACCCGTTCTTCACCGCCGTGGCGCGCGGCGTCGAGGATGTGGCGCACGGAGCGGGCTATTCGGTGGTGCTGTGCAACACCGACGACGATCCCGCCAAGGAAGCCCACTACCTCACCGTCGCCGAGCACGAGAATATGGCCGGAGTACTCATCGCCCCCGCCACTGACTCCCCCGCCCTCGACGCCCTGCAGGCGCGCGGGCGAGGGCTCGTGGTCGTGGACCGGCGCATCGATGACGCAGTGGACCAGGTGGCGTTCGACAACGAGGAGCTCGGTTATCGGGTCACGAACACCCTCATCCGGCAGGGATTTCGCAGGATTGCCTGCGTGACGGGACCTCGAAGCACAAGCACCGCCGTCGAGCGTGCGAACGGGTGGCGGCGTGCGCTGGCCGAGGCCGATCTCGCGGCCGAGGAGGAGCTACTCGTCCATGCGAACTTCCGGGTGGACGGCGGCTATGCGGCCCTTTCCGGCCTCCTTGCCCAGTCAGATCCGCCGGAGGCGGTGGCTGCCACCAACAATCTGGTGGGTGTGGGGGTGCTGCGCGCCCTCGCTGATGCCCACGGCACTCCGGCACGTACGGCCGGCAGGGCGGAGCACACAGACAAGGGACCTGAAGCGAGCGGGCCGGCGATCGGCATCGGCATCATCGGCGATCTACCGTTCGCCACCTCGCGCACCACGGACATCCACCTGGTCCCGTTGAACCCGCGCGAGCTCGGCATGGCGGCTGCCCATCTGCTGCTCGAGCGGTTCGCTGATCCGGGCAGGCCCGCCCGGTCGGTCGTCCAGGCCGTCCCGGCACCCGGTTCCCCCTTGTCTCGGTAATCGATTACGGGCACGATGGGGTCATGACGACCTCCACGTATGCCATGCCCTCCCTCTCCGAGCCGCCCGCCGCACCCGAGAGGACCGCCTACCTGGTGGCCTCGGGCGACCTGCGCGAATCTGCAAACAGTGCCGGCTGGCCCACCCAGGTCGAGCTCGAGCGCATCATCAGCGACGCCTTCGCCGCGAATGGGTGGCAGGTGGTCCGCGCGAACGAGGTGGACCCGGCCACCGGACACGGCTTCATCTCCAGCCAGCGGATGGGCTTGGAGGTCTTCACCACCATCCCGCCGGACGCCCCGTTGATCGTGGCCGAAGCGGTGTGGCAGTACAGCCACCACATCCTCGCCGGTCTGCGCACCCACCGCGGCCCGATCCTCACCGCCGCGAACTTCGCCGGGGCATGGCCCGGCTTGGTGGGCCTGCTGGGCATCAACGCCGGGATGACCAAGATGGGCAAGCCGTACTCCACGGTGTGGACCGTCGACGGGACCGACGAGTGGTTCCAGAACGCGATTCGCTCGTGGGTCACCACCGGCACGATCGAGCACGACGCCTCCCACGTGCACTCTCTGCCAACGCTCGCAGACAGCGCCGAAACCGAATTGGGCCGCGCGCTCGCTGCGCAGTTGCAGCGCGAGAAGGCGATCATCGGCGTCTTCGATGAAGGTTGCATGGGGATGTACAACGCCATCTTCGATGACGAACTGCTGAACGGCCTCGGCATCTACAAGGAGCGGCTCTCCCAATCGGCACTGTGGGCGGAGATGCAGCAGGTTTCCGATTCGGAGGCGGACGAGGTCCAGGCCTGGCTCACCGATGCCGGGATGACGTTCCACCTCGGCACCGACGACGCCACCGAATTGACCATGGAGCAGTTGCGGTGGCAGCACAAGATGTACATCGCGGCGTTGCGGATCGCCGACGACTTCGGCCTGGACGCCGTGGGTATCCAGTATCAGCAGGGACTGAAGGATCTCTCCCCCGCCTCCGACCTTGCCGAGGGGTTGCTGAACAACGTCTCCCGCCCGCCGGTGCGCTCCCGCGACGGCGAGCGTGTGCTGTGGGAGGGCAAGGCGTTCCCCCACTTCAACGAGGCGGACGAGGGCGTGGCGGTCGACGCTCTGGTGACGAACCGCATCTGGACGGCGATGGGCCTGGACCCGGCCACCACGTTGCACGACGTGCGCTGGGGGGAGGAGTACGACGGGCAGTTCGTCTGGGTCTTCGAGATCTCCGGGTCGGTGCCGCCGTCACACTTCGAGAACGGCTATGCCGATGCCGAGGGCTGGCGGCAGGGGCCCGTGTTCTTCCCCGCTGGCGGCTCCACGATCAACGGCATCTCCAAGCCTGGGGAGATCGTCTGGTCCCGGGTCTACATCGCCGAGGGACAACTCCAGGTGGATATGGGCCGCGCTTCGGTGATCTCGCTCCCGGAAGAGGAAACGCGGCGCCGCAAGGAGGCCACCAACCCCGAGTGGCCGATCATGCACGCCGTACTGCACGGGGTCAGCCGGGACCAGTTCATGGCGCGCCACAAGGCGAACCACCTGAACGTCGTCTACGCGCCCGATGCGCAGACGGCGGACCGTGCCTTGACCGCGAAGGCGGCACTGTTCGACGCCCTCGGCGTACCGGTGCACCTGTGCGGGGACACCTCACTCACCCGCTGACGCACCCGCCCCCGCCTCAGCGAGTACGGGCCGGCACCGAGCTCTCCACCGGGAGCAACCGGCGCAACTGGGTCACGTGCGTCGGTTCGAGATCGGCCACCGAGGAGACGCCGAGCAGCTTCATCGTGCGCTCGGTCTCGGAGCCGAGGATCTCGATCATCCGGTCCACACCTTCGCGCCCGCCGGCCATCAGGCCGTACAGGTAGGCACGGCCGACGAGGGTGAAGTCGGCGCCGAGGGCGAGTGAGGCGACGATATCGGCACCGCTCATAATGCCGGTATCGAGGATGATCTCGAGCTGGTCGCCGAGTTCGGCGGCGACCTGCGGGAGCAGGTGGAACGGGATCGGGGCGCGGTCGAGCTGGCGGCCGCCGTGGTTGGAGAGCACGATGCCGTCCACGCCGAGTTCGGCCACGCGCCGGGCGTCCTCGAGGGTCTGGATACCCTTGACGACAACCTTGCCGGGCCACTGCTGCGAGATCCACCGCAGATCCTCGAAGTCCACAGTCGGGTCGAACATCGTGTCGAGCAGCTCGGCCACCGTGCCGGACCAACGGTCCAGGGAGGCGAAGGCGAGTGGTTCGGTGGTGAGGAAGTCGATCCACCACGCCGGGCGTGGGATCGCGTTCAGCACCGTCTTGATGCCGAGCGAGGGCGGGATCGTCATCCCGTTGCGCTTATCCCGCAGCCGGGCTCCGGCCACGGGCACGTCCACAGTGACCAGCAGCGTGTCGTACCCGGCTGCGGCCGCGCGGTCCACGAGCGCCATCGAGCGCTCACGGTCCTTCCACATGTACAGCTGGAACCAGTTCCGCCCACCGGGATTGGTAGCGGCCACATCCTCGATCGAGGCGGTACCCATCGTGGAGAGGGAGAACGGGATCCCTGCGGCGGCGGCCGCTCCGGCGCCGGCGATCTCCCCCTCGGTTTGCATCATCCTGGTGAACCCGGTGGGCGCGATCCCGAACGGCAGGGCTGAGGGCCCGCCGAGGATCTCCACGCCGGTGTCCACACTGGCGACGTTGCGCAGGATCGACGGGTGGAACTCCACGTCCTCGAACGCCTGCCGGGCCCGCGCCAGCGAGAGTTCCTTCTCGGCGGCTCCTTCGGTGTAGTCGAAGGCGGCCTTCGGGGTGCGGCGCTGCGCGATGGTGCGCAAATCGTCGATGGTCAGGGCGGCGTCGAGCCGGCGCTTGCGACCGTCCAACTCCGGACGCTTGAACTGCAGCAGTGGCGCGAGATCGCGCACCTTGGGCACTCGACGCTGGACCATGCGTGGCTTCTCCTCGGCGGAATGGAACGATTCAGTCGAGTCTTCCGATGCCGCTGGGGCGTGTCAAGCCAGGGGCGTTGCCCCTGCTGGCTCCCGACGGCGTTGCTCGCTGTGACATCACCCTCACCCTAGCGCCGGGCATGCACCCCGCCCCGCGAGCGCTCATCGGGTGATAATCGTGGACGTGCCGCCTGCTGACTCCGCCTTGTTCCCGGTGCCTGATGGTGCGCGCCAGTATGCACGCAGGGTAGTGCTGCTGACCGGCCCGTCCGGGTCCGGGAAGAGTTCACTGAGCCGCCGGCTCGGCCTGCCGGTGGTGGCGCTGGACGACTTCTACCACGACGTCGACGCACCCGGCCTGCCCCAACGGTTCGGCAGTGTGGACTGGGACGCGGCCGGCTCCTGGAACCATGGCGCTGCCGCCCAGGCACTGGTCACGCTGTGCCGCGACGGTGACGTGGAGGTGCCGATCTATGACATCCCGACGTCCCGACGCACCGGGACCACCACCGTGGTGGCGGGCGACTCCCCGATCGTGCTCGCCGAGGGAATCTTCGCCGGAGAGCTGGTCGACGCGCTGCGGGCTGAGGGCGTGCTCGCCGATGCGGTGTGCCTCGTACGGCCGCGGGTGCACACCTTCTGGCTCCGGCTACTGCGGGACCTGGCCGAATCCCGGAAACGGCCGAGCATCCTGATCCGGCGCGGGCTGGCGCACTACCGCAGTGAACCCGCGAAGGTGCGCGCCTGGGTGGCGCAGGGCTGCCGCGCCACGACGCCCGCTCGAGCCGAGGCGGACGTGCGCGCCCTGCTCACGTGAGGCCACCACTTGTGGACTGTTGGTTCATTTCTTTGGACGCTGGGCACGGTCACACCAGGCGGTCCCTGCGAGGCTCGTCAGGTGACCGACTCCATCACTGATACCCGTCCTGATCTCCGCACCCGCACGGCATGGGCGGGGATTCTGGTCATGATGGCGACGAGCTTCGTGCTCGTCGTCGCCGAGTTTCTTCCGCCGAGCCTTCTTCCCTCGATGGCGGCTGCGCTCGGGATCACTGAAGGACAGGCAGGGCAGGCGGTGACCGTCACGGCCTTCGTCGGCCTTCTCACTGCGCCGACGATCGGCTTGATCTTCCCGCGGCTCGATCGCCGCACGCTGTTGTCATGGCTGGCCGTGGCGGCGGCCGTGTCGAATCTCGCGGTCGCGGTGTCGTCGGACTTCGTGATGCTTCTCGTCGCTCGTCTGCTGCTGGGTGCCGCGATTGGCGGGTTCTGGGCGATGTCATTGGCGATCGCGGCGCGCCTGAGCCGGCCGGAGCATCTGGGGCGCGCGGTGATGGCCATTAACACGGGGACCACGGTCGCGACGGTCGCCGGAGTCCCAGCGGGCATCTACCTGGGTTCGCTGTTCGACTGGCGGGTCGTCTTCATGGGGGCGAGCGTGCTCACCGTCGTGGTTGCTGTGGCCCTGCGGATCGTCCTGCCGGTCGTGCCGCCCGCCCAGGCGACAGGCTTGCGTTCGCTGGCGGACACGGTGCGCACTCCAGGTGTGGGGCGCGGGCTCCTCGGCCATGTGCTGACGGTGCTGGGGCATTTCGCGGCGTTCACCTACGTCCGAACAGCCCTGTCGCAGGCACCTGAGCTCGATGCCGCAGCGGTGGCGCTGCTGCTGGCAGTGTTCGGGTTCGGAGGTGTCCTCGGCAACATCGTCGTGGGCTTGCTCGTCGACAAGCACCTGCGGTTACTCCGTTACGCGATCCCGTTGATGATCGCGGTGGGTGTGGCGATCGTTGCCTTGTGGCCCGGGGTGATGATGGCCGTGATCGCCGGGATCGCCGTCTGGGGCATCGCCTTCGGGGCCTGGTTGACGGTGGTAGCGACGTGGATCGCGCGCGTGGCGCCGGAGCGCATGGAGGCCGGTGGCGGGTTGATCGTGGCCGGATTCCAGCTCGCCATCACGATCGGCGCCGGCGTCGGAGGAGTGCTCGTCGACACGTTCGGTGTGCAGGCGGCACTCCTCGCCGCGGCGGCGTCGGCACTCGTCGGCGGGCTGGTCTTCGGCACGACCAGAGAGGGCGCCGAGCCTCAGCGGTGAGCAGCGGCCGCGGAGAGCCTGCTCGCTTCGATCTGGGCAGTCCGCCACCGGGCGGGTGAGATGCCGATGCGGCGGCGGAACGCCCTGGTGAAGCCTGGCTCAGATCCGTAGCCGACCCGATGAGCGACCTCCGCCACCGATGCGGCGGCATCGCCGAGTAGCGTCATGCCCTCACTCACGCGTGCCTCGGCCACGTACTGCAGCGGTGTGAGGCCCACCGTCTCGCGAAAGTGCGCGGCAAAGCCCGATCGCGACATCGTGGCCACACGTGCCAGCTCCGAGACCGTCCAGCCTCGGGCAAGGTCGGCGTGGACGGAGGCGATCACTCGTGCGATCCGGGGATCCTCGACCGACCCGAGCCACGTGGGCGGGGCACATCCACGCTCAGACCAGAGTCGTACTGCTGCGGAGGCGATAGTGGTCGCGATCCGGCTGCAGATCACCGCATCCCCGGCCCGGCGAGCGTTCCCGGCCGTGCGCCACCCGCACTGCAGGTCCTCGATCAATGCCACCATGCTGGGCTCGTCCCGTGCGAAGTCGGGGACGACCAGAGTCGCCGGTAACGATGCCCGTGCCAGCGGATGGGCCGAGGCCGCCGCGAACGAGACGTCGACGACCACCCCTCCACTCGTGCTTCGCACCTCGCGGTCGCCCTCGAGGGTGGAGACCACGAGGTCGCCACGCTGTACGGCCACCCAGCTGGGTGAGTCGGCACGGAACTCGACCGATCCGGAGAGGACGTAGAGGAATCCTGCCGATCGGCCAAGCCGATGGCGAAAGCCGTCCCCGGCGACGTTCACGCGGTGGGAGCCGCTGAGGTCCCATTCGAGCGCGGACAGGGCACGGTCCAGCAGGGTAAGCGGAGCGACGGCGTCGACTGCAGCAGGCACGCCAGAGGAACCACCCTGGTTCGCCGTCCATTCCCCCGCACCGCCGTCGGCGCCTAACGATCCGCGCCGCTCGGCACAGGCACGGGTGCGGCGAGGCGTTGGAACGCATCCGCCACCCGATTACGACGGCGCAGCAAACCCTGGTCCGATTCGACCAGGTCCCATAGGCCCATGGTGAGCAACGAGGTCTCCCGCGGGGTATCGGCGTGCCGGTAGGTCCACTCGTACATGTCGAACAGCGGCCACCACGTGTAGCCCACGACCGGGACGCCGTCGGCACGGAGCCGGTGCACCAGGGCCACGGAGTCCTCCAGCCAGGCCACCCGTTCGGCCACCGACGCCGTCACACACGTCTCAGTCACAGCCACCGGGGCGCCGTAACGCGCGGCATGGGCGAGGATGACCTCCTCAAGGCCCAGGACGCCGTCATCCCTGGTGGGCGCCGGGTCCACGAAGCCACCGCGGGGCCACGGCCCGTCCTGCACCATCGTGGTGGAGTGCTTCGGGTAATAGTTGACGCCCATCACGTCAGGCAACACCGGGGCCGATGCGAGCCGGTCCAGTAGGTCCTCTGCCATGCCATGCCGGAGCAGGTGCTCCACCAACGGGTGCCCCTCGGTCACCCGTCCGGTGACAAGATCCTCGACGACGTAGACCTGGTCCTGGAGCAGACGCACCTTCGCCGCGTGCTCTCCGTCCACATCGCCCACGAGGCGCGTCGTGGCGTCCACGTGCACGAACGTCGCCCGATCGCCGAGTACCTCGGCGATGCCGTGCTGGCTGCGCGCGAAGCCGTCCGCGAGCGCCGCGATCATCCGGGTGAGGCCCTCTTCGCCGGTGAGGTAGGGCGGCCAGTAGCCGAGTTCACCGCAGAACCGGGCGTGGATCATCGGCTCGTTCACCGGTGTGTAGTCGGTGACCGTGGTGGCATACCGTTCGGCGACTGCCACGGCGTACTCGGCCACGCGCTGCGGATAGTCGGGGTGGGCGAACTCGCCCTCCAGCCACTCCGGAGTGCCGTAGTGCAAGAGATCGACAATCGGCCGCAGACCCAGCTCGGCGAACCGGGCCATCGCACCGTCCAACCAGGTCCAGTCCCACTGACCGGGGGCCGGGTTGATCCGGTACCAGGGGACGCCCCAGCGCATGAACTCGGCCCCGACCTCGGTGGCGAGCCCGAGATCACCGTGCCAGTTCGCGTAGTGCTCGGTGAGCGCGTACTCATCCAATGCTCGCTCACCCTCGCGGGTCTGCGGCACGAAGGTGTCCTCGACGCCGACACCGAAGTGCAGTCGGCCGTCCTGGTACCAGGTCATCAGGGTTTCCTCACGTGATCGAAGCTGTACGGGTGGTCGAGGCTGGAGTGGGGGCGGACGGAGCTGGTCGGGCTCATCCCTTCATGCCGGTCATGGCGACACCCTCGATGAAGCGGCGCTGCACGAGGAGGTAGAGCACCACCAGCGGCAGGATCGCCACCAGGGAGCCGGCCATCATCACCCCGTAGGGGGCCACGCCGGTGGCGGAGCCGGTCAGCAGCGCCAGGCCGGCGGTGAGCGGGCGGACACTGGAGTCGCTGGTCATGATCAGCGGCCAGAGCAGGTCGTTCCAGTTGTTCACGAAGTGGAACAGCGCCATGGTCAGCAGGGCAGGGACGGCGTTCGGCAGGATGACTGACCAGAACACCCGCAGTTCACTCGCGCCGTCAATCCTGGCGGCCGAGTCCAGATCCCGCGGGAGGGTGATGAAGAACTGCCGCAACAGGAAGATCCCCGCGACGTCGGCGGCCCGCGGGATCACCAGACCCGCGTAGGTGTTCACCCACCCGATCTCGGAGATCAGCTCGTACAGCGGGACCAGCAGCGCCTGGAAGGGCACCATCATGATGGCGATCAGCACGGTGAAGATCGCGATCCGCCCCCGGAACTGGATCCGGGCCAGGGCATAGGCCGCCAGGGAGTTGAACACCAGCGACAGCCCGGTCACGGCCGCAGCGAACACGAACGAGTTCCAGGACTGCCCGAAGACCGGGATCCTGGCCATGAGCCCGTCGAAGTTCTCCAGGGTGAGCCGGGAGGGGATGAAGTTCGGCGGCCAGGAGAGCACCTCCGATTCCGGCGAGAATGCCGCGAGCACCACCACGAGCACGGGGAACGAGGTGAGCGCGGCGAAGACCAGCAGTCCGGCGACCACCCCGGACTGGGTGACCAGGCGGGCGGAGCGGGCGCTTCCGGAGCGCGGCGTACGCGCCGGGGTGAGGGACGTCGTCGTGGTCATGGCACTCACTCCAGGTCCTTCTCGCGCTTGGTCCCGATCCGGAGCTGGATCAGGCCGAGCGCGAGCGTGATCGCGAGCAGTACGTAGGACAACGCGGAGGCGAAGCCCATCCGGAAGTCGCGGAAGCCGTCGGTGTAGATGCGGTAGACGATCGTCTCCGTGGCCCGGTCCGGTCCGCCCTGGGTCATGATGTAGATCTGGTCGAACGCCTGGAACGCGCCGATGATCGCGAAGACGATCACGAACGTCATCGTGGCGCGCAGCCCAGGCACCGTGACGGCGCGGAACTGCCGCCACGCGCCGGCACCGTCGAGGGTCGCTGCCTCGTAGAGATAGCGCGGGATCCCCTGCAACCCGGCAAGGAAGATCACCATGAAATAGCCGAAGTTCTTCCAGATCGCCACCGCCGTGACGGCGGGCAGCGCCCAGGTGGTGGAGGCGAAGACGTCCCCCATCGTGATGCCGAGGCCGCTGAGCCAATAGGGGATCAGCCCGAGATTCGGGTCCAGGAGGAACGCCCAGGCGAGGGAGGCCACCGCCATCGAGATCACGAACGGGAGGAAGATCACGGTGCGGAAGAACCCGCGCCACGGCACATCCTTGCGGTTCAGCAAGAGGGCCGCAGCCAGGCCCACCGCGATCACCAGGGGCCCGTACATGAGGGCGTACAGCATCGTGTTCGAGATGGCCCGCAGGGTGGCGGGATCGGTGAAGACGGTGACGTAGTTCTCCAGCCCGATCCAGGACTCCTCGCCGAACCCGGAGGCATCGGTGAAGGACAGTCGCAAGGCGGAGAACGCCGGAACGAAGACAAAGGCGATGATCACGGCCAGCGCGGGGGCGAGGAACGCCGTCGCGCGGAGGGTCCGGCCGCGTTCCCGGGCGGCGATCTGGCGCGAGTTGTCCGGGTGTGCCTCGCCGCCGAGGCGTCGCGGCGCCCGGTAGCGGGGCGGTGCTGCAGAGGTGGTCATGGACTCTCCCAGGTGGGCCCCGGAGGCCGGGCCGACGGCGAAGGCCGGCCCGGCGCCCGGGGAGGCACGGTCCTCACTCGAACCGCGAGAGGATCTCGGTGATGGATTCGGCGGTCTCGGTGGTGGTGGCGGCGAGGTCGCCACCCTGGGTGACGGTGGTGTTCAGCGTGGAGAGCTCGGCGTTGACGTCGGTGAGCCCGCCCGGGATGCCGTACATCCGGATGTAGGAGTTCTCGGTGTGGGCGATCATGGTGCCGACGAACGGGGTGTCGGCGAGTTCCTCGGCCGTGATGTCGGTGCGGTTGGGCGGGTAGTAGGACTGCTGCGCCCAGAGCACCTGCGAATCGCGGTTGTTGTAGTGCCGCAGGAATGCCTGGGCACCAGCCGTGGCGTCCTCATCGGCCTGGGAGGTGAGCCACCAGTAGTTGGCGGCCGCCTGGGTCACCACACCCTCGGGACCGGCCGGCATCTCGAAGACGTCGATCTCCAGGCCCACGCTCTCGGCTCCGGTGATGATCCACGGGCCGATGACGGTCATCGCGGCCTTGCCGGCCTTGAACAGGTCGACGGCCTCGGGCAGGGTCACGTTGGTTGGGCCCCAGTTGCCCTCGTAGGCGTCCTGCCACCACTGCAAGGTCTCCACGTTCTGGTCGGTGTCGAGGGTGACCTCGCCGTCGGTATACACGGCACCCCCGCCTGCCTCAACGAAGGTCGGGAGGAAGGTCCCGTCGGCGTCAGGAAGCGCGAGACCGTAGATCTCTGGCTCGCCGTCACCGTTCTCGTCCACGGTGAGCTCCTCGGCGAGCGCGACCCACTCCTCCCACGTCGTGGGGATGTCGTCCTCCGTGATGCCCGCCTCGGCGAACATCTCGGTGTTGTACCAGACGGAGAAGGGCCCATAGGCCATCGGGACGCCGTAGTGGGTGCCGTCGAAGGCGGCGTAGTCGACCACGTGCGGGTAGTACGTGTCGGTGTCGTTCTCCGGGTCGGCGTAGAAGTCGTCCATCGGGACGAAGACGCCCTGGTTGACGTACCCCTCACCGGCATCGGCGGGCTGGACCACGAGATCCGGCCCGTTGCCGGCCGAGACGGCCGGAAGCAGTTTGTCAGTGATGACGTTCCAGGGGTTGACCTCCACCTGGACCTCGTAGGCGTCCTGGGACGCGTTGAACTCCTCGGCGAGCTGGTTGACCACGTCACCGTCGGCCTCGGTGAAGCCATGCCAGACGCTGACGGTGGTGGTGCCACCGTCGCCGGCGGAGTCATCGTCGCCAGTGTCGGTACCGCCGCCGCAGGCGGCGAGGGTCAATGCGGTGGCGGCACCAGCGGCGATGAGCACGCCGCGGCGCCGGAGTGGGGTGCGGGGGATAGTGGACATCGTGTTCTCCTCGGGTGGGAACTGCGGTAGTACATCGGTGTATTACGGCATCAGCGAGCACGGGTGGGGCGTGCAGATCAATACGCGGCGCCGACCGGGCACCTGCCATCGAGGACGTCCGCATCCAGCCGCATCATCGCGATCGCCGCCCTCCGTCGGGTTCGTAGTACACCGTTGTACTACGGAAGAATACGCGGCTCTCGCGCCGTGGTCAATCACTTCAGATCACGGTTCGGTCACCGATCCTCGCGATCGACTGCGCTGACGTGTCGCGACTGTCGGCGTGCAGGCGGCGACGTCAGCGGGTGGAGTCGCGCAGCATCAGGCGCGGTGGCACCTCGATGGCGTCCCAGGCGGTGGGCCCGGCCTCCCCGGCACCCGGGTGAGGCGCCTGACCAGGGCGAGGGTCGCCGTCGGTGGCCGCCCGCAGACGGCGGACCAGGATGCCCACCGCCAGCTCGGCCAGCTGCGACCGGTCCACCGCCACGGTACTCAGTGCGGGCACGCTGTACTGGGCGTCCTCGATGTCATCGAAACCCATCACCTGCACGTCCTCGGGCACGCGTCGCCCGCTGCGCAGCAGCTCCGTGAGCGCTCCCAAGGCGAGCGTGTCGTTGAAGCCGAAGACGGCATCGAATGCGACCCCCTCAGCGGCGAGATCCCGGATCACTGCGGCCCCGGCCGCCTTGCTCCAGCCAACAGTGGGCCGCATGAGCGCCTCGTCCACGGTGATCCCATGACGGGCCAGTGTGTCCAGGTAGCCCCGCGTCCGCTCCCCCTCGGACCCGACGGCCTCGCCACGGCCGGCGCCGAGCGCGACGATGCGGTGCGCACCGCGCGAGATGAGGTGCTCCATCACCAGTTCCGCGCCGCGAGCGTTGGCAAGAAAGACCTGGTCCACGTCGTCGCTGATCTTGTGGTCGCCGAGCACCACCACCGGGAAGTCCGGTGGGGCCGACTGTGAGAGCACGTCTCCGTGCCCCACTGGCGCCACGATCGCGCCGTCGACCAGGTGGGTATGTGAACCGACCAGGCTCTCGACTGCCACGTGTTCAGCCGGCTCCACCTGCTCCACGATCACTTTCAACCCCACCTCGGCAGCCTTGCGGATCACCTCGTCGGCGAGCTCGGCGAAGTAGGGCAGGCGCAGCTCCGGGAGCGCGAGGCCGATCAGGCCGGTGCGATTGGTCCGCAGTTTGCGGGCGGTCACGTTGAGGCGGTAGCCGAGTTCGGCCATCGCGTCCTCAACCTGTGCGCGCGTCTGCGGACGGATGTAGGGGTAGGTGTTGTTGACGACGTTCGAGACCGTCTTCACCGAGACCCCGGCAAGTTTCGCGACATCGCGCATCGTGGCGGGCATGCTGCTCCCTTCGCGCCTGGGCTCGATCCTAGATCCTCCCAGGCGCGAAGGGGTGCCACCGCCGGTAGCAGACTCGCACCGGGGCTTAGACTCCGGCTGTCATCCGGTAGTACACCTGATTCCAACGCAGCTGCTTGGTGAAGTCACGCACGGTGGTCGCGGCATCGATCACGGCAAGTTCGGTGCGGGCGATCTCGGCGAAATCCTCGAACACCTCGATACCGAGCGCCGTGGTCAGCACCGTGTGGTGCGCTCCGCCGGCGGTCAGCCAGGCACGTGCGGACGTCTTGAAGTCCGGCCGCGGCACCCACACCGCGCGGGCCACCGGCAGGTTCGGCAGCTCGGCATCCGGGCCCACGATGTCCACCTCGTTCGCCACCAGCCGGAACCTCTCACGCATATCGGACAGCGCGACCACGAGCCCATCACCGGTGTCGGTGTCGAAGACCAGGCGCACCGGGTCCTCGCGGTCGCCGATACCGAGCGGGTGAATCTCCAACCGGGGCGTGCTCGTGGTCAGGCTCGGGCAGATCTCCAGCATGTGCGAGCCGAGGATCTTCTCCTTGCCGGGGGTGAGTTCGTAGGTGTAGTCCTCCATCAAGGAGGCACCACCGGGCAGGCCGTAGCCCATCACCTTCGCCAGGCGCACCAGGATCGCGGTCTTCCAGTCGCCCTCGGCGCCGAAGCCATACCCGTCGGCCATCAACCGCTGCACGGCCAGGCCGGGCAATTGCCGCAGCCCACCGAGGTCCTCGAAGTTGGTGGTGAACGCCGAGAACCCACCGGCCTCGAGGAATGCACGCATCCCCGCCTCCTGGCGGGCGCCGTAGCGCAGCGACTCGTGCTGCTCGCCGCCAGGCTGCAGTGCGGGAACCACGTCATAGGCGTCGAGATACTCGGCCACGAGAGCATCGATCGTGGCCTCGTCCACCGCGTCCACGGCCGCCACCAGATCGTTCACGCCCCAGGTGTTCACCGAGACGCCGAACCGCAGCTCCGCCTCGGTCTTGTCGCCCTCGGTCACAGCCACGTTGCGCATATTGTCGCCGAACCGAGCCAACTTCATCCCGCTCAGGCTGGCCCACCCGACGGCGGCCCTCGCCCAGGTGCCGACCTCACCTTGGACGACCGGATCACTGGCGTGCCCCACCACGATCTTGCGCGCCACGCCGAGCCGGGATGCGATGTAGCCGAACTCGCGGTCGCCGTGGGCGGCCTGGTTCAGGTTCATGAAGTCCATGTCGATATCGGCCCAGGGCAGCTCCATACCGGCCTGCGTGTGCAGGTGCAGCATCGGGGTGCGCAGGGCGTCCAGGCCGGTGATCCACATCTTCGCCGGGGAGAACGTGTGCATCCAGGTGATCACGCCGACGCAGGCATCGTCGGCGTTCGCCTCGAGCGCTGCCCGCCGGATGGCCGCCGTGTCCTTGAGTACCGGCTTCCACACGATGCGCACCGGCACATCGGAGGACTCCTGGAGGTGGCGGGCCACCGCCTGGGACTGCTCGGCGACCTGCTGGAGGGTCTCGTCACCGTAGAGGTCCTGGCTTCCGGTGAGGAACCAGATCTCGCGGCCATCGAAGGGGTTGTCCATGTCGTCAGTCCTTACCGTCCTCGGCACGCTGGCCGTAGACGTTCTGGTAGCGGTCGAAGAGGGCGTCGATGTGCTCGGTCGAGATCGGGACGACGTCCCCGAGTTGCTTGGCGATGTGCACGGTGCGGGCCACGTCCTCGCACATCACTGCGGCCTTCACCGCCTCCGTGGCGTCGGAGCCGATGGTGAACGGGCCGTGATTGGCCATCAGCACGGCGCGGGAGCGGCTGGAGCGCAACGTCTCCACAATGCCCTGACCGATGGAGTCGTCGCCGATCAGGGCGAACGGGCCGATCGGGATCTCCCCGCCGAACTCGTCGCCCATCATCGTGATGACACAGGGCACCGGTTCGTGCCGGGCCGCCCAGGCGGTGGCGTAGGTGGAGTGGGTGTGCACCACACCACCGACCTCGCTCATGTGCCGGTACACGTAGGCGTGCGCGGCCGTGTCGGAGGAGGGGGTGAGGCGGTCCGGGGTGCCGTCGACGATCTTGGTGCCGTCGAGGGTGCACACCACCATCGACTCCGGGGTGAGCTCGTCGTAGGAGACACCTGAGGGCTTGATCACGAACAACTCGGCCTCATCGCTGCGCACTCGCTCCGAGACGTTCCCGGCGGTCCAGATCACCAGCTCGTACCGGACCAACTCGGCGTGCAGCCGGGCGACCCGCTCCCGGGTCGCGGCCACCTCGGCCTGCACGGCCGCGGACATCTCGCTCAACACGGGGCGGGTCATGAGAGCTCCTCCGGCACCTCAAGCGCGGGCGCACTCACGCCGTCGGAGGTACTGGCCTCCCAGGCTTCCCGGCGGAGCGTTTTGAGCCGCTTCATCACGTCGTTCTCCCCCCGGCCGAAGTAGTCGTGCAACCGGGAGTACTCGGCGAAGAGCCGGTCATACGCCGCTGTCGCTTCAGCGTTCGGCTGATAGGCACCGACCGTCCGGTGCCCCATCGAGGCCGCGGCGGTGCGCACGTCCGGGTAGGCACCGGCGGCTACGGCCGCATGGATCGCCGATCCGACGGCGGGACCTTGCTCGGAGGTGATCGTGCTCAGCGGCAGGCCAGTCACGTCGGCGTACATCTGCATGAGGAACCGGTTCTTCAGCAGCCCGCCGGCCACTACCAGCTCGGTGATCGGCACGCCGGCCCCGGTGAAGGCCTCGATGATGGTGCGGGTGCCGAAGGCAGTGGCCTCCAGCAGCGCCCGATAGATGTCCTCGGGCCGGGTGGCCAGCGTCTGGCCGATGATCAGCCCCGAGAGTTCGGTGTCCACCAGCACCGAGCGGTTGCCGTTGTGCCAGTCCAGCGCGACCAGACCGTGTCCGCCGATCGGCTGCTGCTCGGCGAGTTCGGTCAGGTAGGCATGCACCGACAGCCCACGACGCTCGGCCTCGGCGGTGTACGCGGCGGGCACACCGGAGGAGACGAACCAGCCGAAGATGTCCCCCACACCGCTCTGACCGGCTTCGTAGCCGTACTTTCCGGCGATCACGCCACCGTCCACCACACCGCACATGCCAGGGACCTCGTGCAGTTGGTCGCTGTTGACCACATGGCAGGTGGAGGTGCCCATGATGAGGGTGAGTTGACCGTTCTCGACGGCGTTCGCAGCCGGCAGGGTCACGTGCGCATCCACGTTGCCCGCGGCCACCGCGATGCCCTCGGGAAGTCCGGTCCAACCTGCCGCCTCGGCGGTGAGCTGCCCGACGGCGTCCCCCAGCTGGGCGATCGGCTGCTCCAGTTTGTCCTGGACGAACGTGGCGAAGTCGGGGTTGAGTGCGGCGAGAAACTCTTCGCCCACATGTTTGCCATCCTGGTAGATGCCCTTGTAGCCGACCGTGCAGGCGTTGCGCTGGTATTGCCCGCCGAGTTGCCAGACGATCCAGTCCGCAGCCTCCACCCAGCGGTCCATCGCGTCGTAGATTTCGCGGTCCTCCTCCAGGAGCTGCAACCCCTTGGCGAACTGCCATTCGGAGGAGATCAGCCCGCCATACCGCGGCAGCCAGGACTCGCCACGCTCACGGGCGAGGGCATTGATCCGGTCGGCGTGCGGTTGGGCGGCGTGATGCTTCCAGAGCTTGACGTACGCATGCGGGCGGTCGGCGAACTGTTCGAGCTCGCACAGCGGAGTGCCGTCGGCCCGAACCGGGATCATCGTGCAGGCGGTGAAGTCGGTGGCGATGCCGATCACCTGGGCAGGGTCGATCCCGGCGGCCTCGACGGCGGCGGGCACGGCAGTCTTGAGCACCTCCACGTAATCGGCAGGCACTTGCAGCGCCCACTCGGGCGGGAGCTCAGAGTTGGCGGCCGAGGCGGTGAGCGTCCGGTCCATCACGGCATGGGGGTAGGTATGCTCGGCGCTGCCGAGTTCAGCTCCGTCACTGACCCGGACGACGACCGCCCGGCCGGAGAGCGTGCCGAAGTCCACTCCGATGGTGTAGGTGTTCTCGTCAGTCATCGCGATCCTT
The DNA here is from genome assembly GCF_021049285.1 of Ruania halotolerans. Classification (GTDB taxonomy): domain Bacteria; phylum Actinomycetota; class Actinomycetes; order Actinomycetales; family Beutenbergiaceae; genus Ruania; species Ruania halotolerans. Next base: position 3,546,340 of record NZ_CP088017.1, read on the forward strand.
GGGTCGGCGTCGTTGCTCGGGCAATGCATTGATGTTAGCGCTCACAACCGCCAGAGCGCTACCCTGATCTTCATGATCCCGGCAGGCGCGGGCCGGTGCTCGCGCGCACGAGAAGCTGCGGCGGGATCGGCACCGGCGCGAGGAGGCGCCCCGTCACCGCGCCGATCAACACGTCCATCGCGTGCCGGCCGAGCGCGTCGAAGTCCTGACGGACCGTGGTCAGCGGCGGGATGAAGTGGTCCGAGCCCTGAACATCGTCATAGCCGACCACACTGACGTCCTCGGGAACCCGCACACCCCCGTCAGCGAATGCGTGCAGGAGTCCGAGTGCCGTCTGGTCATTGGCGGCGAACACGGCGTCGGGCAGATTCGTCAGCAGCCGTTGCCCTGCGCGGTAGCCGGCGTCAGCTGTCCAGTCCCCGGCGATCTCGTCACGGGGGAGCACCCCTGCCATCGCCAACTCTGCCCGCCAGGCATCTCGCCGGGCGATCGCGTCGAACCAGTCCGGCGGTCCAGTCACATGCACGAGATCCCGGTGCCCGAGTTCGAGCAGGTGCCGCACCAGCAGCCGGGTGCCGCTGCGCTGGTCCACGTGCACGATGGTGGGATCGCCAGGTTGTGCATCCATGGCTGCGAGCAACAGCACCGGCACATGCGCAGAGGCAGCCCGTGCGGCATTCGCCACCCGTTCCTCCGGAGCGATCACCACGATGCCCTCGACCGACTGATCCATGAACGAGCCGAAGATCTGCGTCATCGTCTCCGGGGTCGGTTCGTCCGCCGTCGCCACGCTCACGAAATAGCCCGCCGCCCGGGCGGACTGCTCCAGCACGGCGAGGGTGGTCGCAGGCCCGAACTGCATCGACCCGCTGGTGACGATCCCGACCGTGGCCGACCGGCGGGTGACCAGGGCGCGGGCGGCACTGTTGCGGCGGTACCCGAGGGCCTCGATCGCCTCCAGCACCTTCTCCCGGGTCTCCGGGCGCACATTCGGGTGATCGTTGAGCACCCGCGAGACCGTCTGGTGGGAGACGCCGACCATCTTGGCGACGTCGTTCATTCCTGGCCGTCCGGCCTGCGCTGCGCCAGCCACGCCCACCTCCCACTTCCCCGTCTGTGCAGGTGAGCCTAACGGAGTCGGGCGAGGAGCCGGTCGCGGACGAGGCCTGCGGGCGGGTTCGTGTGCGCCTCGCCCTCGATCACCACCGTGGGTACCGTCTCGTTGCCACCGTTCACGCTGCGGACGAAGGCGGCCGCTTCGTCGTCGGTCCAGATGTTCACCCAGGTGGCCGATCGCCCGGTACGGCCGAGTGCGCGGCGCAGCCCGCTGCTGTACATGCAACCGGGCCGCCAGTAGATGATCACCCGGCCGCGGGGGTCGTCATCGGCGAGCGTCATCGCCTCCGTGTGGCTGGTGCCTGCGCCTCGCCGCGGGTAGGTCCACCACCCGTAGAAGGCAATGAACGCCGCGAGCGGGACGGCCAGCCACGGGTGCCCGTCAGCGGCGACGAACCACCCCAGCACGACGATCAGGATGAGGAGGCCGAGCCAGAGGAGCCGGGAGCGCATGGTCCCAGCATCCCCTGGCCGGCGCATTCCCACATCCGCCGCACGAGGGATCCTCAGGAGGCGCGCGGGTGGCCTCGTGGCCGTCCGGCAGGTCAGGCAGCGAGGAGATCGTCGATCTGGTTGATCGCCAAGGTCGCGCCCTCCTCCATACCCATCTCGAGTACCTGCTGCAGTCCTTCGGCGGTCTCGTACGTGCTGGTGAACGTGGCACGAGTGCCGGTCTCAGTGGCCTCGAACCGGTAGACGTTCTCCGAAACCGGCATCGAGTCGACCGGGTTGAGGTCGGCGTCGGCGAACCCGTCGCGGAAGGTGAACGCGTGCGGTTCGTCCACGCTGATGATCTCCCACCAGCCGCCGTGCTTCTCCCCCTCTGGGCTGGTCATGTAGTAGGTGACGCGCGCGCCCGGCGTGAGGGAGTGATCCACGAACGTGGCTGGGTAGGTCGGCGGACCCCAGACCTTCTCCAGCTGGCGGGGATCTGCGTAGATTCCCCACACCCGGTCCACCGATGCGGCGAAGTCGGCCGTGATGGTCAGGGTGCGGCTGTCGATGTCCTTCTGAACTCCGGTCACAGGCATGTCAGTTCTCCTTCGTGGTGATGGTGGAATCCTCTTGCTGGCCGGGGCCCGCGGCGGCGAGCAGTTCATCGATGCGCCCCACCCGGCCCCGCCAGACGTCCTCGATCTCGTCGAGCAAGGAAGCAACGGAACGAACGGCGTCGATGTCTCCGGTCGCCAACGCCTCACGCCCAACGCGGCGTTTGGTGATGAGGCCGGCCCGTTCGAGGACAGCCACGTGCTTTTGCACCGCGGCGAAACTCATCTCGTACTTCTGTGCAAGGGCGCTGACCGAGTGCTCCCCGGCCAGCACCCGGCGCATGATGTCGCGCCGGGTGCGATCGGCGAGCGCGTGGAATAGGGCGTCCGCCCTGTCCTCGTCTGTGTACTCGGCCACGAGAAGAATGTACAACCTGATGGTTGTAGGTTGCAAGGGGTTCGGCCCCACACAAGAAATCCGTCGCCGATCTGGTCGTTTGCAGACGACCGGATCGACGACGGATCTCAGCAGATGGTGCTTAGTCAGCCGTCAGCTCGACGACTCCTCCTCGGCTCAGCGGGAACTGCCGGGGCTGGTGGCGCGTCGTGCACCTGCACGACGGCGTCCTGAACCGTTGGCAGCGTCGCGACCACTTGGGGCAGCTGCACCCGAGGGGCGTCCCGAACCAGAGCGAGGCGTCGAACTTGACCACGCAGGACCGCTCGCAGGAGCAGCACCGGCGCCGCGGCTACGGCCACGACTCGACGAGCCGGCAGCGGCGGCAACACCGGACCGGCCACCTGACCCGGAACGGCCGGCCGACCCTGAACCGCCACGCGCACCGTTCCCGGAACGCGAGCCACCCCCGGAACCACCACGTCGGCCAGAACCGCGACCTGCACCAGCCGGTGCCGCTGCAGGCTTACGTGCCGCCGCCTCCGGCGCCCGGTCCGGGCTCACCCGGGCGGCGACGTCGCCAACGAGCTCAGCGACGAGATCAGGCTTGGCCGCCACCGGTGTGGCAGTGATCTTCGCGGCGCGGAGCAGCTGACGCACATCGTTGCGCTGCTCGGGCAACATGATCGTCACGACTGTGCCACCGGAGCCGGCCCGGGCCGTGCGCCCGGAGCGGTGCAGGTAGGCCTTGTGCTCGGCCGGCGGATCCACGTGCGCCACCAGGTCCACATCGTCCACGTGAATACCGCGGGCAGCGATGTCCGTGGCCACGAGAACACGCACGGCACCGCTGGAGAACGCATCCAGGTTGCGCTCACGCGCCCCCTGGGAGAGGTTCCCGTGCAGATCGACGGCGGGAATCCCACTCGCGGTGAGCTGGCGGGCCAACTTGCGCGCCTGGTGTTTGGTGCGCATGAAGAACAGCCGGCGGGAGGCTCCGGAGGCAAGCTGCTCCACCAGGTCACGCTTGGCACCCACATCGGAGACTTCCAGGATGTGGTGCGTCATCGCCGTCACCGGCGAAGACGCCGGATCGACGGAGTGGGTGAGCGGGTTGGTCAGGTACCGCTTGACGATGATGTCCACACCGTTGTCAAGCGTGGCGGAGAACAGCATGCGGTGCCCCTGACGCGGGGTAGCGTCGAGGATCCGCTTCACGGCCGGCAGGAAGCCCAGGTCGGCCATGTGGTCCGCCTCATCGAGCACGGTGATCTCGACGGCGTCCAGGCGCAGGTGGCCCTGCCCCTTGAGGTCCTCGAGCCGGCCGGGGCAGGCGATCAGGATGTCGACACCACGGCGCAGCGCCTCGACCTGCTTGCCCTGGCCGACACCTCCGAAGATCACGCTGTGGCGCAGGCCCGCCGCTGCGGCGAGCGGTGCGATGGTCTCGGCGATCTGGGAAGCGAGTTCACGGGTCGGGGCGAGGATGAGTCCGCGCGGGGAGCCCGAGCGCGCCGGGCGCCCGTCGCTGAGGCGGGTGATCATGGGAAGCGCGAACGCGAGCGTCTTACCCGAGCCGGTGCGGCCACGGCCGAGCACGTCACGCCCGGCGAGCGTGTCGCGCAGCGTGGCGGTCTGGATCGGGAACGGATCAGTGATGCCTCGCTCGGCGAGCGAACGCACCAGCGAGGCAGGAACGCCCAGGGCCGCGAACGTCGTCGGGGCATCAACAGGAGAAACAGGTGTGGACACGAAACGTACAACTCTCTGAGGTCAGGGTTCACCGCAGAGACCGTCACTGTGTGCTCACCTGGCGTCCAGCCGGCGCACGCGAAACCGCGATGTCGGGCGTGCACGAGCGACGCCCTGCCTCCCAGTCTCCCCCACCACTGTCGAAATCAACGACATTGGTGGGCAGCATCACAACGGCACCATCTACCGTGGTGAACAGTAGGCTGACTCCTCGTGACGATCCTCATGACCGGTGACTCGATCACCGACTGCAGCCGCGACCGATCCGACCTACGCAGCCTCGGCGAGGGCTACGCCGCCCTCGTGGCCGCTGACCTCGCGCACGAACGGGTCATCAACACCGGCATCGGAGGCAACCGGGTGGTGGACCTGCAGGCGCGGTGGGAGGAGGACGTGCTCGCCCACGCGCCCACCGTGCTCTCGGTGATGATCGGCATCAACGACACCTGGCGCCGCTACGACTCCGACGATCCGACCTCGGCCCAGGCCTACGAGGCCGGCTACCGCGCTCTGCTCACTCGCACCACGGCCGCCGGCGTGGCGCGGATCATTCTCATCGAGCCCTTCCTGCTTCCTGTGCGCGAGGAGCAGTGGGCCTGGCGCGAGGATCTGGATCCGAAGATCCAGGTGGTGCGCCGCCTCGCCGCCGAGTTCGGTACCGAGTACCTGGCCACCGACGGTCCACTCACGCAGACGGCGGCCCGCACCGCTCCCGATTTCCTCGCCCATGACGGTGTGCACCTGACCCCGGTCGGGCACCGGCTGCTGGCCGACCTCTGGCTGGACAACTACCGCCGCTGAAGCGCCGCCCGACCACCTCGATCGACACCCCGCTCAACGCGGGCAATGCAACGAAGGCCGGCCACCCACTCGGGTGACCGGCCTTCGCCACGTGCTGCCTATTCGCCGCTGGCTGCAGCGGGGAGCTCAGGCGAAGCGCCCGCTCCCACCGCCAGAGGCTCCTTCTCGGATTCCTTGTCCACACCGCGGAACGTGAACTCGCCGAGCAATCCTTCACCCGTGGCGTCCACGATGACCCTCTGACCGGCGCGCAACTCGCCGTAGAGAATCCGCTCGGACATCTGATCCTCGATCTCCCGCTGGATCGCGCGACGCAACGGCCGGGCGCCGAGCACCGGGTCGTACCCGCGCTCGGCGAGCAGTTCCTTCGCCGCCGGGGTGAGCTCGAGATCCATGTCCTTGTCGGCAAGACGCACGGACAACTTGTCCATCATGAGGTCGACGATCTGGAAGATCTCGTCCTGAGAGAGCTGCGGGAACACGATCACATCGTCCACGCGGTTGAGGAACTCGGGGCGGAAGTGCTGCTTGAGCTCCTCGTTCACCTTGACCTTCATCCGGTCGTAGTTGGTGGAGAGGTCACCACCGGCCTGGAATCCGGTGAGCAGGCCCTTGGCGATGTCCCGGGTACCGAGGTTGGTGGTCATGATGATCACGGTGTTCTTGAAGTCGATCACCCGGCCCTGGGAGTCGGTGAGGCGGCCGTCCTCCAGGATCTGCAGCAACGAGTTGAAGATGTCCGCGTGAGCCTTCTCCACCTCGTCGAACAACACCACGGAGAACGGACGGCGGCGCACCTTCTCGGTGAGCTGGCCACCCTCTTCGTACCCCACGTACCCGGGAGGTGAACCGAACATCCGGGAGACGGTGTGCTTCTCGGAGTACTCGCTCATGTCCAACTGGATGAGCGCATCCTCGTCGCCGAACAGGAACTCTGCGAGCGCCTTGGCGAGCTCGGTCTTCCCGACGCCCGTGGGGCCGGCGAAGATGAACGAGCCGCCGGGCCGCTTCGGGTCCTTCAGGCCGGCGCGGGTACGCCGGATTGCCTGAGAGAGGGCCTTGACCGCGGCGTTCTGGCCGACGATCCGCTTGTGCAGCTCGTCCTCCATCCGCAACAGCCGCGAGGACTCCTCCTCGGTCAGCTTGAACACCGGGATGCCTGTCGAGGCGGCGAGCACCTCCGCGATCAGCTCCTCGTCCACCTCGGCGACGTTGTCCATATCGCCGGCCTTCCAGGCCTTCTCCTTGTCCAGACGCGTGTTCGAGAGGGTCTTCTCCTCGTCACGCAGCCGGGCTGCCTTCTCGAAGTCCTGATCATCGATCGAGGATTCCTTGGCGCGGCGCGTCTCGGCGATCTGCTCATCGAGCTCACGCAGTTCCGGTGGAGCAGTCATCCGGCGGATCCGCAGGCGAGCACCGGCCTCATCGATCAGGTCGATCGCCTTATCCGGGAGGAACCGGTCGTTGACGTACCGGTCGGCCAGGTTCGCCGCAGCCACGAGGGCCGCATCGGTGATGGTCACCCGGTGGTGCGCCTCATAGCGATCGCGCAGACCCTTGAGGATCTCGATCGCGTGAGACAAGGTGGGCTCGGCCACCTGGATCGGCTGGAAGCGACGCTCCAGCGCAGCGTCCTTCTCAATGTGCTTGCGGTACTCATCAAGTGTGGTGGCACCGATGGTCTGCAACTCACCGCGGGCGAGCATCGGCTTCAGGATGCTCGCGGCGTCAATGGCACCCTCGGCTGCTCCGGCACCGACGAGCGTGTGGATCTCGTCGATGAACAGAATGATGTCACCGCGGGTGCGGATCTCCTTGAGCACCTTCTTCAGGCGTTCCTCGAAGTCACCGCGGTAGCGCGAACCCGCCACGAGTGCGCCGAGATCAAGCGTGTAGAGCTGCTTGTCCTTGAGGGTCTCAGGGATGTCCCCCCGCACGATGTCCTGTGCGAGACCTTCGACCACGGCAGTCTTTCCCACGCCTGGCTCACCGATCAGCACCGGGTTGTTCTTGGTGCGCCGCGAGAGCACCTGCATCACGCGCTCGATCTCGTTGCTGCGCCCGATCACCGGGTCCAGCTTGCTCTCGCGCGCCGCCTGGGTGAGGTTGCGGCCGAACTGATCCAGCACGGCAGAACCGGAGGGGGTGCCCTCGGACGGGCCACCGGCGGATACGGCTTCCTTCCCCTGGTAGCCGTTCAGGAGCTGGATCACCTGCTGGCGCACCCGGTTCAGGTCGGCCCCGAGCTTGGTGAGCACCTGCGCGGCCACTCCCTCACCCTCACGGATCAGGCCGAGCAGGATGTGCTCGGTGCCGATGTAGTTGTGGCCGAGCTGCAGCGCCTCGCGCAGCGACAGCTCGAGCACCTTCTTGGCACGCGGGGTGAACGGGATGTGCCCGTTCGGGGCCTGCTGGCCCTCACCGATGATCTCCTGCACCTGCTGGCGGACGGCTTCGAGGGAGATGTTCAGCGATTCGAGGGCCTTGGCGGCCACTCCCTCGCCTTCATGGATGAGGCCGAGCAGAATGTGCTCAGTGCCGATGTAGTTGTGGTTGAGCATCCGTGCCTCTTCTTGGGCAAGGACGACCACCCGACGGGCGCGGTCGGTAAATCTCTCGAACATCTCGTGCTCCTCACTGGCAACAAGGCCGCAAGTGGGCGGTCTTGGCGGTGTGTCATCCAGGCTAACGGCGGGTGAGCCCGGAACATGCCCCTGTTCGCCAGCGGCAGAGAGCGTGAGGCCAGTGCCCACGTTCACGAGGAACCGCGATGATGAACCGGTGACGCATCTGCCGCCTGCCCCGCTCACCGGCGCCCGGTTGTCCCTCGCCCTGTTCGCGATGGCTCTCGGCGGCTTCACGATCGGGACCACGGAGTTCGCGAGTATGGGTCTGCTTCCGCAGATCGCGGACGGCCTGCGAGTCTCCGTACCGGAAGCGGGCCACATGATCTCCGCCTACGCACTCGGCGTGGTGGCCGGTGCGCCGATGATCGTGGTGGCCGCAGCGCGGCTGGAACGCAAACGACTTCTGGTGGTGCTCGCCGCGGCGATAGCACTCGGCAACGGCCTCTCCGCGGTGGCGCCGGGCTTCGCTTCCTTGACCGCCGCCCGGTTCGTCGCCGGTCTGCCGCATGGGGCGTATTTCGGAGTGGCCGCCCTGATCGCCGCCACCCTCGCCGGTCCGGCCCGTCGCGGCCGCGCCGTCGCCCTGGTGATGCTGGGACTGACGATCGCCACCATGGTGGGCGTCCCACTGGCCACGGCCCTCGGCCAGGCCATCGGATGGCGCTCCACCTACGCTCTGGTCGTTCTCACCGCACTCGCCACCGTGGTCGCGGTGTGGCGCTTCGTTCCTCCGCTCCCTCGGCCCACGGGTGCGGGAGCCTCTGCTCGCGGGGAGCTGCGCGCCTTCCGGCACGGGCAGGTGTGGTTCGCCCTCGGGATCGGAGCGATCGGCTTCGGCGGCATGTTCGCCGTCTACAGCTACATCGGTGAGATCGTGCCGGAGGTGTTCGGTCTCTCCATGGCGGCCGTGCCCGTGGCGCTGGCCGTCTTCGGTATCGGGATGACGGTCGGCAACCTGGTGGCCGGACGCCTCTCCGATTGGAATGTGATGGGCACCGTGCTGCTCGGCCTGATCGGGATGGCCGCCGTGCTCGCCGCGTTCGCGCTCACCGCACCGTTGCTCACTGGCGGCGTGCCGGTGATCGGGATGATCGGGTTGTTCCTGATCGCCACGATCTCGCAGTTCCTCGGGCCCTCGTTACAGACCCGGCTGCTGGACGCCTCACCAGATGCGCCCTCGCTTGCCGCTGCACTACACCATTCGGCATTGAATATCGGCAACGCCACCGGCGCATGGATCGGCGGCGGCGTGATCGCCGCCGGGCTCGGCTACCTCGCACCCGCGTGGGCCGGCGCCATGCTCGCCGTGGCCGGACTCGTGATGGCCGCTGCGGCGATCTTTGCCGAACATCGTGCACAGGAGCGCGCGCTGATCTGAGCGAGGCTCAGTCAAGCAACGCCGCGAACTCCTGGTGCGCCGCCGGGCTGAACAGCACGAAGCGCACCAGTTCCACCTGCCTGCCGGTGAAGCCGGATACGGCCGCCACGGCGATCCGCGCCACGTCACTCATAGCCCAGCCGTAGACCCCGCCGCTGACCGCAGGAAAGGCCACGGAGGCGGCGCCCACCTCCTCGGCCACTCGCAGGCTCTCCGTGAAGCACGCCGCGAGCAGCGCGGGATCGGTCTGGCCGGAATGCGCATTGGGCCCGACAGTGTGGATCACCCATCGCGCGCGCAGGTTCCCGGCGCCCGTGGCCACGGCGCGCCCCACCGGCAGCCCACCGGGTAGCACGCTCGCGCGCAAGGCCCGGCATTCCTGAAGCAGCACTGGCCCTGCCGCGCGGTGGATCGCCCCATCCACCCCGCCACCGCCGAGCAGGCTGGAGTTGGCCGCATTGACGACGGCGTCCACCGCTTGGGTGGTGATGTCACCGATCGTTGCTTCGATCCGCATCCCACCATGGTGCCGCGTCGAACGACTCCGCACCATGGCCGCCGACGGCGCCGACCTCGACGGGCAGGCGCGAGCGTTCAGGCCTCCACCAGCACCGTGACCGGGCCGTCGCCGGCGAGATCCACCGCCATGTCCGCACCGAACATCCCGGTGGCCACTGTGATTCCGCGGTCTCGCAAGGCGGCCACCACTGCCGCCACCAGCGGTTCGGCCACCGGGCCGGGAGCAGCCGCGGTCCACGAGGGCCGCCGCCCCTTCTTCGTGGACCCGTACAAGGTGAACTGGCTGACCACGAGCACCTCGGCGCCGGCGTCGGCGACCGACTGCTCCCCACGCAGGATGCGCAGCTCGGCGATCTTGCGCGCCACGGTCTCGGCCTGCGCCTGCGTGTCCTCATGGGTCACCCCCACGAGTGCGAGCAGCCCGACCCCGATGGAGCCGACCACCGCACCATCCACGGTCACCGAGGCTCGGGTGACGCGCTGCAGCACCGCCCGCATCGGGTCAGCCTTGCGCGCCCGGGTCAGCGCCCGGGCGAACGCCTGGGTGCGTCAGCGCTGGAGCGTGCGGGCCAAAGGCGGCAAGCACTGAGCCCACCGGTTGCCCATACCCGAGCACCGGGACCTGCGCCCAGGGCCAGTCGCCGTGCACACCAAGCAGGCGCAAGCCGGCGGCCAGCACGGCCGGACGAGGGCGAGCACCGCCGTCGGAAATCTTGAAGGCCACCGTGGCACCGTCCGGCAGTGCGGCGGCGTACACCCCGTCGGCACCGTCCTTGGCGATCAGGCCGGGCACGGCGCGCATCGCCGCCGTGGCATCCCGGCCGGTACCGGCCACGAGGAACGGATTGGCGCGCATCGCCTCGGCCACCCGGTGCTCCGGGGAATCCGCATCAGCCGTTGCCAAGCGGGCGAAGCCTCGTGCCAGGCCGCGCACGGTGGAGGAGGGCTGCGGTGCCCCGCACCCGTCCACCGCTACGTGCCGCACCGGCTCACCGGTGAGTTCGGCGACGGTATCGACGAGGTGTCGTTGCAGAGGATGATCGGGATCCCGGTACCCCTGCGGCGACCATCCGGCGGCCACACAGGTGGCGAGCATGGCGGCGTGCTTCCCGGAACAGTTCTGCGTGATCGGTGCTGCCTCGTTCCCCTGCGCGCGCCAGTCCGCAGCCGCCGCCGGATCCAGTGGGAGATCCGCCGTGTTGTCCAGGTCACCGGCGTCCAATCCGACTGAGGCGAGGATCCCTAGGGCCACCTCACGATGCCGCGGCTCACCGTTGTGCGAGGCGCAGGCCAGGGCGAGCTGGGCATCGTCGAGCCGGACCCCCGCACGGAGCATCCCGACCGCCTGCAGGGGCTTGAGCGAGGAGCGCGCATAGAGCTCCTGGTCCGGGTCGCCGAGCCGCAGCACCTCGCCACCATCGGGCGAGACGGCGAGCAGGTGACCGGTGTGCACCGATTCGATCAGGGTGCCGCGGATCACCCAGGCCAGCACGTCACCCGGTGACGGCGCCTGGTACGTCGGAGGGGCTGTCACCACCGGCTTCCGCCGCTGGAGCCGCCGCCGTACATCCGCACCGCGGGGCGCACGTCAGCCAGGTACACCCCGGCAGGCACCCCGCCGAGCAGCATCAGGAACAGCACACCGCCACCGCCACCGCTGGGCACCGCGAGGAACGCCAGCAGCGTCGCGATCCCGGTCACCGCCAACCAGAAGCCCTTGGTGCGCTTGTCCGCGCTCACGAATGCCTGCGCGGGGCGCACCGCGGCATCGATGAGCGCCCAGAGCGCCAGCGCGAAGGCCGACAGCGCCAGCACGAGGAAGAGATACCCCTGAATGAGTCCGATCACCTGCACGGGCATGAGCCTACGCGAGGGCACCCACACCGGCGGCTAGCTGGTCGACATCCTCAGGTCGCGTGTCCCACGAGCACATCCAGCGCACCTCCACCAGATCCGGATGACCGCCCGGCGCCCAGTCGTAGAAGTGATGCTGGTGCCGTAGCTGCTCAGCCAACTGGCGGGGCACTCGAGCGAACACCACATTCGCCTCCGTGGGCTGGGTGAACTGCACCAGGCCACGATCCACGGCGGCGGTGCCGAGCACGGCCTCTCGTAGCCGGGCCGCCATGGCATTGGCATGGCGCGCGTTACGCCACCAGAGCGGCTCAGTGAACCCCTCCGGCGCCGTCAGGAGCGCGAGCAACTGGGCTGAGACGTACCGCTGCTTGGAGGCGAGCTGCATCGCGGATTTGCGCACGAACTCCATGCCGTCCACCGCTTCGGGGTTGAGTACGATCACGGATTCGGCCAGTGCCGCGCCGTTCTTCGTGCCACCGAAGGAGAGCACGTCCACGCCCACATCGGTGGTGATCTCCCGCAGACTGCAGCCCAGGGATGCGGCGGCATTGGCCAACCGGGCGCCATCGAGGTGAACCGCCATCCCGGCGGCGTGGGCCGCCTCCGCCACGGCGCGCACCTGCCCCGGGGTATAGACGGTGCCGAGTTCGGTCGCCTGAGTGAGGGAGACGGCGAGCGGTTGGGCACGGTGGATATCCCCCAGGTCGCCGGCCCAGCCGTGCACCGCCTCGGGGGTGAGTTTGGCATCCGGCGCAGGCACCGGCAGCACCTTGATCCCGCCGACGCGTTCGGGTGCCCCGTTCTCGTCCGTGTGCAGGTGCGCACGGTCCGTGGCGATGACCGCGCCCCAGCGGGGCAGCATCGCGGTGAGCGAGACCACGTTCGCCCCGGTGCCGGTGAGCACCGGGAACACCTCGGCCTGCTCACCGAAGGTGCGGCGGACGGCACTGGCGAGGGCCGCCGTCGTGGGATCGGCGCCGTAGGCGCCTGCGGGTTCAGCGGGAACGGCGGCAAGGGCGGCGAGCACCTCCGGGTGCATCGCGGCGTAATTGTCCGAGGCGAACTGGCTCACCCGATCAGCGTAGGCGGATCCTGGCGTTCATCGGTGCCACCCGCGTCCAGCGAGGCGAGCTCCCGGCGGGCCTGTTCACCAGACATCCCAGTGAGCTGGAGCAGGTCCACCACGAGGGAGCGCATCAGCACCACGAGTGTCTGCGCGGGCCACCCGGCGAACGTCGGCGGGTCGAGTTCGGCCGCCACGGCGAGCAGCTGGCGCCGCAACCCGCTCGGGTCGGAATCGGAGCCGAGCGCGAACGCCAGATCGTCGGCCGAGCGGGCGATGGTCTGCAACAGTCGCGCGATCTGCTCCTGGCTGGTCATGTCCTGGGTGGCGGACCAGGCGCGGCGGGTGATCACCCGGGTGTTGCGCATCGCCCGGTCGCACAGCGTGGCCGCCCGCTGCAGGCGGAGCATCTCACCGTCGTGCCGGAGCCGGGCCGGAGTGAACCTGGTGGCGGCCAGCCCTCCTTGCACAAGCGTGCTCCACTCATCGATCACCCCCTGGGAACCGCGGGCGCGGGTGAGTGCGTCGTCAACGATCTCCTCGTCGCCGGCGCGCACCCCCTTGGCCACCTCGGCAAGGGTGAGCGCGATCTCGGTGAGACCGGAGGAGGCGAGCACCCGCACCCGGCGGCGCACGTCCACCGGCAGGAGCGCGGCCACCAGCAGTGCCACAGCGCCGCCGATCAGCGCATCCACCCAGCGGCCCACACCGTCGCCGCCGAGCGTGGGCGGCAACGCCACCACCACCACCGCCTGCACCCCAGCCTGCATGGCCAGCATCGCGGCCCCGTCGATGAGCCGCGCGATCGCCACAGCAACGGCGAGCACCACCGCGATCTGCACCGGTCCGGAGCCGATCACGGTCCCCACGATCTCCCCGAGCGCCACCCCCACCGTGACCCCGAGCGCGAGCTCGGCGACCTTACGTGGGTGGCGTTCGGCGCCGAAGCCGAGACAGACCCACGCGGCAATGGCCGCGAAGACGGGGATCTGGTGCCCCACCACCCAATAGGCGATTCCGTAGGCCACGCCGGCTGCGAGCGCACCGGTGAGGATCGGCCACGCATCACCGCGCAGCCGGCGCCACCCGCGCCGTAGCCGCCCGGAGAGCAGCAGCCGGGTCGCCCGCACTCCGCGGGGGCGTGGCGACGCCGAGCCGGCCGGGCGCGCGGTGGACACGGCCGGGACCGTCCCTACAGGTTCCGACGGCGCAGAGTGGGTCCCGGAGCAGCCTCGGGCCGTCCGGTGCCGGCGCCTTCTGGGCTGACGATGACTTCCTGAGCGGCGGCAATACCTGCCACGGTGAGCGGGGCGTCACTGGCCAGGTTGCGCTTGACCAGCGCCAGTGCCACGGGGCCGAGTTCGTGGTGCCGCACCACGGAGGTCACCCGGCCAACGGTGCGGTCGCCGGAGTGGACTTCCTCCCCCGGTTCCGGCGTGGTGTGCTCGCTCCCGTCCAGATGCAGGAGCACCAGCCGCCGCGGTGGGCGGCCCAGGTTGAATACCCGCGCGATGGTCTCCTGGCCGCGGTAGCAGCCCTTGTTCAGGTGGACGGCGGTGCGCAGCCAGTCCAGTTCGTGCGGGATGGTTCGTTCGTCCACCTCGCGGGCCAGGCGTGGCCGCCAGGCGGCTACCCGCATCGCCTCCCACGCCCACGCGCCGGCGAGGCGAGCGCCAGCGGATTCCGCTGCGCTGACCACTCCCTCGACGGCCTCCTGCGCCACCAGCGTGAGCCGGGCGTGCCACTGGGACCCCGGGTGATCGGCATCCTCGGGCCCGTAGCGAGTGGAGCCAGCCGGGGTGTGCGGCCACGGATCGGTCCAGGTCAGCGCCGCGGCGTGGCCGGCGGGAACGAGGCCGCTCAGGTCCGGACCGGCCGCACTGGTGCCGAGCACGGCGATCGACGCCTCGTGAGTGACGTCGACGCGCAACATGAATCGCATCGAGTCCAGGAACGCGGCGAGCGGCTGCGCCGCGGCGCCCTCGGTGATCAGCCACGCACGCTCGCCATCGTCGAGGACGGCTGCTGCGTGCTCGATGCGTCCGTTCGGGTCGAGCAACAACAGTTCCGTGCTGGCACCGGGTGCGAGTTCGGTGAGCACCTGTGAGGACAGCGTGTTCAGCCAACTGAGCCGGTCCGGGCCGCTGACGGTGACCACGCCGAGGTGGCTGAGGTCGACCACACCGATACCACGTTCCAACGCGCGCTGTTCGGCGACCGGGTGGCCGTAGTGGGCGGCCACACCCTCGTCGGGGCCGGTGGCGCGGACGGCGCCCGGCCGGGTGAGCAGTGGCGATGGTGCGTTCATGGTCTCCTCAGCGCGTCGTGTCCGGCCCGGTGTCCGCGGGCCGCGACAGTACCGATGGCCCGGACCATACCGATTCCGGTACTGGCAGCAACGTGCTCGGGTCCATCGTTCATTCCCTCAGGACTGCCGTTGTAGCCGGCCCGAGGAGTAGGACTGCATCTCGTGCCCGAACGCGGCCATATCGGTGGCCCACATCAGCTCGGAGTTCACCATGCCGTACATCCGGCGAGCCGCAGTCACCTCGGCACCGGTGGCGGTCCGCGCGATCAGATCGGTCGCCAGGGTGATCCGCGGCCCCTGCACCACCCCGAGGTAGACGCTCGCGTGCCCGGTCGGCTCGCTGAGCAGCACCTCCAGTTCCGTGCGCGGCGGGGTCGTCGCGCCGGATGCGTGGGCCGCGCCGTTCGTGCCAGGTGTGCCACGTGTTCCGGCTGCCGCGCCCGGCTCGTCGTGAGCCGGCTCCGCATCGGCGTCGCCACCTTGTGGCGGCACCCGCCAGTACCCGGACTCGGTGGCCCACACCTCTCCCGCCGTCATTGCGGCCACGTCGATCTCACCCTCGAGGGAGGCGGGCGGGTTCTCCAGCAGCCAGGTGGTGCACGTGTACGCCAGATACGGTCCGCCGTCGGAGGTGTACGTCGCCTCCACCAGGATCGGCCGCTCCTCGATTCCCGGGTAGCCGAGGAACCCCGGCCCGCGCCAGGTGCCGAGTAGCCAGGCGAGCGGGTAGGTCTCGGGGGCAAGGCCGTCAGGGATGGCGAAACTCATGAGGCCCGAGTCTACGGCGCTCAGCCAAGCAGCACCCGGCCGAGTACGTACACGGGAACCCCGGACACGGCCACCGGCAGCATGGCCGCGGCGAGGGCCGCCGTCGGGCGCCCAGAGGCGGGAAACTGACCGAACAAGGCATGCACCGCGGCGATCAGCACCCCGGCGGAGAGTCCGACCAGACCTCCGGCGAGCAGACCGACCGCGTCAATCAGGGATCCGGTCAGCAAGCCCGCTGCGGCGGCGATCACGAGGGTGGCGGCTGAGCCCAACCATCCCGGGATCGGCAACGCGGTGCAGGCCGAGCCCAGGGTCAGCGTGACCGCCCCTACCAGAAGCAGCGCGGTGGCGACCTCACCGGTCCCCACCGCAAGCCATCCGGCGGCCGAGGCCACCACGACGGCGCCGGTCACCACTCCGGAGACCGACTCCACGAGCCGGGGGCGGCCATCGCGGCGAAACATCTCGTGCACAAAGGCCCCGACGACGCTCAGGCCCAGTGCCACCGCCACGTAGAGGAGGTCGTCCCACACCAGCAGCGCGGTCAGTGCCGCAGCGGCCGTGATGAGCAGCACGACGACTCCGCCGCGGCGGGCGGGCAACTCAAGCAGGGTGGGCCAGCCGATCGCGAACAGGGCAACGATCCCGGCGATGGTGCCCACCAGCACGGCGCGGTCGCCGAAAGCGGTGATGCCGATGCCTGCCGCCGCGGCCGCCGTGACGACGGCACGAAACGCCCCGCTGATCATGCGTCGTTCCACCTCACGTAGATGATCGTGTCACACGAGCGGGATGGTCGCGGGCCACCCGCTCGAGGAGGCGCCCCGCACGGGAGGTCATGGCGCGGGGTGGACCTGCAATAGAGTTGCACCCGATCTCGATCGGGAGGAGGACCTGTGGCGGACCTTCTGCTGCTCACGTCGGAGGCAGGCGGATCGGCTCGCGTCCTCCCCGCGTTGACGCTGCTCAGCCACCGCGTGCGCGTAGTTCCCACCGAGCCGGCTGCCCTGCTGGACGCGCCCGATTCGGATGTGGTGCTCATCGACGCCCGCCAGGATCTCGCCCGGGCCCGGGCGACCTGCCAGTTGTTGCGATCCACCGGGATCGACGTGCCGGTCATCCTGGTGCTGGGCGAAGGCGGCCTCTCCGTGGTCCGCCCCGACTGGGGTACCGACGACATCGTGCTCGCCGACGCCGGCCCGGCGGAGGTGGACGCCCGACTCCGGTTGGTGGTCGGACGGTCCCAGCTCTCCGCAGGCAACGACGATCCTGAGCAGATCGTGGCAGGTGACCTGACCATCGATTCGGGTGGCTACACGGCACGCCTGCGCGGACAGGCACTGGACCTGACGTTCAAGGAGTTCGAGCTGCTCAAGTATCTGAGCCAGCACCCCGGCCGCGTGTTCACCCGCGCCCAATTGCTTCAGGAGGTGTGGGGCTACGACTACTTCGGCGGCACTCGCACTGTGGACGTGCACATCCGCCGCCTGCGCGCCAAGCTCGGACCCGAGCACGACCAGATGATCGGGACTGTGCGCAATGTCGGCTACCGGTTCGACCTGCCGCGGCACGCCGGTGATCAGGTGGTCGCACCCGATGCCGGCACGCCATGATGCGGGTTTCGCGGACTCCCAGGATGAGCGAACCCCGGGCCGGGGAGCGGTTGCGTTCGCTCCGCGAGCGTATGTCAGACTTGATGGTGACGCCGGGTCGCGCTAGCCCCGGGCTCCAACATCTGCCGCTACGAGCGGCCTTCGCGCCGTCAGGCGCTGGGCGGCCCGGCGTCCTCATCTCCCGCGCGATCTCCCACCGAGATCCGCCCGTGCGAGACATGCCCTAGCCTGTTCGCGTTGTCCGATCCTCACTGGGAGCCGTGGTGCGACTTCGCCTGACCCCGCGCGACGCCGTCTTCTTCGACCTGCTCGCCGCGTCCGCCGCTCAACTGGTGGTCGGTGCCGACCTGCTCGCACAGTTGATCGCCGCAGAACCGCCGGACCGGGTGCGCTTCGCCGAGCGGCTGCGCGAGGCTGAGCACGAAGCCGACGTGTCCACCCACGAGATCATGCGGAGGCTGAACCAGACCTTCGTGACTCCCTTCGATCGCGATGACATCTACCGCCTTGCCTCTGGCCTGGACGACTGCATGGATGCCATGGAGGCGGCCGGCGACCTGATGGTGCTGTACCAGGTGGACGCCCTGCCCGGCGAGGTTGCCACCCAGGTGGCGACGCTGCAACGCTCCGCCGAACTCACTGCCGGCGTGATGCCGAAGCTGCGATCCATGCGCGAGGACGTGCGCGCCTACTGGATCGAGATCAACCGGCTCGAGAACGAGGCCGACCGTGCCTATCGCGGCCTGCTGGCACTGCTGTTCCAGAGCCCGAAGTATCAGGAGAGTCCCGCCGCGGTGATCGAGATGATCAAGCTCAAGGGCGTGATCGACACCTTGGAGCAGGCCGCCGACTCCTTCGAGTCCGTCGCTCACCAGGTCGAAGCCCTCTTCCTCAAGGAGTCCTGAGCCGGTGGAGCTCGCCCTCGTCCTGCTCGTGGTGGTGATCGCCCTCGTTTTCGCCTACACCAACGGGTTCCATGACGCCGCCAACGCGATCGCGACCTCCGTCTCCACGCGGGCGCTGACCCCGCATGTGGCGCTGGTGCTGGCCGCCGTCATGAACTTCGTGGGTGCGCTATTGGGCACCGGCGTGGCCGAGACCATCGGCAGCGGCATCATCGATGCCCCCGTGGGCACCACCGGCCTTGTGGTGGTGCTCGCCGGCTTGATCGGAGCAATCGCCTGGAACCTGATCACCTGGTGGAAGGGGTTGCCGTCGTCCTCCTCCCATGCGCTGATCGGAGGCCTCACGGGGGCCGGGGTGGCCTCGGCGGCGACTGTGCACTGGAACGTCATCCTGGACCGGGTGGTCATCCCGATGGTGGCCTCACCGCTGGTCGGGTTCGTGCTCGCCTACCTGCTCATGGTGGGCGTGCTCTGGTTGGTCCGCAATGCCGCGCCGGGGCGGACAACGCGCCGCTTCCGGTTGGCCCAGACCGTCTCGGCGGCCGCCATGGCGCTCGGGCACGGCCTGCAGGATGCGCAGAAGACGATGGGCGTGATCGTGCTTGCCCTGCTGGTCGGGGGGCTCCAGGGCGACCATGAGATCCCCCTGTGGGTCAAGCTCGCGGCCGCGGCGGCCATCTCGCTCGGCACCTACTCGGGCGGCTGGCGCATCATGCGCACCCTCGGCCGGCGGGTCATCGAACTGGACCCGGCACGGGGCTTCGTGGCCGAGTCGGTGGCGGCCGGGGTGCTGTACAGCACCGCCTTTGCGCTGCACGCCCCGATTTCCACCACCCACACGATCACCTCGGCCATCATGGGCGTCGGTGCCACCAAGCGCCTCTCCGCTGTGCGTTGGGGAATGGTCCGCAGCATCGGTATCGCCTGGGTGCTGACCATCCCGGCGGCGGGCGGGGTGGCCGCGCTGCTGTATCTGGTGTTCTCGCTGTTCACCTGAGCGCGCAGGATCACCGGCGATGGGCAGTTCAGCCCACGCTCGACGCAATCTCGAGGTGTGGTTCTCCTCTAAAGTAGGAGCGAACGAGCGCCGGGGGTTCAGCTCCGGTCCACCATGACTTGGGAGAGAACATGAACACCCGTGCAATCACACGCTCCGCGCTGGCCGTCGTCGGCGTTGCGGGCGTGGCCATCTCGATGACGGCCTGCGGCATGCTCGGCGGCGAGGTTGCGACCGCAGAGGTCGGCGAATGCGCCCAACTCGCGGACCTGCAGAGTGACGAGATCACCGAGATCCCGACGGTCGATTGCTCGGAGGAGCACGACGCTCAGTTCTTCCACAAGTTCGACCTGCCCGATGGCGACTTCCCGGGCACCGACGGTGTGCAGACGGCGGCCGAGGAAGGGTGCCTCGGTACCGAGTTCGAGAACTTCGTGGGTACGTCGTACGAGGAGTCCGCGCTGTACGCGAACTTCATCGGCCCGACCCAGGAGACCTGGGACCAAGCGGACGACCGCGAGGTGCTGTGCATCGTCTTCCTCGACGACGGCACCACCACCACTGAGTCCTTCGAAGGCTCCGGTCTCTGAGTCATCCCTCCATCGGAATCCACTTCCACGACTCGAATCCACCTGCACCGCGCGCGGGATGGATTCGGTCCGTGGAAGTGGATTCGATCGTGGTCGCCTACCGGTGAACCCGCGGGACGCCAGCCCGTAGGAGTTTCGCCTCGAGGCGAGACCTTTGCCAGCAGTCCTGCCAGTTCCACCGCACCAGCGCACTGACCTGCGATCGGATCTCGTCCTCCCGGTACTTCTCGTCAATCACCCGCTGCGCCGCATCTCCCCCCGTCGCCGCGCTGCGGTACTTGCTCTCCCCATCTGCCTCCCCCGCGATACCGGGCTGCTCCCAGTAGAAGTCGAGGAATGCGTCACCACCAGACGGAAGTGCAATTCGCACCTGGTGGAGCGCAGTGGCGAACCCCAGTTCGTCAATCAGCACGTCACTGAGAGTTTCCAGCGTGGACTCGGCGTTGTCCCGAACACGGTTCAGCACCGCTGCGACCCGGCGCGAACAGCGATAGGGCAGCAGCCGCTCATGCTCCGCGCGCAGTCTCGCAGGGGTGGTCAGCGGCGGACGATCACCCGGAGTGGTCCGCCCTGCGCCGCCGGCGAAGCGCGGTCGCAGGCAGGCCGCGTTCGCAGCGGCGAGGGCAGCGCGCAGCGGCGCAGTGCGTGCGCGCTGGATGAGCGAATACTCGATCGGCGTCATCATCAGGCCACCCACCTCCACGACGGCCACCTCGTGCCGACGAGCAAGGGAGACCACGCCGGTGCGCCGCTTGCCGTGCGCGGTGCCCGAGAGTACATACACCTCCTCGGGCCATGAGCCGATGATCGGGAGGCCGCACAGTGCGATCGCTGAGTATCCCGTGAAGATCGGCACCGTCATCCGGCGTGCCGCAGCAAGCACCCGTCGTTCATGGAGGGCAGCAGCCTGCTCCGACGCCGAGCCCTGGAGGAGATTCTTCGCCGGCACGTAGCCGCCGCGGGCAACGCGGACCAGCCGGCCGTCGCGATGTGCGCGCAGCAGAGAGTCGGTCAGGCCAGCGGCGGCAGCATTGCCATAGGTGATGAGATCGCTGCTGCGATCTGAGCGCGAACGGTTCATCGCTCCATCGGAGCGCAGAAGTCACCGCGGCGGCAGATCTGCCCACCGGGGTTGTGCACAGGCAGACATCGGGCCGTTCGAATCCAGTTCCACGGGAGGAATCCATGTCCACCACATCTGGTCGTGGATTCGGTTCGTGGAGGTGGATTCGGATGCGTCAGCCGAAGCGGCCGGAGATGTAGTCCTCGGTGTCCTTGACCGAGGGTGAGGAGAACATCGTGGTGGTCTCGTCCATCTCGATGAGGCGGCCCGGCTTGCCGGTCCCCTCGATGTTGAAGAACCCGGTCCGGTCCGAGACGCGGGCCGCCTGCTGCATGTTGTGCGTGACGATCACGATCGTGTAGTCGTTCTTCAGCTCGCTGATGAGGTCCTCGATCGCGAGGGTGGAGATCGGGTCGAGCGCCGAGCACGGCTCATCCATCAGCAGCACGTCCGGCTGCACGGCGATCGCCCGGGCGATGCACAGACGCTGCTGCTGGCCACCGGAGAGCGAGGAACCGGGCCGTTCCAGCCGGTCCTTCACCTCGTTCCACAGGTTCGCGCCGGTCAGCGCCCGCTCCACCAGCTCGGCAGCATCGGACCGCGAGATCCGCCGGTTGTTCAGCTTCACCCCGGCCAGCACGTTGTCCGCGATGGACATCGTGGGGAACGGGTTCGGCCGCTGGAACACCATGCCGATCTGACGGCGCACCTCCACCGGGTCAACCCCGGGGCCGTAGAGGTCCATACCGTCCATCACGGCCTTGCCCTTGGTGTACGCGCCCGGGATCACCTCGTGCATCCGGTTCAGAGTGCGCAGGAAGGTGGACTTGCCGCAGCCGGAGGGGCCGATCAGTGCAGTCACCGACCGTGCCTCGATGGTCATGTTGACGCCCTCAACGGCGAGAAAGTCGCCGTAGTAGACGTTCAGGTCGCTGACGTCGATTCGCTTAGACACGGGCAGTCCTTCCGGGGGTTGCCGCGGAGGTCACGCGGCTGGAGCAGCAGGTCGAGGGGGCAGAGTGGTCAGTGATCATCGTCCACCCTTAGGGGAGAAGAACTTGCTCACCAGCCGGCCGACGAGGTTGAGCAGCATCACGATCAGCAGCAGCGTGAGCGCGGCCGCCCAGGCCCGGTCGGCCGCCGGGCCGCCCTGCGCGTACTGGCGGAATACGTACACCGGCAGCGTCTCGATCCGCCCGTCGAAGGGGTCCCAGTTCATGGCCTGGATGGTGCCGACAGTGACGAGCAACGGCGCCGTCTCGCCGATCACCCGGGCGGTGGCGATCATGATGCCCGAGGTGATGCCCGCGACGGCGGTGCGCAGCACCACCTTGACGATCGTCAGCCACTTTGGCACCCCGAGGGCATAGGCGGCCTCGCGAAGCTCGTTCGGCACCAGCTTGAGCATCTCCTCCACGCTGCGCACCACGTAGGGCGTCATCAGCACCGCGAGGGCGACACCACCGATGAGCGCCGACTTGTACGCCGGCCCGAAGATCACCAGGAACATCGTGTAGGCGAACAGACCCGCCACGATGGAGGGGATACCGGTCATCACATCGACGAGCAGGGTGATGCCGCGCTTGATCGGGCCGCTGCCGTATTCCACGAGGTAGATCCCAGTGAACATACCCAACGGCACCGCGATGAGGCCGGCGATGCCAGTCACATAGACCGTGCCCACGATTGCGTGCGCCACGCCACCCTCGGCCATGGACCCGAAGATGCCGACCATGTCGGTGGTGAGGAACTCCCAGCTGAACCGCTCCAGGCCGTCACCCACCACGATCCACAGCAGGGAGACGAGCGGGACGAGTGCCAGCAGGAAGGCGAAGGTGACCAGCGTCGTCGCGAATCGATCAGCTGCCCACCGGCGACCCTCCACCACGGTGGAGACCGAGGTGATGGCCACGGCGTACACGATGGCGCCGAGGAAGAAGAGCGGCGCGATCGCCAGCGAGCCCAGGGCGAGCAGGAGCGCGGCGGTCAGCGCGATCGAACCGGCGAGCACGACATAGGGGGCCCAGCCCGGGAGCCGACGGTATGAACGGGTGGGGACGGGAGGAGCGGCGACAGACATCAGTTGGCCCCCGAGAACTCGGCACGACGGTTGATGATCCAGCGGGCGAGCATGTTCACCCCGAAGGTCAGCGCGAAGAGGATGAGCCCGGAGGCGATCAGCGCGTCGACCGCGATTCCGCTGGACTCCGGGAAGTGCAGCGCGATGTTCGCCGCGATGGTGTTGTGCTGACCCGACTGGAGCAGGAAGAAGTTGATGGCATACCCGGGTGAGAGCACGATGAGGATCGCCATTGTCTCGCCCAAGGCGCGGCCGAGGCCCAGCATGGCCGCGGACATCATCCCAGAGCGTCCGAACGGCAGCACGGCCATCCGGATCATCTCCCAGCGCGTGGCCCCGAGTGCGAGCGAGGCCTCCTCGTGCAAGCGCGGCGTCTGCAGGAACACCTCGCGGATGGTGGCGGTGATGATCGGCACGATCATGATCGCCAGCACCAGCCCACCGGTGGTGATGTTACGCGCCGGTGCGTTGTAGTCCGCGAACAGCGGGATGAACCCGAGGTTGGCGCTCAGCCATGCGAAGACCGGTTCCACGAGTGGCCGTAGCCACTGGAAGCCCCACAGCCCGAAGATGACCGAGGGGATCGCGGCGAGCAGGTCGATGATGTAGCCGAGGAACTGCGCGAGGCGGCGGGGTGCGTAGTGCGAGATGAACAGCGCGATCCCGATGCTCAATGGCAGGGCCACCACCAGGGCGATGATCGAGGCCAGCACGGTTCCGAACAGCAGCGGCGCCACCCACGACCAGAGATTGCCCCCGATGAAATTGACGTCCTCGAACTGTTCGGCATCCGCCACGAACGCCGGCCAGGCGCGATAGAGCAGAAAGATCGCCACGGCGGCCAGCATCACCAGGATCATCACACCGCTGGTGGTGGAGATGCCCTTGAAGATGACGTTGCCGAGCCGCCCCGGCGCGCGCTTGTCCGCGGGCCTGGTCTGATCCTGCGGGGGCGTGGTGGTTGCCACAGTTCCTCCGTCGTCTGCGGGTGGGAGCGTGCCTCAGGCGGGTCGGCTGATGGTGGGAACCATCGCCGACCCGCCCGGAGCAGAGTACTGCTGGATCAGCCGGCGGAGATCGTCTCGAGCGCAGCGTTCACGCGCTCGCGCAGGCTGTCCGAGATCGGGGCGGACCCTGCGACGTCGGGCTGGGCGGCGCGCTCCTGGCCCTCCTCGCTGGCGACGTAGCTGAGGTAGCCCTGGACGAGCGAGGCGTGCTCCTCGTTGTCGTAGGTGCCGCAGGCCAGCGAGTAGGAAATCAGCACGATCGGGTAGGCGCCCGATTCCTGGGTGTCGCGAGCCAGGTCGATCGTGAGGATCGTGTCGGTCGCATCCGCGGCCGGCTCGGAAACGTCCACGACGGTCGCGGCGGCCTCCGGGGAGAACGGCACGAACTCCTCGCCCACGCCGACGGCCACGCTGCCCAGCTCACCCACGCGGGAGGCGTCGACGTAGCCGATGGTGCCCTCGGCGGCCTCGACCACTCCGAGCACACCGGAGGTCTGCGCACCGGACTGGCTGCCCTCGATCGGCCAGAGGCCGGACGGCTCGTGGGTCCAGGTGTCGGGGGCTGCGGCGGCGAGGTACTCGGTGAAGTTCTCCGTGGTACCCGAGTCGTCGGAGCGGTTCACCGGCACGATGTCCAGGTCAGGCAGCTCAGCATCCGGGTTGGCCTCGACGATCGCCGGGTCGTTCCAGTTGGTGATCTCACCGGCGAAGATGCGGGCGATGGTGTCGGGGCCCAGGTTGATGTTCGTGTCGTTCAACTCGGGGACGTTGTAGACCACGGCGATCGGGCTGATGTACAGCGGCGCCTCGATCACGGTGCCGCCGCAGCGCTCCTGCGCGGCGGCGAGCTCGTCGGCATCCAGAGCCGCATCAGAGCCGGCAAACTGCACAGTCCCGTTGATGAACTGCTCGCGTCCGGTGCCCGAGCCAGTCGGGTCGTAGGTCACGGTCGCATCCGGGTTGGCCTCCATGAACCCGGCCAGCCAGCCCTGCACCGCGCTCTCCTGGGAGCTGGCGCCGGAACCGGCGATGGTGCCGGACAGTTCGGTGGACTCGTTCGTCCCGTTGCTCTCGGTGGTCTCGTCCCCGTCGCCGGAGGAGCTGCCACCACAGGCAGCGAGGGTGAGCGCGAGGGCGCCAATCGCGGAGATACCCGCCACACGGCGGCTAGGTGCAAGCTTCACGTTCATTCCCGTTTCTGTCGAGGTCTGGGGGCTGCGTGCCGCACGGCGGCATCCGCAACCACGACTGACGGTAGGGATCCCGAGTGACTGCCCGTCCTGGATCAGGTGAACATCAGGTGAACGAGCATCGACAGCTCACGTGAGGCTCGCCACACCAGGCGGCGTTGCTCGTGTGTGCGGAGGTCCGCGAACACTCAGGAGGGTGGTCGATGCCGTTCCACGGCCACTACCCGCGCGCGCCGGTTCTCCCGGCGCGACATGTGCACCACGAGCACCTCACCGGTGCGCAGATAGGGGTTCTCGCGGGGCAGTTGTTTCGCCACCCGGTGCGGGCTCCTCGCCTCGACGGCGTCCAGGACGAACGGGAACACCGGGCGGTGGGTACAGACGGCCGTCGCCTCACGAGGTCTGCCGAGGAGTTCCCCGACCAGGGCACGTGCCGCACTGGGACGGTCCCGCGCCGCGGCCTCGGTGAGCTGCGGTGCGGAGACGATCATGTTGTCGCACGCCTCCGCGAACGGAGTCATCGTGTCGCGGCAGCGCGCCCACGGCGACGAGATCACCTCATGGACCCCGTAGGCGGCAAACACAGGAATGAGCGCGTTCGCCTGTTCCCGGCCCACCGGCGTCAGCGGCCGGCTCTCCTCACCCCCCGGCCAGGCAGAACGCTTTCTCGCTCGCCCGTGCCGTACCAGCAGCAAGGTCCAGGTGCGTAGCAGCCCGTCCTCGAAGTAATCGATCAGGGCACCGAGCGGTTCGACGTCGTCGGCGCGGGTCAGGAGTTTGCGCGCCTTCTTCGCCTCCACCCAGCGCGCCTCATCCACCTCGTGCTTGGAGGCCGGCTTGATCCGTGGGCGCGCTGTCAAAGCGGCGACGTCCACCCCGTCCACATCGGCGGCCGTGGCAGCCCAGTAGTGGCACACTTTGCGCACACCGCCGGCGAGTGTGTAGCTGACCGTGGGCAGGGGCAGGCCGAGCACCACCGGCACTCCGGTCTCCTCCTGGACCTCTCGCACCGCGCACATCGGCAGGCTCTCCTGCGGTGTGTCCAGCTTTCCCTTCGGCCATGACCAGTCGTCATACCGGGGGCGGTGGATGAGCAGGACCTCGAGGTGCCGGCCGACGATCCGCCAGACCAACGCCCCGGCCGCCTGAACGACGCGACCTGAGGACCCCATCGATCAGCTGTCCGCGCTTCGCCGACGGTGCACCGAGATCAGATGCTCCTGCAGATCGCGCAACGGCGCACCCGCAGCGTCGAGGTGATGGCGTTCCCACTGCGGATCGCCCTCCGAATCAGTGCTCAGGTGCCAGGACGACGTACCTTCCGCCACCGAGGTATCGATCAAACCGACGAGTTCGGCGATCTGATCAGGATCGACCACGCGAACCAGTACCTCCACCCGCCGGTCCAGGTTCCGGTGCATCAGATCCGCCGAACCGAGGAAGATCTGCGGGTCTCCACCACCGGCGAAGGCATAGATCCGCGAATGCTCCAGGAACCGGCCGAGGATCGAACGCACCCGGATGTTCTCACTCAGCCCCGGCACTCCGGCTTTGATTCCGCAGATGCCTCGGACCACCACGTCCACCGGAACGCCCGCCTGCGAGGCGCGGTAGAGCGCGTCGATCGTCTGCTCGTCCACCACCGAGTTCACCTTGAGCTTCACCCAGGCTTCTTTGCCGGCGCGAGCGTTCTCGATCTCGGTCTCGATCCGTTCGACAAGCCCACGCCGAATACTCCGCGGTGCCACCAGCAGCCGGTGGAACCGGCTCTTGGGGGCGTAGCCGGAGAGCTGGTTGAAGAGCCGGGTGAGATCCTGGCCCACTTCGGAGTTGCAGGTCAGCAGGCCGTGGTCCTCGTACAGGCGGGCCGTCTTCGGGTTGTAGTTCCCTGTTCCGACATGGCAGTACCGGCGCAGCCCATCCGCTTCCTGGCGCACCACGAGGGAGAGCTTGCAGTGGGTCTTCAATCCCACGATGCCGTACACCACGTGCACTCCGGCCTGCTCCAGCTTGCGCGCCCAGGAGATGTTCGCCTCCTCGTCGAAGCGCGCCTTGATCTCCACGATGGCGAGCACCTGTTTGCCAGCTTCGGCGGCATCGATGAGGGAGTCCACGATCGGGGAGTCACCGGAGGTGCGGTACAACGTCTGCTTGATCGCCAAAACCTTGGGATCGGCGGCAGCCTGAGCGAGGAACTGCTGCACGCTCGTGGAGAACGAGTCGTACGGGTGGTGCAGCAGAATATCCCGCGCGCTGATCGCACCGAAGATGTCCGTCGGGCTGGCCGACTCCACCTCGGCGAGCCCCTTGGGCGTGATGGCCACGTGCTTGGGGTAGTGCAGTTCCGGGCGATCCAGATCCGCGACCAAATTGAGGCCGGTCAGATCCAGGGGCATCGGCAGCTCGTAGACGTCCGGCTCGGAGATGTCGAGCTCGCGGATGAGCATCTCTCGCAGCCGGGGCGTGAACCCGGTCGCCAGTTCCAGCCGGACGGGTGGGCCGAAACGTCGCCGCAGCAACTCCTTCTCCAGTGCCTGAAGGAGGTTCTCCGCGTCGTCCTCCTCCACCTCAAGGTCTTCGTTGCGCGTCACCCGGAACACGTGGTGCTCGACCACATCCATCCCAGGGAACAGGTAGTACAGGAAGGAGGAGATGACATCCTCGATCGGTACGAACGAGCGGTACCCGTCGTCGTCCGGAGCATCTTCGGGCCGGTGGGGACGGCCCCGAGCGTCCACGGCGATGAACCGCGGCAACAACGGCGGCACCTTCACACGGGCGAAGTGCTCCTTGCCGGTGGCGGGATTGCGCACCACTACCGCAAGGTTGAGAGAAAGCCCGGAGATATACGGGAA
Source organism: Ruania halotolerans (assembly GCF_021049285.1). Taxonomy (GTDB): domain Bacteria; phylum Actinomycetota; class Actinomycetes; order Actinomycetales; family Beutenbergiaceae; genus Ruania; species Ruania halotolerans. The sequence goes on from NZ_CP088017.1 coordinate 3,574,215, forward strand.
TGGATGAGCCGGATCCACGGCCAGGGGGGTCAGCACCGGGAAGATCATCTTCCGGAAGTACTTGTGCAGGCGGTCCCGCTCGCTCTCGTGCAACTGATCGAAGTGCACCAGGGTGATGCCCTCCGCCGCAAGTGCGGGCTGCACCTGTTCGGAGAAGACCTGAGCATGACGATCGGTGAGCGCATGTGCCTTGGCGGAGATGCTGTCGAGCACCTGCCGAGGCAGCAGCCCGGAGGCGGCCTGGACGGCCATGCCGGTAGCGATGCGCCGTTTCAGCCCGGCCACCCGGACCATGAAGAACTCATCCAGGTTCGAGGCGAAGATCGCCAGGAATCGCACCCGTTCCAGCAGTGGAAGGTCCGGATCCTCAGCCAGCTCGAGCACGCGTTCGTTGAACTGCAGCCAGCTCAGTTCCCGGTCGGCGAACCTGTTCGCCGGAAGCTCCTGCTGGGCGGGTGTGGTGGCACCACCATCAGCGGCGCTGATCACCGCGGGCGCACTGGGGTGGGACGTCGTCGAACCGTCCACCGCGGTTGCGGTCACAGTGGCTGGGATGGTGGACATCCTGCGGGCGCTACCCGCGTCTTCCTGCCGGAAGAAGGACTGCCCGGATGGACTCGTGCCCTCGCTCTGGTGCACCGATCCGACCTGCTCGCTCATGGCGCCTATCGTGTCACCTCGCTCCGGCGGGTGTGAACTGCTCCACAGGCTCGGCCGGTTCAGCGCGCGTACTGCACATCGGCCCGCTCGCGGGTGAACCCGGCGCGGGTGTACGTGCGGATCGCCGGGGCGTTCTCGCCCTCCACGTACAGCTCGATCCGCGCGAGATCGTGCGCCGCGAACGCCGCCATCGCATGGGCAGTGAGCAGTCCGCCCACACCGCGCCCCTGGGCCTGCGGATGCACGCCGAGGGCATAGATCTCCCCCACCGCGTGGCCAGGATTTCCCTCGATCTTCACCCACAGGCTGCCCAGCAGCTCCCCGGTGTTCACGTCCTCAGCAAGGTAGAAGACGTCCGGGTCGAACCAGGGTTGAGCCTCACGCTGCTCAAGATCGGCGCGGGTGAGCCTGCCCTGCTCCGGATGATCGGCAAAGGCGAGGGCGTTCACAGCGAGCCAGGCATCCTCGTCCCGGCCCACCTCGAACGTCCGCACCCGCAGTCCCTCAACGTGCGGCATCTCAGGTGCGGCGGTGGGCGGCGCGGCGGTCATCACCCATAGGTCCCGAACGCGGCGCAGCTGCCTGGACCTGGCCAACGCCTGGGCGGCAAGGAGATCGCCGTGGGCCCAGACCGCCGGGGATCCAGGGGCGATATCGAGCACCGCATCGAGCAGTTGGCCGCCGATCCCCTGCCTCCGGCTGCCCGGGTGTACGGCGAGTTCGGCCGAGGCCGTAGCGGAATCGTGCTGGGCGTAGCCCACCACCTGGCCCGACGGCGCACGGGTGAGAAGGTGCGTGAGGTGGCGTTCGGCGCCTTCCAGGTTGAGCAGGGTCTGCTCGGAGAGCGCCTCGATCCCGTCCACCTCCTCGGCGGCCTGGGCGAGTGCGCGCACGGCTGCGGCATCGGCGCCGGTCAGGGACGCCGTCCTACTCGGCTCGGCTGCCACGCGGGGATCGGTGGCCATCAGTCCAACTTCCCGGCCCGCCAGAGGGCGGCCGCCTGCTCGAGATCCTCAGCGGTTTCCATCAACGAGCCAGCCCGCCGGGTGAGTTCGCGGGCGCGGGCATCGTCAGAGAGTTCGATCCAGTCCGCGTCCATTGCCGAACCGGCGGCCAGCACCCGTAAGAACGCGCCTGCCCGATCCAGTGCCGCGTCCAGATCACCGCGGAACACTCCGTGCAGCACGGCATCGGCGAGCTCCTGGATCTGATCGGGGCCCGGCGGGGAGGCCACGCCGGCAACCACGCCAGCCACTTCGGCCCGGTGCGCTCCGAGGTGGTAGCGCTCGGCAATCGTGCGCGGGTCGCGTCTGGTCCATTCCCGCAGCACGTACAGACGCCAGAGTGCACCGGGCAGTGTGTCCGCAGGACTCGACGCCCACAACTGGGCGAGCAGGTCAAGGCCCTCGGTGTCCACGAGTTCGATGAGGCGGCGAACCATGGCCGCATCGGCCCGCGGATCGGCCACGGCCTCGCCGGCTCGGCCACCGCGCACGATGGCCGTCGCGGTGGTGTGCGCGAGCTCATTGCGGTCCGCGGGGTCAGGATCGCCAGGGATTGCCTCGGCTGCCTCGGAGGTCAACATCGCCGGACGGCGGAAGGGACGGTTGGTCACACCTCTCCTGACGGGCCGTGGGGACCTCGAACCTGGCAACCGTTGCATGTCACCTCAGCCGAAGTTCTGACCCTCACCACGATACGTCGGCACGCTCGAGTGCACCGATCCGGCGCGGACCAGGCGCACCTGATCAAAGCGCTCCATCAGCTCCCCGGCCTTCGCGTGCCGGAGCCACACCCGGGCACCAACCGCCGGGCCCTGACGACCGGAGGGGTAGCGCAGGGGCGTTTGCACCTCACCGGCGCCCTCCGACCCGAGCAGCCGGGCGCCGTCCACCGGCCGGGGCAGACGGCTCGGGCGGGCAGGTCCGGAGGCCACATATCCACCACCGAAAGCTGTGGCGATGCGGGCCGCAGGGCGGCGCACCACATCCAGTCCGAAGAAGGCGGCGGGGCGAGGATCGAAGGCGTCGTAGCTGTCGAACAGCGTGGGGCACAGCAGCCCCGATCCGGCGGTGAGTTCGGTGATCGTGGGATCGGTGGCTGTCTGCTGCAACGATCCGGTCCCACCTCCGTTCACCAGGACCTCGCGCCCCAGGTGGTCTTCGAGTGCGCTGACCACGGCCGGACGGCGCGCGGCAAGGTCGCGCAAGGAGAGTCCCTTCATCACCTGCACGGCCGGGTTCCGCCATCCGGAGCCGTCCGGCACACCGGCCACCTGCGCCTCGTAGAACATCACCCCGCGTACCCGCAGCCGGCCGGTCCGTTCCGTGGCCCGAGCCAGGCGCACCACATCCTCGGGGCTGCGCAGCGGGGACCTGCGTACGCCCAGGTGCGCCGAGAACGGACCGAACCCGAGCCGTAGTGAGGCGTCCACGTCCAGGCAGACCTGCACCGGCGGCCCCGCCGAACTGCCCGCAGTGGACGCGTTCTCGGTTCGGTCGGTGCGCAAGCCGTCGGCGCGCATGAAGGCTCGCTCGAGCAGCGCCACCTGAGAGACGTCGTCGACCATCACAGTGATCGCCTGCCGGGCTGCTGGATCCTGGGCGAGGCGCACCAGCGAACCGGCGTCCACGCTCGGGTACCCCACGAGCACGTCCTCCACGCCGTCCTCGGCCAGCCACAGCGCCTCGGCCAGCGAGTACGCCATCACTGAGGCGAAACCGGCATCGAGTGCACGATGGACGAGCTGGCGCACCCGCACCGACTTCGACGCCACACGCAAGGGGAGCCCCCCGGCCCGGGCGAGCAGGTCCGCGGCATTGGCATCGAAGGCATCGAGATCCACCACCGCGATCGGCGCCGCAAGCGATCGGGTGGCATCGCGCCACGGTGCCGGGCGCGCCGATGTGGCCGAACCCCAGCCTGGCTGTGTGCCGGCATGGCCGACCGATCGTGCGGATCCCACCCTGCCGATACGCCTCATCTGTTCATTCTCACCCACTTCCGCCGCGGGCGGGTCCACGATGCGGACTCTTCACGGGCACTGCCCAGCGAGCCGGGCCCCCGGGCTACCGTCGCCATCATGTTCGCCCGCCCCGTGCCCCCGCAGCCTGCCCCGATGGCGCGCTCACGGCGAATGCCCGGCTGTCGCTGCCGCTGACGTCAGCCAGTCTCGCCGCCGAGCGAGAGCGTCATCGCGGATCAGTACCGCCCAGCCCGCCTTCCAGGCCCCGTCGAGGAGCACCATGACCGGCCAGACCGCCACCACCGAACGTCCCACTCCCCGCCCAGCCCGGCCGAAGCGCCCCAACGGTCAGTGGCTGGTGGACGGCAAGGAGCCGTTGAATCACAACGAGGCGTTCAAACAGGAAGACAACGGCCTCAACGTCCGCGAGCGCATCGAGCAGGTGTACTCCAAGGAGGGCTTCGACTCGATCTCCGGCGATGACCTGCACGGCCGCTTCCGTTGGTGGGGCCTGTACACCCAGCGCAAGCCGGGCATCGACGGCGGGCGCACGGCCACCCTGGAACCGCATGAGCTCGAGGACAAGTACTTCATGCTCCGGGTGCGTATCGACGGCGGTGCGCTCACCACGGAGCAGCTGCGCGTGATCGCGGGGATCTCCGAGGAGTTCGCACGCGACTCCGCCGACATCACCGACAGGCAGAACATCCAGGTGCACTGGGTGCGGGTGGAGGATGTGCCGGAGATCTGGCGCCGTCTCGAGGCGGTCGGCCTGGGCACCACCGAGGCCTGCGGCGACGTGCCGCGGGTGGTACTCGGCAGCCCGGTGGCCGGGATCGCCGCGGACGAGATCCTCGATCCGAGCCCGGTGATCGAGGAGATCAACCGCCGCTACCTCGGGGTGCCCGAGCTGGCGAACCTGCCGCGCAAGTTCAAGACCGCGCTGACCGGCCACCCCAGCCAGGATGTGGTGCATGAGATCAATGACGTGGCGTTCGTGGGCCTGGAGCACCCCGAGCTCGGCCCGGGCTTCGATGTGTGGGTCGGCGGCGGGCTCTCGGCGAACCCGCGCCTGGGTGAGCGCCTGGGCGTGTTCGCCACGGCCGAGCAGGCACCGGATATCTGGCACGGAGTGGCGCAGATCTTTCGCGACTATGGCTACCGCCGGCTGCGCAACAAGGCCCGGCTGAAGTTCCTGCTCGCCGACTGGGGGCCGGAGAAGTTCCGCCAGGTGCTGCAGGAGGAGTACCTCGGCTACGCGCTGCCGGACGGTCCGCCCGCTCCGCAGCCGCGGATGCCCGGTGACCACGTGGGCGTGCACGCGCAGAAGGACGGGCGCTACTACGTGGGCGCCGCACCCTATGTGGGCCGGGTCAGCGGAAGCATCCTGACGGCAGTGGCCGAGCTCGCCGAATCGGTGGGTTCGCAGCGGGTGCGCCTGACCCCGCACCAGAAGCTGCTGGTGCTGGATGTGCCCGAGGAGCACCTGGACACGGTGACCCGTGGGCTCAAGGACCTCGGCCTGGACCCGAACCCGAGCCCGTTCCGCCGCAGCACTATCGCCTGCACCGGGATCGAGTACTGCAAGCTCGCCATCGTCGAGACCAAGGCCACTGCAGCCCGGGCGATCGACGACCTGGAGCAGCGGCTCGCCGACGTGCCCGACCTGCGCCCCCTCACGCTGCACCTGAACGGATGCCCGAACTCGTGCGCGCGGATCCAGACGGCCGATATCGGCCTGAAGGGTCAGCTGGTGATGAACGACGACGGCGAGCAGGTTCCGGGCTTCCAGGTGCACCTGGGCGGGGGGCTGGCCTCCGAGGACCGGGAGGAGGCCGGGTTGGGCCGCACGGTGCGCGGGCTGAAGGTCACCAGCGAGGATCTGCCTGAGTACGTGGAACGGGTGACCCGCCGGTACCTGGCCGAGACCGAACAGGATTGTGACGGCGGCTCCGAGACCGAGAACGCCTCACGTGAGTCGTTCGCCTCGTGGGCCCGCCGCGCAGATGAGGAGGCCCTGACGTGAGCATCAGCGCACAGGCTGACGCCAGCCCGCTGGCGACCGCCCGACGGATCGCCCAGGAACGCCAGGCGGCACGGACTGCCGCGCGAGCCGCGCACGCCGAACGGCGGGCCTTGGCACCGGCGAAGCGGTCGCACGCCGAGCTGAAGGAGATCGTGGCCCGTGGCCAGGAGCTGCTGCACGGCTCCGGTGTGGGCGCAGCCGATGAGGCGAGCCCCGCTGAGGTGGTGGCATGGGCCGCGCGAGAGTTCGGCACCTCCCTGGCCGTGGCGTGCTCGATGGCAGACGCCGCGCTGCCGCACCTGGTCGCACAGTCCGCACCGTGGGTGGACGTGCTGTTCCTGGACACCGGGTACCACTTCGCCGAGACCCTCGGCACCCGCGAGCGCGTGGCGCATGAGCTGGACGTGACCGTGGTGGACGTGCTGCCGAACCTGACCGTGGCTGAGCAGGACACGCAGTACGGCAAGGACCTGTTCGCCCGGGATCCGGCCGCGTGCTGCGCGATGCGGAAAGTGGAGCCTCTGCAGCGCACGCTGGGGGGGTACGAAGCCTGGGTGACCGGCGTGCGCCGGGAAGAGGCACCCACCCGCGCGAACACTCCCCTGATCACCTGGGATGAGAAGAACGGCCTGGTGAAGATCAACCCGGTGGCCGCCTGGACCTCCGACGATCTGCAGCACTACGCCGAGACTCACGGCGTGACCATCAACCCTCTGCTGAACGACGGCTACCCCTCGATCGGCTGCGCCCCGTGCACGGCGCGCGTGGCACCCGGAGCCGACCCCCGATCCGGCCGCTGGGCCGGCCTCGACAAGACCGAATGCGGGCTGCACTCATGAGCATCGACCTGACGCACACCCACCGAACGACCGAGGCGGCTGGGCCGGCGGCGCACGCACGGGCACACCAGCGCTACCGCCTCCCGCGAGCCGAGGCGCTGGAGAGTGAGAGCATCCACCTCATTCGCGAGGTGGTGGCCGAGTTCGAGCGCCCTGTGCTGCTGTTCTCCGGCGGCAAGGACTCAGTGGTGATGCTGCACCTGGCTGCGAAGGCGTTCTGGCCCGGCAAAGTGCCCTTCGGGGTGCTGCATGTGGACACCGGGCACAACTTTCCCGAGGTGCTCGAGTACAGAGACACCACTGCCGCCAGGCTCGACGTGAAGCTGCACGTGGCGACGGTGCAGGAGTACATCGACGACGGGCGCCTGCGGGAGCGTGCCGATGGCACCCGCAACCCGCTGCAGACGCAACCACTGCTCGATGCCATCACTGGCCACCGGTTCGACGCGGTATTCGGTGGCGGCCGGCGGGACGAGGAGAAGGCCCGGGCCAAGGAGCGGGTGATCTCGCTACGGGACGAGTTCGGTCAGTGGGACCCCCGCAATCAGCGACCCGAGCTGTGGAACCTCTACAACGGCCGGCACCGCCCGGGTGAGCACGTGCGTGCCTTCCCCCTGTCGAACTGGACCGAGTTGGACGTGTGGCACTACATCGCCGCCGAGGGTATCGAGCTGCCCAGCCTCTACTACGCCCATCAGCGGGAGGTGTTCGACCGGGACGGGATGCTGCTCTCCGTGGGGGAGTTCGCACAACCGAAGACGGAGACGGAGCGTGCCAGTGTCCGATCTGAACAGGTGCGCTACCGCACCGTAGGTGACATGAGCTGCACCGGTGCGGTGCTCTCCGACGCAGCGACCCCGCAGGACGTGGTGGCCGAAGTGGCCGCTACCCGGATCACCGAGCGGGGCGCCACCCGCGCAGACGACCGCCTGTCCGAGGCCGCGATGGAGGACCGGAAGAAGGAGGGGTACTTCTGATGGGTACCGCCGAGACCACCACCACGGGCGCCCCGCCCGCCCCCAGCACCCTCACCTGGAGCACCGTGCCCTCACCCGCCCCCCTCAGCGAGCCCGACCTGGCCATCGACCCGACCGCCGTCGACCCCGATGCGGTGGACCCCACCGCGGCCGGCACGCTGCTCCGCCTGGCCACCGCCGGCTCGGTGGACGACGGAAAATCCACCCTGGTGGGCCGGCTGCTGTACGACTCCAAATCGGTGCTCGCCGACCAGTGGGAGTCGATCGAGCGGGTCTCCACCGACCGCGGCCAGGACACCGCCGATCTGGCTCTGCTCACCGACGGCCTGCGCGCCGAACGCGAGCAGGGCATCACGATCGACGTGGCCTACCGCTACTTCGCGACGGCCACCCGTTCCTTCATCCTGGCCGACTGCCCCGGCCACGTGCAGTACACCCGCAATACCGTGACGGGTGCCTCGACGGCGGACGCCGTCGTCCTGCTGATCGACGCCCGCAAGGGTGTGCTGGAGCAGACCAGGCGACACCTCGCCGTTGTGGGTCTGCTGCGGGTGCCACATGTGGTGGTGGCGGTGAACAAGATCGACCTGGTGGACTACTCCCGGGAGCGGTTCACCGAGTTGGCCGAGGAGATCCGCGACGCCGCCACCGCCCTCGGGGTGCCGCACGTGCACCCGCTGCCGGTGTCAGCGCTGGTGGGCGACAACGTGGTGACCCGGGCGCAGGACACGATGCCCTGGTACGAGGGGCCGAGTCTGCTTGAGCTACTCGAGTCGCTGCCGGTGGCCGACACCCCGGGCACCGAATCGTTCCGCCTCCCGGTGCAGTCGGTGCTGCGCCCGCAGGCGGCGGCCGTCTCCGAGGAGTACCGCGAGTACCGCGGCTATGCCGGGCAGATTGCCGCCGGTGTGGTGCGGGTGGGCGACCCCGTGGTGGTCCTGCCCAGCGGGCAGCGCACCACTGTGGAAGGGATCGACACCCCTGACGGCGAACTGGCCGAAGCCTTCGCACCACAGTCGGTCAGTGTGCGGCTCAGCGACGACATCGACGTGGCGCGCGGTGATCTGATCGCCGCCGCGGCGGACGCGCCCGCGGGCACGAAGGAGCTGGAAGGAACCGTGACCTGGCTCAGCGATCAGCCGCTGCGCCCCGGGGCGCGGGTGCTGCTCAAGCACACCACCCGCACGGTGCGGGCGATCGTGTCCGAGGTGACCGGGCGGCTGGACCTGCTCAGCGCCACCCCGGGGCCCGCCGAGGAACTGGTGCTGAATGACATCGGCACGCTGCGGATCACGCTGGCAGACGCCGTGGTGGCGGAGGACTACACGCGATCACGCCGCACCGGCGCATTCCTGCTGATCGATGCCCACGACGGCAACACCCTCGCCGCAGGGATGGTCGGCACCCCGTAGCCTCCAGCCTCATTCCCCCCGCCCGGGGCGGAGTTTTGGCCTGACCAACCTCCGCCCCGGGCGGCTTTGTGTCCGGGCAGCGCATCGGCGGCAGACTTGTGGTCGTTTCTCGGCTCCAGAACGACCAGAAGTCCGCCCTCGATCGTCGAACACCTGACCAACAGCCCCGGGAACGGGCAGGATGGGCTCATGACGGCGCACACCTGGCGGAACTGGTCCGGCACGGTCACCGCGCACCCGGCGCGGATCGTCGCCCCCCGCGATGAGGGCGAGGTGGCGGACCTGGTGCGCTCCGCCGGCGCACACGGGCAGCGGGTGCGCGTGGCCGGGGCCGGGCACTCGTTCACCCCGGCAGCCGCCACCGAAGGCACGCTCCTGCAACTCGATCTCCTGGACGGTCTCGAGCACATCGGGCAACCGGCACCGGATGGGTCCAGGCTGGTGCGGGTGGGTGCGGGGATTCGCCTGCGCGATCTGACCCAACAGCTGGCCGCTCGTGATCTGGCCATGGAGAATATGGGCGACATCGACGCCCAATCCCTGGCGGGTGCGATCTCCACCGGCACACACGGCACCGGTGCCCGCCTGGGCGGTCTCGCCACTCAGGTGCACGCCCTGCGCCTGGTCACCGCCGAGGGTCAGATCCGCGACATCAGCCCCGAGCGCGATGCGGACCTGTTCGAGCTCGCCCGGCTCGGCCTGGGGACGGCGGGGGTACTGACGGCGATCACCCTGCGATGCGTCCCGGCGTTCACCCTCACCGCCACGGAGGCACCCCTGCCGCTGGATCACGTGCTGGAATCACTCGGTGAGCTCCTCGCCGCCGACCACTTCGAGTTCTACTGGTTCCCGCGCACCGAGGTGGCGCTGACGAAGACGAACACCCGGGACGGCTCCTGCCCAGCGCTCCCGGCCGCGCGGCGAATACTTGAGGATGAGGTGCTCAGCAACGGGCTGTTCGAGGTGACCAACCGGCTCGCCACAGCCGTTCCCGCGCTCACGCCGCAGCTGAACCGGTTCGCCGCCCGGGCGCTCTCGGCTCGCACCTACACCGCCACCTCACCCGAGGTGTTCGTCTCACCGCGCCGCGTGCGATTCACGGAGATGGAGTACGCCATTGCGGCGGACGCGGTGGTGCCCGCTCTACGTGAGATACAGCAGTGGCTGCACCACAGCCAGGAGAACGTGCCGTTCCCGATCGAGGTGCGATTCGCCGCCGCCGATCAGGTGTGGCTCTCGACGGCGTACGCTCGCCCGACCGCGTATGTGGCCGTCCACCAGTATCACCGCCTCAGCCATGCCCGGTACTTCCGCGCGGTGGAAGCCATCATGCGCGACTACGACGGGCGACCCCACTGGGGCAAGCTGCACCGCCGTCGGGCGGACGATCTGGCGAGCGCCTACCCGAGATGGGCCGACGCGCACAGGGTGCGGACCGCCGTCGATCCGGGCTCGGTATTCGCCAACTCCTACACTGAGCGGGTGTTCTCCCCCGCGACTGGGCGAGGCTGAGGCACGGCAGGAGAGGTAGCATCACGGGGTCCGCTGCGAAGAGGAGATGCGCGTGCGCCGCACCGTCACCGCTGAACTGAACCTCACCGCCGCGGCCGGCTCCACCCAGCTGGCGATGATGATCGCCGTGGCGCGGGTCCCTGGCCTCACGGTGGACGATGAGCTCGAGGTGCGGATGGACGGCGCTCCCGTGCCCGCGGTCGCCGTGGAGGGGCCGCACTTCGGCCTCCTGCACCTGGTGGACCTGGACCGCGCGGAGAGCGCTGCGGGCGCCGTGACCGTGCACTACCAGGCACGCGTGGACGGCGACCCGGCCGCCGCCGCCCTCGAATCCCCCGAACCGGGTGCCACCGACCTGCTCACCTACCTGCGGCCCAGCCGCTACGCCGAATCTGACGAATTGTTCCCCACCGCGCGGCGCGAGTTCGCCGGAGCGGGCGGGCTGGAGTTGGTGCACGCCGTCACCGACTGGGCGGCGAAGCGCCTGTACTACGTGCCCGGATCCAGCAGGGTGACCGACGGCGCGGTCTCCACCTACCTTCAGGGCCAGGGGGTGTGCCGGGACTACGCCCACCTCGTGGTGGCGGTGCTACGCGCGATGGACGTCCCGGCCCGGCTGGCCGCCGTGTATGCCCCGGGCCTGCGCCCGATGGACTTCCACGCCGTTGCCGAGGCATGGGTGGACGGGCACTGGCACGTGGTCGATGCGACCCGGCTGGCGCCGCGCCTGGCACTGCTGCGGGTGGCCACCGGGCGAGATGCAGCCGATACCGCATTCCTGTCCGCCTACGGTGCGGGGATCCAGATGGGCACGCAAGCGGTGACGGCGGTGGTGGAGGGAGACCTTCCGGTCGAGGATCGCACTGCGGCAGTGCGCCTCCCGTGAGCACACGGAGCCTGGCGCGATCACCTAAAGTGGGAGAGCCGGCCCAACAGAACGAGTGAACAGGACTGTCGAGACCGTGCCAGCCGCGCCGGGAACCCGCGAGGAACGGTGGGAGAACCGCCTCGCGTGGCCCGTGCTGATCGCTGCACTCGCCTCCGTTCCGGCGATCTTCCTCACATTGCTTCCCGATCCCATGTCCACCTGGGGCACGGTCGCCAACATCCTCTCCGGCATCGTCCTGACCGCGGAGACTGTGGTGTTGTTCGCCGTCTCCTCGAACAAGCGAGCATGGGTGCGCCGCAACTGGTGGCTGATCGCGCTGACACTGGTGGTCGTGGCCGGTGTTGCACTCGCCCTGGGACCGGTGCAGCTCCTCCGTCTGATCCGCGCCATCGGTGCGCTGCGGGTGATCCGGGTGAGCCGGATCGTGAAGGCAGGGCGCATCCTCGGCCGCCGCCTGGACGGGACCTGGGCCAAGCTGCCGGCGATGCTTGCCTCCGCGCTGGTGGCACTCTTCGTCGCCATCGTGCTGGCCGACCCGACGTCGTTCACGCGGGAACTGCTCGACGACATCGTCGGAGAGCGGTTCCGGGTCCCGATCGCGATCGGTGCCGGTCTGGTGCTCGCGGTGGCCACCTTCGTGGTGATCCGCAACCGTGAGAACACGGGCACACCGGCCCAGGATCGCGGTTCGGACCCTGGTGATGCAGAGCCGGACTCGCAGGAGACGAGCGGCCGAGACGGGCCGCCTCGCCAGCACGCGTAGACTCGTGCGTCGCACCGTGCGTGCAAGGGCCTCTAGCTCAACTGGCAGAGCAACGGACTTTTAATCCGTGGGTTCCGGGTTCGAGCCCCGGGGGGCCTACCGCCACCGCCGAGCGAACGCATCCCCGCGTCGAGAGACGCCGGAGTATGCGAGGGCTGGGCGGCGCCGCCGGGTGGGCTCGACGTGAGTGGCGGAAGCTGTCACTGAGGGGGACAGGAACCCTCGGTTCACGCGGGGCAGACTGGGTGCCATGACGAAGCAAGCGGTGGGTCTGGGTGACTTCCTCCGGTCGCGGCGCGCGCAGATCGCGCCGGAGAGCGCTGGCGTGGTCACCTATGGGTTCCGGCGGGTCACAGGGCTGCGACGGGAGGAACTGGCCGAACTCGCGGGCGTCTCGCTCACCTACTACACCCGGCTCGAGCAGGGGAATGCGACGAACGCCTCCGATGCGGTGCTCGATGCGCTGGCGCGAGCACTGGGACTGGACGCGATCGAACGAGCACATCTGTTCTCGTTGGCCCGGGGCGGCGTGCCCCGGCCGGCAGCCGGCGATCCGTACAGTCCTCGCCCCTCGACCTTGACGTTGCTCGACAGCATGGCCGAGGTGCCCACCGTTCTTCTCGCTCGCAACCAGGACATCCTCGCCTGGAACCGCTTGGGCCACGCGTTGATCGCCTCGCACCTCGACCCGTCGGCACCCACGAGGGGGCAACGGCCGAATGCGACGCGGATGCTATTCCTGGACCCCGCCACGCGAACGCTGTACCGGGACTGGGGCCACGAAGCGTGCCTCACGGTGGCTTCCCTGCGTTATGTCGCGGGCCAGCATCCCGATGATGAGCGGCTCCAGGCGATGATCCATGACCTGCGTACCGAGAGCGGCGAGTTCGATGCGCTCTGGCGCAGGCAACCGGTCGATCTGTGCATCTCGGGCGTCAAACGCCTCAGGCACCCTCGCGTCGGTGATCTGACCGTCTCCTACGAGATTCTGCACCTCGCGGAAGCAACCGGTCAGCGGCTCCTGACCCACACCTCCGTGCCCGGCAGCCCGGACGCCGACGCAGTGCGCGTACTTGCCTCGACCACCCTGACCTGATCTGCCGGGCGGAATCGCCGCCCGTTGCCTTCCCAGCACGCACACCCGTCCCGGGTGGGCGTCAGCCTGCCCTCCGAAGGAGCACCCATGGACCTCCACCTGCAGAACGCGGTCGTCATCGTCACCGGCGCAAGCGCCGGCATCGGCGCCGCCACATCAGAACTGCTCCACGGCGAAGGTGCGATCGTCATCGGCATCGCCCGCACCGCACCACCCGAACAGAAGCACCCGTTCATCCTGGCCGATCTGCGCGATCCGGCCGCACCGGCACAGGTGGTCGAGGCAGTGATCCGCGAGCACGGCCGCCTGGACGGCCTGGTGAACAACGTCGGTGCCATCGCGTCACGCTCCGGCTTCCTCGACGTGAGCGACGAGGACTGGCAATCCACCTGGGAACTGAACGTGATGTCGGGGATCCGGATGACGCGGGCGGCGCTGCCGCACCTGCTGGCGGCCGGGTCTGGATCGATCGTCCACATCACGAGCGAGGCTGCGCGACTCGGTGATCCGACGATCGTCGACTACGCGGTCTCCAAGACGGCGATGCTGATGATCTCGAAGGCGTTGGCGGCAGAGTTCTCCCCACGAGGAGTTCGATCGAATGTCGTCGCGCCCGGCCCCACCAGGACCAGTCTGTGGGATGCGCCCGGGGGCTTCGCCGACCAGCTCTCGACGCAGTTCGGGTTGCCCCTCGAGCAGGCGATCGAGCATTTCGTCCACACTGTGCGCCAGCTGCCCTCGGGCCGGCTCGGCAGCCCGGAGGATGTCGCCCGAGTGATCGGCTATCTCCTCTCTCCGATGGCCTCGCAGGTCACCGGAGCCGAATGGGCGGTCGACGGTGGCGCGCTGAGGCAGATCTGATGCTCCTGACAACTCGACGTTCCGCCGATCACCGTTCACGGGCAGGTCTGGCGGCACTGAGTCTGGGGTCGTTCGGGATCGGGCTCACCGAGTTCATCCTCGCCGGCCTCCTCAGCCCGGTCGCCCGCGACCTCGATGTCTCCCTCTCCGCGGCCGGTCAACTCGTGACGGGGTACGCGCTCGCGGTCGTGGTCGGTGCCGTCGCACTCACGCCTCTGCTGCTGCACCGGCCGCCCCGGAACGCCTTGGTGCTCCTCATGGGCCTGTTCGTCGCGGGCAACCTTCTCTCCGCGTTCGCGCCGGACTACAGCTCGCTCATGGTGGGGCGGGTGATCGCCGCGCTGTGTCACGGCGGCTTCTTCGGGATCGGCGCGGTCGTCGCCGGAGACATGGTCAGACCGGATCGTCGCGCCGGAGCCATCGCCGGCATGTTCGCCGGTCTGACCCTGGCGAATGTTCTCGGGGTACCGCTGGGCACCTTGGTCGGCCAGCAGTACGGGTGGCGGGCGACGTTCTGGCTTATCACGCTCGTCGGAGTGATCGCTCTGGTCGCTCTGCGCACCGTCGTTCCGCGTCTACCGCCCCGCAACGACGGTCCGCTCCGGTCGCAGTTCGCCATGGTGACCGCCCGGCCGGTACTCGCCTCCATCGCCCTGACAGCAGCGGTGTTCGGTGGCGTTTTCGGCGCCTTCACCTACATTGAACCGCTTCTGACGTCCGTCTCGGGCTTCGACGAGGCCGCCGTCCCGTGGCTCCTGGTGCTCTTCGGCGTCGGCCTCGTCGTCGGCAATGTGATCGGCGGCCGGGCCGCCGATCGGAACCTGGCTGTCACCCTCGCCACGCTCGTGACGCTGCTGCCGCTCGTCCTCGCTGGGCTGGCGCTGGTCTCCTCCCATCGTGTACCCACGGCGATCGCCCTGACACTGCTGGGCCTGGTCGGCTTCGCCACCGTCGCACCGCTCCAGCTTCGCGTGCTCTCCTACGCGGCACGCGCGCCCATCATCGCCTCGGCGACGAATATCGCCGCGTTCAACCTCGGAAACACCATCGGGGTAGCAGCGGGCGGCTACGCACTGGCCGGCTTCGGCCTCGTCGCACCCGTGTGGACCGGAGCCTGCCTCTGCCTGCTCGGTTTCCTTCTTCTCGTGGTCAGCACCCTCTCCCGAAAGGCACGACGATGACCCTCACCCCTCAAGCAGAAGCGCACCTGGCCGCGGCCGCCGGGGCCGGTGCACGCCCGGTGCACGAACTCACCGTCGGCGAGGCCCGCATGGCTAGCCTCGGCTACCTGGACCTGCAACGCCCAGCACCCGGCGTGCACTCGGTCACCGACACGTTCATCCCCGGGCCGACGGCGGATCTGCCCATTCGCATCTATCGCACCACCACCGCCCCCGACCTCCCCGCCGTCCTGATGCTGCACGGCAGTGGGTGGGTGATCGGCACCATCGACCTCGCCGACGAGCCTGCACGCCAGCTCGCCCTCGACACGGGGTATGTGGTCATTACGGTGAACTATCAGAAGGCTCCCGAGCACCCCTTTCCCCAGCCCCTCGACGACTGCGCGGCCGCTTTCACCTGGATGCGCGACCACGCCGCCGATCTGGGGATCGATCGTGACCGGATCGCCGTCGTCGGAGACAGTGCCGGAGGCAACCTCGCCGCTGCGCTCTGCCTGCGCCTGCGCGATCAGGGCGTCGACGGGCCGGCCGCGCAGGCGCTGCTCTATCCGGCGCTCGCCCCGGACTTCACCACCGCCTCACACCGGAAGTACGACGAGGGCACCGGGCTCAGCAGTGCCGATATGCGCTGGTTCTGGAGCCACTACCTCCACGGACAACTGAACGATCCCGACCCGCACGCGGCACCGCTGACCGCCCGTTCCCTCACTGGCCTGCCACCGGCCTACATCGCCGCCGTGGAACACGATGTTCTCCATGACGACGCCACCGCCTACGCACGACGCCTCGCGGATGCAGGAACGTCGGTCGAACTCGAGGAGTACCCCGGCATGATCCACGGCTTCTACTGGATGGATGCCGTCCTCGACGACAGCCGGCAGCTTCAGCGTCGTCTCGCCGCCTGGCTCACCCGGACCCTTGCAGCCGCCCTGTGACAGCCCATATTGACCGACGGCGAATCAGAACGTGGCGCTGGACCAGACGTATCCGGCCTCGGCCACCAATTCCACTGCCATGGCGCCGTCATCGTCCACTACCCACCGGTTCGGGGAATCCTCCGCCAGTGCCCACGCCCCCATGTCCGCCTTGGTCCCGTCGGCGTACTCGACCATGCAGGTGTACTCAACTCCGACCGGACCCTGCGCCACGTCCACCACGAGCATCGGCCCATCCGGGCTCCAGCTGCGGGAGACCTGCCCGATCTGGGTGCCGTCCGCGGTGAGCAGCGGTGCCGTCCATTCCGAGGCGGCCGACGGCGGTGGTTGCGTTGCCGAGTCCAGCAGCTGCATCGCAGTCACCCCCACAGCGATGCCGAGCAGCCACGCCGCTGCCACGGCGAGAATCGCCCGACGACGGCCCCTCGCCCGACCGTGCGGCGCACCGGCGTCGGCGGTGGGTTCACCCGCACGTTCGGCTCGTAGCCGGGCAAGCACGGACGTCTCGAAGTCGGGCGGCGGCGCGTGCCGGGGCACTGCCGGCAAGACCTGCTCGATAGCCCCGGAGAGATCGTCGTATTCGCGCCGGCAGGGGGCACATCCCGTCAAGTGGCCGCTCACGCGGGCGCGGGTGGCGGCATCGGCCTGGTCGAGCGCGACCTCGATGAGGGCGTCGTGGTCCGGGTGCCATCCCGGGACGGTCCGGTCCGGCGTCATGTTCGGTCTCCTTGTTCTGTTTCGGCACCGCGTTCTGTCTCGACACCGCGCCGTAGCCGTCGGAGCCCGTCCCGGATGCGCGTCTTGGCCGTCCCCAGCGGAATGCCCTCCCGGTCACTGACCTCCGCTGCCGTCAACCCGCCGAGTACGGCCAGCATGACCGCGCGGGCCTGTTCGGGCGAGAGGACGTGCAGCCGGCGGACCGCACGCTCGGCCTCCACCCGGTGCATCGCCGTCTCTTCCAGGTCCGGGGAGGTGATGAGCGTGTCATGGAGGAGTTGGTCGAGGATCCCGTCCTCTGTCGGTGTGCTCCGCCGGGCGCGCACGGCGTCGATGGCGGCGTTGCGGGTGATCGTGAGGAGCCAGGTGAGCACGGAGGCGCGCCGCGCGTCGTATCCGCCGGCGGACCGCCAGGCACGCAGGAACACTTCCTGGCTGACGTCCTGGGCGAGCGCCGGATCTCGCGTGATGCTGACCGCCATACCGAAGACCGCACTCTGGAATCTGCGCACGAACGCCGCCGAGCCGGCCGGATCGTCCAATCCCAACCCCGCAAGCAGGGCGGCATCGTCTGCCCGATCGGCGCGTGACATGGCTCCCATACTTCACGATACGGCCGAGACCCTCGGTGCGGATTGCGTCACCTCGTCGCTTCGCAGGTTCGATCGTGGCAATCCCTGCGGCTCCGCTGACACGTACTACTCGCAACCGGCCCCCTGCCGGCGACGAATGAGCGACGAGTGGAGACGACGATGCGACGTACTCGAGTGGTACTGACGGCCGCCCTGGTGGGAGCAGGCCTGCTGCTGGCAGGCTGTGGCTCCGCCGACGAGGGCGATACGGGTGAGTCTGGCGGCGAGGAGAGCGCCGCAGAGGAGATGGCGGGCGACGATGACACGGAGGGCACGGACGAGGACATGACCGAGGAGGACGACGGCGACATGATGGCCGCCACCGCTCTCACCACGGCGGAGACCGATCTCGGCACGATCCTCACCGACGGTGACGGCAACACGATCTACCTGTTCACCAACGATGAGGAGGGTGTGAGCAACTGCGACGGCGAGTGCATTGCGAAGTGGCCCGCCGTCGAAGGTGAACCAGAGGCCGGCGCCGGTGTGGACGCCGCCCTGCTCGGCAGCATCGAACGGTCCGATGGGACCGTGCAGGCCACGTATAACGGCCACCCGTTGTACTACTTCGTCCAGGACTCAAGTCCTGGTGACACCACCGGTCAGGGCGTGAACGAGGTCTGGTACGTCCTCTCCCCCGAGGGCGAGATGATCGAAGCCATGGACGACATGGGCTGACACGGCCCCGTCAGTTGGCGCACCTACCCGCCGACCACCTCAGTCGAGCGGGCGGGGGCGCTGAGCTCGACGAGGGCAGTGATCGCGCCGACTGCGAACAGCATCGATCCGACCAGGAAGGACCAGTTCACGACAGCATCCGCCGCCGCACCCGGTGGCGCGAAACCCGCTGTGCTGCCCACCAGGAAGAGCACGCTGCCGAGCAGGTTCGCTGCCGAAGATGTGGTGCCGACATCATGCGCCGGCCACGACTCACGCAGATACAGGTAGCTCGCGAGGACGAAGCCGAGCGAGCCCACGGTATTGAGTGCGGCGACCAGATGTGCCTGCTCGGTGTTCGCCATCGCAATCACCATGCCGACCTGGAACGGAAGTAGAGCGGCAACCCCCTGAATGAGGGACGCCCGACCCGCGATACTGGCCCAGAACTGAGACCATCGACGTGGTTCCACCGCGCATCGTGCCTCCTCCACGGCGAACAGCGCACCGACGCTGAACACGGTGGCACCGATCAGGTTGCCTAGCCGCACCGTCGTCGCTTCGGCGCCCGGGCCCACGATCGCACTGATCCCGGCAACGATGAATACCACTGACCCGATGGCGAAGCACACCGCCATCCACACCGAGGCGTCCCAGGAACTGAGGGAGCGTTCAGCAGACCGGGACCGCCGCGACCACCGTTCGTTGAACTCCAGCAGTCGCCCGTCGACGACCGCGGCAGCATGCACGACGATCCCGTGGACGAGACTGAGTTCACGGCGCTCGAGGGTGGCTACCTCGTAGGCAATAGGACGTTGCATCCTTCTATCGTGGCCGCCGGTGTCCAGTGGCGTCGACGCGCTGACCTGCGTGCGACCATGACGAGTGACAATCACCGAGTTCGTCCATGCCAGGATCGCCGATGACGAGGCGGTGGCGTCCCGAACATCGGCTACCTCAGATGTGCGCACTGTTTCGGGCAATCCTGCAGTGACTGCGCACTTGCACCGGTTCGGGCCCGAGCGGGTCCTCGCGGAGTGCGCCGTGAAGCGAGCACTCATTCAGGACCTGTGGGAGACCGCGAGCCTGTCCGGGAACGAGTTCGGCGCCTTCCGGGAGCGGCGTGAGCTGGAGCGTGACGGGGCCTACCCGGTGGGCCTGCGCCACCTGGCGACCGTGTACGCCTGGCACCCCGATTTCCAGGAGGGGTGGCGCCCCTGATCGCCGCGACGCGGCATCTCACCAGAGCAGTGCCACCGAGGCGCCCAGGGCCAGTGCCGTGCGCAGATGGTTCCACCGCCCCCACACTCGCCGATACTGGTCCCAGGCGGCCGGTGCGGCCGGATCGCTCACCGGCACCAGGTCGAGCCGCCGGTTGAGCGGCACGTTCGCCAGGACGGTCACGGCGAAGGCGGCGAGCCCGAGCACGGCACCGATCAGTTGCGGCCCACCACCGGCACCTCCCCGCATCACCTCCACCGCAACGAAGGCGCATGCTGCCGGCGAGCCGAACAGAGGCACCATCAACAGACTGCGCGGGGCCACAGCGTTGATGGCCTGCATCACGCCATGAGCGGTGCCAGGGTGAGTCCGGCCGAGCGCCGGCAGCACCACCGCGCTGAACGCGAGAAACAGCCCGCCGAGCACCGCGGACAGGATCGCAGCGCCCACCACGATCACCTCGTTCATGCCCTGCTCCACGCGCCACCGGCCGCCGCCGCGGCGGCGAAATCCTCGAGCGATCGGGCCGGCCTGCCGAGGACGTCCGCCACAGTGGACGTCGTGGCACTGTTGCGGCCGTCGAACAGGTCCACGAAGACGTCGGCCAGTCCCTGCGCCTCATCGGCGGGCAAGCCCATGGACTCAGCCCCCGCTGCGAACTCCGGACCGGTCACCTGGTGATACTTCACGGGCCTGCCGAAGGCGTCCCCGAGGATCCCGGCGGCCTCCGCCAGCGGCACCACGCGGGGACCGGTGAGCTCGAGCACACGACCCTGATACTCCGCATGCGAGGCCGTCAGGGCAGCAACGATGACGTCGGCGATGTCCTCGGCGTCCACGAACGGCTCGCCTCTCTCCGGAGCCCCCGGCAGCGCCAGCACACCCTCGATCACGGTCTGCGCGAATGCGCCCTCGCTGAAGTTCTGGTGGAAGAAGGCGCATCGCACCACGGTGCCGGTGGGGATCAGGTCAAGGAACGCATGCTCGCACTCCTGCGCGAGAGGTTCGCCGCGGCCGGAGAGCAGTACCGCTCGCTGCACCCCCCGCTCCACGAGGGCCGCTGCCACCCCGGTGACGGCCTCGCGGGCACCCGGGAGGGCGAGGTCGGGCTGGTAGGCGAGATAGGCCGCGCGGACACTGTCCACGGCGCCGGGCCAGGTGGTGGGATCCGTCCAATCGAAGCGTGGGTCACCGGAGCGGGAGCCGGCGCGGACGGCGTGGCCCGCAGCCGTGAGCCGTGAGGCGACGCGGCGTCCGGTCTTTCCGTGGGCGGCTGTCACGAGGATCGGGCGGTCGCAGATGCTGGGTGGGGAGGTCATGCCTCCATCACAGCGCGCCCGGGTGAGACGATCCATAGTCATGCGGCTCAATTTCATACGCAATCGTCTAATCTGAGTGCGTGGACGCTCTCTCCGCCATGCTCGACGGGCCCCGCACCCGGGGTGCATACGTCCTGCGTTGCCTGCTCGCCGCGCCCTGGTCCATCCGCGTGGGCGACGAGGCACCGCTCGCACTCGTGGCCATGGTCCGCGGCCAGACCTGGCTCACCCTCGACGGGGACGAACCGGTCGCGCTGCGCGCCGGCGATGTCGCGCTGATCAAGGGGCCCGAGCACTACACACTCTCCGACCCGCCCGGGCACGCTCCGGACGTGTTCGTGGGCACTGACGAGGTCTGCCGGGACGCCGACGGCGGCTCGCTCGAGGACCAGATGCTGCTAGGTGTGCGGACCTGCGGTAATGCGCTCGACGGTGAGACCGCCTTCATCGTCGCCTGCTACGACTTGCGCGGGCAGGTGACCCCGCGGTTGCTCGGGACGCTCCCCCCATTCGTGCGTATCCCGGCCACCACTGACGACGCCCTGATGAGGGTGCTGCACGCGGAAGTGGATCGGGACGCCGTCGGGCAACAGGTGATCCTGGACCGCCTCGTGGACCTGGTGCTCGTGCAGGCGTTGCGCGCATGGTTCGCCGACCCCGCTTCACAGGCACCGCGATGGTGGCAGGCCACGAGCGATCCAGTGGTCGGGCCTGCCGTGCGGGCCCTCCAGGCGAACCCTGCCTCCCCGTGGACGATCGACCGGCTCGCGCGCTCGGTGGGGGTCTCCCGCGCGACTCTGGCCAGGCGGTTCACCGAACTGGTGGGGGAACCGCCGATGTCCTACCTCACGAGCTGGCGACTCACCCTGGCGGCAGATCTGCTCCGAAGCGGCACTGAGACCCTCCCCGCGCTTGCTCGGCAGCTGGGATACGCCTCGGGCTTCTCATTCAGCAGTGCGTTCAAGCGCCGTTACGGCGTGAGCCCGCAGACGTTCCGCGCAGACACGTCCGCGCCGAGCACGGAGGCGCGAGCCACACCGCCGCCCCCGCGCTGACCGAAGGGCCGCGGGCCGATGTCGGTCCACGAGGCTCGTGGCCGCGGATGCCAGACTAGGCCGGAACAAGGGAGGTGACCCATGCGGATGCGGGTCCTGCTGCTGGTCTGGAGCGGCCTGATGCTGACGTGGCTGGGAGCCGCGGTGTTCGGATGGGGGAATGCCGAGACCGGGTCAGCCCAGCCGCTGGTGCAGATCCGCAGTGCAAGCGATCTCGTACCGGCGCAGATCGAAGCACAGGCCACCCCGGAGTACTACCTCGGCGAGGGGCACCTGCTGGTACTGATCGCCGTCACGGCCCTGAGCGTGCTGCTGCCGCTGCGTGCGAAGCCGCTACGCATCGTGGCCGGGCTCGCCTATCTCGCTGTCGGTGGATACCTGGGCTACACGGCCTGGTCCGGCGATCCGCCGGCCGAGGTAGGCACCATGGTCGGGTACGTGGTGGCCGGGGCGCTGGTACTGGCCGGCCTGTTCTTCTTCGCCGATCAGCGCGGCGCCGTGGGGATCGTGGCTGGGGTGGCGGCACTGGCCGGCGCCGCGTGGAACACGCATGCCGTCGTGGCCGTTGCCCTGCCGGATGATGGCAGGCCGGGCCTCGGGGCCGTCTGCCTCACGTTGGGTTACGTGCTGGTGGCCGCGGGGTCCTTCGCTGCCCTGGGCGACCACGGCCGTCGATCGAATCGACGCGCATAACTTCGCGGGTCGCCTCCCGGTCCGCCCGAAGGTCTCCGTGTCACTGACTTGGTGACCTCGTACCGAGCCGCGACGAGCGCTCGATCACGTGTTCGGGTCGCGGAACTTCGCCATCGGATCCGGGTCACCCATGGAGTCGATCTCGGATCGATCGCTGTAACTGACCTCGGCAGCCTCCCCGGAGGACGGATGGCGACCTTGACCCGGCGCACCGGATCGCAACTGTCCGCGCTGCCTGGCACTCTGGATGCTGCGGATCTTCCAGAACAGCACGGCACCCCCGATCAGGGCCACCACGAGGAGGATCGGCACCATCGCGTCCATGCTGATGACATCAAAGGTCATCGCGAGAATGACGGCGGCGAACACCGCCCCCTCGATGAGAGCAAACCTGACGAAGAAGCGTGAAAGCTCCCGACTCACGTTCGTGGACCCACCTGGGTTCTGAGACGCCATGGCACTATCGTCTCACTGTGCCGGCGAATCGTCATCCGTCCGGTTCGGTACGGGTGCGGGTACGTCACGTGGCGAACTGGCTCAACCTCTCCACCCCGCTGGGCCTAGCGGTGGCGGCCGTCGGTGGCGCCCGGCGCCGGCCCGGCCCCGCGCTCCTCACCCTGGCTGAGGGGTATCGGTGGCGGTTCCCGACCGGAGGTGCGTTCACCGTCGGCGATGTGGTGATCACGCGGACAACGATCGCGCGCCTGAGGGCCCGCCACCCCTTCCTGCTGCGGCATGAGGAGAAGCACGCGCGGCAGTGGGCCTACTGCCTCGGGCTTCCGTTCCTCCCGCTGTACGGCCTGACGATGGGCTGGTCGTGGCTGCGCACCGGAGATCGTGCGGCACGGTGCTTCTTCGAGCGGCAGGCGGGCCTGGCCGACGGCGGGTACCGGGACGTACCACCCCGGAGACTGCCTACGTTCTGGCGCAAGGCCCACCGGCCCTGAGCTCGGCGGTCTCGTCCGCAGTTCTCTTCACTTACATCTTGATTACTCTCTTGTTGCTCCCCCAGGCTCACACGTGCAACGGAGCACAGGAGAGGACGTGTCGTGGCGGATTCCACCACAACCGGCGACGAACGACCCACGGCTACCGTGCGGGACGCCGCCGTGCGCGCGCTCAAGTTCCAGTCCCTGGCCGGCGATCTGCGTCGTGGAATTCTGGCAGGTGAGTGGGCAGCCGACGGCAAGTTGCCCACTGAGAACCGCCTCGCCGCCGACACCGGACTTTCCCTGACGACGGTGCGCCGCGCCTACGACGAGCTCGTCGAGGACGGGTTGATCCTGCGGCGCCGTGGAGCGGGAACATTCGTCATCGACAGGACTGCCGGCTCACCACGCCAGCGCCTCCGGATCGGCGTCCTGGTTCCGGACACGCACCTCTACTTCCCACGGATGCTGCAGGGCATCGACGACGCGTTGTCCGCGGCCCGTGCCGGAATGCAGCTGGCGACGTACCACTACGACCCGGCGGAAGAGCGCGAAGACATCGCGCAACTGCTGGACTCCGGCGTGCACGGACTCCTCCTCGCCCCGGACCTGCTGACCGTCGAGAACCCGGCGGCCCGCGCAGCGGAGCTCACCTCGCTGCCGGTTCCTGTCGTGTTGATGGAGCGTCGACTCGTCGGCGCGGGCCCGGCCGACACG
Organism: Ruania halotolerans; assembly: GCF_021049285.1. Lineage (GTDB taxonomy): Bacteria > Actinomycetota > Actinomycetes > Actinomycetales > Beutenbergiaceae > Ruania > Ruania halotolerans. Next base: position 3,598,271 of record NZ_CP088017.1, read on the forward strand.
AGCGAACACGTCACCTCCGACCATCGCGGCGGGGCATACGACGCGGTCGTCCACCTCCATCGGCTCGGTCACGAGAAGATCGCCCTGCTCACCCGCAGCCACGGCCCCACCCAGGATGCCGTGCGCGCCGGCTACGAGGCCGCCGTCGGTGCGCTCGAACTCACGCCGCTGCAACGGTCCGAACCGCCCACCTGGAACCGCGAGCTCGCCGAGGACTGCATCACCACCCTGACCACCGCCGGGGCCACTGCGGCTCTTCAGCGATCGCGAGGCCACGCTCGTGCTCGGCGCCGCACGTCGTCGCGGCCTGCGGGTTCCCGAGGACCTCGCCTTGGTCTCCTATGACGACGAGCTGGCCGATGTGGCGGACGTACCGCTGACCTCCGTCGCACCCGCCAAATACCGCGTCGGCAAGCTCGCCGCCGAGATCCTGCTACGGCGGATCACCGACGGGGACGCCGGCCCCGTTCACCAGGTGCAGCTTCGGCCCCGCATCGTGATCCGGGACTCGTGTGGCGCTCGCCATTGACCCGTGATCGACACCCATCGAGTGACAGCCCGGGCGGATCAGATCCGTCACCAGATATCGCAGAAGGAGCCAGTCATGACGCAAGGACGCGCCACCGATCATCCGATTCCCGCGGTGAGCCGCCGGGCCGTACTCGCCGGGTTCGGAGGTGTCGCCCTCCTCTCCGGCACGCTCCCGGGGCTGGGGAGATTCTCCGCATCGTCGGCCCATGCGGACCCGGGCGACAGCTATGCGGCAGCTCTCGACGTGTGGCGCGAGTTGCTCACCGGCGGTGCGGACTTCGATCCAGGTGATCCTCGGCTCGCCGCAGCCGTCGACGTCCTCGACGCCGAGGTGGCCGATGTGATCCCGCTCATCACCCGCACTCCGGGCCGGAACCTGGTGTTCACCGACCTCATGCTCGACGAGCCCCCGATGATGACCTCCACCTACCGGCGGCTGGCATCGATGGCCACTGCCTTCGTCACCCCCGGGAGCGACTATCAGGACGATCCCGCGGTGCTGGCTGATGTGCTGGCGGGCCTGCGGACCACGCACGACATTGCCTATCACCCGGACCGGGACGAGCCGGGTAACTGGTGGGAGTGGGAGATCGGGTCGGCACGCGCCTCGATGGACGCGTGCATCCTCGTTGCCGATCACCTCAGCGATGCTGAGATCGCCGACTACACCTCGACCATCGACTACTTCGTCCCTGATCCCTTCTACCAGTTCCTCGACTCTCGGCGGACCGAGTCCACTGGCGCGAACCGGATCGACCTGTGCCGGGCCGTGGCGCTGCGCGGGCTCCTTGGCCGATCCGAGCAGAAGGTCCTGCGCGCACGTGACGGCATCTCGGCGGTGTTCGAGTACGTCGACTCGGGCGATGGCTTCTATCGGGACGGCTCCTTCGTCCAGCACGGAAACGTCGCCTATACGGGCACCTACGGCGAAGTGCTGCTCGATGGCACCTCCCGTCTGATCACATTGCTCTCTGGTTCTCCGTGGGAGATCGTCGACCCAGATCGGCACATTCTGTTCGACGCCGTCGACCTCACGTTCGCCCCGGTCATGGTCAATGGCCTCATGATGGACTTCGTCAGTGGCCGGGCGATCTCCCGCGAGAACGCATCAGACAGCTACCACGGCCGGCTCGTGATCGACCACATCCTGCGACTTGCGGACGGAGTGGCGGTCGAACGCCCCGATGTCGCCAACCGCTGGCGCGCGCGATGCAAGGGCTGGCTGGAGCGATCCACATTCGGCGATGTCTTCACCGAAGCCCGCGTGCCACGAGCAGCCGCCTATGCCGCGCTGCTCGAGGACGACTCCATCGAGCCGCTTCCGGAGCCGCAGAACCTGGCGCTGTTCCCCGCCATGGCGCGCGCGGTCGGACGAGGTGAGGGGTGGGCGCACGCGATCTCGATGTCGAGCAAGCGAATTGCCTACTACGAGGCCGGCAACGGGGAGAACGAGCGCGGGTTCCACACCGGCGCGGGTATGACCTACCTCTACAACGACGACCACGGACAGTTCACCGACGCGTTCTGGCCGACAGTCGACCTGTACCGGCTGCCCGGCACCACGGTGGACAGCAAGCCACTGCCCGATGCCGTCGGCGGTGAGTGGGGCACCGCACGACCACCCAGCGCCACCTGGGCCGGTGGGGCATCGCTGGGTGCATACGGCGCTGTCGGCCAACATCTGCAGGGCATCGCCTCCACGCTGGAAGCCCGCAAGTCCTGGTTCTACCTCGGCGAGGTCGTGGTGGCCCTGGGTGCAGGGATCACTGGTGGCGGCGCCGAGCACCCGGTGGAGACGGTCGTGGAGAACCGCAACCTGCACGCCGATGGGACCAACACTTTGCTCCTCAACGGTGACGTGCAGCCGGCGCATCAGGATTGGTCCGCCCACGCGCCGGTGCGCTGGGCGCACCTGGAAGGTGTGGGCGGCTACATCTTCCCTCGCGGATCCCAGCTCCACCTCCGCCGGGAGGAGCGGACCGGCAGCTGGAGCGATGTGCATGAGAGCGGGTCGACCGATCCGATCACGCGGAGATACCTGACGATGTGGTTCGACCACGGCGTTCGCCCTGAAGACGACAGCTATGCGTACATGCTGCTCCCCGGCGGTTCGCCGGCTCAGACTGAGGAGCTCGCCCGGCCCGGTCGCAGCCGCGTGCAGATCCTGGAGAACTCCCGAGGTGTCCAGGCCGTCCGGCGGCGCAGCCTGGGACTGACGGCGGTCAACTTCTGGGGCGCTGCGGGCGCCGACACGATCACCACGCTCGCCGCTGCCGATGCGCATGTCAACGACGGTCAGCACGCCGGTACGAACTACGGCACCCGGACCCTCATGCTCGTCAAGCACGTGGCACAGGAAGACTCCGGCTACTCGCGGCAGAGCTACCTACGATTCGACCTATCTGACGTGACCCTGCCGCCCGACGATGTGGCTGTCGCCACGCTGCATGTGCGTGCCCGGGTCAACGATGCGGGCGGCACCATCGCCGATGTCATCGTGCACGCGGTGGACGAGACCTGGGAGGAGTCCGCGCTGACCTGGAACACCAAACCTCCGCTGGGAGAGGAGATCACCACAGTCCAGATCGATAGCGGCTGGGCGTGGCATGCGATCGAGCTCACCGCCCACGCGGTCGAGAAACTTCGCAGCGGCAGCAACCTCTCCCTCGCCCTGGCAGAGCCGGACGGCCCCACGAACGGGCTCTCGATCGAGATCTCCAGCCGAGAGTCGGCCGATGCCCCTTACGTCTCGTTCGAACCGATCCCGCAATCGCAGTCCGTCGCGAGGATCACCACAGCGAACCCGTGCTCAGTGGTGCTCGACGAGTCCGACCCCCGGGCGCTCGCCGTGGCCGTGTCCGACCCCACCCAGGAGCAGGACACGGTGTCGGTGACGATCGCGGGGCGTAGGTTCCGCACCTGGGAGGCCGACGCCACGATCGACGTCACGCGAGAAGGGAACGACACGCGGCTGACCGTACGCACCGAGGGATCGCTGGGAGCCACGCACCGGGTCACGTTCCGCAGCTGAGGCCGGCGGGCCGGTCAGCGTCTGGCGCTGTCGACGAAGGCGCGCGCCTCGCTCTCGTCCCAGCCGCTGATGGACAACGTCCCCTGATCGATGCGTTCCATCACGGTGGGGGCGGAGATGACTGCACCGTCCACCAGCAGGGCGATCCGCCCCAGATCAGATACGGACGCCGTCTCGGTAAGTTCCGCGAACTCCTCGGCGGTCTCCGGCAGCAACTCGATCTGTACGACCGTCTCATCGGTGGCCGCGCCGTCGGCATTCACGCTCTTTCCGAGTTCGATTCCACGCACCGTGTGAACATCGATCTGCTCGGAGAGCGCGAAGCACTCGGACCCCTCCGGGGCGGAGAGGTACTCGTCTGGGCAGTTCGGCCCGCTCACCACCTCATCCACGAGGGCGAACGAGAACGGGTCCGCGAGGGTGACCTCGCCATCGTCTGTATCGCCTGCCGAACATCCGACCAGCACGAGCCCAGCAGTCCCTGCAATGGCTGCGATGCGTCCTCGCACACCCCCGGCCTGACCTTCGCCCGCGCCCCCACATGCCATACCTCTCACGGTACGCACGCGACCCTCATGCGCAAGGCCTACTCGCTCACGAAGTCGGCCGTCACCTCGGCATTGATGTCCACGTCGCCGGCTTTGAGGTCCGCCGAAGCCCCGGCTGGGGCGGGCGCGCCACGGGTGGCGAAAGCCTGTGAGGGCGGACCGGCGCCAGCATTCGGCCGCAGCCCGGGCTCGAACACGGCCACCAGGCGAGGCTCAGCCAACCCCAGGGCCGCCGCATAGTCGCCTGCCCGCACGACGGCGTCCCGGACCGCGTCCACACGCGTCGCCTTCTCCATCTCACGACGAGTGCGCTGAGTCAGTTCCCACGTCACACCGCCGAGTGAGACACCGTCGAGCGTACCGACCTGGGCCACCCATTCGGCCAGCACGCCGAAGTCGAGGAATCGCACAGTCACGGAGGCCGAACTGCGGAACTTGGTGATCGTCCTCTTGGAGTCCTTCACGTACTCCTTGAACGGTGCGGCCTGCACGCGGTCCGCACCCCACCAGGTGGCAGCGCCGGAATCCTGGTGGCGCCGCGCCGCGTCCGTGACGTGGCGGTGCGCCTCCAGCGTCTGGTTCAGCACGCTACCCCGGTTCGTGCCTTCGAACCCGACCAGAAGATGCAATTGCGCTCGCTCCGGCGGGAGGGAACGAGTGGCGGTGCCGTGCACGCTGAACGTCGTCATGGGCGGCATCATCGCACGTTCTCGCGCGGGTCAGAATGAAATCGCCGACCCGGGAACTCCGCGACCCGTAGAAACTCGCGACGGCATGAGTAATGGAATGAATGCTCAATGCATGCACGCGCGCGCGATCAGTCCGACGCGACGATAATTCGGCCAGCGTGCCAGTCAGATCCGGCCTCGGACCTGACTGGCACGCTGACGGGCGCGAACGCCCTGCACAGGGCGGGGCGTTCGCGCCTTTAGCTCACAGGCCCAGCGAACCGAGCAGGCCGAGCAGGAGGGCGAGAACGGTGTCAAGCAGACCGAGGACTGGATCGAGCATTGGAGTTACCCCATTTCTCATTCAATGAACGACATAAGGAGATATGTCGCACACCCGAAGGTGCACACCCCACTCTGCCAATCCCTATACGGTCGGTCAAGACCCATTGTGATGAACAGTGCGTTACAGCCCTTGCCAGGCGGGCTTGGTCTCGTACGTCTCCCGGTAGTAGTCGGCGAGCTGCAGCCTCGCGGCCGCCGGCGGATCCACCAGGACCGACACATGCGGGTGATGTTGCAGCACCGACGCGGGCCACATCGCCGAGACCGAACCCTCCACCATCTCGTGGATCGCCTCGGCCTTGTTCCTGCCGGTGGCGACGAGCACCAGGTGGCGAGCAGACGCGATCGTCGCAAGTCCCTGGGTGAGGCAATGCGTCGGCACCTGTTCCACGTCATCGTCGAAGAACCGAGCATTGTCCATGCGGGTCTGGCGCGTGAGGGTCTTGATCCGCGTGCGGGACGCGAGCGAGGAACCGGGCTCGTTGAACGCGATGTGCCCGTCTGTACCGATCCCGAGGATCTGAAGGTCCACTCCGCCCGCCTCGGCGATGGCCCGTTCGTAGGCGGCGCAAGCGGCCGGGATGTCCTCGGCAAGACCATCCGGGCCCTGGACGGCACCGTCAGCGAAGTCCACCCGTCCGGTGAACTCGGTCTCGATCACGTTCCGGTACCGCTGCGGGTGTGCGGCAGGCAGTCCGACGTACTCATCCAGCAGGAAGGCGCGCGCCCGCGCGAAGCTCACCTCACCGGCCTCATACCGGCGGACCAGTTCGTCGTAAACCGCGAGCGGCGACGAACCGGTGGCGAGGCCGAGAACGGCGTCTGGTTTGCGCTTCAGAAGCGCCACGATGGCATCGGCAACGATCCGGGCGCTCTCCGGCGCACCGGGCTGAATGATCAGTTCCATGCGCCCAGTCTCACAGAGAACGAGGGCCCGCTGCCGATGGTGTCCGCGCAGCAGCCTCCTGAGCTGGTCCGCCGTCCAGGCTGCGCTTGACCTTGACACGGTGACAACCTCTTGACTGGGGCAGCAAAGGAGGTGGCTCATGAACTCGCCACACAACCAACCGTCGCCCGCGCAGGTCCAGCTAGGGCTGTACGCGGCCGACTCATCCACGCGCCTGCGCGCCGCCCTGGCCGCGGGCACCTACCCCGACCCCGAGCTCGTCGAGACTCTCATCACGCGATCGGGGATCGAGCCGGATTTCTTCGTCCGGGACATGCTCACCTGGGCCCTGACGCGCCATTCTGCGGCCAGCACCGTGCCGCTCCTGCTCGCGGAAATCAGTGCGCCGAGCTCCGGCCGTGGCCAGGCGCGCAGTCAGGCGCTGCACACTTTGTCCAAGATCGGCGCCGAGCATGCCTGGCCGGCCGTGCAGGAAACGCTGCGCGATACTGACGATGAGGTGGCGCGCAGCGCATGGCGTGCAGCCGTGGCAATCGCCCCGGCACACGCTCATCCGGTACTCATCGAGACTCTGCTCAGCCAGCTCGGCCGCGGTGATCGGGACGTGCAGCGCAGCCTGAGCAGGGCGCTCCTCGCGCTGGCTGACCGTTCCGAGCGCATCCAGAGCATCCTGGACGAAAGCCTCGATGCAGCGTCCACCAGTCCGGACCCGGCTGTTCGTGCTCATGCAGTGGCCACCCAGCGCCTGCAGAACGACCCGGACGCCGCGTTCGAGCTCTCCGTAGCGCAAGCGCAGAAAGTGCGGGCGCTGGGCGCGAGATGATGGCGGCATGCTGATCGGTGAGGTGTCCCGCCGTTCGGGGGTGAGTTCCCGGATGCTCCGCCACTATGACTCACTCGGCCTGGTGCGCCCGACGGGGCGCACCAGCGGCGGCTACCGGGAGTACACCGACGAGGACTTCCGGCGCATCTTCCAGGTCGAGGGGCTGCGCACGCTCGGGCTGTCTCTGCGTCAGATCGCCCGGGCACTCGAGGATCCGGAGGTCACGCCGGCCACGCTCGTCGGTGATCTGATCGAGCAGTCCGAACAGCGCCTAGCCCGCGAAGAGGAGCTGCTCAGGCGCCTGCGTGCGGTCGAGCAACTCCGGTCCCCCGCCTGGGCGGATGCCCTGCAGATCGTGGCCCTGCTGAGCGACCTTCGGTCAGCCAGCTCGCTTCGCCGGCAACGCGCAGCCCTGGAACCAGGATCGGCGATGCCGGCGGAGGCGCTGGCCGAAGCCGTACTCACCGAGTCCGAGCCGAATGCGGCCGGTGCGCTGCGGTGGGCCCTGGCACGCACCGGGACCGCGGCCGCGCCGCATCTGGCCCACGCCCTGGAGTCCGAGGACGTCCAGGTACGCCGCCGCGCCGTGCGGGCCGCCACCGCACTTCCCGTGGAACAGGTGCATGCGCTGCTCGCCCGGGCCATCCACGATCCGGATCCGGACGTGCGACAGCACGCCGCACTCACCCTGGGCGCACAGGGATCACCCACCGCCCTCGGCACGCTGATCACGATGGTGGTGGACGGCTCCAACGACGTCGAGGCGGCCGAGGCGCTCGGTGTCCTGGCCGGATCGCCGGAGGGCGGCCATGAGGTGCTGGCGCGTCTGCAGTCAGCCCTGCGCACGGCCACCGTGGAACAGCGGCGCCGCATCACCCAGGCACTGGCGGAGCTACCAGCCGACGCGACCGCTGCCGCCTTGGAAGAACTGGCCGCCGATGGGGACCGCTCAGTGGCCCTCACCGCGGCTGCCGTGCTCCAGCGCCGAACCCGGTCTCGGACGCTTCCGCGGCGCAGAGATCCAGACGGCGGCGCTCACCGCCAGCGTGCCGGCCACCTCTCCCCAGGTGGGGATCTGACGCAGGGCGAGGACGCCGATCACGGTGGCCGAGACCGGCAGTAGCGCGTTCAGCAGCGCGAATGTGGCCGTGCCCAATCGCTTCAACGTGACCTGATCGAGGGTGTACGGCACCACCGTGGAAAGCAGTCCCACCAGCGCCAGGGTGATCCCGATCGGCCAGCTCAGCGCACTGACCGCCCCGGCCGCCGTGAGCGGCGCGTACAGCAGCGAGGCGAAGGTCAAACCCATGGCGAGTGAGGCCACGCCACTGCGGCGCTTGACGATCCGGCCGCCGATGACCATGTATCCCGCCCAGAGCACCCCGGCCCCCAGGGCTGCGGCCAGACCGAGGGCCAGCTCCGCCGTCGTGCGTTCCCCGTTCCAGTTCAGGCCCACCAGTGAGATGGCAAGCACCCCCGCGGCGGCGAGCACGACGGCGAACCGGTGCCGCACGCTTCGGCCACCCCACGCGGCCACCACCACCGGGCCGGCGAACTCGATGGCCACGGCCGCACCGAGCGGCAGGTGATCGATCGCCACGTAGAAGAGCATGTTCATACCGAGCAAGACCACGCCGAACAGGCCGGTCTGCGCCAGTTCGCGCCGGGTCCAGCGCAGCCGCCAGGGTCTCACCAAGGCGAACAGGATCACGGCCCCGACGGCGCCCCTCGCCCATGCCACCGACGTAGCCGGAATCGTGGCGTACAGCCCCACAGCGAGTGCTGCGCCGATGTACTGGCTCGTTCCGGCTGCGAGGAAGAGCAGCGGTGCCGGGATCCGGTCCATAGCGGCGTTGCCGCGTTCCCCGCCCTGCTCGCGCGCCGCGTTCACACCTGCCCCGCCGATGCCGTCACCGGTCCATGGTCACAGTCCTACCCGGACCCGCAACCCCCGATGATCCGAGATCGCCAGGCGAGGCGCAGACACCTCCAGCACCTCGCCGCCACGCAGGAGCACATGGTCGAGCTGGCGCCGTGGCGCGGCGGCTGGGTACGTCAGGGCTCGGGGCATCCGATACCCACGGGTGAGCGGATCGACCCAGGCAGGGTCGAGGTTCAGGTCACCGCACACCAGTGCGCGTCCGCGCGTGTGGCGAGCGAGATGTTCCATCGCGCGCAGAACCCAGAGCATCTGAAACGCCGCGACGGGGCCAGCGAGCGAGAGGTGCGTGGAGCAGACGGCGACGGGCCCGCCCGGGGCGTTCAGCACGGCAGCAAGCACACCACGGGGTTCGTCCTCCCATCGCGCCAGACGACCGGCCCGCACGCTGGGCAGCGATACCGGTACCCGGGGCAGGCGCGCGGTGAACCAGGCGAGCACCGGATACCGCGAGGCGATGGCGAGTCCGTAGGCCGGGCCAGGGTGGTCCCCTGCCTGGCCCGGAACGAGGTCCGCTCGAGACCCTCGGCGCACATCACCGGCGAGCGTGGCCGCGAAACGCACATGCGCCAGCCCCATCGCCGAGGCCACCACACGGGCCTGGTCGATACCAGCGCTGCGCGGTTGCCCCCGATCGACCTCCTGGAGCGCCACCACGTCCGCCCGCACCTCGGCGACGGCGCCCGCGAGCGCTGCCGTATCAGTGGGCAGACCAGAATCGGCGCGCAGGCCACGCTGGAGGTTGAGGGTGAGAACGTCCAGGTTCACGCGCCGCCAGTGGGTTCGGCACCCTCGTCGAAGCTCAGCGAGACGGAGTTCATGCAGTACCGGTCTCCTGTGGGGGTCTGCGGAGCATCGGCGAAGACGTGGCCGAGGTGGGAGCCGCACTTGGCGCAGCGCACTTCGGTGCGGACCATGCCGAGACTGCGGTCCTCGATGGTCTCGACCGCGTCGGAGTCCTCCGGGGCGTAGAAGCTGGGCCAGCCGCAGTGGGAGTCGAACTTGGTGGTGGAGCGGAATAGTTCGTTGCCACATGCGCGGCATCGGTACACGCCCACCCGGTTCTCGTGCAGAAGTTCCCCGGTACCGGCGCGCTCAGTGCCTGCCTCGCGCAACACGGCGAACTCCTCGGCACTCAGTTCGGACCGCCACTGCTCCTCGGACTTGCTCACCTCGTACATATCCCTAGTGTCCCACCTCCCCACCACAGGGCACAGGGCGACTGCGCACCAGGCAGAATGGTCTCAGCAGCCGGCCGACCCCTTGGAGGAGTGCTCCCCACATGCGCGTGCTGATCACGAACGACGACGGAATCACCTCCCCCGGCCTGGCGATACTCGCCCACGTGGCCGCCGATGCAGGGCATGAGGTTCTGGTGGCCCCGCCGAACCGCGAGTACTCGGGCTACAGCGCCGGTCTGAACGGTGAACAGGACGACGACGGCGAACTCCGCCGGACCCCGGGCCGGCCCCCGGGGCTACGCGAGGACATCGAGGCGATGGGCGTGCATGCCAGCCCTGCACTGATCGCCTACGTCGCCGGAATGGGTGGCCTGGGGCCGCGGCCGGACCTGGTGCTCTCCGGGATCAACCTCGGCCCGAATGTGGGGCCGGCGATCCTGCATTCGGGCACCGTGGGTGCCGCCCTCTCGGCCGCGGCCCAGGGCATTCCGGCGGTGGCGTTCTCCAGCACCGGCCGGGAGATCGAACATGCCGAGACCGCTATTGCCGTGGTGACCGAGGCGTTCCAGTGGGTGACCAATCATCCGCAGGACGGACGGGTGCTGAACATCAACATCCCTGATGTCCCGCGCGGCCAGCTGCGCGGGTTGCGCACCGCTCCCCCGGCCCGGTTCACCCTCGAGGAGGGTGAACGCGAGCGTCAGGTACGCGGCCTGCTGTTCAGCCCGTTCTCGGCCGACGCCGTCACCTTCGACCCGGACAGCGACGCCGGATTGCTCGCCAGGGGCTGGGCGACAGCCACTCTGCTGCGCTCGCACACCCACGATGGGACCGCGGCCACTATGCCCGGATTCGATACTCAGGAGGTTGGCCGATGACATGGTTGGTGACCGGCGGCGCCGGATACATCGGTGCGCACGTGGTGCGCGCCTTCACCCAGGCCGGGATCGACGTGGTCGTAGTCGATGATCTGTCCAGCGGGAAAGCCCCGTTCGTGCCCGACGGCGTCCCGTTCGAACAGGCATCGATCCTGGAGACCGAGCGCCTCACCGAGGTGTTGCGCACACACGCGGTCCAGGGGGTGGTGCACGTGGCCGGGTTCAAGTACGCGGGGGTGAGCGTGCAGCGGCCGTTGCACACCTACACCCAGAACGTCACCGGCACCGTCAGCGTGCTGGAGGCGATGGCGGCCGCCGGGGTGGGATCGATCGTGTTCTCGTCCTCGGCGGCGACCTACGGCACTCCGGAGGTGGACCTGGTCACCGAGTCCACGGCGACCCGCCCGGAGTCCCCGTACGGGGAGTCCAAGCTCATCGGTGAGTGGCTGCTGGCCGACCAGGCCCGCGCCACTGGACTGGCGCACACCTCGCTGCGCTACTTCAATGTGGTCGGCTCCGGTTCACCGGACCTGCGCGACGTCTCCCCGCACAACCTGTTCCCGCTGGTGATGGATGCCCTCGCCGAGGGGCGCACGCCCACGATCATGGGCACCGATTACGACACCCCGGACGGCACCTGCGTCCGCGATTACATCCACGTCTCCGATCTGGCGGACGCGCACGTGAATGCCGCCAAGGCACTGGCCGCGGGAGAGCGCCTGCAGCCGGTGTACAACCTCGGCAGCGGGGACGGCGTATCGGTGCGGCAGATCATGGACACGATCGCGGCCGTCACCGGTATCGACTTCGAGCCGGAGCTCGCCGCGCGCCGGCCGGGGGATCCGGCTCGGATCGTCGCCTCCGGGGAGGCTGCGGCGCGTGACCTGGGTTGGCAGATGACGCACACCCTGGAGCAGATGGTCGCCAGTGCCTGGCAGGCTCGCCAGGCCGCCACCGTCTGACGTTCACCGCCTCAGCGCGCACCCCGGACACTCACGGCGCCGACATACGTTCCGGGCGTCGGTGGGATCCCTCAACCCCAGCCGAGTTCGTGCAGCCGCTGATCGTCGATGCCGAAGTGGTGCGCGATCTCATGGATCACCGTGACCGCCACCTCTTCGGCGACCTCGTCGGCGGACTCGCAGAACCGCAGCGTGGGGTTGCGATAGATCGTGATGCGGTCCGGGAGCGAGCCGGCGGCCCACCATTCCCCCCGCTCGGTCAGCGGGGTGCCCTCGTAGAGTCCGAGCAAGTCCGCATCGCCCACCTCGGCGGGCGGGTCGTCCTCCACCAGCACCACCACGTTGTCGATGTGCCGGGCAAGCTCGGGCGGGATCAGATCGAGTCCTTCACCCACGGCCGCTTCAAAGTCTTCCTGGGACATCTCGATCACAGTCGGAAGTCTCTCACCCGTGCCGGCCCCGTGACCGCGATGAGGAGCGGCGCCGATCGTGGGAGTCCTCGCCTGCCGGATCAGGGCGCGGTCGGCAGTACCCGATAGCGCGCACACAGGAACTCGCGGTTCACGCCGGAGTCCATCAGCTGGAGTTCGGCGTGACCATCGAGCAGCGGCGCCCCCGATCCGAGCGTGACCGGAGCGATCGAGACGATCACCTCGTCCAGAAGGCCCGCACGGGCCAGATCGGCAGCCAGAGCGCCACCACCGACGACCCACACGTCACGTCCGGCCGCAGCCGCTACCAGCCGTGGATGGAGATCGGCCACGTCGCCGGACGCGGCGCGCACATCCGCGCCGGCCGGGGGCTCCAGCGGGCGGTGGGTCATCACCCAGGTGGGTTGCTGGTAGAACCACGCCTCCCCGGTCTGTTCCCGGTGCCGCTCGATCCAGTCATAGGTCGACCGGCCCATCACGATCGCTCCGACCCCAGCCATGAAGGCGTCGTGGGAAAAGGGTCCCGCGGGATCGATGTCGCGGGAGAGCAACCACTCCAACGAGTGATCGTCGGTGGCGATGAAGCCATCGAGGGTCATCGCCGTCACATACGCCGTGCGGGGTCGGCCGGTCGATTCTGCATCCGTCATGAGGTACTCCTTCTCGCAAGCCAATCCAGGGGGTCGCCATCGTCGATGTCCGTGCCGGACTCGCGCAGCCATGAGCGCGCCAGTAACCGACGGTGTGCCGAGAAGGTGAGAACGTGGGTGACGATGCCGCCCAGCACGAAGCTCTCCGGCGGCTCGCACAGCGCGTCGACGACCCGGTCGCTCCAGGCTCCGTTCTCGTCGCTGCGTCGCACCATCGCGACCCACCGCGCAGCGACCTCAGTGTGCCGCGCAGCGAGGGCCGCGATGTCACGGGTGCACCGCTGCGGCTGGTCGGCGCCCTCGATGGCGGCGAGCCAGACCTCCTTGGTCCACACCGTCGCGGCGAGCAGGTCGAACACCGACTCCTCCGGACCGTCCCACGGCAGCACGGTATGTCCGGGACGGCGATGGTGCAGCGCTGCCGGATCGACCCCGCTGACATATTCGAGGAGGGCCGCGGTGTCGGCCACATCGTGGTGCACGAGAGTCGCGACGAGTTCGTGCGCCGTCGGCCGGCCACCGTCCCCATCGATCCAGAGGTTGGTCGGAGGATGGAAGTGCACGCCATTGGGTGCCGGGAGCCGGTGGCCGGTTCCGGATGTTGTCGCACTCGGCGGGTGCCCGAACGCCCGAGCAAATGCGCGGGCGAATCCGTCGACGCTCTCGTACCCTGCCTCCAGCGCCGCGTCGGTCACGCTCGTGCCGTGCGCGATCCGCCAGGCGGCGCGCTCCAACATGACCCGACGGCGCAGCGCCACGGGCGGCTCCCCCGCGCCGGAGGACAGGGTGCGGGAGAAGTGGAACGGCGAGGCGTAGGCCGCGTCGGCCATCGCACCAAGCGTCGCGTGCTGCTCGTCGAGCACGGCGTCCAGCAGCTCGCGGAGGCGGTCACGGCGGTTCTCGGTCATCACCCCAGTCTGACCACTCGTGGCCCCGCGGCGCCCGACCGTTCTTGCTGTGGTGTTCCCACCGACGCCAAATGCCCATGCCACTTGCCGTCCACCGCACCTCGGCGGACATTCGTGCTCTGCTAGCTGAGGCAGCTCCCGCAACACCATCTCCGCACGCGACACAGGGAGGGTATGACGATTCGTGCTGCCCTCATCACGCCGCTGCTGTGCGCTGCCGTCCTTGTTCTGGCCGGATGTGGAGGCATATCCGGTGATCAGCCGCCAGAAGAGGCTCCCGCCAACGATCAGCAGCCCGCGGCATCGGAGCTCGTGGGCCTGTGGCGGGTGGAGGCGGATGGGCTCGACGTGGACACGTGGGTACAGCTCGGGTCACCCTTCTCGCCGTCGGACGTCACGGTGTGGAGTCAGGACTGCACACAGTCCGGGATGTGGCGCGCCCGTTCGGGCACCCTGCTGACCCAGCTCGGGTCCTGGTCCGGCGCGTGCGACGGCCCGGAACAGCCGTGGCTCGTGAATGCGACCAGGTATGCCGCATCCGGCGACGGGATGGTCCTGATCGATGCCGCAGGCGAAGAGACCGCACAGTTGACGATCAACGGCGAACCACCCTCGAATCCGACCATCGCCGACGAGTTCCGGGAGCAGCCCGAACTCACCGAGGAGCAGCGCGTCGAGTGGGACTCGACTCCTGCGCCACTGCCCGAGGGTGTCGAGCCTGCCGCGATGGACGACCTGCTGGGGCGGTGGGTCCCCACGCAGCACTATTCGACCGACCCCTATCTTGAGTTGGCCGAGGGCGGCACATGGACCGGATCCGACGGCTGCAACGAGGTGGGCGGCCGCTGGGCGCTCACAGAGGACGGCAGTCTCCTGACTGTCTCCGGCGCCCAGACACTGATCGGTTGCGAGGGACACGACCTCAGCAGCGCGATGGCTCAGGCGGCGTGGCTGGTCGTCGACGGTGAGCGGCTCGCCTTCTACGGCAGCGAGGGAGAACTCCTCGACGAGGCGACTCGCACCTGAGGTGGCAGCGCTCACCTCAGGCTCCGCCGTCGGCTGTGTGCCGAGGACGTGAGCGCCCTGACGGCGGCCCGACCGACCGTGCTCCACGTCACCTTCAGGCGTTTTGCCGAGCAGGCCAGGAGTGTCGTATGCTTTCCGAGGTTCTGGGGCGTCGGATGGCGTCACGGGTGACCGGGCCCCCATCGTCTAGCGGCCTAGGACCCCGCCCTTTCACGGCGGTAGCACGGGTTCGAATCCCGTTGGGGGTACGACTACAAGTTCATATCGAAGCATGAAGTCTCATACGAGGCCCCGTAGCTCAGTTGGTTAGAGCGCCGCCCTGTCACGGCGGAGGCCGCCGGTTCAAGTCCGGTCGGGGTCGCGATCCAATCGCCCGGTCACCGCCATGACCGGGCGATTGTGTCACGGCTCTGTAGCTCAGTTGGTAGAGCGTTCGACTGAAAATCGAAAGGTCACCGGATCGACGCCGGTCGGAGCCACCGCAAGACCAGCAGTACGACCCAGCCCCGCCCGGCGTTCCCGGAGCGGGGCTGAGTTGTCTCCAGGTGCCGACAGCTCACGGAAGCATCGCGCACTCAGGCCGCCCCGTTGAGCTTGTTGTGCGGACGAGCACGGCCAATGCCGATGCACTCAGCCACGGCCTAGTGACCACCGTGGAGACATTCTCCCTATCGATGTGTCACCGACGTGCTGACCGGGTACAGCTAGAGAGCGAAGATCGACACCACGGCCCAGGGGGCGAGGACGAGGTCGATCTCGAGGGTGCCGTTCTCCGAGACGACCAGGGTGTGGCGCTGGAGGGCGTCGCCCTGCTCGCGTAGATAGGCGGCCTGATCGCGCGAGAGGTTGAGGGGCTGACCGATGGCGCTCCAGGCCTCCGCCGCGTCGCCGTGCCCCGGCGCGAGGATCTCGACCGCGAAGACGTCACTCGGCTCCAGCCCGCCCACGGTGTGCCGCACGCGCTGCTCGGGGCCCATGCCGATCAAGCCGCGCGTCGCCGCGTAGGAGTTGCGCGAGCCGACCGAGCGCTCGTTCATGTCGTCGGGGTAGTTGTAGAAGAGCGCGGCCAGCTTTCCCGTCGCAGAGTGCTGCGAGAAGACGCCGCTTGCGGTGGAAGCAATCAGCCGGTCGCCCAGCCGGTTCAGCATCGCGAAGGCGTGGAAGGTCGGCTTGTGGATGCCCTGCTCGTTCACCAGGCCGAATCCGCCGTGAAACGGGCCGAGACCGGCGCCGCCCTCCTCGAAGATGTCGGTGAAGGTCCAGTATGAGATGGAATCGGCCAGATCCGCGGAGCGGAGGTAGGCCCGCGTGATGTAGGTCGCCGCGAACACGGTGTCGTGAATGTGGTCGCGACTCGACGGCGAGCTCGACCACTCGGTGATGTGCACCTCCGCGTCCGGATAGGCGCTCTCGCCGATCAGCCGCCGCAGCAACGTCAAATCGTCCGGGGTCGCATCCGCGTACCGGGTGAGACTGACGGCCTCGCCGTTCGCTCCGAAAGCGAAGTCGGTCGGGTAGAGGTGCGTCGAGATGAAATCGACCGGCAAGTCGCGCGCCGCGCACCACACGAGGAAGTCCTCGACCCACACCGGGCGCCAATCGAGCGCATCCGGATCGGATGCCGCGGCGGTGGCGTGCTCGGCCGAGCGGTTCTCGGTCTCGCCCGCGTAGCGGTCGTCAGGCACGAAGACGCTGGTCGACGGGCCGCCGACCTTGAGTTCAGGGTCGATGGCTTTGATGGCTTGCACCGTGCGGGCGTAGAGCTCAAAATACTCGGTCTTCGTACCGGTCCAGAAGTGCGGAACAAGGTTGGGCTCGTTCCAGACCTCGAACCGCCACTCCCGCACCTCGGCAAGGCCGTAGCGCTCGACCCAGTGCTCCACCGAACGCGCCACCAGCTCCACCCAGCGATCCATGTCGTTGGGAGGGCTGCAGTGCGCGCCCCACCAGAACACGGTCTGGGTCTGGGTGGCCAGCTCGCGCGGCATGAAGCCGAGTTCCACGAACGGCCGCACCCCCAGATCGATCAGGAAGTCGAACACCTTGTCCACGTAGGAGAAGGTGTGCACCGGGGTCTCGAGAGGCACATTCGGCCCGAACCCCCCGCCGTAGGAGCCGCGGTACACGAACATGTCATCGTGGAACACGCCGTGGAAACGCAGGTACCGGAAGCCGAGGCGGTCGACCGCCTCGCGGAACTGCTGCTGCCAGTCGGCGCGCAGCGCTTCATTGGCGCGGCCTGCCCCCGCGCAGAGGCTCCAGACGTGCGGGAGAACGGTCGATTCGGTGACGCGGTCGTCGATGGTGATGGCCGAGAGCGAGGCAGATGCCATGGGGGTGATCTCCTGAGATGGTGGCGTTGGGTGGTGAAAATTGTGGGTGGGGAACGGCGGTCCCGATCACTCGTCGACGACGCCTTGCCGGCCGTCTGCTCGGAGAATGTCGGCGAGTCTGGTGCGGATGTCGCAGCGTTGTAGGGCGAAATCGCCTGCCAACTCTGCAGCCTCCGCTGGCCCCATGCCCTGGAAGGCGCGGCGGAATTCCACGACCATCGCCGCGGCGAGCATCACGTGACGCACGGGCCCGTGGATCCATCGTTCAGCGCCCCAAAGGTAGGGCTGGAAGTCGGGGAATTCGGTCACGAATACGGGAGGTTGGTCTCCACGCACTGCGTTGCCAAAGCTGCCGGATCCCGTCCTTCGCGAATAGGAAGTATCCGGTAGAGGAGACTGTATGGCCCCTTGGCTGGCGTGTTGCTGTACTTGTCCGGGCGCGTCAGCTGGTCCCAATTGCCACCTTGGACGCCTTCCTGAGCAGCGTCTACGCGTACGACAGTCCGCCACGATTCCGGCACCTCGTGCCAGTGACGGTGTCCGGTCAGTTCAGCCGGACTGTTCGGTTGGACGTTGAGGTACATGCTTCCTTCAGCCACCAGCAGCACTCCCCTACCGGCATCGTCGGTAAGAGCAGCCCAGCGGGTGTCGGCCTTGTTCCCACTATCCTGCGGTCGGCTGTATCGGGTGACCTGATCCGCGATCGATCCCGAGTAGCGTCCGAAGAAGGCCGAACTCCGCCGGTCAGCGGTCGACTCCCACGGGCCACGGCCATACCATTCGATGGTTGCGAACTCGGCCCGGAGCCCGAACATCGTCCCGACGACCTGCGGGTTGGGGGTACCGGGTACCGGCTCGAATGTTGACAGCACATCCACCTGCCCGTTGCCGTAGATCGTGTAGACGATCGACTGAGGCGAAGTCGTGAGGCGTTGGCTGGGACGGAACGGGATCGTGGTGGTCACGCTTCCGCGCACGGTGACGCGGACACCACCCGGGATGGACGACGATTCGATCCCGCTGATAGCCCAGTCTTCACCGACGCCGCGCCACGGCCCAGATGGCTCCGGCAGGGTCGCTCTGAATTCAGGTATCGACAGCTCCGGATCATTCGGGGCACGCCAGTAGTTCGGCGTCAGGTCGCTTGCCAGCATTTCGCGGTCGTCGTATCGCAAAGACGTCAGGCGGCCGGTGGAGCGGTCGATCCTGACCGCGTAGCCTTCGCCCGCGACCTCGATCATCTCCTCGGTCTGGCGGACTTGCGGCGAGGCCAGCTCCGCCGACGGAAGGAGCGAGAGTGTGGGAGCAACGCCGGGAAGCGCAACTTGTGCCCTGGCTACGATGTGGCCCGTTTCCGCCCAAGACGTAGGACCGTCGAGAACGATCGAGAGCTCCAGCCGGTACTCGGAACCGGCCCGCAGCTGTTCCGGCAACGAGCATGAGAGTGTGATGTCCGCGCTCTGCAAGGGTCCTACCGAGAGCTGATAGCCAGGGATCGTTGCGCTTGTGATCGCATGTCCGTCCTCTGTGATCGCCCATTGCAGTCTGTGCCCGTCCAAGTTCGTGAACAGGTACTCGTTCGTGATCCTGATGGTCCACGTGTTCAGGTCTACAAGGGTGATGCTCACTGGTTGGTAGGCCAGCTTGGCCTCCTCCAGCTTCGGTGTCGGTGTTCGGTCCGAAAGCAGCAGGCCACTCATGTGTGCGCCTTCTTCGTTGGGATCGTCGCCCCAATCGCCGCCGTAAGCGAGGAATTCCTCACCCGGCCGTCCCGGGACCTCCCACCACAGCCCCTTGTCGGCCCAGTCCCAGAGGAAGCCACCCAGTACCTGACCCGGATTTTCACGGATGGCCGCCCAAAGTTCGTCCAAGTAGCCAGACGTGTTCCCCTGGCTGAACGCGTACTCGATGAGCAGGTAGGGCCTCGGATCGCGGCTGGCCCGGTTGATCAGCTCGGCCACCGGCGGGTAGAAGTCACCGTCGAAATCGGAGCTGTCCGAGGGGACGATCGGCGAGCCGGAGCCGGTCGCATCCTGATAGCTCACGGGGCGAGTCGGATCACTCCCCTTGGCCCAGTCGTACATGGCCGCCAGGTTCGAGCCGACTCCCGACTCGTTGCCGATCGACCAGGCGATCACGCAGGCGTGGTTCTTGTCCCGGTCGACCATGTTCCGCATCCGCCACAGCAGGGGCGCCCGAAGCTCTGGGCGATCACCCGGGATATTCGGTCGCCCGTCAGCGTCGACGCGGTTGATGTGCGTCTCGTTGTTCGCTTCGTCGAACACGTACAGTCCGTATTCGTCGGCGAGTTCGTACCACCGCGGGTCGTTCGGATAGTGGGAGGTGCGGACGGCGTTGATGTTGTTCTGCTTCATCAGAGTGATATCAGCGATCATGTCGGCCGAACTGAGGGTGCGACCTGTTCGCGGATTCCACTCGTGCCGGTTGACACCGCGAAGAGAGATCGCCTGCCCATTGATCCGGTACACGCCGTCGACGATCTCGACTCGGCGGAAGCCGACGCGGGTGGATACGCGGTCCACGACCGACGAATTCGCGTCGCAGAGCTCGACGACCAGTGTGTACAACTCTGGGCACTCAGCGGACCAAAGACGAGGCGACACCACTAGCTCCGTCAGCGCCGCGGATGCATCTCGCCCGGGAGCCAACGGTCCAACCGGCGTGGATCGCGACCAGACTTCGACAGCCCCCGCATCCGTTCCGTCGAAGAGCGTCGCCCGGACCTGGAAGTCCTCCCCGGTGCGCGTGCCGGAGTAGTCGCGCACTTCGGCACCCAGCTCGAGAGCCGCCTCAGAGAAGTCGTCAGCGAGCGGAGTTCTGACCGTGAAGTCCCGAATGAGGACCGGTGGGCGAGAGAGCAGAAGCACACTGCGAAAGATGCCCGAGAGCCGCACATTGTCCTGGTTCTCCAGGTAGGACCCTGTGGACCACCGGTACACCTCGACGGCCAGCACGTTGCGACCGCTGTGCATGTACGGGGTCAGGTCGAATTCGCCACGGGTATAACTGTCTTCGCGGTATCCGACGCACTGGCCATTGATCCACACGTAGTACGCCGATTCCACGCCTTCGAACTGGATGAACGTCTGTCGGCCGGCCCAGCCGTCAGGGAGCTCGAAAGTCGTCCGATACTGTCCGACTGGGTTGTAGCGCGTCGGGGCGTGCGGGTAGTCGCCGGTGGGAGCGGGTTGCTCGTTCTTGCCGTTCTCGCCGGTCCATGGCAGGACCGTGTTGACCCCGATCGGGTAGTCGTACCCGTGCAGTTGCCAGCTCGAGGGAACCGGGAGCAAATCCCAGCCCGAATCGTCAGTGTTCTCGTCCGCGAAATCAGGCAGGCGCGATTCTGGGTTCGGTGACCACCGGAACTTCCAGTCTCCGTCGAGGCTGATCTGGAAGGCCGATGCCGAGCGATCGGCCCGCATCGCTTGCGCCAGCGTGTCATACGTCACGAGCGTGGCGTGAGCGGGCTCACTCCCCCACTCGTAGATGGCGGGGTCGCTCCAGTCGGGCGTCGCTTTCATTGTCTCCTCGTATCCGGACAAGTGTTCAGGTGTGGCTGTTCAAGCCGCTTCTCAGCGCAGACCGATCGTGAGCAGCAGATTTCCGTAGAGGCGTTCGTCCCCGGTAGCGATGACAACGCCGACATCCGGAGAGCGCACGCGGTCGTAGAATGCGAACCGGTCGACCTTTTCCACAGGCACTTCGGCGCCCAGGCTGCGGGCGTACTCGTCTTGCGCCGAGGCAGAGACATCGGACGGGGTCTGCATGACGGTTGCCGATTCGATGTTGACGACGGTGAGCACGGCGTCGAGCACCGACGTGACGTCGAGTAGCCCGGGACGCAGATTGAGATGGATCAAGCGCACGCCTGGTCCGGTGGCGGTCAGGTACGGGTAATTCCCGTCGGCGATGAGCACGCCGGAGCCGTGGCCCGACGATGCGAGCGCCTCCAAGAGTGGAGGATGGACGAGCGGACCGGTGATCATGCGGTGACATCCGCTGCTACGCGGCTGGCGGCGCGATTTGCGACGTAGCCGTCCCAGCTGGGGATCGTGCCGTCGACGTCCCACAGTTCGAGCCAGCTGTCGGCACCCGGCCACAGGAACACCTGGCCCTTGATGAGGCGGTTGTTCTGTTCCGCCGATCGCAGCTCCTCGAGTTCGGCGGGCGTCAACGGGTCTTCCATCACCGCCCGCAGGTTGGCGACGAACTGAGACTCCTTCACCGAGAACGGGATCGGGACTTGCCCGCGCTGAACCGCCCATTTCAGGCAGACCAATGCCGGATTCACCCCGTGCGCGCGGGCGATCGACACCACGACGGGATGCTCCATATCCGAGACGTCCGAGACGATGCGGTCGCGTTCGGGTCGCGACGGCGAACCCAGAGGCGAGTAGCCCACCGGCTGGATTCCATGATCGAGGCAGAACCGGAAGAGTTCGGGCTGCTGGAAGCATGGGTGCAGTTCCATCTCGCTCAGCACCGGAGGGATCCGCGCATCGGCGAGGATCGCCGTAAGCTTGGGGATAGTGACGTTCGAGGTTCCGAGATGCCGTACGAATCCCTCGTCGACTAAGCCCTCGAGCGCCCGCCAGAGCGCCATGTACTCCTCATGGATGTACGGGCGTGCGTCCGGGTCGCGGTCGGCAGCGTCGGCGAACGGTGCGTGATGGTTCGGGAACGGCCAGTGCACGAACACCGCGTCGAGCACGTCGAGTCGGAGATCGCGCAGCGACCTATGGACCGAGGCGATCGCTGCCTCCGGCCCGTGCGCGTCGTTCCACACCTTCGACATGACGAAGAGTTCGTCGCGGGGTACACCGCCTGCGATTGCCTCCTGAAGGACGGCGCCGACCTCCGCCTCGTTGCCATACACCGATGCGCAGTCGATCAGGCGGTACCCGGCCCGGATCGCGCCCCCGACGGCCGCAGCCACTTCTTCGGCGGTGTAGCGGTCGGACCCGAAGGTCCCCATCCCGATCGCGGGCATCACTGCCCCACTCGCGAGGCGCCGGGTCGGCACGCTGTCGATCTCGATCATGTCTGCAATCTCCGTTTCATTCGTTGAGGCGTGTCTCGGCGATCGGCGCTTCAGCTGAGCCGCACCGTCGCCTTGACGACTCGCCACGATCAATGGCATCGAAGGCGGCACCGATGTCGGGAAGGTCGACGCGCAGCGTGACGAACGAATCGATGTCGAGGTAGCCCGACTGCACCGGTCGCGGGATCCCGGGCAGCACGGCGCTCTCCTGGGTGGACGCGACACGGAAGGTCACTTCGCGCGGTACCGCCATCAGGCCCAGCTCAGCGGATCGGGCACCTCGACGACCGAGCCGCGGCCGGGTCCGTCCATCACGATGGCTCGCATCGCCGCTAGAGGTTCAGGCCGTGGAAGAAGTCGGTGCGCGCCTCGGCAGCCTTTGGCGCCAATTCGATCCGCACCACGGCACCGCCGGGACCTGCCGTCGCGGAGTCGGGCAGCACGACCTCTAGCTGGTCGACCGTGCGAGTCCACTCCGGCTGTTCCCGCGAACCCAGGACCCGCACATCGATGATCGGACGGTCGATGAAGCGGCTGCCCGAGCCGAAGCCTCGGATCCGCATGCGGCCGTTTTCCGGACGGACGAGCCCGATCCCGTAGACATATTCGTGGCCAACCTCGGTCATGGTCGTGAAGCGGATGTCCTCCGCGGTGTAAACGGCCGCTGCGGCGTCGGTGAACGAGCCGGCGGCAGGAGCCGTTGGCCCCTCGCCGAAAACGACCCACGGGCCGGAACCGTAGATCGCTTCGCCGTTCACGGCCAACCAGTCGCCGACCGCCTCCAGCAACGCAGCCTCCTCCTCGGGGATGGTCCCGTCGGGGCGTGGACCGACGTTCAGCAGCAGGTTCCCGTTCTTCGCGACGACATCGACGAGCTCCTGGATGAGCTCGGAGGCGTCCTTGTAGTCGTGCCCCTCGACCCAACTCCACGACGTCCGCGACACCGACGTGTCGTTCTGCCAGACGTCGGGCCGGATGCCGCCCATCGTGCCGCGCTCGATGTCCAGCACTGCGGAACCGGCCCGGAACGAGTCCCACTTGTAGTTGATAACGACTTCGCGCCCCCACTCCGCCGCCCGGTTGTAGTAGTACGCGGCGAGTCTGCGGATGTAGGGCTCGAACGACGGCTCCTCGATTCCGGTGTCGAAGTAGAGAATCTGCGGCCGGTAGGAGTCGATGATCTCGACGGTGCGCAGCAGCCAGTCCTCCAGGAACCGCTCGGTAGGGTTCATCTCCTTGCGCAACGCGGGACCATACAGGTCGGCGTAGGCGGGATCGCGGACGTCGGAATCGAACTCCGCTCCCCCGTTCATGAAGAACCAGTGTTCCGCCCGGTGGGTCGACGCGCCGGTGATCAGCCAGGCACGGTCCACCGCCGCCAGGAGGTCTCCCACCACGTCGCGCTCCGGGCCCACCTGGGTCGCCTTCCAGCGCGAGCGCGCGGTGTCGTACATCGCGTAGCCGTCGTGATGCTCGGCAACCGGCACCACGAACTGCGCGCCCGCGCGCTTGAACAGCGCGACCCATTCCTCCGGGTCGAAGCGTTCCATCCGGAAATGCGGAAGGAAATCCTTGTAGCCGAACTGATCATGCGGTCCGTACGTCGCCACGTGGTGCTCGAACGCGGGCGTGCCTCGCTGGTACATCGTCCGGGGGTACCACTCGTTGCCGAACGCCGGCACGGAGAAGGCTCCCCAGTGCAGGAAGATGCCGAACTTGGCATCGCGGTACCACTGCGGAGCGCGATAGCGAGACAGCGACTCCCAGGTGGCGTCGTACGGCCCGGATTCGATGACGGCATCCACCATCGCGAGCGCCGGACGGTTGTCCGACACGTCGACCGGTGCCTGCAGGGTCGTGGTGTCAAGCGGTTCGAGGTGCACACGTCTCCGTTCGTCAGGGCTCAACGGCCGCCGAAGGCGCCTGCGCCGATCGCAGCCACCAGTTGTCTCTGGGCAATGACGACCACGACGACCACGGGGGCGATCGTCATCACGCATGCCGCCATCAGCAGCTCCCATTGCGTGCCCGTCTGCGTCGTGAATCCGGCGATCCCGATGGGGATCGTCCACTTATCGGAGCTGTTGAGGATGATCAGCGGCCATAGGAAGCTGTTCCAGCTGCCCAGGAAGGCGAAGATCGCCAGCACCGACAGGGCCGGTCGCACCAGCGGAACGATGACGCTGATCAGGAGGCGCCACGTCGAGGCTCCGTCGAGCCGGGCAGCCTCCTCCAGCTCCCCCGGGATCTGGAGCATGAACTGCCGGAGCAGAAACGCTCCGAAGGCTCCGAACAGGCCAGGGATGATGAGCGCGAACCAGGTGTCGGCGAGCCTTGCCTGGTCGAATCCGAGGAACATCGGCACGACGGCGACCTCGCTCGGCAGCGTCAACGTGATGACGAACAGCAAGAAGATCGCGTTCCGGCCGGGGAATCGCAGCCGCGCGAATGCGAACGCAGTCAAGGTCGCGACGATCAGGATGAGCACGGTCGAGATGGCGGCTACGACCAGGCTGTTCATGAGCAGGCGCCCGAAGTTGACCTCGGTCCACGCATCCACGAAGTTGGACCAGAGGACTTCCGAGCCGATGAAACTGATCCGGGCGCCGAACACCTCGTTCGCCGGCTTCAGCGCCGTGAAGAACGTCCAGATCAGCGGGAACGAGAACACGAGCGCGAACAGCCACGCCACCGTGGTGTTGGCGGCGAACCCGACGGTCCGTCCCCGGCGACGCCAGTGTGAACCCGAGACCGGTAGCTGGTGATCAGCCATAGTGAACCCACTTCCTCTGTCCCCAGAGTTGGAACAGCGTGAAGATCGCGATGATCGCAAACAGCACGGTTGCGATGGCCGACGCGTAACCGAGCTGACTGTTCGTGAAAGCCGTCTGATAGAGGTACAGCATGATCGTCATCGTGCTGTTGCCCGGGCCCCCGCCCGTGATCACGTAGGCCTGGGCGAAGGTCTGCCAGGCACCGATCACGGTCAGCACTGTGGTGAAGAACAGGGCCGGGCTGACCAGCGGCAGCGTCATCGAGAATAGGCGGCGGAACCGGCCAGCGCCGTCGATCTTTGATGCCGCGATGACATCGGGACTGATCGAGTCGAGGCCCGCGCCGAGCACGATCATGTTGTAACCGAACGTCTGCCAGACTGACACGCCTATCACGACGGCCAGCGCCCAATTGCCATCGCTGAGCCAGGGGATCGGCTCGAGCCCGATCGCCGCCAGACCTTGGTTGACGGCGCCATCCTGCTGGACAAGCAATCGGAAGACCGCGGCGTTCGCCACCATTGGTGACAGTGCCGGGATCAGGAAGATCACACGGATCCAGTTGCGGCCTGCGATGCGGGTCTTCAGCCACATCGCCATCGCCATCGAGACCACGATATTCGCCGGGACATATACGAGCACGAAGATCGCCGTCACCACGACGCTGTTGAGGAACTGCGAGTCGCGCAGCAGCCGGGCATAGTTCTCCGCGCCCGTGAACTGGGTGCCTCCCAGCAGAGTCGAGTCAGAGAATCCGAGGATCAGCGAGGCGACCTGCGGTAGGACGATGAACACCACGAGCCCGATGAGGCCGGGGAGGACGAAGACCCACCCCACCCAGCGAGGGCCCTCGAGGGGCCGGCGGCGAAACCGGCCCCTCGGGCGGTCCGGTGGGGCGATGGCCCCGCCGGCGACCTCTTCCTCCGCACGGTCCAGACGCACGAACGTCATTGCTCGAGGCCAGCCCTCACCTGCTGCAGCACTTCGTCGACCGTGCTCTCACCGGAGAAGGCTTCCACCTCGTACTGCGTCAGGAGCGTGTCGAGCTCAGCCTGGTTGGACGGTACCGGCGAGGGCGTCGCGTTCTCGGTCATCTGCTCGATGACCGAGGCGAACTCCGGCGATCCGGCATTGACGGACCAGGCGTCCAGCGCGTCGAGCCGCGCCGGCACGGAGGCCTGCGATTCGGTGACGAACTCAAGTCCGATCTCGCTCGTCATCGCCTCGATGGCCTCGAACGCCTTCTGCTTGTCACCACAGGTCTTCGTGATGGCGAAGCCCGATCCGCCGATGAACCCCTGGGAGGCGCCGCTCTCGCTCGGAATGACGGCGATGCCGACGTTGTCCTCGCCGAGAGACTCCTGCGCGCCCTGCAGAGCCCACAGCGCCTGCATCATCATGGCCGCCTGGCCTGTGTTGAATGCGTCAATATCGGGGAAAGTCCCGCCCGCGGCCGCTTCGAGCGGCCTCGCGACCTCGTACTCATTGGCCAGGTCGACGAGCAGCTGCAGCGCGTCGTGGAAGTTCGGGTCGTCGAGCAGCGGACCATTCTCGTCCGCCCAGGCGTGACCATCGGCCGCCATGAGGGTTGCGATGGGGTTCGAAGCTTGGGGGATCGCGAAGCCGTACACACCGTCCCTCGTGGTCGCCTCCGCTGCCGCGATGAAGTCGTCGATCGTCCAGTCGTTGGTCGGTTCGGCCACGCCGGCGTCCTCGAACATCTCCTTGTTGTAGAGGATCACGGTGGGCCCGGTGTTGAACGGGATGGAGTAGAGCTCGCCGTCAACGCTGAGCTGCTCGAGCATCGCCGAGCTGTAGGCCGACAGGTCGAGGTTGTTCTCCTCGACCAGGTCGTCCAGGGGCTCCAGCCCGTCGACGTATGGGTTGACCCGGCCGTTCTGGAACGTGACCAGGCAAGGCGCGCTGCTGCTCCTCATCACGGTGGGTAGCTTGGTGTAGTAGTCGCCGATCGGCGGCCCGGAGAAGCTCACCTGCATCTCCGGGTCGGCCTGCACCCCTCCGGCGATGTAGTCGCTCCACTGCTGCCTGTCGGCCTCGCCGCCGATCCACGTGTACATCTCGAGCGTGTCGCCGTCGAGGCCCGAGCCTTCACTACTGCCTCCTGTACAGGCAGCGAGGCCGAGAGCGAGCACTCCCGCGACTGCGCTGGAGACGCCTGCGCGTTTCCGGCTCCTCGTATTGCTGAACTGTGACTTCATGGACTCCTCCTTGAGTGCAGAGCGAAACGTTACGCCGTCGACGCGACCTTACGAGCGCGGATACGTGAAGTCAATAGGTGTCCTCGAGCACTAAACGTTTCGCTCTCACCGTCTCCTTCGACAGATCGTGCGCAAGGCTAGGTTCGGCGACGGTCATCGCTTTCAGCGCACCGCCTCGATGAACTCGGCGCTCTTGGCACGGAAGCCCGCGCACGTGGAGGTCGGGCGATCCCGACACTTCGGCGGCATCCAGCTCCTCCGATCCATCGGCGTCCCAGACGGTGCCGCCGAT
The DNA here is from genome assembly GCF_021049285.1 of Ruania halotolerans. Classification (GTDB taxonomy): domain Bacteria; phylum Actinomycetota; class Actinomycetes; order Actinomycetales; family Beutenbergiaceae; genus Ruania; species Ruania halotolerans. The sequence continues at coordinate 3,625,779 of NZ_CP088017.1, forward strand.
CTCGAAGTCGCCTTCCGCTATGATCCCCAACCCGTGGACTTCAACGCCGAACGCCCTCCGTCCGCCCGTCAGTTCGTGATCATGACCCCGACGGCGCCCGTGTCGAACTCGAGCGTCGCCGTGATGAAGTTGATGCCGTCGCCGATCACGCAACGCGTCACATCCGAAACGGCGATGACCTCGACGCCGCAGAGGATCGTGCACCGGGAGGAGGCTGCGCTTCGTGCCATTCAAGGAGTTCGGCGCCTCTCTTCCCCAGGAGCACCGCGACTGCGCCCATCAGAATGTCGCCCGGAGCCGTTCGACAAGGATCGAGGATGGGCGCCGACCGCTGGGCTACGCGCCGGCCCACTTATTGCTCCTGGCCGTGGCGGAATCGATGGAATGTCTCCGACAGTCCGGCTGTCTGGGCGACGACGTTCCGCCCGTCCAATCCGGTGGACATAAAGCGGGTCGATATCGGGGCCCTCTCGGACGAAACGATTCGCACCGAGCTGGCGCTGGATTACGCTGAGCGCACGCGACACTCAGATATCGACAATCATTGGGGCTGTGGGGGCAACACCAGGAAGACGGGGCTGTGACGACATACAAGGACATCCAGCGAGCCACGGGACTCTCGCTTGCCACGATATCCAAGTACTACAACGGGCGAAACGTTCTGGAAGCCAACCGCGAAGCCATCGAGTCAGCGGCGCGCGAGCTCGACTTCCGGCCCAATCAGCACGCTCGGATGTTGCGTACTCGACGGTCACGGACGGTTGGGGTGCTGCTTCCGGCACTGGACAACGACTTCCACCTGACGATCGTCGCCGGTGTCGAGGAAGCCCTCCGCCCGCGTGGGATCAGCGTCATTGTGGCAGCCAGCCCCGATCCGAGCGAAAGTCCCGTCGACCTGCTGATGGACCGCATGGTGGACGGAATTATTGCGATCACCTCACCGCACGACGTCCGCGCACTGCGTGCAGCGACAGCGCGCGTGCCGGTTGTGATGGTCGACTGGTACATCGACGACCTCCACGCCGACGGTGTCTTTCTCGACAATGCGGCCGCGGGAGCACTCGGCGCCCGGCACCTCCTCGATCATGGTCATCGTCGTATCGGATTCGTCGGCGGTGAACCGACAATCTCCTCGATGCGCCTGCGGACGGAGGGGTTCGAACTCGCGCTGGCTTCTAACGGAGTCCAGGTGGACCCGGCACTGGAGCGTCTCGAGCCGCTGAGGATCGGAGCAGGCTATCGTGCCGCTCAGGAGCTCCTCGCCCTGTGGCCGCGGCCCACTGGGCTGTTCACCGCGAACTATGAGCTCACCCTCGGCGCCGTGACCGCCGTGAACGACTCGGGGCTGCGCATCGGCCGGGATATCTCAGTAGTCGGGTTCGACAGCGGGGAGCTTGCCCAGGCGCTCGTGCCAAAACTGACGGTCATCGTGCAGCCGACCCGCAAGATTGCCACGCACGCGGCTCGCCTGATCGCCGATCACATCGAGTCACCGGGCGAGCGCCCCGCACCGAAAATCGAACACCTCGACGCGCGCCTCATCCCGGGCGCTTCCGTGACGCGCCTCGAGGAGTGACGTTCTCGAGCGGACAGCGCTGCCGTCGCTGGAGCGTGTCGATGGACTCGACTATCGCCCGCGCATCAGCACGCGACTAACCTGACCCGTCTCACAGGGAGCTGGATCGAATGACACGGATCCGGCCGTTGAGCCGCCCGATCAGCCGATCGGTCGCTCTCGTGGTGGGTTGTCGACGAAGGTCCACCAGCGCGTCGACGGCCACGGCCTTCCGCTGGTGATCGCCCTCGCGCCGGGCCAGTGCGGTGATGCGCCCGCGCTGCTGCCACTGCTGGACGAGTTCCGTGGCGCGCGTGCGGTCAGGCGTCCCCGCACCCGACCGGACGCGGTCTGTGGCGACAAGCCAAGTCCTCGCGGGCGATTCGTGCTCATCTGCGCGGTCACGGCATCCGCGCCGTGATCCCACAGGCCATGAGCGAGCACCTGACGGCCCGAGCAGAAGCCGCGGGCATCACCATACGCTCGGACGCGATCCGGGCGGCGGTGCGCGAGTGGTTCCACGTTGCCTGACCTTCACCGGTCCGCCCGCAAGCACTACCGACGCGACCGGCTCAATGATGCAGCCACCCCACGGAAACAGACACGGTCTGCTCGTGGACCACAGGTCGTGCCATCGCCCCCGGTCCGTAGACTGCGGGTTGCCGAAGGCGGCTCGGCACGGTTGGGTGGGGGCAGCAGCACCCGCATGGCGACGTGCGCACCAGGCACAGCGAGAGGTGAGTGAACGGTGAGTGAGAGCAGCACAACCCCACGGACGGCCGACGAGCCGTCGATCGGATCCCTCGTCGGGAAACTCTCGGAGAGCTTGTCCCGATTGATCCGCGATGAGCTCCAACTCCTCCAGGCGCAGATCGCCGAGAAGGGCAAGTCCGTGCGCGCGGGCGCCGGTCTGCTCGCCGGCGCCGCCGTCTTCGGCCTGTTCGGCCTCGGCTGGCTGCTCACCGGGGCCATGCTGGCACTGGCCACGGTGCTGCCCTACTGGGCGGCGGCGTTGATCGTGGCCGGTGGTGTCCTGCTGCTCGCGGCCGTTCTGGGTCTCGTCGGCAAGTCGGTGCTCGGCCGGGCACCGACGCCCCAGCCGAAGGAGAACATCATGAAGGACGTCGAGGCGATCAAGCAGGGAGTGGCCAAATGAGCGGTGACGGCGAGCAGACGCGCAAGCGCACGGTCGCGGAGATCGAGGCAGACCTTGCCGCCACCCGTGAAGAGTTGACGAAGACGGTCGACGACCTCTCCCGCCGTGTCGACCCTCGCCAGCAGGCAGCCGAACTGAAGGAGCGCGCCCGCGACGGCGCCACCTCCTTCGTCGAGGGCGTCAAGGCCGGCGATCCGAAGGCACTCGGCATCGCAGGGGCGGCCGCTGCTGCCGTCCTCGCGATCATCGGAATCTCAGTGGCGCGCCGCCAGAAGTGATCTGTCCCACTATGTAGGACGAATCTCCTCGCAGAACGGCGTAGTTCACACGCGCCAGTTGGCCCGCGGCCCGATTCACGGGGTACGGTTGACTCACGACATATGACCATTCCCGGCGTCACTACGTCTTCGGACGGTGTGATGCCGGCACCAACGGTGGAGGGGGTCACGCCATGGGGCGCGGCCGTCAGAAGGCAAAGCAGACGAAGGTCGCTCGGAAGCTGAAGTACTACAGCCCCGAGACTGACTACAACGCGCTCGAGCGCGAGCTGGCTTCGTCGACGCAAACCGATCTCGCGGATCGGTACGACATTCCGCCGGCGGAGGATGAGGACGACTGGCAGTCGCCTCCTTCTCGCTGAATGGGCTGATCAGCCGCTGCGCGATACAGCGCGCGGTGACGGACGTTGCTGATCGGCGCACTCGCCTAGGCATCGTTCCGGTCGGCACCGGTGGGGCTGCGCTCAGCTGGTGCGGTACTCGCCCAGGAGGCGCACGCCGCCTCCCTGCACACCCTTGGTGCCGCTGACGATCTCACCAAGGTCGCCGCTCCGGTCGATGTCCTCAGCAGAGCGGACCACACCCAGTTCCCACGCGGGAACACCCCGCTCGGCGCAGAGCCGTCGCGCGGCCTCCACCCCCTCAGCGGGCAGGACGGCCACCATCCCCACGCCCAGGTTCAAGGTGTTCTGCAAGTCGCTCCAAGGCACTGAGCCCAAGCGGCGCACCATGTCGAAGACCGGCGGCACCACCCACGATGAGCGATCGACGTCTGCCACGAGGCCCGCAGGCAGAACTCGAGCCAGATTCGCAGCCAAACCACCGCCGGTCACGTGCGTGAACGCATGCACGCCGACGTCCCGCGCGCGGGCCAGTGCCAGGCAATCAGCGGCGTAGACGCGCGTCGGCTCGAGCAGTTCTGCTCCCAGAGTGCGGCCGAACTCGGCCACCTCTCGATCCAGTTGCCACCCCGCCACCGCGATCACACGCCGAACCAGGGAGTACCCGTTCGAGTGCAGTCCGCTGGCGCCCATCGCGAGCAGCACATCACCAGCTTGCACACGTTCCGGACCGAGAAGCGCGTCAGCCTCGACCACACCGGTCGCCGCTCCGGCCACGTCGTACTCATCCGGTTCGAGCAGTCCCGGGTGCTCAGCGGTCTCTCCGCCCACCAGCGCAGTACCGGCCACCGAACAGGCGGCGGCGATCCCGCGCACGATGTCCGCAATCCGTTCCGGGACCACGGAGCCGCAGGCGATGTAGTCGGTCATGAACAGCGGTTCCGCGCCCACCACGACGATGTCGTCCACCACCATGCCGACGAGGTCGAACCCGATCGTGTCGTGGATATCCATGGCTTGTGCGAGGGCTACCTTCGTCCCCACACCGTCGGTGGAACTGGCCAGCAGTGGCTTGCGGTATCGGGTCAGGGCGGAGGCGTCGTAGAGCCCAGCGAACCCACCGACGCCGCCGAGTACCTGTGGTCCGTGGGTGGCCCGGACCGCATCCTTCATCAGTTCGACGGCCTTATCGCCTGCTTCGGTGTCCACGCCGGCTGAGGCGTAGGTGATGGGAGCGTTCGATGCGCTCATGGGTGCACCAGCGCTCCCGAGCCACCCGCTGCAACAGAGAGCGAGTGCAATCCGTCCTCCGGTGCGCCGAGCGGGAGCTCATCCTGGTCTCCGAGCTGAGCGGCCGCCTCCCGCGCCTCGACCTGTACCGGGTATTCGCCAGTGAAGCAGGCGGCGCAGAGTTGATCGGCCGGTTGCTCGGTGGCAGCGATCATGCCTTCGGTCGAGATGTAGCCAAGGCTGTCGGCGCCGAGTCCCTGGCCGATCTCCTCGGCACTGAGCCCGTTCGCGATCAGCTCGGACCGGGTGGCGAAGTCAATGCCGTAGAAGCACGGCCACTTCACTGGCGGTGAGGAGATCCGCACATGGATCTCGGCGGCCCCCGCCTCGCGCAGCATGCGGATCAGCGCGCGCTGAGTGTTGCCGCGCACGATGGAGTCGTCCACCACCACGAGGCGCTTGCCGCGGATCACCTCCCGCAGCGGGTTGAGCTTGAGCCGGATACCGAGTTGCCGGATCGTCTGGCTCGGCTGGATGAACGTCCGGCCGACGTAGGCGTTCTTGGTCAACCCCTGGGCGAACGGGATCCCGGATTCGGTGGCGTAACCGATCGCTGCCGGAGTACCCGATTCCGGAACCGGGATCACCAGCTCCGCCTCGGCCGGATGTTCGCGGGCCAGGGACCGTCCCATCTGGGTCCGTGCCGCGTTCACCGAGCGGCCACTGATCGTGGTGTCCGGGCGGGCGAGGTAGACGTACTCGAAGACGCAGCCCTTCGGCTGGGCCGCGGCGAACCGTTGCGCCCGGAGCCCGTCGGCGTCAATCGTGATCAACTCGCCGGGCTCCACTTCACGCACGAACGCGGCGCCCACGATATCCAGCGCCGCCGTCTCGGATGCGATCACCCAGCCACGCTCGAGGCGGCCAAGCACCAGTGGGCGAATACCCTGCGGATCGCGGGCGGCGTACAGCGTGTTCTCGCTCATGAACGCCAGCGAGAAGGCCCCGCGGACTCGCGGCAGCACCTCCATCGCCGTTTCGGCGAGGCTGTGCTCCGGATCTCCGGACAGGAGTGCGGTGAGCACCGTGGTGTCAGACGCGCAGTCATCGAGTGCGCGGTCGCGCACCGTGCTGCCGTAGCGCTGCCGGACCAATTCGATGAGTTCGCCGGTGTTGGTGAGGTTGCCGTTGTGGCCGAGGGCCAGCGTTCCCGACGAGGTGGGCCCGAGCGTTGGCTGGGCGTTCTCCCAGGTGCTGGCCCCCGTGGTGGAGTAGCGAGTGTGGCCGAGGGCGATGTGCCCGGTCAGCGAACGCAGCGCCATATCGTCGAAGACCTGGGAGACCAGACCCATGTCCTTGTAGACGAGGATCTGCTCCCCATTGCTGGTGGCGATCCCAGCGGACTCCTGGCCCCGGTGCTGCAAGGCATAAAGCCCGAAGTAGGTGAGCTTCGCCACCTCCTCGCCGGGGGCCCATACCCCGAAGACGCCACAGGCGTCCTGCGGGCCTTTCTCGCCGGGCAGAAGTTCATGGGTGAGACGACCATCTCCGCGTACCACGCCTCTATCGTCCCACACGGGTGGCGAGCCCCGCGATCGGTGCCCACGTCCGCGCACGTGGGGCTTGCGAAGTCCCCCTTGGCGGAGTAGCCGGCCAAAGAGACACGCGCGGGTGGTCGCTCACACGAGAGCGAAGGCGACCCGGCGATCGTCGACGTCTGCGTGCTCAAGCCGTACCCGGACGTGCTCCCCGAGGGGAAGGTCAGTTCCGGTCACGCTGGCGCGAACGGCGGGATCAGCGATCACCACCGTGCCACGCTGTGCCCGCGCGCCACCTTCGCCGTGGTCCTCGCCGGGATCGTCCTCAACGTCCACGATCACGCCGTCGAACTCCTGCCCCTCCCGGCCACGCAGCAGCACCGCCTCGATCAGGTTCACGCACGCACGCTCATAGGCGGAGGAGCGTTGCCCCGCGCGGCCCATGATCGCAGGCAGGTCCGGCAGGGCCGCACGGACCCACCCGGGCACCTCGGTGCCGGCACTGGCCGCGAGGCAGATCTCCAGACCGTAGCGATCCACCAGCCGCCGCAAGGGTGCCGTCACGTGCGCGTATTCCGAGGCGATCGCCGCGTGCGGTGACTGCGGCGGGAGTTCCCCATCGAAGGTGAGATAGCCGGCCCCGCGGAACAGCGATGTCGCCTCCTGCAGGAACGCCGCATGCGCGGGATCGGCAGAGTCAAGTCCGGCGAGCACCTCGCCGTACTCGACGCCCTCCGGCCAGTCGATACCCAGACCGTGGGCTGCCCGCCGCACCCGGGCGATGTCCCGCGGATGCGCCGGCTCGAGCGTGCGCAGCACGCCGACCCGCGCCTTGCGCATCAGGTCGGCTGCCGCGATTCCGGTGAGTAGGGAGATCTGCGCGTTCCAGTCCTCCACGGCCAGGGTGCGCCGCTGGACCAACCGGTACCCGCCGTCATCGGGCTCGACCTCTTGTTCGGCGATCGCGAGCGAGGCACCACCACGAGCACGTTCCTGGGCGATCCGGAGGGGCCCCACCTCGCCCAGGAGGGCGAGGGTGCCATCGCCAGGTTCGCCGGCGCCGTCCTCGAGGGCTCCCGCCCCAGTGATCGCCGCCAGGCGTCCGGCCGCGTCCTCATAGGTGAGCTGCGCGCGGCTGCGCACCTGTGCCCGCCGAACGGTCGCCTCGACGATCCCGCCCTCGGCATCGAGCCCGATCGACCACACGCACGCCGGACGGGACTCGCCCGCGAGCAGACTCGCAGCGCCCTCGGAGATCTCCTTCGGATGCAGCGCGATCGAACCATCCGGACCGTAGAAGGTGACACCGCGTTCGGCGAGCTCACCGTCCAGTGCCCCACCCGGGACCACGAACGAGGCAGGGTCGGCGATGGCGTAGCGCACCAGAAATCCGTCGGGCGTCCGAGAGATGTGCATCGCCTGGTCGAGGTCCCGCGCGCCGGGCGGATCGATCGTGAGGAAAGGCACGTCCGTGAGGTCCTCGGGGTGGACCACCGGTGTGCGCGCAGCCGCGTGCGCCTCAGCGAGCGCGGCACCGGTGAACGGGCCGGGAACCTCGAGTTCGGCGCGGATGCGCTCCAGCTGCGGATGGACGGCCTCCGCGGCTGCCGGTCGAAGACGCAGGTGCCGGCGCTGGGCCGACGTACTCATCGGGACCGCCGATCCAGGAGTGCGGCCACGATGCATGCCATCAGGATGCCCACCGGCACGAGCAACGCCGTCAAGAGGACGAAGAGTCCGCCGTGGTCCAGGTACTCCGTCTCCGCCGCAAACGGGGTGAACACGGCTGCCAGAATCAGTCCGAGCAGTCCCCCGGCAACAGCAAAGCCCCGGTAGCGAGGCGCGCGCCGCACCCTGGACCGGTCGAGGGCGTCAGCAAGGTGCACCTCATCGCCCATGGCGCCACCGGCAGCGCGCACGGGGTCAGCAGCCTGGTCCTGGTCGGCCACCGAATGGCCCTCTGCCACCGGCGGCGTCTCATCCGAGGAAGTCTCAGCTACGCCCTCGGGATCCACGACGGGAGGCCGGGCACCCTCGGGCTCTTCGCCAGGCGGGTTCTGCACGCTCATGGCACTGACGCTAGCTCACTGCGGGGGCCACAGCGGCAGCCAGCCGTCGAGGTTCGCGCGCGACCCGGAGGCCGTCACCGCCCCGGTCCCGACGGCGTCCGACCAGCTGAGCTGCCCGGTCACCAGGGCGAGGAAGGTGGCCGGGTCCGTCTCCACGACGTTCGGCGGGGTTCCCCGCGTATGCCTCGGCCCCTCGATCACCTGCACCACCCCGGCCGGGGGCACCCGCACCTCCACTGACGTGCCCGGGGCACGATCGGCCAAGGTCTGCAGGGCATATCTGACGGCGGTGCGCACCTGGGCGGGCGTCGCCTCGCCTCGGCGCCATGCGGCCACGGCCGCCGCACCCTCAGTTGGTTCGATTCGTCGTCGGGCCACAACGGTTGACCCTACCCAGCGCCCGCGCCCGTCCCAGGGATCCTCGTCGAGATGTTGCTACCCGCCCGAGACAACCCAACCCGGCACTATCGCAGGATCTACCCTCATGGGATGGGCGAGCGGGAGGTGCGGCGGGCGGTCGAGGCCATCTATGCGGCCCTGCCGGAGAGTCGGATCACCTGGCCGAACCCGCGCCCCGATGGCGCCGAGCCCCCGGACGAGGCGTATTCCCGGGTCACCGATCCGGAGCGGTACGTGATCGTCGGTGCCCGGGTGCTGGCCTGGCAGCAGGCGCTGCTCCGGCTCGACCTGGCCACCGCCGAATCGATCCCGATCACCGATCCCCCACGTTGGTCCGCGACCGAAACCGGAGTGCGTCTGGTCCCGCACGCCGAAGGCGCCCTGTCGTTGGTACTCACCACCCGGCGTTTGGAGGATGTGCCGGAGTGCGTCCTCGGTCTCGGCATCGGTGACCCTCCCGCCTGGCTCGACCCCGTGCCCGACTGCGCCTGCGACGCCTGCGACTTCGGTTCGGCCACCCTGCTCGAGGCGATCGATGAGTCCATCCTCGACGTCGTCCGCGGTGAGTTCGTGCACGCCGTCGGCCCCGGGTGGCACGTCACTGCCGTGGCAGACGGGCAGAGAGCGGGATGGAGCGCCGATTGTGCACGGCCGAACGTCGAGCAGGTGATCGCGGATGCTCGCGCCGGACACCCGGTCGCCTCAGCCTCCCGAGTGCTGGTCTCAGCCTCGTGGTTGCAGTGATTCGGACCTCACCTCCCACAACCGTCACTTGTGGGGTAGACTCAAACGTGGTTGCAGTGAATCGCACGTCGGACGCCCCGGCCTACAAGGCTCTGGGGCGTTTTTCTTCACCAGAAGAGTTGACGCCCGACACCGTGGCTGAATCGGACCCGACAGTCGGGTCCGCACTCTGAATGATGGAGAAACGCATGACTGTAGGAACTGTGAAGTGGTTCAACTCTGAGAAGGGGTTCGGCTTCATTGCCCCCGAGGACGGGAGCGCGGACGTGTTCGCGCACTACTCGGCCATCGAGGCTGACGGTTACCGTTCGCTCGATGACAACCAGCGCGTCGAGTTCGAGGTGACCCAGGGCCCGAAGGGCCCCCAGGCGTCGAACATTCGCCCGCTCTGATACTCAGCGGGGCGCACCGAATCGGTTGCGCTTCGCTCAACCCGGCCGCCGTTGGTTCTTCCGACGGCGGCCGGGCCCATTTCTCCCACCTGTACCTGATTCGGCAGCTGTCGGTACCTGATCGGCATTCCCCCGCCGCACCACGCCGCCTCCGCCGGGTGCCCCTGGCATCCATTCTCACCACTTTGAGAGGTGTGCGATGACCGCCGCCGAACGACCACGGGACGCCTACGTCAGCCAGTTCAGCGCGCTGACCCGGGACGTACGCGAGAGCGGCCTGTTGCGCCGCCGCTACGACTACTACTGGCCCCGCCTCATCGGTGCCGCCCTCGGATTCGGGGCGATCATCGCCGCGATCGCGCTGATCGGCAGCACGTGGTGGCTGCTGGTGCTCGCCGCCGTCATGGGCGTGGTGATGACCCAGATCGCCTTCCTCGGCCACGATGCGGCACACAAGCAGATCTTCGCCTCCGGGAAGTGGAACGACTGGACTGCGATCGTGCTGGCCAACCTCTTCGTGGGGTTGAGCCACGGCTGGTGGCAGGGCAAGCACTCCAAGCACCACGCGAACCCGAACAAGCGCGGCTCCGATCCGGATATCGACCTGCCCTACGTGACGTTCACTCCCGAGCAGGCGGACGAGCGCCGCCACCCGCTGACGGATTGGTTCCTCAAGCGCCAGGGCTGGTTCTTCTTCCCCATGCTGCTGCTCGAAGGTCTCGACCTGCACCTGACGAGCACCAAACGCGTGCTGGGCCGGGCCCCGCTGAAGCGCCGCACCGTCGAGATCGTCTTCCTGGGCATCCGGCTGATCGCCTTCCCCGCATTCCTGTTCCTCGTACTCTCCCCAGGCGTTGCCGCCGCATTCCTCGGTGTCCAGCTGGCCGTGTTCGGGGTGTACATGGGCGCCTCCTTCGCGCCGAACCACGTGGGCATGCCGATCGTGCCGAAGGACATGCGCCTGGACTTCCTGCGCCGGCAGACCCTGATGAGCCGCAACATCACCGGCGGACGCTGGGTGGATGCGGCTATGGGCGGTCTGAACTTCCAGGTGGAGCACCACCTGTTCCCGAACATGCCGCGCCCCAACTTGCGCGCCGTGGCACCGAAGGTCCGCGAGTTCTGCGCCGAACACCGGGTCACCTACACCGAAACGACCCTGTGGCGCTCCTACGGGATCGTCGTACGCCACCTCAATGAGGTGGGCCTCGGCGTCCGGGACACGTTCACGTGCCCGTTGGTGGCGGCATACCGCTGACCTCACCGACTGGTCCACGTCGAGATCCGGTGACTGCCCGAGCCGACGGATATGCGTCGAGCTGGGGGCCTCTTCGGCCCACGCTGACGCATATCCGTCGGTTGGTCACCGCCTGACAGTGCCCCGGCGGCGGACGATCATCACCACTGCCCCGAGCACCAGCAGCCCGACGGCGATGAGGACCAGCGTCCACACGGTCGCACCGGTCTCGGCGAGGTCGCCCGATCCATCACCGGCCCCGTCAGATCCATCGGCTCCATCGGCCCCGTCAGATCCATCGGTTCCGTCGCCTCCGCCCGGGTTACTCCCGGCGCCGGATTCGATCAGCACCTCGAGCAGCAGTTCGGTGCCGTTCTCCGGGTCGCTCACCACCAGCTCAACCGCGCTGACGTCCGAGCCGGCGCCCGCTTGACGGTCACCCTGCCCGCCACTGACGCCGAAGACCTCCGGAACAGTGACCCGCACCTCGGCGCGGCCCACCTCGTCAGTGCCATCAACCGGCGTGGTGTCCAACGCTGCCGGCTCCGTGCTGACGCCACCGAGTGACGTGGTCAGCTCCTCCGGAGTGGGTTCACCGGTGGAGAAGGCGAACGAGGAGACGTCCACAGCGATCTCATCGCCGGGCGCGTACACGCCCTCCGGGTCGGAGATCCACGTGATGCCGACGGCGCGCTGGGCGTAATCCGGTGACACCGTTTCGAACTCGGCGAAGTAGTCCACCATTGCCGAGAGATCCACCTGACCGGAATCGGCAGTGTCGGATCCTTGCGTGAAGACCGAGAAGGCGTCGCCGCCGGAGGCGAGGAACGAGTTCGTCACGATCGTGTAGCTCTCGTCGTCCTCGAGCGGCACACCGTCCAGACCCATCCAGACGATCCGCTCACCGAGCGGTGCCTCCGGATCGTACAGATAGGTGAAGCCTTCGGAGACTCCCAGGTGGAGCTTCGTCTCCGCGTCACCGTCGGTCCGCCACTGCTGCTCGAGCAGTGCAGCGATCTGCGCGCCCGTGAGATCCATCGTCACGAGCGTGTTCGCGAACGGCTGCACACCGGCAGCCTCCGCATAGGTGACCACACCGTCGCCCTCCTCACCGTCGGAGGCGAAGCGCAGGTCGTCCCTCAGGCCGCCCGGGTTCATGAAGGCGATCTGGGTGTCTGGGTTGGTCCGCTGCGCGGCCCAGAGCTGGACGTCGGAGACCATGTTGCCGAGGGTGGACTCACCGGCCCGGTTCGAGCCCGCTTCACCGGAAGTCCCGACGGCGCGGTTCAGATCCGCGGTGATTTCACCGAGTGGGTCGCTGCCGATGTCCTCGGCGACGTCCACGGCCTCGTCCACCACGGCCTGCACGTCCGGGTCGCCGGCGCAGAACTCCTCGCGGGGGGTCTCGTCGTCTCCGGGTACTGGCACCAGGTCCACGTTCTCGGCCTGACTCGCCACGACCTCGCCGGTGGTGGTGTCCACGGTGAGTTCGAGGTGACCGAGCAGCTCGCCGTACTGGCGTGCCTGGGTTACCCAGGTGCCGTCGACGTCGTGGGTGTAGGTCTGGTGGGTGTGCCCGGAGATGATCGCGTCGATCTGCTCATGGGCGCCATCGACGAGGTCCCCGAACGGGGAACCGGCTGCACTGGACAGGTCAGCACCCGGTGCGCCGTCGTGCGCGAGAACGACGATCACGTCGGCCTCGTCGTTCGATTCGTCACCGTCGGTGAGCTGTTCGGCGTAACGGTTGGCCGCCTCGCCCATGTCGGTGAAGGTCAGGCCCTCGATCCCGGATGGGGAGACCAGGGTGGGCATGTCCTCGGTGAGCACCCCGATGAACCCGACTCGTACGCCCCCGGTCTCGGTGACCCAGTAGGGGTCGAACGCGGGATCGCCCGAGTCATCCACGATGTTCGCACCGAGAAGCGGGAAGTCGGATGCCGGGATCACTCGGTCGGTCACGTCGTCCTGGCCACGGTCGAACTCGTGGTTGCCCAGGGCTGAGACGTCCAGGCCCATCATGTTCAGTACGTCGATCGTGGGCTGATCGTTCTGGATGAACGAGGTGAACGTGGAGGCCCCGATGTTGTCACCGGCGGAGACGAACAGGGTGTTCGGGTTCTGGGCGCGGTAGGTGTCCACCGTGCAGGCGAGCACCGCGGCGCCAGCGGACTCCCTGTTGGCCTCGATCCGGCCGTGGAAGTCGTTGATGGACATGATCTGCAGGTCCACCAGGGTGTCCGTGACGTCCGGTACATCGATCCCTACCAGGATCGGGTCGTGGTCGGAGGCGCGGAACTGAGTGCCGGGTTGGAAGTGCTCACTGGCGAAGTAGTTGTACCGGGAGTACTCCGCGAGTACCGACTCGGCCGAGTTGATGCTCCAGATGTCCACGCCGGTCACTCGATCGGCCGCGGTCTCGTTGGCGAAGATGTGGTCGAGCGAGCCGACCTTGCCGTCGAAGACATAGGTGGTCTCGCCGTTGTTGAGGTTGGCGTACCCCGCGTCCTCGACGGCCAGGGCCGGGAGCTCGGCGCTGTAGGAGTTGAAGTCACCGAGGAGGAAGATGTCCTCCGTGCCGGTGTCGGTGGCCACGTCCTCGGCGAAGGCGGTGAGCGCCTCGGCCTGTGCCACACGATCCTCCTCGGCACAGCCCTGCGGCAGGTCGGTGCACGCTCCCTCCCCGCCCTTGGACTTGAAGTGGTTCGTGACTGCCACGAAGGAGTAGTCCGTGCCGACGGCGGTGAACACCTGGGCGAGCGGCTCGCGGGCATTGTCAAAGGCCGGGTCACCGGTGAGCACCACCGAGTCGCCGGTCACCTCGACGGTGTCCGGGGTGTAGATGAAGGCGTTGCGGATCACGTCCTGCTCGGCCAGCGTCGGCAGCTCGGCCGGCGACTCGGCGTACGCCCAGCGCTCCTCGCCGGCGTCCGCGTTCAGAGCCTCGACCAGGGCACCGAGCGAGGCGTCGCGGTCCTGGTCGAACTTCACGGAGTTCTCGATCTCCTCCAGGGAGACGACGTCCGCACCGAGCCCGTTGATGGCCTCGACGATCTTGTCCTGCTGACGCTCAAGATTGGTTTCGTTCCAGGCACCGCGCAGATCACACCCGTCGTCGACGGTCAGCGGGTTCTCCTCCCGGTCCTCGTAGGGCTGGCAGCCTGCGACATCCTCGCCGAGCGTGGTGAAGTAGTTGAGCACGTTGAAGGTCGCCAGCACCAGGTCGCCCCCGACGTCTTCCGGGGTGGCGTTCGCGGCCTGGGTGTTGCCACCGGCGAAGGTCACCAGGTCATCGGCGTTGCCGGTGACCGGTGCAGTCGGCTGGAAGTTCCATTGGAACCGGTAGTCCACAATCACGGGTTCAATGAACTCCACTCCGACACCGGTACGCAGGTCCGGGTTTCCGGTCAGGTACGGAACCTCGACCTCGTCCGTGGTTTGCTCGGACTGACCGTCGTCCAGCGTGACAGCACGGGCAGCGTTGTCTGCCACCGCCGCGTCGTACGCCGCGGTTCCCGGCGTGGCGATGTCGGTCTCCTGCACGAGCGGACCGTTCAGGCCCAGACCGATTGACCCGTAGGCCGAACCCCAGCCGCCGAGTGCGAAGGTATCGGAGACCACGTAGTCGGCCACGGGGGCGACGAGCATCCCCTCGACGAGCTCGCGTTCAGCCTCGGTGGCGCCCAGAGTGAAGTCAGTGATCGGTTCCACGGGCGCGGCGTCCTCGTCAAGCACAACGGCCCCACCGGCCGGCACGGTGATCTCGGTGAGTCCGTGGTACTCGATCACTTCGCCGGCGACTCGTACGTAGTCACCGATCTGCACCTCACCGACGGTGGCGGCGGAGTAGACGAAAATGCCGTGAGACGCGGTCAGGGAATCCGGGTCGATGTTCCCGCCAGTGCCCGGGGTCTGGATGTAGTACCCATCGAAATCACCCGTCGGGTACGCGGCGGTCACGATCCCGCTGGTGGTGACCGTCTGCCCGACGAGCTCGCTTTCGGCACCGGTGCCCTGGATCTGGGCGATGGTGTGGGTGTCGTCCTCGGGTACCTCCGGGTCAGGATCGGGGTCGGGGTCGGGGTCGGGGTCACCGCCGCCGTCGGAGCTGTTCACGCTGCCGAAGGAGTCCTCGGCCGGGCCGGTCCACTCGCCGTCGATCCGCTGCAGCGACTGCCCGATCGGCGTGCTGCCCGGCTCAGAGACGCCGATGTCCGTGCTCTCGATGCCGTCTGCGGGGCCACCGGACGCCGTCAGGGTGCCCTCATAGGAGAGGAACTCCACGACGGTGCCGTCCGGGTCGATCAGGGCAAGCCCATCGGCGTCACCGTTCTGAATCCCGTTCGAGGGATACTCCACCACGAGCACACCGGCGCCACCGTCGGTGCCGGTGACGGCGCCATCCAGCTCCGTGGTGCCGTAGGCGGCGTTGTTGTTGCCGTTGTAGAGCACCACGCTCCACCCGGTCAGATCGGTACCGGCCGGTGCCTGCACCTCAATGGCTTCACCGGTGTCGGTGCCGTCATTGTCGTAGTGAAGTTCGCTGATGAAAATGTCACCGTCGCTGATCAGCCGCGGGGCTGGAACCGGGACGGTCACCGCGGTCGAAGGCGCTGCGACGCCTAGACCGAGGAAGGCGGCTGCGGTGATGGCAGCGAGTGGACGGACGGCGTCAGAGCGGCGTCCCCTGCGGGCGTGGAGCATGGGTGTCCTTCGTGCTCGGGGTGGGAGATGAGTGCAACCTAACGCCGCACCGTTCCCCAATGAAGGGGTCAGGTCCCCGAACGGCATGAGTTCGCCTATTCGTCACCCGTTGGTCACGCACACTCACCCTGCGTTGGACGCCACCCCGTTCAATCCTGGAGTCCCCGCACGTATCAGGCGCCGGTCACAGAGGAGCGGGATTGGCTATCCGCCTCGGCGGCCGCTTGCACGGACGCCGCGATCGCGGTGTGCAGGTTCTGGTGGAACACGCTCGGCACGATGTAGGTGGCGTTCAGCTCCTCCGGCCCGACCACATCGGCAAGGGCGGTCGCGGCGGCCAAGAGCATCTCGTCGGTGATCCGAGTAGACCGCCCGTCCAGTAACCCCCGGAACACCCCGGGGAAGGCGAGCACATTGTTGATCTGGTTGGCGAAGTCGCTGCGCCCGGTGGCCACCACAGCAGCGTGCCGCGTAGCGATCGCGGGATCGATCTCCGGCAACGGATTGGCCATGGCGAAAACGATCGACCGCTCCGCCATCGCCGCCACGTCCGCCTCGGCGAGCAGATTCGGCGCCGAGACGCCGATGAACACATCCGCTCCCACGATCACGTCGTGCAGGGTGCCGGGGTGCTGATCACCTTCGGTGGCATCGGCAATCCACTGCAACGACGGTTCCAGGTCCGCCCGGTCCGCCCGGATCACGCCGTCCACGTCGGCGACCACGACGTGCCGCGCACCGGCGGCGAGCATCAGCCGGAGGATGGCCGACCCGGCCGCTCCCGCCCCGGACTGCACGATGCGCACATCCTCGATGTTCTTGCCCACCACCTTGAGAGCGTTCCGCAACGCCGCCAACGCCACGATCGCCGTCCCGTGCTGATCATCGTGAAAGACCGGGATGTCCAGCTCGGCGCGCAACCGTTCCTCGATCTCGAAACATCGCGGTGCGGAGATGTCCTCGAGGTTGATGCCCGCGAACACCGGGGCGATGATCTGCACGGTTCGCACGATCTCATCCACGTCCTGGGTGTCCAGGCAGATCGGGAATGCATCGATACCGGCGAACCGCTTAAACAGGGCAGCCTTGCCCTCCATCACCGGCAGGGCCGCCGTCGGGCCGATATTGCCCAGCCCGAGAACGGCCGAGCCATCGGTCACCACGGCGACAGTATTGCGCTTGATGGTCAGACGCACCGCGTCTTCCGGGTGCGCGGCGAGTTGCTGGCTCACCCGGCCCACGCCCGGGGTGTAGATGAGGGAGAGATCATCGCGGTGCCGGATCTGCATCTTCGGCTGGATCTCGATCTTGCCGCCCAGGTGAGCCAGGAAAGTCCGGTCCGAGACCCGGCCGATGGTGACGCCGTCGATATCGCCCAACGCGTCCACGATGTGCTTCGCGTCGTCCTCGCCACCCGTCGCGCAGGTGACGTCCACCTGGAGACGGTCCAGTCCGGAGCCGGACACGTCAACGGCGGTGACGATTCCGCCCGCGCGTTCCACTGTGGTGGTGATAGTACTCACAGCGGACGGCTGCGCCGGCATCTCCAGTCGCACCGTGATCGAGTAGCTGACGCTGGGAGAGCTCATCGGCAGACCTGGTACCTTCCGTCGCGTTCCAGGCGCGCCACATCGCGCACCCAGGTAGTGGATTCGGCCGGAGCCCGTGTGCACCGGCCGCCAGTTGGCATTCTGCCTCATGTGCCGCGCGGAGCATCCCGCAACGCGCGCGATCCGAGATCGGCGGCGCGTGATAGACCTGACCCGTGTCGACTGCGCCCATGCGTCCCGGAGCGGATGAGCCCTCCCCCCAGCGGTGGTCCGCATTCGCCGTCTGCCTCGCGGCCGGATTCCTGACGCTGCTCGACGTCTCGATCGTGAACGTCGCGCTGCCCTCGATCGAGACGGCACTGAGCGCGGACCCGGCCGAGATCCAGTGGATCGTGGCCGGATACACCCTCGCCTTCGGACTGGTGCTGGTTCCCGCCGGCCGTCTCGGCGACCTCTTCGGCCGCCGTCGGATGTTCCTGATCGGGGTGGCACTGTTCGCGCTCACGTCAGCCCTGTGTGGTGCAGCGCCGACGGCCGAGTTGCTGGCGCTCGGGCGAGTTCTTCAGGGGGTTGCGGCGGGCACCCTGAACCCCCAGGTTCTCGCGCTGATCCAGGAGCTGTTCACCGGTGCCGAGCGGGGCCGCGCGTTCGGGATGTTCGGTGCCACTGTGGGGATCTCCACCGCAATCGGCCCGCTACTCGGCGGCGCCCTGATCGCGGTCTTCGGCGCCGAGGAGGGGTGGCGGGCCGTCTTCTGGGTGAACGTGCCCGTCGGCGTGGTGGTGCTGATGCTCGGCTGGCGCCTCCTGCCACGCGTGCCGAAAGTGACCAGCCGGGTGGGCATCGACGTGGCCGGGTTGCTACTCCTCGGGACGTGCGTGCTGGCGTTCATGCTGCCATTCCTGGAGGCCTCCGAAGGCGGCGGCGCGGCACAGTCACCGTGGTGGTTGCTCGGCGTGAGCGTAGTGGCCGGCGCGGCCTTCCTCTGGTGGGAGCGGCGGTACGAGTCCCGCGGTGGTCAGCCAGTGATCACCCGTGATCTGCTCCGCACCCCGTCCTATACCCGCGGCGCGCTGATCGCGATGCTCTACTTCTCCGGGTTCACCGGAATCTTCCTGCTGGCCACCCTCTACCTTCAGTCCGGGCTCGAGTTGGCACCATGGCAGGCCGGCCTCGTGCTGACCCCGTTCGCCCTGGCTGGTGCCGTCTCGTCCTGGTTGAGCGGGCGCTGGGTCGCACGATTCGGACGCAGGCTGGTGGTGCTCGGCATCGCGGCCATGCTCATCGGTGTGATCATCGCGGACGTGCTCGTCTCGGTGGTGGACGGCCAAGCCGCCGCATGGTGGCTCGCGGGCGTCCTGATGATCTCCGGGTTCGGCAACGGGATCGTGATCTCCCCGAACCAGGCCCTCACCCTGGCCGATGTGCCCGTTCCCCGCGCGGGCGTGGCCGGCGGTGCACTGCAGACCGGTCAGCGAGTCGGTACATCGGTGGGGGTCGCGGCCTCGGCATCGATGTTCTTCGCCACCCTCGCCACCAGCGGCGACTACGGCGAGGCGATGTCCGTGGGTCTTCGAGTCGTCGTCGGGGTACTCACCGTGGCGCTCGTTGTCGCTGTGGTGGATGAACGGCGCCGGCAGCGTCCGCCCAGCCGGGCATGAGGAGCCGTTAGGCGAGGCTGATGCCCCACGAACCAGTGAACTCCTGCCCCGGTGCAAGCCGGAGCAGGCCGTCACCGGTGTTGAACGCGTCCACGGCACAGGTCATCGGTTCCGCGGCCACCGAGGCGCGTTTGCCCTCTGCGTCGCTGACGCCGTCAGCGGTGTAGAGGAGCACGAACGGCCAGGCCTCGTCCTGCCACAGGTCCACACGCAACCCGTCTGTCCGTTCCAGCACGGTGTGGGCAATCCCGTCGGCGTCACGATCCAGACCGGTGTACAGGCCGAGCTGATGGGCTCCGATGCGTCGTTCATCCCGGAAGTCATCGTCCGGCCCGACGGCGGCCGCGTGCGTCATCAGACCACCATCGCCGCTGAGCCGGGTCGCCCCCGGCACGGTCACGCTCATCTGGTCCACCAGGTCACCCGGGGCGCCGGGTGCCAGGTAGGGGTGAGCTCCCGCGCCGAACGGTGCGGTGGTCGACGCGAGGTTACGGACCGTCAAGCGGGTGCTCAGACCGCCGGGGCCGAGCTGCCAGCGGACGGTCATCGCGAGGGTCCACGGGTAGCCGGCCCGGGCGGGGAGCACAGCACCGAAGTCCACACTCGATTCGGTGCTCTCCAGCTCCTCGAAGCTCGCCCAACGGGCGAACCCGTGGATGGCATTGCGCGGGTCGGCCCCGCCGATCGGCAGCGAGTACTCCACGCCCTCGAAGGAATAGCGGCCCTCGGCGATGCGATTCGGCCAGGGCACCAGCCACTGCCCCCGGGCACTCGGGCAGAGCTCGTCCGCCGCGTAGCCGGCCACGATCGGGCGACCGTCCACGGCGTATTCGCGCAGTCCGGCGCCGGCTTCAGTCACCACGGCCCGGTGGTTTCCCCAGGTCAGCGTGTGCTCGCGGTGACCACTCAGCCTGTCCAGCACGTCGGTGAGCGTCATCAACAGATAGGCCTCTCGTCGGTGGTGGGCTGCTCAGGCGAACCGGGCTGGCAAGGTGCCGGCATGGGCGGCGCGTAGGTCGCCCAGACTCAGGGTGAGTTGACCTGCCACCTCGAGTCCGCCGTCGGCAGTGACGCCCAGCCGCAGCCACGGCACGCCGTGGGACTCGGCGAGTGCGACCAGCGCGTCCTCTCGCTCCGGCTGCACCGCGACCAGGGCTCGCGCACCGGATTCGGCGAACAACGCCGTCGGAACATCGATCCCGTCCCGGGCGCACAGCTCGTCCAGGTTCACGGCGGCGCCGACGTTGTGCCGGAGCACGCCGTCGGTGAGGCTCTGTAGCAGACCACCGGCGGCGAGATCGTGCGCCGCGTGCGCCAGGCCGGCCGACGACGCGCCCACCAGCACATCCGCCAGGGCCCGCTCGGCGGCGAGGTCGACCACCGGCGGGCGGCCGCCGAGGTGATCGTGGATCACACCGGCCCACACCGAGCCGGAGAGTTCCTCACGGGTACTGCCGAGCAGGTAGAGGACCAGACCCGCTTCGCTCCAGCCCGACGGCGTGGCGTGGGCCACGTCATCCAGAACGCCCAGCACACCCACGACCGGGGTCGGGTTGATCGAGGCATCGATGTGGCCCTTGCCGACCTCACCGGCGAGCGTGGAGTTGTACAGGGAGACGTTTCCGCCAGTCACCGGAACACCCAGTTCGGCGCAGGCATCGGCCAGTCCGGTGATGGCCTGCACGAGTTGCCACATGGCATCCGGGTCTTCCGGGGAACCGAAGTTCAGGCAGTCAGTGACCGCGAGCGGCCGTGCACCCACCGTGGCGACGTTGCGGTAGGCCTCGGCGAGCGCCTGCTGGGCCCCGATGTACGGGTCAAGTTTGGTGAACCGGCCGTTGGCGTCGGTGGCGATGGCCACCCCGAGGCCGCTGGCCTCATCCACGCGGATCACGCCGGCGTCGTCGGGCTGGGCCATGGCGGTATTGCCCTGCACGTACCGGTCGTACTGGTCGGTGACCCAGGCCTTCGACGCGAGGTTCGGGGAGGCGAGCAGGGTCAGTGCCTGGCCGCGCAGCTCCTCCGACGAGGCCGGCCGCGGAAGGCGAGCTGCGTCGTCGGCGTTCAGGGCGTCCTGCCAGGCCGGCTTGGCGTACGGGCGGTCGTACACGGGGCCCTCATGGGCCACCGTTGTCGGATCCACATCCACGATGCGGTGGCCGTTGTGGTCGATGGTCAGCCGCCCGGTGCCGGTGACCTCACCGATGACCGCAGTCTCCACCTCCCACTTACCGGTGATCGCGAGGAACTCCTCGAGCTTGTCCGGCGCCACCACGGCCATCATGCGTTCCTGGGACTCGCTCATCAGGATCTCGCCGGCCGTCAGGGTGGGATCGCGCAACAGCACGTTCTCCAGGTCCACGTGCATGCCGCCATCACCGTTGGAGGCGAGCTCGCTGGTGGCGCAGGAGATGCCGGCGGCGCCGAGATCCTGGATGCCCTCCACCACGCGGGCGGCGAACAGCTCCAGGCAGCATTCGATGAGGACCTTCTCCATGAACGGGTCGCCCACCTGCACGCTCGGGCGCTTGGAGGGCTTGTCCGCATCGAAGGTCTCCGACGCCAGGATGGAGGCGCCGCCGATGCCGTCACCACCGGTGCGGGCGCCGAACAGCACCACCTTGTTCCCCGCGCCTTCGGCGTTGGCGAGGTGGATGTCCTCGTGCCGCAGCACCCCCACGCACAGGGCGTTCACGAGCGGGTTGCGCTGGTAAGACGCGTCGAACTCGGTCTCCCCGCCGATGTTCGGCAGGCCGAGAGAGTTGCCGTACCCGCCCACGCCGGAGACCACGCCGTGCACCACACGTGCGGTGTCCGGGTGATCGATGGCGCCGAATCGCAGCTGATCCATCACGGCCACCGGGCGCGCGCCCATGGAGATGATGTCGCGAACGATGCCGCCCACGCCGGTGGCGGCGCCCTGGTAGGGCTCCACAAAGCTGGGGTGGTTGTGCGATTCGACCTTGAAGGTGACGGCCCAGCCGTCGCCGATGTCGACGACGCCGGCGTTCTGCCCGATCCCGACGAGCAGGTGTTCGCGCATCTCCTCGGTGGTCTTGTCCCCGAACTGACCGAGGTGGCGCTTGGAGGACTTGTAAGAGCAGTGCTCGGACCACATCACCGAGTACATCGCGAGTTCGGCGGCGGTGGGGCGGCGCTCGAGGATCTCCACAATCCGGGCGTACTCGTCTTCCTTCAGGCCGAGCTCAGCGTAGGGAAGCTTCGCGTCCGGTGTGGCGGCGGCGTTCTCGACAGTATCGATGGTCCCAGCAGGCACTTCGGTCATCTTGGTCCTCACGCGACGCGGGCGAGCGGCGGGGCGTGCCAGGGGCGTCGACCAGCGCTCAGGAGCAACTCAACTCTACTGGCCCGCAGGCACGCGCCCGTTCTCCGCGGAACCCTCCCCCGGCCGGGCCTTCGCCGGCCGGAGGGTACCCCGCCACGGACCGCTGGGAGGGCACACGTCCTTGACGGCGATGCGGTTCCTCCTGGCATACTCCTCACCAGCGAGTAAACGATTACTCGCCCTGCCATCGACGTCAGGAGTGGTTTGTCATGACCCACACACCCAGAAACCGCACATCGATCAGCCGCCGCACCCTACTCCGCGGAAGCGCTGCCGTGGGGCTCGCTGCTGCAGGCCTGTCCGTCAACGCGGCCGGTGCCTCTGCGGCCGTCACCAGCACGAAGATCAAGGACCTCGTCGGCACCCAGACCCCGGTGCAGTACGGCATCGGGGCCACCGACCTCGGCATCCCGGCGATCGCCCCGGACGGCCGGGCCGTGTGGGTCTTCGGTGACACCTGGCTGGACCACGTGGGCGGCACGAACTGGCGCTCCCCGGTGGCGCTGTACTCGGGCACCACCAACCCGAACGCCGGAGTGACGTTCAACGGCTGCGCCGGGAATGGCGCCACCACCCAGGCCCATGCCCCGCAACTGTGGTACTACCCGCACGATCACTACTTCACCACCGTGATCCCGTCCGATGTGATCACCATCGGCGGCACGATGTACCTGCACGCCATCGTGAACGGCCCGCACTTCGGCGCCGTGCGATGGACGGAGGTGTGGCAGTCGACCGACTCCGGTGCCACCTGGCAGCACACCGGGCTCACCTTCCCGGGCGACAAGGACGGCGGCTACTTCCAGTGCATCACCTGGGGTCAGGGCAACGACGGTTACGTCTACCTGTTCGCCACTGGCTTCCAGCGGGATAAGGGCATCAAGCTCTACCGCGTGCCCGAGACCCAGATCACCAACGGCGCGGCGTACCAGCCATGGGGCTGGAACGGGTCCCACTGGGTGTGGGGCGCCACCGCCACCGAGGTGTTGCCCGGCGGATTCGGTGAGATGTGCCTGCGGCCCCTCGGCGGCAAGTGGCTGCTCACCTACTTCAACGCCCAGGACTACCGGATCGACGCGATGGTGCTGAACACGCCCACGGACAATCTGCACACGGCCGCGAAGACCACCCTGCTCTGGGGCGGGGAGTGGGGCTCGGAATCACACAGCCACGTGGCGCAGTTGTACGGGGGGTACGTGATTCCCGGCTCGAGCCTGTCCGATCTGCACCTGAGCGTGAGCCAGTGGAAGACGGCAGACAACAGCGTCTACCACTCGATGCAGTTCCGCATTCAGGGCCTACTCTGAGGGGTCATGACAGCCTTCAGCACGCGCCCGTGGGTCGGCATCCCGGCCGAACGCCCGATCGTCGTGGGTGTCGAGCCCGGGCAGGATCCGCGTGTGCTGCACCGCGCCGGGGAGGTGGCAGGCATCTACGGCACCGGTGTGGTGGCCACCTGGGTGGATCCCACCCACGTGCTGGTGACGAGCGAGCTCTCCGGAGTCCCGGCGCTCGCCCCGGTGGATCCGGACGCCACCAACGGCGATGACATCACCACACTCGACGAGCAAGTGCACGCACTGGTGCGGGGCGAGCTGACGCCGTCGGGCGTGCCGTGGCGGTTCGTGCGGGGCTCCGGCGAGGTTGCCCGCGGACTTGCCGAGGCGGCGCGCGAGTACCGCGCGCCGATGATCGTGGTGGGCGCCCGCCGTCCGGGCTTCTCCGGGTGGATGAACGAGGTGATCGGTGGGTCCGTGGCGGGCCATCTGGTGCACACCCAGGAGGTACCGGTACTCGTGGTACCGCTTGGTCAGGAGGGCAGGTGAATCGACTCCGTCTCGGCGGGGTGGTGGCCGTCGGTGGCAGCCTGGGCACGCTCGCCCGGTACGGGCTCACGGAGGCCTTGGGCCCTCCCGACGGCGTCCCGTGGGCAACGTTGACGGCGAACCTCGCCGGTGCGTTCGCCTTGGGAGTGCTGCTCGAGGCACTGCTGCGCGCCGGGGAGGAGAACGCGACCCGGCGAGCCATCCGGCTCGGGATCGGGACCGGGTTCCTCGGCGGATTCACCACCTTCTCCAGCCTCGCCCTGGAGACCGAGCGCCTGATCAACGGCGGCCAGCTCGGCCTCGCGGCCGGGTACGTCCTCGCGAGCCTGAGCCTGGGCCTGTTGCTTGCATTGGCAGGGATCGCCGCGGGCGGGGCCCGTTCGCGACGCACCGGTCCGCCTGAGCACGGTGGCGTCCGATGATCACCGTGCTGATCGCCGTCACCGGTGGGCTGGGTGCGGCGCTGCGATTCTGGGCGGACGGGGCGATCAGGGCCCGGTGGCAGACTGCACTGCCGGTGGCCACCATCGGGATCAACACGGCCGGTTCGCTACTGATCGGGGTGCTCGCCGGCCTGCTGGGCACCGGCACGATCGGGGTGAGCGCGACGGTGCTCAGCATCGGGCTGTGCGGAGGGTTCACCACGTTCTCCACCGCCATGGTGGAGTCGGCACGGCTGCTGCTCGCCGGAGACCGCCGCCGGTGCGCGGCAAACCTCGCCATCACGATGATGCTCACCCTGGCAGCCGCGGCGCTGGGATTCGCACTGGCAACCGCGATCGTCCAGTGATGCTCACCGGACCTTTCCGGTAGGCGAACCACACTGCCGACGGCGGGCGTGGCGTTCGCGCACACCACCGGTATTCGAAGGGGAGCACGGCGCCAGGTTTGCACCGTTTCAATCCAGACCGGTAGCGTCACGGGCGCGGCGCGGGCCAGCACGATGAACCGTGCACCCGCAGCCGAGTGCGAGGAGGTCATCGTGGCTAGTGTCACGATTCAGGACGTCGCCCGACGGGCGGGAGTCTCGGCTGCCACGGTCTCGAACTACTTCAACTGGCCGGACCGCCTCTCGGACCGGATGAGGCTGCAGGTCCAGCGCGCGGTCGATGAGTTGGGCTTCGTGCCGAATATGCCGGCCCGGCAGTTGCGCCGTTCCCGGAGCAACACCATCGGCCTTTCGGTGATCAACGCCTCGAATCCGTTCTTTGCCGACATCGTGGTGGCGGTGGAGAAGGCGGCGGCCGCGCGAGGGCTGAGCGTGATGGTGGGCAGCACGCACGAGTCCCCGCACCAGCAGGATGCGTACCTGCGGATGTTCGAGCAGTTCCGCTTCGATGGCATCATCCTGAGCCCGTTCGATGCGGGCGTCCAGCATGCCCAGCAGATCGCTTCCCGTGGCACGCCGGTGGTGCTCGTGGACCACCGGGACGAGACGCAAACCCTGTCGTCGGCGTCCACCGATCATGTGCTCGGCGGCCAATTCGCCGCGCGGCACCTGCTCGAGGTGGGGTGCCGCCGGCTGGTGTTCGCCTCCGGCCCACCCGGGGTGCGGCAGGTGGAAGAGCGTTTGCGTGGCGCGCAACAGGTGGTTGACGCCACCGACGGCGTCACCCTGACCGTGCTGGACGGACCAGACCTGGACATCGACGTCGGCAGGGCCACCGGGCGCCGAATCGCGGCCATGTCGGCATCGAACCGGCCGGACGGGGTGTTCGCCGGCAATGACATGGCAGCGATCGGCATCATGCAGGGCCTCATCGGAGCCGGACTGACGGTGCCGGGGGACGTGGCGGTGCTCGGGTATGACGACATCGCGTTCGCGGAGACCACCTCGGTACCGCTCAGCTCGGTGCGGCAGGTGAGCCGCGATATCGGCGCAGCTGCTGCCGAACTGCTCCTGGGCGAGCTCGACGTGCCGGGGCGCCCTCGCGAGCAGTTGGTGTTCCAACCCCAGCTGATGGCACGGGCAAGTACGGCGCGCACGGGGTGAGCGGACCTACCGGGACGGCCGCAGGCATTGCATGATGGACGCAACCACGCCCCGAACCTCGTGAGGATGAGATGAGCCGCACCGCAGGAGACCCGAATCTGCCGATCGAGACCCTTCGGGAGGCGCTGACCGTCCGCCGCGTCTTCGGCGAGGCCTACACGGTGGGCGAGACCACGGTGATCCCGGTGGCCCGGGTGATCGGCGGGTCCGGGATGGGCTACGGCTCCGGGATGGGCCGGGACCCGCAGGGCACCACCGACGGACCCAGCGCCGAGGGAACCGGCGGCGGGGGCGCCGTAGGCATGTGCGCGTGGCCGTCGGGTGCCTATGTGGTCCACGACGGCGAGGTCACCTGGAAGCCGGCGTTCGACGTCAACCTTGCGGTGCTCGGTGGTCAGGCACTCGCCGGGGTGGTGGCGATGTCCGTCGCCTGCGCATTGCGCGCGAAGTTCCGCCGCCGCAGGATCTGACACCCTCCCTCCGACGCGAGTGCGGCCAATTTCGTTCACCAGGTGAGATGTTCGCGAGATTCGCCGCACTCGGCGCGGTCTCAGTGCGTTGCAGGCGCTGGGGTCAGTGCGCTGAGCGCGGAGGCCAACCGCTGACCCATCAACTGGTATCCCTCGGGTCCCGGGTGCAGACCGTCATGCAGCAGTTTTTCCTCGTCCGTGCCGATGATGCTCAGCCCGTCGATCACGGTGATCCGCCCGTCGTGTGCGTTCAGCGCCGCCACGACCTCACCGATCGCCTCGCGCATCTGCACCAGGGTGAGGCCGTCGTGATCCGCCGAGTTCTCCCGCGCCGGGCAGCCGATCGGGGTGATGACGGCGATGGTCGCCTCCGGGTGTGCGGCACGCACCCGCTCGACGAACCCGGAGATCTGCGGCGCGAAGGACCGTTCGTTGAAGGACGTCCGGCCGTGGATGTTGATCCCCAGGCACAGCGAGATTACGTCGGCCGGGGTCTGCGCGATGGCGTGTTCGGCGATCGGGTCGAGGTGGCACTGGCCGCCGAAGCCGAGGCAGGTCAGGTCCCATCCGAGCGTGGTGGCGGCGATCGCCGGCCAGGTCTGGCTCGGCCCGGCCGCCGCCGAGCACTGCGTGATGGAGCTGCCGTAGGTGATCCAGCGAGGGCGCTGGGCCAAGGGGGCGACGGCGGTCGCGGCCTTCAGAGTCAGCGCACCGACCGTTGTGTGCCCTGCCTGGGGGAGCCAGAGGCGGACCTCATGCTCGCCGTCGGGCAGGTCCACCTCGAGGACGTGCGATCCGGAGGTGAGCTCGACACGACGGTGTAGTGCGTCCTCGACCGTGACGTCCACAAACCCTGGGGCGTCGTACTCATAGGTGAGCGGCAGGCTCAGACCCGACGCGTCGGTGCGTAGCTCGGCGCGCACGCCCGCGGCCATCTGCGCGTGGCCCACCAGCACTGGGGCGTGGGCCCGGTCGGCGCGCTCGGGTGGAAGGCGCCACGGGCGCCAGGTGTCACCATCGGGGACCCATGAAATGGCACCCCGCCAGTACTCGGATGAGACAGATGGTTCCAGGATCTGGGCTTCGTCGCTCACGTCGCAGCAGCCTACCCGGCGTGGAAGGCGCTGATCCGCTCGACTGCCTCGGTGACCGCATCGTGACCGGCCGCGAACGACAACCGCACGTATCGCCCACCGCCGATGGGATCGAAGTCGATCCCAGGCACGACGGCGACCCCTGCCTCCTCGAGGAGGGCGCGACTCCACGAGGAGGCATCGCTGTGGCGCCCGAGCGTGTCTGCGAGGTCGGCGTAGAGGTAGAAGGCGCCGTCGGCGGGGGCGATCGGGCCCCACCCGAGGCCAGGGACGGCGTCGAGCAAAGTGGTGCGAGTGCGTGCGAAAGTGGCCACCCGGGCGTCGGCGGCAGCGTAGGAGGCCGGGGTGAAGGCGGCAGTTGCGGCCAGGGCGGCGGGCGCGGGCGGGCACAGGGCGATGTTCCCGGCGAGCGCATCCACGGCGCTGCGCAGATCGGGTGGGACCAGCGCCCAGCCGATCCGCCAGCCGGTCATCCCCCAGTACTTGGAGAAGGAGGAGACCACCACACAGCTGCGGGAGGTCTCCCGGGCGCTGACCCCACGGGCGTCGGGGTCCTCAGGATCATCGGGGTAGGTGATCCCGTGATAGATCTCGTCGCTGATCAGCCGCACGTCGTGGGCATCGCACCAGGCAGTGAGGGAGGCGAGTTCGGCGCGGGTGAGCATGGTGCCGGTGGGGTTGGCAGGCGAAGCGACCACGAGGCCACGCAATGGACCACGACGAGCCGCCACCTCGTCCAGCAGGTCCGGGGTGGGCTGGAACCTGTGCTCGGGCCCGCAGGGGATGTCCACCACCTCGCAACCCAGGGCCGTGAGGATGTTGCGGTAGGCCGGGTAGCCCGGGCTTGCGAGCGCCACCCGGTCGCCTGGGTCGAACGCGGCGAGGAAGGTGAGTACGAAGGCGCCGGAAGATCCGGTGGTGATGGCCACGTCATCACCGGTGAGGTCGAGGCCGTACCAACGGCGGTAATGGCCGGCGATCTCCTCCCGCAGCGGGCGGGGGCCGAGGGCACTGGTGTAGCCGAGATCGTTGGCCTGGTGCAGAGCAACGGCCCGTTCGGCCACATCGGAAGGCGCCCCGCCATCTGGCTCGCCTGCGCACAAGGAGATCACGTCCCGGCCCGCGGCGCGCAACTGAGCCACCCGGTCGAGGATCGACATCACCTCGAACGGTGGGACGGCGGCACGGCGGGCGGCTCTCATGGTCGCCACGCTACCTGCGCGACTACGCCGAGGGGTTGCTGCGCGAGCTGTCCCGCGCCTGGCGGGCCGAGGCAACATCGTCGACGACAACGACGATGTGACGCATGCTGGTCAGGAGGGAGCCGTAGACGGGCCAGAGGTCGCCTGGTGGCAGGCCGTCCCCGCTCGAGGCCCGGGCGGCCAGCGCATCGATGCGATCATTGATCGGCTCGACCTCTGCTTCTGGATCGCGAATGGACCGCCCGGCATCACGGACGATCGCGACCCATTCGCGGCGGAAGTCATCGTCCCACTGGCTCTCCGCATAGGTCGACTCACGGACGGTGCGCACCATATGGCGCAGATGGGAAATCCCTTCGCTCACCCGCGTGAGGATCTCCTCGTAGCCCACCTCGGCTCCGGGAGTTCCCTCGGGATCATCCTGACGGCGCCCGCGCACGGACGAGGGCACGTAGCGGCGCGGGTTGATGCGCGCACTCTCCCGGGCGAACCGTACGGACTGCCAGGCGGAGGCGAGCTGGGCATCGATCGAGATCGTCTCAGCCACCCACTGGTCGGCACTGTCGGTGTCCCAGGATTCCTCGAGCTCGTCGGCCATCTGGATGAGCACCTCGCCCGTGCGGCGGTTGACGCTGTCCACGTGCCGCGCGGCCTGCTGATCTCGCAGCGGCGGGAGGAGCAGCAGGTTCACTGCGACGCCGATCACCACGCCGACTCCGACCTCGAGCAGCCGATCGCCGAGCAACGGCGCTTGATCATCGAAGCCACTGCTGAGGACGAAGATGGCCGTAGTGGCGATCGCCACGCCCTCATCGCGCAACCAGGACAACCGTGAGCCCACGAGCCCCACGAGGACGGCGAGGGCGAAGGTCCACAGGTTCACCTCAAGCAATGCCCCGATCAGGAACGACAATCCGACCCCCACACCGCTGGCCACGGTGGTCTGCAGCCCGCGAGAGAGGGACCGGTAGACGGTGGCATGTACGGCCAGAAGGGCGGTCCAGGGCGCGAGGAACGGCAGTTGGGAGTCGAGCACGCTCAGTGATACCCACCATGCCGCTGTCGCAGCGATCACGGATTTGACGATCTGGAGCAGGTCGGTCGCGACCTCGGGCGAACTCACGAACGCCACGAACCGGCGGACTAGGGATCGACCAGTGGCTGGGCTGGGGCGGGATTCCTCGGACACCTGCCACAGGATATGGCGAGTACGAGGCGGCGAGAAGTTGACGGCGACGTGACGGATCAGTGCGGTGCTACGCCGTCGGGTTGGGCCTTGAGCTGTCCCGGGCCTCTCGCGCAGAAGCGACGTCATCGACCACCGTGGCGATATGGCGCATGCTCGTCACCAACGATCCATAGACCGGCCACAGTTCACCGGAGGGCAGCCCGTCCTCTCCCGAGAATCGCCGTGCCAGCGCATCGAGACGGTCGGCGATCGGCTCCACCACGGCGTGCGGGTCTGCCACCGCGTGGCCGGTGTCGCGCACAGTTGCGGCCCACTCGCGGCGGAAGTCGTCGTCCCATTGACTCTCGGCATAGGTCGATTCCCGAATCGTCCGCGCGAGGTGGCGCAGATGCGAGATCCCTTCGCCGACACGGCTGAGGATCTCGTCATAACCGATCTCGTCGGCCTCCTCCTTGCCCCGGCCCTCTCGGCGACGCGCTCGGTGGGCCCACGGGACGTACGCGCGAGGGTTGACCCGCGCACTCTCGCGGGCATAGCGGATGGTGCCCCAGGCGGTCGTGAGCTCCTCATCCATCGACTCGGTCGCGGCTACCCACTCCTGCGCCCTGTCGGTGTCCCACGAGTTCTCGAGCTCATCGGCCATCTGGATCAGCACCCGGCCCAGCCGGCGATTGATGCTGTCCACGTAACTCGCCGCTTGCCGGTCCCGTAGCGGAGGTACGACCAGGAAGTTCACCACCAGGCCCACCCCGACGCCGATCCCCACCTCGAGCAACCGGTCGCCCAACAACGGCGCTTGGTCGTCGAATCCACCGCCGAGTACGAAGATCGCGGTCGTGGCGATCGCCACCCCCTCAGCGCGCAACCAGGTCAATCGGGATCCCGCCATACCCAGGAACACCGCGAGCGCGAATGACCACAGGCTGACCTCGTCGAACAGTGTGCCGATGAGGTAGGCCATCCCCACGCCGAGACCGGTAGCCACCGCCGTCTGAATGCCTCGGGTCAACGACCGGTACACCGTGGCGTGCACCGCCAGTAGTGCCGTCCATGGCGCGAGGAACGGCATCTGCGAATCCAACACGACCGCTGTGAGCCACCAGGCCACGGTGGCAGCAAGCGTGCACTTGATGATCTGCAGCACGTCGGTCACGAAGGCACCGGTCCGCACGCGGGCGCACACCCAGCGGACGGCCGAGGGTGGATGACGGTGCCTGGTGTGCGGCGCGGGGTCAGCACTCATGAGCGCGACACTACGGCGATCGCGTGTCACTCGCGCGGGCGCACCCGTCGCCTCGGTGCGCCGGCTTCTACGGGCTCGGGTGGGCGCCGTCGTAAGCGAGGAACTTCCGCTGCGTCACTGCGAGCACAGTGATGGCCAGCACGCACAGGGTCCCGCCGATCACGGCAGCCATCCCCTCACCGAACCAGGAGGCCTCCGCGCCCACCAACACATCGCCGAGGCGCGGCCCACCGGCCACCACCACCACGAATACCCCTTGCAAACGCCCACGCATGGCATCGGGTGTGGCCGCCTGCAGGATCGTCTGGCGGAAGATGGAGGAGATCGAATCTGCGGCCCCTGCCACGGCGAGAAGCACGACGGCGGCCACCAGCGCCCAGCCGATCACGTGGTCCGGCGAGGTCTCACCGACCAGCAGCAGGACGACGCCGAACCCGATCACCGCGAGCGCAAACACCGCGATGGCGCCAACGATGACCTTGCCCTGGGCCCGCACACCGGCGAGCCCGCCGGAGAGCACACTCGCCAGCACTGCGCCGACGGCGATCGCCGCTGTGAGGACGCCCGTCGTCGCCTCTCCACCACCGATGAGCAGCACGCCTACGGCGGGGAAGAGCACCCGCGGCATGGCCAGGATCATCGCGCTCAGGTCGAGCAGGAACGTCATCCGCAGGTTCGGCCTGGTTCCGAGGTAGCGCAGGCCATCGCGCACGGAGCTCCATCCGGCCACCCGGCGCTTCGCAGGCGGCACGCCTTCCGGGTCGCCCTCACCAGCCGAACTCGCGACGTCGGAGTGTTGCGGTGGTAGATCAGGCAGGCGCCACAGGGCGTACAGCGAGGCCGAGAACAGCAGCACATCGAGGGTGTAGGCCACTTGGAAGCCCTGCCATGCCACGAGGGTGGCGCCCAGTAGCGGCCCCACGGTGAGTGCCACGTTCCAGGCGAGAGTCTGCAGTGCGTTCGCGGCCGCCAGCTGGGTGATCGGTACCAAGCGGGGAATGATCGCCGAACGGGCCGGGTTGTTCACCGCGCTCGCCGCCGACTGCAACGCCACCAGCGCGTACAGCAGCTCCACCGACTCCACGTGCAGCCATGCCTGGAGCGCGAGCAGCGCCGTCACCACGAACAGTGCGCTCGAGGCAACCAAGGCCACCCGGCGTCGATCGAAATGGTCCACCAGCGCACCGCCGTACAAGCCGAGCACCACTAACGGGACGAGGGCGAAGATCCCGAGGATTCCGACCGCCAGGGTGGATCCGGTCAGCGCATAGACCTGCAGGCCGACGGCGACCGCCGTCAGTTGCGTTCCGAGGTTGGAGACACCGAGCCCCCACCACAGCCGGCGGAACGCCGCGATCCGCAATGGCGCGGTATCGGCGAGCAGACGGGGCACGGGCGTTGAGCCTACGCCTTTAGCTTGCTCGCCAGCATCCTTCGATGTGGTCATCCACCATGCCCGCCGACTGCATGAGCGCATACATCGTCGTCGGGCCGACGAATCGGAAACCACGCTTGCGCAACGCCTTGCTCATCGCCGTCGATTCCGGTGTCACGGCGGGCACGTCAGCGAACGAGCGGGGTCGGGCTCGAGACGTGCCGTCCGGCGCGAAGGACCACATCAACGCATCCAGTTCGCCCTCGGCCATCGTCTGCACGATCTGCGCGTTCGCGATCGTGGCGAGGATCTTCGCGCGGTTGCGCACGATCCCGGGGTCGGCCATCAGGCGTTCGATGTCGCTCTCGCCGAACCGCGCCACGGCCGTGGGCTCGAAGCCCGCGAATGCCTCACGAAACCGGGGGCGCTTGCGCAGGATCGTGATCCACGAGAGTCCGGCCTGAAATCCCTCCAGCGCCATCTTCTCGAACAGCGGCCGATCACCGCGGAGCGGGTATCCCCATTCCTGGTCGTGGTACCGCTCGTAGTCGGGGTCCGCGCCGACCCAGACGCAGCGGGCGCGACCGTCCGCGCCGGTGATGATCGAAGTCATTCTCCCAGCGTAGACAGCGGTACTGACATTGGGTCATCCCGACTAGAAAAGCGCTGCCTGCACTGGCCGGGGATCGGCCTGCGCCAGCGCCGCAGTTCCCGCAGGTGAATCACCGACGGCGTCCGGATCCGTGCGCAGCGTCCACCTCGCCCCGCCCTGAGTCTCCTCCCGGACGAACCCGTGCCGACGGCGCATCGTGCGCACCCGATCCGCCAACCACTGCCGGTACTCGCCCGTGGTGTAGGAGCCCCGGCCGTACAGCGCGCGATACTTCGGCACCAATGCCGGATAGTCGCGCGCCAGCCAGGCCATGAACCACTCGCGTGCACCCGGGCGCAGATGCAGCGGCCCCGCAGTCACCCAGGCGCCACCGGCGTCACGGACCGCAGCGAACAACTCGTCCAGGTGCTCGTTCGAGTCCGTCAGCCACGGCAGGATCGGCATCGCCATCACCGTGGGCCGTAGCCCCGCATCGGCCACGGCGCGGATCAGGTCGAGGCGCGCCTTCGGCGTGGGCGTGCCCGGTTCCACCCGCTGCTGCAGTTCAGGATCGGTGAACGCGAGTGAGACACCGATGCCCACATCCACGCGCTCGGCCGCCGCCCTGATCAATGGCAGGTCACGCCGCAGCAGCGGCCCCTTGGTGAGGATGGAGAACGGTGTATCGGAGTCTGCGAGCGCCTCGATCACCCCCGGCATCAGCCGGTAGCGACCCTCGGCACGCATGTACGGGTCCGAATTCGTCCCGAGTGCCACGTGTTCACGCCGCCAGGAGGGCTTGGCCACTTCGGCACGCACCACCTCGGCCACATTGGTCTTCACCACGATCTGAGTGTCGAAGTCCGCACCGGAATCGAGATCGAGATACTCGTGGGTCTTGCGCGCGAAGCAGTAGGTGCATCGGTGGAGGCAGCCACGCGTGGTGTTGATCGTCCAGGTGAACGGCATATTGGACCCGCCGGGCACCTTGTTCAATGCGCTCTTGCAGAGCACCTCGTGGAACGTCACACCGGCGAACTCTGGGGTGGTGACGCTACGGATCAGCCCCCGCAGCGGGATCAGCGCACCCGCATCGCTCGCCTGCTGACCTTGCCATCTCATTCACTCATTCGAACATACATTCGATGGCGATGTCCGGGCCCGACACGCCCGAGCCTCGCACTGGCCCCGCCCTGCCGAGCGCAAACTTCTGCGGCATCGCCGGCGTCAACGCCGCATAGGTTTGCGTTCGGCGGGCTAGAATCGGCGGCTCGCACTCAGGTGCTGCGCGCCTCTTCCTCGGCCTCCATGGCGGCAACCCACTTCCGCTTCAGCGCGCGCCACTGATCATCGTTGTTCCCACGCTTCCAGTAGCCGGAGGCAGAGAGATCC